>DATFOB010000023.1:0-41027 GCA_035266025.1 Solirubrobacterales bacterium
CCCGACCGCAAGGGCCGCAAGAAGATCCTCGAGGTCCACACCCGCGGCAAGCCGCTCGGTCGCGAGATCGAGCTCGACACGCTCGCCGGCCAGACCCCCGGCTTCACCGGCGCCGACCTCGCCAACCTGATCAACGAGGCGGCCCTGCTGACCGCCCGCTCCGGCAGTCGCGAGATCACGATGAAGGAGCTCGAGGAGGGGATCATGCGCGTGATCGCCGGCCCCGAGAAGAAGACCCGCGTGATGAGCGAGAAGGAGCGCCTCATCACCGCCTACCACGAGGTCGGCCACGCGATCGTCGGGCAGCTGCTCGAGAACACCGACCCCGTCCACAAGATCTCGATCATCAGCCGCGGCCAGGCCCTCGGCTACACGATCAGCCTCCCGACCGAGGACAAGTTCCTCACCACCCGCGCCGAGCTGACCGACACGATGGCGATGACCCTGGGCGGCCGCGCCGCCGAGGAGATCGTCTTCGGCGAGATCACCACCGGCGCCTCGAACGACCTCGAAAAGGTGACGGAGACCGCGAAGCAGATGGTGATGCGTTTCGGGATGTCCGAGCGCCTCGGCCCGCGCGTCTTCGGCCACGACCGCGGCCAGCCCTTCCTCGGCCGTGAGTTCAGCTCCGAGCCCGACTACTCCGATGAGATCGCCCGCGAGATCGACGACGAGATCCGCCGCATCGTCGAGAGCGCCCACCAAAGCGCGAAGAGCCTGCTGAACGAGCGCCGCGACGACCTCGAGCGGGTCTCGCAGCTGCTGTTGGAGCGGGAGACGATCGATGCCAAGGAGTTCATCGCCCTGCTCGAAGGCAAATCCGCGGAGGAGGTCTTCGTCGATGAGGAGGAGCCTCCGTCGAAGCCGGCCGAGCCCGCACCCGAGCCGGAAAAGGCCGCCCGCGAGGGCAGCCGTCCCACGCCACGCCCAAGGCCCGGCTTCGCCGGCGGCGACGCCTCCTAGTCCCGAGGTCTTCATGACGAGGTTGATGGGGGTGGTCAACGTGACCCCCGACTCGTTCTCCGACGGGGGCCTCTATCTCGACCCGGAGGCCGCGATCGCGCACGGGCGCGAGCTGGTGGCGGCCGGCGCGGACATCCTCGACGTCGGTGGCGAATCGACGCGGCCCGGGGCAGAGCCGGTTGCGGCCGAGGAGGAGCTGCGGCGGGTCGTCCCGGTCATTCAGGAGCTGAGCGACGCCGACTCCGAGATCTCCGTCGACACTTCCAAGGCGGCCGTCGCGGCGGCCGCTCTCGATGCCGGGGCGACGATCGTCAACGACGTCACCGCCCTGCGCGGTGACCCGGAGATGGCGCCGCTGTGCGCGGAGCGGGGCGCCACCGTCGTCCTCATGCACATGCTCGGCAAGCCGCGGACGATGCAGGAGGACCCGCGCTACGAGGACGTGGTCGGCGAGGTGAGGGCGTTCCTCGCCGAGCGCCTGCAGTCGGCAACCGCCGCCGGAATTGCCGAGGAGCGGATCTGGCTCGACCCCGGGGTCGGCTTTGGCAAGACCCCTGCCCACAACATGGAGCTGTTGCGGCGGCTCGGCGAGCTGCACGAGCTCGGGCGGCCGCTGGTGATCGGGACCTCGCGCAAGAGCTTCATCGGCAAGCTCGACGGCTCCGCCGCGGACGAGCGCCTCGGCGGCACGGTCGCTTCTTCGGTGCTTGCCGCCGCCGAGGGAGCCGAGGTGCTGCGGGTCCACGACGTCGCCGAGATGCGCCAGGCGCTGGCCGTGGCCGCGGCGATACTCGGGTAGCGTCCAGGCCATGGAGAGCCATGACAACGGGATCGAGTCGAGCGCCGAAATCGAGCTGCGCGGGCTCTCGATCTACACCCATCACGGGGTCTCCGAAGCCGAGCAGGAGGTCGGGCAGCGGCTCGAGTTCGACATCTCCTTCGACGTTCCCGACTGCGACGCGGTGCTTACCGACCGCCTCGAGGACACCGTCGACTACGGCGCGGTCTGCGACATCGTCACCCTCGCCGCAACCGAGCGCAGCTACAAGACGCTGGAGCGCCTGGCGCAGGTAGTGGGGGAGCGGCTGATGGAGCGCTACGGCTGCGAATCGGTCCGCGTCCGCGCCGCCAAGCCCGAGCCGCCGCTGCCGCTGGCGATCCAGGAGGTGGCGGTCGAGGTGACGCAGGAGCGCGCGGTCGCAGAAGACGACGAAGCCGGGGACTAGCCGCTTGGCTGCCGAGAAGCGGATCGGCTACCTCGGCCTCGGCTCCAACGTCGGCGACCCCGCCGGCCATCTGAGGGCGGCGATCGAGCTGCTCGAAGCAGAGGGGATCGAGGTAGAGGCCGTCTCCTCCACCTATGTCACCGAGCCAGTTGGCGAGATCCTCGACCAGCCCGACTTCCTCAACGCGGCCGTCCGCATCCGCACCGAGTTCGAGCCCGAAGAGCTGCTCGACGCCTGCAAGCGGGTCGAGGCCGAACGCGGCCGCTCCTTCGAGGCACCGCGCCACAGCCCCCGCCCCCTCGACGTCGACCTGCTCCTGCTCGGCGACCTCGAGCTCAGCACCGACCGCCTCACCCTTCCCCACCGCGAGGTCAGCACCCGCCGCTTCGTCCTCATCCCCCTGCTCGAGCTCGACCCGGAGCTGACGCTCCCGGACGGGACGCGCCTGGCCGATGCCCTCGAGTCCCTCCCGGAGGGGCAACGGGTAGAGCGAAGCTCTTAACTCCTTAAATACTCATCTGTTCTTGACGCAAACCTGGCGGTGTTCTAAACCGGGTGGCGGGTATGGAGAGTTCCCTTAGCGAGATCGTTACCGAGCCCGAGGTGCGGGGGGCGCTGCCCGTGCGCCCGGCCTGGGAGCGGCTGGAGGAACAGATTGCCTGGTATGACGGCAAGAGCCAGTCCGACCAGCGCGTCTATAAGGCGATGAAGGTCTGCCAGATCGTCACCGCGGCGGCGATGCCCTTCGCCGCCAGCATCTCGGCGCCGATCTGGGTGGCCGGCGGCGGCGGCGCCCTGATCGTCGTCATCGAGGGCGTGCAGCAGCTGATGCAGTACCAGCAGAACTGGATCACCTACCGGGCCACCTGCGAGCGGCTCAAGCACGAGAAATTCCTCTACCTCTCGCACGCGGGTCCCTATGCCGCCGCGGTCGACCCCGACGTGCTGCTGGCGGAACGGGTCGAGAGCCTGGTCTCCCAGGAGCACGCGGCCTGGGCGGCCAATCGCGAGGAGAACAGCAAGAAGATCGAGGGCAGCGGATGAGCGTCGAGACCGAGACCGGTTCGCCCCCCAGTGCGACCTCCCAAAAGGTCTTCATCTGTTACCGCCGCCAGGAGACCGCCCCCTATGCCGGGCGTCTCTACGACGCGATGGTCGCGCGCTTCGGCGAGGGCAACGTCTTCATGGACGTCGACCTCGCCCCGGGGGTCGATTTCGAACGTCGGATCACCGAAGTCGTTTCCGGTTGCGTGGCGCTTCTCATCGTCATGGGGCCGAAGTGGGCCGAGACCGTCGAGGAAGGCCGCAGGCGCATCGACAATCCCGCCGACTTCGTCCGACTCGAGGTCGAAACGGGCCTCCACCGACCCGAGGTGACCCCGATCCCGGTCCTGGTTGGCGGCGCCCGGATGCCGCGGCGCGAGGACCTGCCGGCCGAGATCCGCGACCTCGGCCGGCGCAACGCGATCGAGCTCAGCGACGGCCGCTGGACCTACGACGTCGGCCGTCTGACGAAGACCCTGGCCGACCTGCTGCCAGACGCAAAGCCGGGTCCGCGAGAGGAACGGCTGCCGGCGCCGGAGCCGGATGAAACGATTCCCCTCGGCTGGCGGATGCCGCTCGAAGGAATGGCCGTTGCAGCCATGACCGCGATCCCGGCACGGTTGCTCGGGGAGCTGCTCCCGGCCAGCGGCGTCAGTCATCCGAATGAAGGTCGGCGCGAGATCGCCGAAAACGTCGGGACCCTCGTCCTCAGGCGGACCGAGACGCTGGCGCTGGTCGGCGCTGCTCTCGCCTTCTGGCTCGCGCGGCGGCTGTGGGGAACCGACCCGATCCGCAACCTCGCCCGCGGCCTGCTGACTGGCGGCCTCGCCGGCATGCTCGGAGGCCTGGTCCTCGGTCTCGCGGTTTATGTCCCCGATCGCGTGCCGACCTTCGAGGACAGAGCCAACATCGATCTGCTTGCCCTGGCCCTGACCGGGGGCGTCCTCGGCTCGCTGGTTGGGCATCTTTGGCGACCCCGCCGCAGCGGGCTCGGCTTCCTCGCCGGCGCCGCCGGGGGGTTCCTCTTCCAGCTCCTCTTCGTCATTGCCGCCGGTTGGAAGAACACGGAGAAGTGGGAGATCGCGATCAGCTTCGGGATCGCGACGGCAGCCATCGCCGGCGCCGCTCTGGCGGCGATGCTTCTGAGAGACCGAGCAGAAAATCGGTCTGGTCTCGAGCGCGGACCTTCCTGATGTCAGATCAGAAGGTCTTCATCTGTTATCGCCGGCAGGAGACCGCGGCGCATGCCGGCCGGCTCTACGACGCGATCGTCGCCAGATTCGGCGAGGAGAACGTGTTCATGGATGTGGAGATGCCGCCAGGGGTCGATTTCGTCGAGCGGATCACCAGCGTCGTCTCCGGCTGCGTGGCTCTGATCGTGGTGATCGGGCCGAGCTGGGCTGCCGCTGCGGACGGAGGTGGACGGCGGCGACTCGACGATCCGGCGGACTTCGTTCGGCTCGAGGTCGAAACCGGCCTGCGGCAGCAGGAGGTGACCCCGATCCCGGTGCTGGTCTCCTCCGCCCGGATGCCCAGGCAGGAGGAGCTGCCGCAAGATCTGCAGCCCCTTGCCCGCCGCAACGCCCTGGAGCTGAGCGAGGGACGCTGGAACTACGACGTCGGGCGCCTGTTCGGGCGCCTGGAGGAACTGTTGCCCGCGGGGTCGGGCGGAGCCCAGCCAGCACCGGCTCCGGAAGTCAGGTCAGAGACGCCATCGGATCTCCACCTGGTGGCCGAGGGAACGGCGCTGGCGGCGGTGAGCGCAGCGGCCGGGCGCTTGCTGGCGGAACCGATCCTGAAGTCGATCGAATGGGATGACCTCGAACGCTCGGTCGGCGGCAACATCGCGACCCTGACCGCCTACAGCGTCGTCGCCGTGGTCCCGGTCGGGGTGGCCCTCGCGATCTGGCTTGCGCTGCGCTGGAGGCGCGGCCCGCCAGGGGCGGCGGCAGCGCAAGGCCTCCTCGTCGGCGCGGTTGCCGGAGCGCTCAGCGCCCTCTTCTGGGGCGCCCTCGTCTTCCCACGGGAAGGGGCCGCGACGTTCCACGACGAAGCGATGATCCAGCTCGGGGCCCTGGCTCTCTTCGGAGGTGGACTCGGATGGCTGATCGGCCGTCGCTGGGGATCCCATCGCACCGGCGCCGCGGTTGCCGTCGGCGCCTCGGCTGCCGTCCTCTTTCAGCTCGTCTTCGTCCTCGGCCTGAACTGGGAAAACGACGGCTCCGGCGAGCTCGTGATCAGCTACGCGATCACGACCGCGATGGTGGTTGCGGGAACGCTGGGGGCGATGGTCGCGCTGGATCGCAGCGCGACGAGTTCGGCGGCCGTGGGCGCTCGCTAGGAGGCGGCTGCGGCGGTACCGCGCAGCGGCGCCAGCCACTCGGGCGGCAGCACCGGCGGCATCTTGCCCGGGTAGTCCGGGACGAACCGCCTCGCCAGGTCGCCAGCCGGCCGGTTCTCGATCGCCGGCCGCAGGTCGTCGAGCGTCATCGCCAGCCCGATGCTGGGGGCGATCTGGAAGTCGGCGGCGTTCGGGCGCTCGCCGTTGATGACCCCGCTCTTGACGAGAGCGTCGACCTTGTCGAGCAGAGCCGGCAGCTTCTCGAGGGCGCGGCGGGCGTTCTCGTCGCTCGCTTCGTTGAAGCGGGCGGAGAGGGCGACGATCGGCGCCGCGGTCTTCACCGCCAGCCCGATCGGCATCCCAATCCGGGCCCCCTCCGAGTAGCTGCGCAAGGGGGAGTGGTCCTTCTTCATTCCCCACCAGAGGATCTGGCGAATGGGGTGCTGCAGCTCCTCGTCGCCGAAGCGCTCGGCCTCCTCGACCGCGGTCCGCTGCGCGGGGTCGGCGGGGAGCAGCGGTGGCTCCGGCCGCAGGCGGTCGAGCTCGCGGGCGATCGGCCGCGAGCCCTGGACCTTGTCGCCGTCGACCTTCAGCGCCGGCACCGTGACGCCGGGGAATCCGGCCGCGCGCAGCACTCCCTTGGAGATCACCGGCAGCAGGTCGGTGCGTTTGTAGTCGATGCCCTTGTGCTTCAGCATCAGTTCGACGGCAACGCTTGGGTGCGAGGCGGGGATCACGAATAGGCGAGCTTTCATCGGGCGATCCTAAGCGCAAGCGGCCCTGTTTGGCTACCTAGCCAGTCGGCGCCCGCGATAATCCCGCCATGCTCCTCGCGGTCGACGTCGGCAACACCCAGACCCACCTCGGCGCCTTCGAGGGCGAGCGCCTCGCCGAACACTGGCGCTTCCAGACCCGATCCGGCGCGACCGGGGACGAGCTGGCGGAGCGGATCGCCGGCCTCTTCTCGCTCTCGAAGATGTCCTTCGACGAGATCGACGCCGTCTGCGTCTCCTCGGTGGTGCCGCCGCTCGGCAGCCAGTTCGAAGAGCTGGCGGAGCGCTACCTCGGCGCCGGCTGCCTGACGATCGGGCCCGGCGTCAAGACCGGGATGCCGATCCGGATCGAGAACCCGCTCGAGGTCGGCGCCGACCGCCTCGTCAACGCGATCGCCGGCTACGACCGTTTCGGCGAGGCTTGCGTCGTCGTCGATTTCGGCACCGGGATCAACATCGATGCGGTTTCCGCCGACGGCGAGTACCTCGGCGGCGCCATTGGCCCCGGCCTCGCGACCTCGCTCAGCGCCCTGATCGAACGCGCCGCCCGCATCACCCGCCTCGACCTCGACCAGCCGACCGAAGCGATCGGCCGCTCGACCCGGGCGGCGATCCAGTCCGGCTTCGTCTACGGCTTCGCCGGCTTGATCGACGGCATCGTCCGCCGCATGGAAGACGAGCTGCCCAACCCGCGGCTGCTCGCCACCGGCGGCTACGCCGCGACCGTCGTCCCCTTCACCGAGACGATCGACGAGGTCGACGATCTGCTGACCTTGAAGGGACTGCGACTGATCCATGAGCGCAACCAATGACAAGGAAACCGCCCGCCCGGCGCTGACCGAGCCCTTCGAGATCGGCGGCGTCCCGATCGCCAACCGCGTCCTGCTGGCGCCGCTGGCCGGGATCGGCAACTGGTTCGTCCGCCTGCAGGCAAAACGCCACGGCGCCGGCCTCGCCGTCTCGGAGATGGTCTCCAGCTTCGCCCTCCATTACCGCAACGAGCGCACGCTGCGGGAGCTGATGCGGATCCATCCCGACGAGCACCCGGTCTCGATGCAGCTCTTCGGCCACGACCCCGAGGTGATGCGCTCGGGTGCCAAGATCGCCGCCGCGGCCGGCGCCGACCTGATCGACATCAACATGGGCTGCCCGGTGCCGAAGGTGCGGAAGACCGGCGCCGGGGCTCAGCTCCTGCGCGACCCCGACCTCGCCCTGGCGTTGGCCCGCGGCGCCGCCGAGGGCAGCGGCCTGCCGGTGACGGTGAAGCTGCGCTCCGGGATCGAGGCCGGTGATCGCTCCGGCTTCGAGCTGGCGATCCGCCTCGTCGAGGAGGCCGGCGTCGCCGCGATCGCCTTCCATCCCCGCGCCGCAACCAAAGGCCACAAGGGCAAGCCCGACTACGAGCTGACCCGCGAGCTGGTCGAGCGCGTCGATGTCCCGGTGATCGTCTCCGGCGGCCTCTCCAGCGCCGAGGCCGCCCGTCGCGCCTACGAGGAATCCGGTGCCGACGCGGTGATGATCGCCCGCGGCTCCTTCGGCAACCCGTGGGTCTTCGAGGAACTGACCGGCCGCCGGACCGAGCCGCCGAGCCGGGAGGAGATGGTTGCCGAGTGGCTCTGGGTCACCGACCGGGCCGAGGAGCACCTCGGCCCCGAGCGGGCGCAGCGCTACCTGCGCAAATTCCACCCCTGGTACGTGGAGCGGTTGGAGGCGCCGAAGGAGGTCGCAGACGAGCTCCAGCGCAGCGCCGATCTGGCTCGCGCGCGCGAGCTGATCGCCGCGCTTGGATCGCCTGTCCAGGTCGCCTAGAAGCGCACGGACCAGGGGCCGCGACAGGCACCTTGGCCAGCCAGCCACCATCGCTATAATCGCCCGCTCCCTGCCCGGGGTGCCACCGCAGTTTGGGTGCGCATCAGGGCATTTTTTTAGGTCTGGGAGACCGGAAAAGCCCCCTTTTTCAATTGCAAAGCGAGGATCGCAAGTGCGTCAGGCCGTCATAACCCCCGAGGGGCTGGAAAAACTTAAAGAGGAAATCGAGTTCCTCTCGACGACCAAACGCCGAGAGGTCGCGGTCCGGATCAAGGAGGCGCGCGAAGGCGGCGACATTTCCGAGAACGCCGAATACGACGACGCCAAGAACGAACAGGCCCTGCTCGAGGCGCGGATCGCCCAGCTGGAGGAGAAGCTGCGCCGCGCCCAGGTGATCGACGAGAAAGCGATCAGCACCGACGAGGTCGCCTTCGGCTCGATCGTCCACGTCAAGGACCAGAAATCCGGCGCCTCGCAGAAATTCCAGATCGTCGGCTCGACCGAGGCGAACCCGCTCGAGCACAAGCTCTCGAACGAGTCGCCGATCGGCAAAGCGCTGATCGGGAAAAAGCGCAACGACGTCGTCACCGTCGAGGTCCCGCGCGGGCCGAAGAAAAAACTTAAAATCACCAAGATCGAGAAATCCAGCTGAGGCTCGTTAGGCTCGCGCCCCGATGAGCGAGCCCGAGGGACAGGAGCAGCAGCCGGACCTCTCTCAGGTCCTCGAGGACCGGCGCCAGAAGCTGGAGCGGATCCGGGAGGCGGGGATTGAGCCGTTCCCGCACGAGTTCTCCGGGCGCGAGGAGATTGCCGAGGTGCGCGCCGCGCACGAGGGGCTCGTCGCCGGAATGGAAACCGATTCCCGCCACCGGGTCGCGGGGCGGATCGTCGCCCGCCGCGGCCACGGCAAGGCCTGCTTCCTCGACGTCCGCGACGGCAGCGGCCAGATTCAGCTCCACGCCCGCAAGGACGTGCTCGGGGAGGAGGCCTACGACCTCCTCGTCGACCTCGACCTCGGCGACATCGTCGGCGCCGAGGGGACGGCGATGGCGACCCGGCGCGGGGGAGAGCTCTCGCTGGCGATCGACCACTGGCGCCTGCTGGCGAAGAGCCTGCGGCCGCCGCCGGACAAGTTCCACGGCCTCGAGGACGCCGAGACCCGCTTCCGCCGCCGCGAGCTCGACCTGATCGCCAACGAGGAGAGCCGGCAGACCTTCCGCACCCGCGCCCGCACGATCTCCGAGATCCGGCGCTGGTTCGACGAGCACGGCTTCGTCGAGGTCGAGACGCCGGTCCTGCAGCCGCTCTACGGCGGCGCCCTGGCGCGGCCGTTCACGACCCACCACAACGCTCTGGACCGCGACTTCTACCTGCGGATCGCGACCGAGCTCTACCTAAAGCGTCTCGTCGTCGGCGGCATCGACCGCGTCTACGAGCTCGGCAAGGACTTCCGCAACGAGGGCGTCTCCCACAAGCACAACCCCGAGTTCACGATGCTGGAGTGGTACGAGGCCTACGCCGACTACGAGAAGACCGCGCACGACCTCGAGAGGGTCGTCGCCGAGGTCGCCGAGCGGGTGCTGGGGACGACGAAGGTGACGCGCGGCGACGTCGAGATCGACTTCGCCCCGCCCTGGCGCCGGATCACCCTGCGCGAGGCGATCCTCGAGCGCTCCGGGATCGACATCGCCGAGCACCCGACCCGGGAGGCGCTGGCGGCGGCGATGGGGACCGAGCCGGACCCGAAAGAGGGCTGGGGCAAGCTCGTCGACGGGCTGCTCTCGCGCGAGGTCGAGCCCGGCCTGATCCAGCCGACCTTCATCCTCGATTACCCCGTCGAGCTCTCGCCTTTCGCCAAGCGTCACCGCTCCAAGGAGGGCGTGGTCGAGCGCTGGGAGGCCTTCGTCGGCGGCCTCGAGATCGCCAACTCCTTCACCGAGCTGAACGACCCAGACGAGCAGCGCCGCCGCTTCGAACAGCAGGCCGCCGAGGTGGCGCGCGGGGACGAGGAGGCCCAGCCTTTCGACCAGGCTTTCGTCGAGGCGCTCGAACAAGGGATGCCGCCGACCGGCGGCGTCGGCCTCGGGATCGACCGTCTGGTGATGATGTTCACCGGCGCCAAGACCCTGCGGGAAGTGCTGCTCTTCCCGGCAATGCGCACGTAAACGCGACGAGTTCTGCGTGAAATTCCGCTCTTAGCGTGTTCAAGCGGTCAGAAGCCGGACATCCGACCCCGGTAGAGTTAAGGGACAGATGGGCGCTTCCCGATAAGGGGAAGAAGGCGTCCGGCGGTACAAACCCGGGTATCCCGGGTTTGTTCAACCAGGAAGAGGTCTTCATTTGTTCGAGCGATTCACTGAGAGAGCTCGCCAGGTCGTCGTCCTAGCGCAGGAGGAGGCCCGGACGCTCAAGCACAACTACATCGGCACCGAGCACATCCTGCTCGGTCTCCTTCGCGAGGAGGAGGGGCTGGCCGCCCGCGTCCTCGAGTCCCTCGACATCACCGTCGAAAGGGTGCGCTCTCAGGTGGTCCGGATCGTCGGCTCCGGCGAGGAGGTCACCTCCGGCCAGATCCCGTTCACCCCGCGCGCCAAGAAGGTCCTGGAGCTGGCGCTGCGCGAGGCACTTTCGCTCGGCCACAACTACATCGGCACCGAGCACATCCTGCTCGGCCTCGTGCGTGAGAACGAGGGCGTCGCCGCTCGCATCCTGCTCGACTTCGACGCCGACTCGGACAAGATCCGCAACGAGGTCATCCGCATGCTCTCCGGCCCTGGCGGCCGTCGTCAGGGCGGCGGTGGCGGTGGTGGCGCCGGCGAGGGCAAAAAGTCTTCGAAACTCCTCGACCAGTTCGGCCGCAACCTCACCCGCCTCGCCGAGGAGGGCAAGCTCGACCCCGTGATCGGCCGCGAAACCGAGATCGAGCGGATCATGCAGATCCTCTCGCGCCGGACCAAGAACAACCCGGTGCTGCTGGGCGAGCCCGGCGTCGGCAAGACTGCCGTCGTCGAGGGTCTTGCGGCCCGCATCAACAAAGGCGAGGTGCCGGAGCTGCTGAAGAACAAGCAGATCTACACCCTCGACCTGGCTGCCCTCGTTGCCGGCTCCAAGTACCGCGGCGAGTTCGAGGAGCGCTTGAAGAAGGTGATGAAAGAGATCACCCAGCGCGGCGACATCATCCTTTTCATCGACGAGCTCCACAACCTGGTCGGCGCCGGCGCCGCCGAGGGCGCGATCGACGCCGCCTCGATCCTGAAGCCGGCTCTGGCCCGCGGCGAGCTGCAGACGATCGGCGCCACCACCCTCGACGAGTACCGCAAGTACCTCGAGCGGGACTCGGCGCTGGAGCGCCGCTTCGCCCAGATCAGGGTCGACCAGCCCTCGCCCGAGGACACGGTGAAAATCCTCGAGGGCCTGCGCGAGCGCTACGAACAGCACCACCGGGTGACGATCCGCGACGACGCTCTCGAAGCCGCCGCCGAGCTCGCCGACCGCTACATCTCCGACCGCTTCCTGCCCGACAAGGCGATCGACCTGATCGACGAGGCCGGCTCGCGGATGCGGATCAAGAGCATGAGCACGCCGCCGGTATACCGGGACCTCGAGGAGGAAATCGAGAAGACGCGGCGCGAGAAGGAGAGCGCGATCGAGGCCCAGGAGTTCGAAAAAGCCGCCAACCTGCGGGACACCGAGCGCCAGCTGACGACCCGCAAGCGCCAGCTCGAAGACGAGTGGGCGGAGGGCGAGAACGGCGAGGGGCGGCCCGAGGTGGGCGAAGAGGAGATCGCCGACATCGTCTCGATGTGGACCGGCATCCCCGTCTTCAAACTGACCGAGGCCGAGACCAAGAAACTGATCCGGATGGAGGAGGAACTCCACAAGCGCGTGATCGGCCAGGAGGTCGCGATCACCGCCGTCTCGAAAGCGATCCGCCGCTCCCGCGCCGGGATCAAGGACCCGAAGCGGCCGGCCGGCTCGTTCATCTTCCTCGGCCCCTCCGGCGTCGGCAAGACCGAGCTCGCCCGCACCCTCGCCGACTTCCTCTTCGGCGACGAGGAGGCGATGATCCGGATCGACATGTCCGAGTACATGGAGAAGCACGCGGTCAGCCGCCTGGTCGGCTCGCCTCCGGGCTACATCGGCTACGACGAGGGCGGCCAGCTGACCGAGGCCGTGCGCCGCAAGCCGTACTCCGTGCTGCTGCTCGACGAGATCGAGAAGGCGCACCCGGACGTCTTCAACATCCTCCTGCAGATCCTCGAGGACGGGCGCCTCACCGACGCCCAGGGTCGCACCGTGGACTTCCGCAACGCGATCGTGATCATGACCTCGAACATCGGCGCCTCGGAGATCTCGAAGAACACCTCGATCGGGTTCACCGTCGCCGACGAGACCGGGATGTCCTACGGCGACATGAAGAACCGGATCATGAGCGACCTGAAAAAAGTCTTCCGGCCGGAGTTCCTCAACCGGATCGACGAGGTCATCGTCTTCCACAAGCTCGCCAAGGACGAGGTCAAAGAGATCATCGACCTGATGATCGCCCGCGTCCGCGTTCAGGTCGCCGAGCACGAACTGCAGCTGGAGCTGACCGACGAGGCGAAGGAACTGCTGGTCGACAAAGGCTGGGACCCCTCAATGGGCGCCCGCCCGCTGCGCCGCGCGATCCAGCGCTACGTCGAGGACCCGCTCGCCGACGAAGTCCTGCGTCAGGGCGAGATGACCCCCGGCTCGACCGTGATGGTCTCCCGCAACGAGGCCGGCGACGAGGAAGACAAACCGCTCGACCTCGAGATCATCGCCCCGAAGAAGCCGAAGGCCAAAGCGGTCGAGAAGCCGAAGCGCGAGAAGGTCGGCGTCGGCGCCAAGAAGGACGACGACGGCGAGAGTCCCGAGGACGAGGGCTCCGACGGCGCCGGCGACGCCGAGTCCTGAGCGGAGCGCGGTGGTGAGAGAGCCGGGCCGGGCCGCGATCGGCACCTGGAGCGGAGGGCGGTTCCTCCACTTCGGCGAGGCGATCGAGGAGGACCGGCTGGCGGCGCTGCTGCGGCCGGGGGAGGGGATCGACACGGTCCTCACCGCCGACGCCTACGGGCAGGGCGACGCCGACCGGGTCCTCGGCCGGGCGCTTGAGGGTGTGGCTCCCGACGACTACTGCCTGATCGGCGCGGTCGGCCACGACTTCTACGAGGGCGAGCGGGAAGGCCCGAAGGGCTTCCCGCGCTTCACCGATCCCCGGCTGCGCGGCTCGGAGCAGTACGCGGGCTACCTGCGAATGGCGACGGAGAAGAGCCTGGAGCGGATCGGCGTCGACTCCTTCGACCTGCTGCTGCTCCACAACCCCGACCGCGTCGGCTACGGCAGCGAGGTCGTCTGGGACGGGATGGCGGCGCTGCGCGAGGCGGGGCTGGCGGCGCGGATCGGCGTCGCGCCGGGGCCGGCAAACGGCTTCACCCTCGACCTGATCGATTGCCTGGAGCGCTTCGGCGACCGCATCGACTGGGCGATGATCATTCTCAACCCGCTCGAGCCCTGGCCCGGCGAGCTCTGCCTCGACGCCGCCTCCCGCCACGAGGTCAAAGTCCTGACCCGGGTCGTCGACTACGGCGGCCTCTTCTGGGGGGACCTACGGCCGGGGATGGAGCTGGCCAAATTCGACCATCGCTCCTTCCGTCCCGAAGGCTGGATTGAGGCCGGGCTGGAGAAGATCGAGCGGCTGCAGCCGATCGCCGAGCGGGTGGAGCTGACCCCGATGCAACTGGCCTGCCAGTGGAACCTCGCCCATCCCGCGGTCGCCTCCGTCGCCCCGACCCTGATCCAGGAGATCGGCCCCGAGGCGCGGCCGATCGAGGACAAGCGGGCAGAGCTGGCAGCGCTGCCGGCCGAGCGGCGGCTCAGCCCCGAGGACGTCGAGGAGATCCGCGCGATCGGCGACAACACCGGCTCCATGGCGCTGAAGGGCGCCAGCCCCGAACACGAGGGCGAGGAGCGTCCCGACAGGTGGCTCCTTTCCCCGGAGTTGGCGGCGGTTGGAAGTCGCTGGGGCATCGACGCCCAGCGCGACCTCGTCGCCGGCCATTAACTCGCGAGACCGCAGAAAGCCGCGATATAGGCGTTTTTGCGGTCTCGATGACGATAGGTGGCTACTCAACCAAGTAGCCGTGCCTTTTGAGCCTCGAACTCAGCCTCAGTGAGCAATCCTTGCGATCTCAGCTGTCCAAGTTTGGCGATCTCGTCCGCGACACTGGTCGAAGTTTCGGCCGCTGGGATCGATTGGGTGTTCGCGCCGAACAGGGGGTGGGACCTGAACCAGTTTTCGATCACCTCGGCGGTGCTTTTGAGGCACCGAAATCTCCTTCCCTTGACGAGCGAACGCAACCGTACCCGAAGCCACCATCTGGTTGGAGCAGGAAATAGGTGTCGGGCTGAGCCCCCTGATATCGGGCCCATCCTTCGGCCGCGCACGGCGATAGCGGTCTTGGCCCAGGGCACCGAACAGGGCCCGTCACCCGAGCTGGACCAGCACCACATGCATCACAAACGCTTCCATCTTTAAGCCCGCTTGACAAAGGCTATCCCGACCTGTCCACTCGGAATCGAGGAGACCGCATTCCAGAGCGGTTTCTGCCATCCTCTTAATCGATGCCTGCTTTGTCTGGGGATGAGCTCCACGAGTTATCGGAACGCCAAGATCCCCGACTTCTAAGAGCTCTTGACGTAGTCGCCCCCGGCGGCTCGCTGCGCGAGGGGATCGACAACATCGTCCACTCGCGGACCGGCGGTCTGCTGGTCGTAGGCGACCTCGATGACATCTCCCACCTGCTCTCGGGCGGGATCAAGCTCGACGTCGACTACACCCCGGCGATGCTCTACCAGGTGGCAAAGATGGACGGGGCGATCGTCCTCAACGGCGAGGCGACGAAGATCGCCTGGGCCAATGTCCAGCTGATGCCGGACCCGACGATCCTCAGCTCGGAGACCGGCACCCGCCACCGCACCGCCGAGCGCGTCTCCAAACAGACGACGGCGCTGGTGATCGCGATCTCCCAGCGCCGCGACGTCGTCTCCCTCTACGTCGAGGGGACGAAGTACATCCTCCAGGACATTCCCGCCGTGCTGGCGAAAGCGAACCAGGGCCTGGCGACGCTCGAGAAGTACCGCCAGCGCCTCGACCAGGTTTCCTCGCGCCTGACCCGGCTCGAGTTCGAGGGCGGCGGTGTCCTCCACGACGCGCTCTCGGTCCTCCAGCGCGCCGAGCTGGTGACGCGAATGGCGGTCGAGGTCGAGCGCTACATCGTCGAGCTCGGCACCGAGGGTCGGCTGATCGAGATGCAGCTGGAGGAGACGATGGTCGGTGTCGCCGCTGACAAGACGGCGCTGATCCGCGACTACAGCGTCGAAGACTCCGAGGGCAACCTGACCTCAGTGCTGCAGGCGCTCGGTCGGATGCCCCACCAGGACGTGCTCGACTTCGGTCGGTTGGCCGAGCTGCTCGGCTACGACCGCAAGGTCAACACCCTGGACTTTCCTGTCTCGCCGCGCGGATACCGGGTGTTGGGCCGGGTCCCGCGGATCCCCAAGCTTGTCGTCCAGAAGATCACCCATGAGCTGGGCGGGCTCGACGAGGTCCTCGCGGCCTCAGACGAAGAGCTCGCCGCCGTCGACGGAGTCGGGGCCGCGCGGTCCAAAGACATCCGCGAGGGCCTGCGGCGGCTCCAAGAGGTTGATCTGGTCGACCGGTACTTGCAGAGCTGACGGCGCCACTCGCCGTCGAACAACGAAAGGAGTCACCGATTTCCGAGCTAGACGAGGCCACTGTGGAGGCTGTCTTCGAGGAGGACGTGGAATACGTCTGCGACTTCGAGATAGGCGACAAGGTTGTTTACCCGCATCATGGTGCGGGCCTGGTGATGACCAAAGAGACGCGGGAGCTGATGGGGGAGAAGCGTGAATACCTCACGATCAAGATCCTTCACAACGAGCTGACGGTGATGGTCCCTTGCGAAAACGCCGGCAAGGCGGGCCTGCGACGGATCATCGACGAGGACGAAATCAAGAAGGTCACAAACGTCCTCACGGACGACGTCTCGGAGATGCCGAAGAACTGGAACCGGCGCTTCAAGTACAACCGCGAGAAGATCAAGACCGGCGACGTCTTCGAGCTGGCCGAGGTCGTCCGCAACCTCGCGATCCGCGAGATGGAAAAGGGCCTGTCCACCGGCGAGAAGCAGATGTACACCCGGGCGAAGAAGATCCTCGCCTCGGAGTTCATGTACGCGCTCGACAAGGACGAGGACGGCGCCGAGGAATACCTCGACGGCCTCCTCGAGGAGCGGTTCGCCGCCACTGCGTCCGCCTAGAAGTTCCGCAGTAACTGCCGTCATCGCGGCCGCCGGCTCCGGGGAGCGTCTCGGAGCCGGCGGCCCGAAGGCATTCGTCCCGGTCGCGGGGAAGCCGATGGTCGAGTGGTCGATCGACGCCTTCCGGGCCTGCGATTCGGTCCGCTCGATCGTCGTCGCGGCGCCGCCTGGGCACCGCGGCGAGCTCGCCGGGCACGACCTAGCCGTCGTCGCCGGCGGCGAGACGCGGGCGCAGTCGGTCGCCAGCGCCCTCGAGGCGGTGGGGACGGAGTACGTCGCCGTCCACGATGCCGCCCGGCCGCTGCTGACGCCGGAGCTGGTCGAAGCGCTCGTCGCCGACCTCGACGCCGAGCCCGACGCGAGCGGCGTCATCGCCGCCGCCCGGGTGGCCGACACGATCAAGCGGGCCGAGTTGCGTGGTTCCTTAGTCGTGCAGGAGGCGACTAAAGAACCACGGAACGTCGTTGAGACGGTGGATCGGTCCGAGCTCTGGGCGGCGCAGACGCCTCAGGTGTTCAGGACCGATGCGCTCCGCGAGGCGCTTGGCGCCGCCGAGCGGCCGCAGGAGGCGACCGACGAGGCGATGCTGGTCGAGTGGAACGGCGGCACCGTCCTCATCCACCCGGTCGTCGAGCAGAACCTGAAGGTGACGACCCCACTGGACCTCCGCGTCGCCGAGCTGCTGCTCGCCGAGCGGGGCTAGTCCCGCATCAAGACGTAGACGAGGACGGCGGCGAAGCAGAGCTGGCCGATCGCGAGCGCGGTGCCGAGGTTCTTCGCCCCGGCGAGGAGGGCAAGCGCGGTCCCCGCGGCGAGCGCGAGCAGGAGGAAAAGGAGCTGACGGCTCATAAGGCGCGGAGTTTATGCTCGGCCTCCCATGCTGACCGACTACCACCTGCACCTGCGCCCGGACGAGAACGGGACCACATTCGAGCGCTACTTCACCGCCGAGAACGTCGACCGTTACCTCGTCGCCGCCGAGGCTGCCGGGATCGAGGAGCTGGGCGTCTCCGAGCACGTCTACCGCTTCCGCCAGGCGCTCGACCTCTGGACCCACCCGCTCTGGGTCGAGAACGCCAAAGACGACATCGACGCCTACTGCGAGTTCGTCCGCGGCACGCCGCTGCGGCTCGGGGTCGAGTGCGACTATGTCCCCGGCGCCGAGGAGCGGATCGACTCGCTGCTGGGGGCCCGCGACTTCGACTACGTCGTCGGCTCGGTCCACTTCGTCGGCGAGGGCGACGCCGCCGTCGACCATGACGGCTTCGACGTCTGGGACGGCGACGGCGACGCCGACGAGATCTGGCGCCGCTACTTCGAGGCGCTCGCCGACTGCGCCCGCTCCGGCCTCTACGACATCCTCGCCCACCCCGACCTGGTCAAGGTCTGGGGCCGCGCCCGGCCCCTCCCCGACCGCGACCTGCGCAGCTTCTACGAGCCGGCGGTGGAGGCGATCGCCGAGAGCGGGATCGCAGTCGAGATCTCGACCGCGGGCCTGCGCAAGCCGGTCGGCGAGCTCTACCCCTCGCGCCAGTTCGCCGAGATGTGCATCGAGGCGGGCGCCGTCTTCGCCCTCTCCTCCGATGCCCACCTGCCCGAGCAGGTCGGCTTCGAATACGGGCAGGCGGTGCAGTTCATGGAGGAACTGGGGATAGAAGAGATATGCGTCTTCGAGCAGCGCCAGCGGAGCCTGGCGCCTTTGGGCAGTCGCGTCCGCTGAGCATGGTCGGCCTCGGCTACGACAGCCACCGCTTTGCCACCGGCCGTCGCCTCGTCCTCGGCGGGGTTGAGATCGAGCACGATCAGGGCCTCGACGGCCACTCCGACGCCGACGTCCTCACCCACGCGGTGATCGACGCCCTCCTCGGGGCGAGCGGCGGCGGCGACATCGGGACGATGTTCCCCGACGACGATCCCGCCTGGAAAGACGCCGACTCGATCGACCTCCTGCGCACGGTGGTGGGCACGATCGCCGGCCCGATCATCAACATCGACGCCACCCTCGTCTGCGAGCAGCCGCGCCTCGGCCCCTACAAGGCGGAAATGGAGCGGACACTGGCCGAGGCCACTTCGGCCCGCGTCAGCGTCAAGGCGACCAGCAACGAGGGCATGGGGTTCGTCGGCCGCGGCGAGGGGATCGCCTGCATGGCGGTCGCTAGCGTCGAGAGTGAATAGTCTTCCGGCTGGGATGGCGGACGCGAAACTGAGCGCGGCGGGCCTGCGGGGCTCTATATCCGACTCGATCTTCGAGGTGAAGGTGCTGCGCGAGGCCGGGATCGTGGCGCCGATGCGCCCCGACAAGGCGCTGAAGATCGGCACCACCTTCCTCCGCTGGGGCGCCTCGCCGGCGACCGGCGTCACCACCGCCTCGATCCACTTCCCGCACGAGCTGGCGATCGTCGACGAACGCGGCGCCCTCAGCTGGCAGCGCCTGCACCGCCGCTCGAACGCCCTCGCCCACTCCTTCGCCGCGATGGGCATCGGCCCCGGCGACGGCCTCGGGATCATGTGCCGCAACCACCGCGGCTTCATCGAGGCGACGCTGGCCGCGGCCAAGCTCGGTGCCAGCGCCCTGTACCTGAACACGATGTTCGCCGGCCCGCAGCTGGTCGAGGTGACCAAGCGCGAGGGGCCGAAGGCGCTCGTCTACGACGAGGAGTTCGGCGAGCTGCTGGCAGGAGTCGATGACTCGGTCAAGCGGATCGTCGGCTGGTGCGACGGCGAGGTTTCCGACCCGACGCTGGAGAGCCTGATCCAGGGCGGCGACGAGTCCGACCTGAAGCCGCCGCCGGAGAAGCCGAAATTCGTCATCCTCACCTCGGGCACGACCGGGACCCCGAAGGGGGCCCAGCGCTCCAGCCCCGAGGGGCTTTTGCCGATCGCCTCGCTGATCGACAGGATCCCCTTCCGCAGCCGGATGACGATGATGATCGCCGCCCCGCTCTTCCACTCCTGGGGCTTCTTCCACTTCGTGATGAGCCTGCCGACCGGGGCGACGATGGTGCTGAAACGGCGCTTCGACCCCGAGGAGACTCTGAAGGCGGTCGAACAGAGCCGCGCCGACGTCCTCGCTGCGGTGCCGGTGATGATCCAGCGCATCCTCACGCTGCCCGACGAGGTCCTCGACGGCTACAGCCTGCCCTCGCTGAAGATCACCTCGCTCTCGGGCTCGGCCCTGCCGGGGGAGCTGGCGATCGAGTGGATGGACCGCTTCGGCGACAACGTCTTCAACCTCTACGGCTCGACCGAGGTCGCCTACGCGACCGTCGCGACCCCCGAGGACCTGCGGGCCGCGCCCGGTACCGCCGGCAAGCCGCCACGCGGGACCAAGATCTGTCTCTACGACGAGAACGGCAAGGAGGTGCCGCAGGGGGAGGTCGGCCGCATCTTCGTCGGCAACGAAATGGCGATGGAGGGATACACGGGCGGCGGCGGCAAGGAGATGATCGACGGCCTTTATTCGAGCGGCGACGTCGGCCACATCGACCCCGAGGGGCGCCTCTTCATCGACGGCCGCGACGACGAGATGATCGTCTCCGGCGGCGAGAACGTCTTCCCACGCGAGGTCGAGGACCTGCTCGCCGACCACCATGCGGTTGAGGAGGTGGCGGTGATCGGGGTCGAGGACGACGAGTTCGGCCAGCGGCTGAAGGCCTTCGTCGTCGTTCGGACCGGGATCGAGGTATCTCCCGGCGACCTGACCGCCCATGTGAAGGCGAACCTCGCCTCTTATAAGAGCCCGCGGGAGATCGAGTTCCTTGAAGAGCTGCCGCGGAATGCGACTGGCAAGGTGCTGAAGAGGGACCTGCGCGCTCGCGATAAAGAGACGTCTGCGTAGTTGTAGGTGGGGGAGCCGGGGGAGCACCTCCCCGGACAAAAGCGGGGAGGGTCCGGGGAGGTACTCCCCCGGCTCCAACGCGGGCCGTCGTAAATTGCGGGGGTCTTCGGTTGGGGGCTGGAGGACGGTGGCTTGGGCTCCGGCGCCCGTAGTAGTTTGCGCGGGAATGGGTGACCCCGCGAGGCAGTTGCAGCAGGTTGGTGAGGCGACGCGTGCTATGCGTGGCGTGGCCGATCAGGCGTTGGAGTGGGTCAAGGTCAGCGAGGGTCGTGTTGCCGAAGCCGAAGCGCGCACCGAAGCCGTCAAAGGCGAGGTGAAGGAGCGGGCGTTGCTGGCGATGCGGAAGGTGACCGCGGAGGCGCGTGAGCGGATCGCCGCCGAGCGCAAGGCGCGGACCGAGGCCGAGACGCGGGCCGCCGCCGCGGAGGCCGCTCGCGACAAGGCCGAGACGTCGTTCGAGGAGCTGCAGCGGCGCTCTCAGGCCGAGCGGGAAGAGATCGTCGCCAACACCTCGAAGGCGCGCTCGCAGGCTGAGCAGGCCGCCGCCGAGGCGAAGGCCGGAGCGGAGAGCGCAATCGCGGAGGCGCGGCTCGAGGCGGAGAACGCGTCGGCGACGGCGCGCAAGGAAGCCGAAGAAGACTTCAAGGCAAAGCTCGACGAGGCCCGGCAGCAGATCCAGGCCGAGGCCGACCGGCGCATCGCCGCCGCCGAGCAGCGGGCCGCCGACGCCGAGGCCGCCGCGGCCGAGTCCCACGAGGCTGCCGTCCGGCTCGAGACCGAGATCGAGCGCCGGGTGATGGAGGGGACCGAGGACGTCCGCCGCGAGGCCGAGGAGAGCGTCCGCCGGCTGCTCGAGAAAGTCGAGCGCGAGGCGGAGGAGGCCGCCCGCGCCCGCGCCGAGGACCAGATGCGAGTCGAGGCCGACCGCATCCGCGTGCAGGCGCAGCGCCGCGAGGAGCGCGTCCGCGAGGCGACCGAGGACGAGATCAAGGCCAGCGTCAGCAAGGCCCGCCGCGAGGCGGCGGCAGCGGCCGAGGAGGTCGCGCCGACCTGGCTGCGCAGCGGTGAGTCCAAAGCGACCACCGCCGGCTACCGCACGTTCTAGCGGAGATCCGGGGGACCTCTCCGTCGCAAAATTTGGGGAGGCTCCTCCGGGGTCCCCCGGATCTCCGTGTTGCGCATATCCTCCTGAGCGATGAGGAGCGTGAGGGTTAGGGACACGTTGTCCGGAGGGCTGCGGAGCCTGGGCTCTGAAGAAGTGGGCATCTACGCCTGCGGACCGACGGTCTACAGCCGCATCCACATCGGCAACGCGCGCCCGTTCGTCGTCTTCTCGCTCTTCGCGCGGTTCCTGCGCTCCGAGGGCTACCGGCCGAAGCTGGTCGTCAACGTCACCGACATCAACGACAAGATCTATGTCGCCGCCCGTGAGGCGGGGAAGGAGTCGGCCGAGTTCGCGGCGGAGATGACCGCCGCCTACATCGAGGACACCGACCGGCTCGGCGTCGGCCGGCCCGATTCCGAGCCGCTGGCGAGCGAGACCGTCGAGGGGATCGTCTCCTTGATCGCAGAGCTCGTCCAAGGCGGCCACGCCTATGAGGCCGGCGGCGACGTCTACTTCCGCGTCCGCAGCTTTGACGCCTACGGCAAGCTCTCGAACCGCCGGCCCGAGGACATGGACCAGGGCGAGGACGCCGGCTCGGCCTCGCTGAAGCAGGATCGCCTCGACTTCGCCCTCTGGAAGGCGCACAAGCCCCACGAGGACACCAGCTGGGACTCGCCCTGGGGCCCCGGGCGGCCCGCGTGGCACATCGAGTGCTCGGTGATGGCCGAGCAGGAGCTGGGCGCCGCCTTCGCCATCCACGGTGGCGGTTCGGACCTCGTCTTCCCCCACCACGAGAACGAGATCGCCCAGTCCGAGGGGGCGGGGCGCCCCTTTGCCCGGCTCTGGATGCACAACGGGATGATCGAGACCGGGGCGGCGAAGATGTCGAAATCGGAAGGCAACATCTTTCAGCTCTCGACTGCGCTCGATACCTACGGGCGTGAGGCTGTGGTCGCTTATCTGATCTCTGGGCATTACCGGCAGCCGTTGGCTTTTGGCGAGGGGCAGATGGAGGAAGCGGTTGCCAGGGTCGAGCGGCTTCGGAACTTCTTTCGGGAGAACCCTGTTGATCCGGCGGCTGGGCGGGACCAGGGGGAGGGGTCGGCGGGCAAACTGCGGGGAGGGCCCGGCGACCCCTCCCCCTGGTCCCGGTTCGAGGCGTTCAGAGAGGCTCTGGCTGATGACTTCAATACGCCTAGGGCTCTCGCCGAGATTTTTGAGTTGGTTGGGGAAGCGAACCGCGGCGAGGTTCCGAAGGATTCGGCAGCTAGTGCCGTGGCGGAGATGCTCGAGCTCGTCGGTCTCAGCACCCTTACCCAGCCGGAGAAGGGTGCTGAGAGTGACGAGCGGGCGCTCGGGTTGATGGCGGAGCGGGAGGAGGCGCGGGCGCATAAGGACTTCGCTCGGGCTGATGAGTTGCGAGATGAGCTGGCGGGGATGGGGTGGACGGTTCGCGATTCGGCGGACGGGCCCAGCCTCGTTCCGAAGACTTGATGACAGACTGCGCCTGATGGCGAACCAGTTCATCTACGGGATCAATCCGGTTGCAGAGGCGGAGCGGGGACGGCGGCGGGTGCATAGGGTCTGGCGCGCGCCGGAGACTTCCGGCGAGGAGCTGGAGCGGCTTTGCGGATCGCCTGACCACCAGGGGGTGGTGGCGGAGGTCGATCCCTATCCCTACGGTGACCCGGTCGGGATGCTGCGGAAGGAGGGGGCGCTGCTGATCGCCCTCGACCAGGTCCAGGACCCGCGCAACCTCGGCGCCGTCTGCCGCTCGGCCGAGTTCGCCGGCGCTGCGGGGCTCGTGATCCCGGAGCGCCGATCAGCCCCCGTCACCCCGGCCGTCTGCAAGACCTCGGCTGGCGCGGTCGAGCACCTCGAAGTCGCCCACGTGCGTAACCTCGCCGACTGGCTGGCCGAAGCAAAGGCCGCCGGCTTCTGGATCTGGGGGGCTGACGCCGACGCGAAGCAGGCCCCGTGGAAGACGGACTTGACCGGCTCCACCGTCCTCGTCCTCGGCGGCGAGGGCAAAGGCCTGCGCCCCCGCGTCGCCGCCGCCTGCGACGGCCTCATCGCCCTACCGCAGCTAGGCCAAATCGAGTCCCTAAACGTCTCAGCCGCCGCCTCATCCCTCCTCTCAGAGGCAACCCGCCAACGCATCACCTAGACCCTTCGAGGCGGGGTGAGGGGGTCCCTCACCAGGCACTCAACATCGAGCCATAGCGAGATGTGCCTGGAGAGGGACCCCCTCACCCCGCCCCTCCAACGACCTAAAAATGCAACGGCGGTTGCAGAAAGTCGCTATTTGGGGTTGACAGAACACCGCAGGACGGTAAGACTAGCGCTGCAATAAGGGTGAACCTCAGGTTGAGGTAAGCCTTGTGAATAGGGCGCCTCGGGGGAGGTAAGTGGCGCCACGACCCTTCAGCAAGGAGAAGGATCTGTGGCACTATCGTCGCCTACGCAAGAATTGCCTATCCCGGTTGCTCAAAGCACCGGCCGCATCTCTCACCCTAACCCTCAAGTAGAACTCGATGATCACTATCTTGTCGCCCTCGCCAAGGAGGGACGGACCGACGCCTACGACACGATCATCCGTCGTTATCGCGGCTTCGTCCGGCTCAAGGCCTCTTCGTACTTCCTCCTCGGCGGTGAGTCCGACGACCTGATCCAGGAGGGCCTGCTCGGCCTCTACAAGGCGATCCGCGACTACCGGACCGACCGCGAGTCGAGCTTCCGCAACTTCGCCGAGCTCTGCATCACCCGCCAGATCATCACCGCGGTGAAGACGGCGACCCGCAACAAGCACACGCCGCTGAACCAGTACGTCTCCTTCAGCCAGACCCCCGCCGCGGCCGGCGACTCGGAAACCACCCTGGACGAGATCCTGCCCGGGCCGAGCGTGCACGACCCGGTCAACCAGGTGATCGCGACCGAAGAGCTGGAGAGCCTCGTCTCCTGCCTCTCCGGCGTCTCCGGGGTGCTCTCCGACCTCGAGAGCCGCGTGCTCTCGCTCTATCTCGACGGGCACTCCTACGAGGTGATCGCCGAGCGTCTGGAGTGCGACACGAAGACGGTCGACAACGCCCTGCAGCGGGTCAAGCGCAAGGTCGGCACCCATTTGGCCTCCAGAGAGGTCGCGGCCTAGCTCACCTGCGGCAGATCGGCGAGGACGTAATCCAGCAGTTCGCGCCCGTGGTCCGAGGCGACGGCGATGTCGTCGGCCTTGACTCGGACCCGGTGCAGCGACTGCATGCGGAGGACGTCGCCGTCGGTGCGGTGGTTGGGAAAGACGCCGGCGTAGGAGACGCCGAGTCGCTCCAGGTGGTCCGCGACGAGCGCGGTCGCGGGCCGCTCCAGCGGTAGGTCGAGGTAGACGGCGTCGAGGTTCTCGCGGTGGAAGAGGTGGCGGCGCTCGCCGGCGACCGCCTGCTCCAGGTCCGCTCCCGGCTGCAGGACCGTGATCAGCGCCAGGTTGTGGTCGCGGTCGACCTCGACGTGGAGCTCGCTGCGCGGCGGCAGCTCGCACCCTGCGGGCGGCTCGGTGACGTGGCCGCGGAGCCGGCAGAGCTCGATCGTCTGCGAGACGATCTTGCGGTGCCGCTCGGGTGCGTAGACCTCGCGCTCGTGACCGTCGTTCAGCTTCGTGTAGAAGAGCGCCGCCGACTGCCGCCCCGCTCGTCCGGCGGCGGCATCGTTGCTGACGGTGGCGGGAATCCAACCGAGCAGGAACCCGGTCTCGTGCGCCCCCAGCTCGATGTTGGCCTTCTGGCTGTAAGGGTGGGCGGCGGTCGCCTCGCTGTACATCCCGGCCAGACCGCGCTCCTGCGCCCAGTCCATCAGGTGGCGCTTGGTGCGGGTGAACAGGTGTTGCCCGCGGGCGGCCGGAAGCGTCACCGCCTGGCCCGAGTGGCCGACCGCGTCACCCGCCGCCGCGAGGCTCATCCCGATGTGGCAGAGAAGCTCCCCTGCAGGGCTTTCCGCGACGCAGGAGACGTAGGTGCCGGCGCCGATCCGGGCCCCGACCTCGTCCGGGTCGTACACCCACCGGACGTCATAAGTTTGACCATAAGCGGCCTCGATCGCGCCCGTCAGCACGGTACCCTCGTCCGGCCCCAAGAATCTGAACGTCACGTCCACCACGGACATCATTAGCCACCCTGCCCCCCTAGCTCAACCTGGGAGAGCGCCTCATTTGTAATGAGGAGGTTGCCGGTTCGATTCCGGCGGGGGGCTTTCAGCATCGAACACGCAGGTTCTTCTTCACTCCCCGCAACTTTCTCCTCGACGGCCGTTTAGCTCAAACGTCGTCCAGTGCCACAAGGCACGTCAATGAAAACTAGGAGGCGGTTGAGATGCGGGAACAAGCAGGGATCACGGTAAGCAGGGGAGAGCGAGGCCGGTTGCGTCTCTGGGCGGTGACGGTCGCCTGTGCGCTTGGCGGTTGGGCTCTGATGGCGGCCAACGGGGCGCAGGCGTCGGTGGTCAGCGTCGGCAGCGTCCTGCCGGAAGGCGCGACCTCGGAACCGTTCAAACGGGTGCAGACGCTCTTCAACACGGCGCTGCCGGAGTCCGGGGCGACGCTTGCCTCTCCGGCCAGCGGCGCGATCGTGCGCTGGCGTGTTCAGGGTGCGGTCGGCGGGCCGTTCTTCCTGCGGGTGCTCCACCCCGACGGCAAAGGCAGCTACGAAGCGACCGCTACGAGTCAGGGTGCGACCCCGACCGGCACCGGGCTGGAAACGTTCTCGACCAACCTCAAGGTTCAGGCCGGTGACCTGATCGGGATCGACCCCTCGCACGACACCGACGAAATCGGCGTCGCCACCGTTGCCGGCGCCCGCTACGCGTCGATCTTCCCGACCCCGTTCGACGGGTCCGTCCACGCGCCGAGCGAATCGTTCGACGGCAAGGAGATCTCTCTCAGCGCCGAAATCCAGCCCGCTCCGGAAATCTCCACCGTCTTCCCGTCGTTCGGGCCGGTCACCGGCAACACCCTGGTGACGATCAGCGGCAAGAACCTGAGCGGGACCACGGCGGTCATCTTCGGCACGACGCCGGCGGCGAGCTTCACCGTCGACTCGGACACCGAGATCACGGCGACCACTCCCAGCAGCGTCCGGCCCGGCAAGGTCGACGTCAGCGTCGCCACGCTGGCCGGGACCAGCGCGAACACCCGTTTCGACGACTTCGTCTACCAGGCGTGCGTCGTCCCGGCGATCAAGAACAAGCCGCTGAAGAAGGCGAAAACGCTGCTCAAGCGCAGCGGTTGCAAGCTCGGCCACGTGAAGAAGGTCCAGGCGGCGGCGAAGAAAGTCGGCAAGGTCCTCAAGCAGGCGCCGAAGCCGGGCAAGGTCCTCGCGCCCGGTGCGCGGGTCCGCATCACCGTCGGCAAGTAGCCGTCAGCTAGATCCAGATGAGTTGCCGCCGAGAAGCCGCGCCTTCTCGGCGGCGAACTCCTGGTCGGTGAGGATGCCTTTGTCGCGCAGGCTGCCGAGCCGCTCCAGGCGCTCGAGCCGGGCGTCGTCGTCGCTGACCGGCATCGTCCGGGTCGGGGCCTCGGCCTGGGGTCCCTCGGCGTCGGAGTCGCCTCCGGGCCTACGCATCTCCGGCAGGCGCAGCTTCGAGGCCTGCTCGCCGACCTTCTCGGGGATGTTGGCGTCCTTGACGGCGGTGACGACTTTGTCCTTGGTGCGGCCGAAGACCTCGTCGTAGCTGGCGTTCGGGTATTCCTCTTCGGTCAGTTTCCGCAGCTCGTGGATGCCGAAGGCGGCCATCGCGGCGACGATCAGGGTGGTGAGGAAGGCGCGCAGGCCCTGGGTCGGGCCGCTGAGGAAGTAGAAGGAGACGAGGATTGCCAGCCCGGCGTAGACGTAGGCGGAATGCAGGTGCAGGACCGGCGCCAGGTAGCGGCGGGTGGTGCGGGCGCCATTGGTCGGCGAGGCGAGCCAGCCGGCGACCAGGAAGAGGATGCCGACGATGATCACGGTGGTGGCGATGCTGGTCATCAGCGAGGTGCCGATCGACCAGGCCGCTTCGCCCGCCGGCTTTGCGCTCTCGGTCTTGACCAACTGGTCGACGACGATGCCGCCGGCGATGTGGCGGACGACGATGACCGCGAAGCCGGCGGCGATCAGGCCGATGCCGCTGAGCAGGACCGTGACCCAGCGTTCGCTGCGGGCGAGGTAGATCGCGGCCCCGAAGACGACGAAGGTAAGGAGCGAGAGCAGGATCGCCAGGCCCTTGATCGCGATCGCGATGTCCTGGGCCGTCTTCAGCTCGTCTGACTTGAGGATCTCGATCTGGGCGGCGTCGGGCGGCAGTTTCTCGGCCAGGTCTTCGCCGATCCCGACCTGCTCGGCGAGGTTGGTGAGGAGGCTGCCGAGGTTGAGCTTGACGTCGCCGCCTTCGGTTTCGATCGCTTCTTTCTTGTTTTCGAGGACGGCGAGAAGCTGTTCGTGGGTGGTCCGGTTCGCCTCTTCCCAGAGCTCCTGGGCGGTCGAGGTTTCCAGCGCCTTTTCGGCGCCCTGGCCGGCGACCTGGCGCAGGCCGCCCGCCGCGGGCCCGGCGAGGTCCTTGGTGTCACCGGGGAGGATCTCTTCCAGTTCCTTGCGCACGTCGACGTTTTCGTAGAGCTGATCGACGAGGTAATCGCCGACCGCTTCGCGGATCGTCTCGTTGTGGATGAGGCGGCCGCTGGTGTCGACCCAGTCGTCCGTGTTGAGCGCCTGGCGCTCGGTCCAGATCGCGAAGACGCTGAGGAAAGCCAGGAGGGAACCGAGGATCACGAGCCCCCGAACCAAACGACGTCGTCCGCGGCTCATTCGCGGATGGTATACGTGAGCAATGAAGCTAGAGGGAATTCACCACATCACCGCGATCACCGAGAACGCCCAGCGCAACGTCGACTTCTATGCCGGCGTGATGGGTTTGCGGCTGGTCAAGAAAACCGTCAACCAGGACAACCCCACCGTCTACCACCTCTTTTTCGCCGACGAGGCGGGCGACGCGGGCTCCGACTTGACCTTCTTCGAGTACCCGGGGGCGGCGCAGGGACGACCCGGCGCCGGGATGGTCCACCGGATCGTCTGGCGGGTCGCCTCCACCGCGGCACTCGACTTCTGGGCCGAGCGGCTGGGCGCCAACGGCACCGAGTCCGAGCGCGACGGCGACAGCCTCGTCTTCACCGACCCGGAGGGTTTGGAGCATGAGCTGCTCGTCGTCGAGGTGCCCGACCGGCCGCTGATCGCCGACCACCCGGAGGTGCCGGGAGAGGTGGCGCTGCAGGGGTTCCACGCGGTGCGCGCCTACAGCCCGTCGCCGGCGGCGAGCGAGCGCCTACTCGAGGCGCTCGAGTTCGAGCGGGCCGACGGCGGCTGGGAGGCGCGCGGGGAGCAGCGCGGCGGCCTCTACATCTACGACGAGTCGCCGCCCGAGCGCGGAGTTCAGGGAGCGGGCAGCGTTCATCACGTCGCCTGGGCCTCGACTCCGGAGGAGCTGCTCGACTGGCGCGAGAAAGCCGTCTCCGGCGGCGCCCAACCGACGCCGGAGATCGACCGTTTCTACTTCCGCTCGATCTACTTCCGCGAGCCGAGCGGGGTGCTCTTCGAGATCGCCACGCTAGGGCCGGGCTTCACCGTCGACGAGCCGGTCGAGAGCCTGGGCGAAAAGCTCTCGCTGCCGCCTGACTTCGAGCACCTGCGCGAGGAGGTCGAACCGAGGCTGCGCCCGGTCGTCAACCCGCGGGTCAAAGCCCGGGGTTGACGGGGGACTTCAGCTGGCGCGACGCCGGCCGCACCGTCGTCTTCCGGCGAGGCGGTGTGGCGAGCGCCGTTGAGGTCCTGCGCGAGAACGGGGTCGAGGAGTTCGAGCTGCTGAGCACGGAGCGGGCGCTGGCCGACGGTGAGGTGTTGGCTGCCGCCGCGAGTGGGATTCATCTGGTGGCGTCAGGTCAGGTTCCGGCCGCCGCAGCCGCGTTGACGGGCGCACTCGCACCCCCTTCACGTGCTGAGGAGGGGGTGCGAGTGCGCCCGCTCGTGGCGCTGGGCGGCGGCCGGGTGATTGATGTGGCGAAGGCGGTGGCCTCCATCTCGGGAGCCGAAGTCATCGCGATTCCGACGACCTTGTCCGGGGCGCCGATGACCGCGATCCACCGTTTGCCTGAGGGAGTAGGGGCACGGGCACGGGGGATGGTCCGACCGTCGCTTGTGATCGCCGACCCTGAGGCGATGACCGGGCAGCCGGAGCGGCAACTGCGGGCGAGCGCGATGAACGCGCTGGCGCACGGGGCGGACACGCTCTACTTGCCCGGTTCGAGTCCGGTCTCGGAGATGACGGCGCTGCGGGGAGCGGAGCTGATCGCGGGTGCGCTCGACGAAGAGCGGGCCGAGCGCGATCGCGGCGACCTCGCCCTCGGCGCGATCCTCTGCGGCTACGCGATCGACTCCGCCGGGCTCGGCCTGCACCACGTGATCTGCCAGACCCTGGCCCGAGTCTGCGGGACGCCGCACGCGGAGACCAACGCCGCTGTGCTTCCCCACGCCCTGGCGTTCCTGGCAGAGCGGGCGCCGGAGGTGTACGGGCGTTTGGCGCAAGCGCTCGGCACCGAAGTAGGTGAACTGCGGGGGCGAGTCGAAGAGCTCGGGCGACCCGAGCCGCTGGGGGGCTTAGGCCGGGACGAGACGAAGCTGGATGAGGCCCTCAACGCCATGCTCCAGCGGTCGGAGCTGGGGCGGGTTCCGGGGGCCGTGGTTACTCGTGCAGACCTAGAGTGGATCTATCTATCCCAGTAAAACCCGAAGATCAGAGGCAATCGCCTCCGGTTCGTCGTCAAGTTGGTTCCAGGTGATGTGGGTGACGGAGTAGCCGGCGACTTTCAGTCGTCGGTCGCGGGCGCGGTCTTCCCTGAAAGCGCTGCGGGTGCGGTGACCCTGCCAACCATCAAGCTCGACGATCTGGTTGGTGCCGGGCCAGCGGCAGTCGACTTCGAAGCGCCTGCCGTCGTTGAGGACGATCTGGTCGTTGTAGCGGGGTAGGGGCAGGCGGTAGCGCCGGAGGAAGGGGCTGAACCGTTCCTCCAGGCGGGACTTCTTCTTGCCGGGCGGATCGTCCTTGAGGCGTTTGAGAGCAGTTGCCACCCTGCGGACGCCTCGCCTCCTTGGGTAGCGGTCAATCAGGCTTTGGAGCGGAGAGCCGGTCACGCAGTTCGAGGAATTCCATCTCCCGCAGGAGGTTCTCGACTACGTCGCTGGACTCGGTCGCGGCAAGGTCGAAGATCGTCCGCGGCACGCTCGTAGCCGGGATCGCTTCCTCGACAGTCCGCTCGTCCGGAGGAACTTCCGAGACATGGCGCCGGATCAGGTCCGAGGAGCGGCTGCGGTGCGGAACAGTGACCTCGATCCTCGTTCGCGAGTTCGGACGGATCATCCAGAGTGCCGCCGCGGACCAGTGGCTCAAGACGGCATCGGGTCCCGAGGCGAGGATGGCAGCCATCCAGCGCCCCTCCCTTTGGATCAGCCGGTGGCCGACCGCATAGACGCCCCGATGCAGCGGCTGCAGTCGGCCAGCTGCGATTCGGTGCTGGATCGCATCCTTTCCCATGCCCAATGCGTGGAGCTGCCGCCAAGCCACGACCCCGTGTTGGGCCTCGGCCAGCCGCCCGATTGCGCCATCCCATCCTGGCTCCCGCCCCTCCTCCCGTCGAGTCCGTGTGAGAGCGCCTATACGACGATGTTGCGCGGACTCGCTGGGCACCCCGCTGAGGTTGCTAGGTGCGGTCTCACTTTTGGTGCGCGCTTCGGGTCAGTTCTCGGTCCGGGGTGTGGCGTAACCGTGACTTGGTCCTTGTGTAGCGCTACGCGTGGATCCTGAACGTCTGAGCCCGGAGCGGCTCGCCTCCTACCACGCCTATACGCGCAGGCACAGCGTCAACTGGCCGATGTACTGCGTTGCACGGGCGTTGCTGGTGCCGTTCTTCCTCGTCTACTTCCGGCTCGAGCGGCGGGGGCGGGAGTACGGGAAGGCGAAGGGCGGGGTGATCGCCGCGGCCAACCACCGCAGCTTCCTCGACCCCTTCGTCGTCGGCGCCACCCTGCCCTGGCGGCGGCCGATGAACTACATGGCCAAGGTCGAGCTCTTCGAGCGGCGCTGGCAGGGGTGGATGCTCTCCCGACTCGGAGCCTTCCCGGTTCGCCGCGGCGAGTCCGACGAGGAATCGATGCTGACCGCGCGGATGATCGCCGAACGCGGCGGCGCCGTCTGCGTCTTCCCGGAGGGGACGCGGATCCGGCGCGGCACGCTCGCCGACCCGAAGCGGGGGGTGGGGAGGCTGGCGCTGCAGACCGGCGCGGTAGTGATCCCGACCGCCGTCCTCGGCACCGAACACGTCCGCCGTGGCTGGGCGATCCGCCCGCGCAAGTGCAAGGTGCGGCTGGGGCCGCCGATGACCTTCCCCCGCGCTGAGGAGCCCTCGCCGGCCCTGGCGGAAACGGTGACGGCGCGGATCTGGCCCAACGTCCTGCTGCAGTGGGAAGACCTCGGTGGGCTGCCGCCGATGCGCCGCGCCGCGGTGATCGGCGCCGGCAGCTGGGGGACGGCGGTTGCCGTCCTGCTCGCCCGCGGTGGCCTCGAGGTTCAGCTCGGGGCGCGGACGTCGGATCGGGTCGAGGAGCTGATCGAGGACGGGGAGAATCGCCGCTACCTGCCCGGGGTGCCACTGCCGGAGTCGATCGACGTGCGGCCGGCCTCGGCGATCGAGCTCGCCGGCCTCGACCTGATCTGTCTTGCGATTCCCTCCAAGCAGCTGCCGCAGGCGGTCGGCGCGATCGCCGACCGGGTCAGCTCCCGCAGCGCCGTCCTGATGCTGACCAAGGGGCTGATCAGCCCGCAGGGCCAGCTCCCCTCTGACTACGTCGGCGAACGGGTGCGGGCGCGGGCGATCGCCTGCCTGGGAGGGCCTGCGCACGCCCGCGAGGCGGTCTCCGGTTCGGCTGCCCTGGTGCTGGGCTCGGCCGACGAGGAGCTGCGGGTGCAGATCGGCGAGGTCTTCGACAAGGCCGGCCTCGTCTGCGAGCGCTCCCGCGACGTCACCGGCGTCGAGATGGCGGGTGCCGCCAAGAATGCCGCCGCCCTTGCCGCCGCCGCCGCCGAGCCGCACGGGCTAAATGCCGCCGGGATCGCGGTCGCCGCGATCTGGCGCGAGTGCATCGACCACGCCGTCGCCCGCGGCGCCGACCCCGAAACCTTTGCCGGCCTCGCCGGGGTCGGCGACCTGACCGCGACGATGATGGCCCCGGCCGGGCGCAACCGTCGCGCCGGCGAGCTGCTCGGGACCGGCACCCCGGCGGCCGAGATCCCCGGCAAGATCGGTCAGGCCTCCGAGGGGCTCGACACCGTCCCGATCCTCGCCGAGGCGGTCGCCTCCTCCGGGGTCGAGGCCGACGCGCTCGCCAGCCTGGCGGCGCTGATCAGCGGCGATTGCGACGTCGAGCAGTGGATGGCCACCCTGCGCCGGGTCGAGCGCGAGCGACAGGCCGCCTGATCTGGCGGCGGCGGACACTGCGCGGTGCGGCGTCCTCAGTCGGCCAAATAGCGCTGCTATCGGCCGACCCCCCGCCGAAGGTGGGGGTGCGAGCGCGGAGCGCGAGTTCCTTGCCGCGCTTGGTCCGACGCACGCCAGATCGCACTCGCGCAAGGGTAGGCTTGCCCGGTGAGCGGCCCCGAGCAGAATGTCGAGCCGGCCGAGCTGGCTCCGGCGGCGAAGGCCGACCTGGACCGCGCCTTCGAGGACTTCTACCGCGCCCATCTGCGCGACGTCTATTCCTACGCGTACTACCGGGTGGGGAACCACCACGACGCCGAGGACCTGACCGAGCAGGCGTTCCTGCAGGCCTACCGCCACTTCGATCGTGCCCGCCGCGAGTCCGACGGGCGGCCGCTGCGGCCTTGGGTGATCAGGATCGCCCACAACCTCGCCTCGAACTACTACCGCGACCGCTCCCGCCGGCCGCAGACGCCGCTGGAAAACGCCGACCCGATCGCCACCCGCCACGACACCGAGTCGATCGCCGAGGGCCGCGAGGAGCTGCGGCAGGTGATCGAGCACCTCGACGGGCTGCCCGAGGACCGGCGCGAGGCGCTGATCATGCGCTTCGCCCTCGGCATGGACAACCGCGAGATCGCGCGAGCGCTGGGACGCTCGGACGGGGCGACCAAGGTGCTGATCCACCGCGCGATCAAACAGCTGCAGGAGGAAATGGAAGATGACGGAGCCGAGTGAGCGCCTGACCGGCAACTGGGACGTCGAGGCGCTGCTGAGCGACGCGCTGCGCCCGATCGAGCCGCCGGAGCGGCTCTCGAGCCGGGTCGAGGACACCCTCGCCGCGGTTACCCAGGCCGCCGCCGAGGAGCTCTCCGACTGGGCCGACGAGCTCTCCGAGGCCGAGCTGCGGGCGCTGCGCGACCCGCGCAACTGGGTGCGGCCGGTGGTCGCGGTCGGCGCCGGCGGCGTCGCCACCGGGGCCCTGGTCCTGCTGGAGGTGCGCCGCCGCAGTCGCCAGCAGAGCCGCAGCGGCCTACGAGCGCTGACGAGCGGGCTTCGCTCGCGGCTTTGAGTTCCGTGGTTCTTTAGTCGTCTCCTGGCCGACTTTCGAACCGCGCTTCGTCCCAGCTGCTGCCGCCAGCCCGAAGATGCCGACGACGAGGTTCAGCCACTCGCTGCCCCAGCCGACGATCGCCAGCGCTACGAAGAGCAGGCCGATCGCCAGGGCGTAGGTACGGGAGGAGACGCCCGCCACGAGTACCCCGATCCCGCCGACGGCGAGGTAGAGCAGGTTGAGCCAGCCGTTCACTTGCAAGCCGCCGAGGCCGTCCGCGTAGTCGTCCAGCCGGTCGAAGGAGGCGGTGTAGAAGAAGCCGACGATCCCGAGCAGGAGCAGCGCCGGGCCGGCGACGCTGGCGAAGAAACGAGCGGGGCTGGGGGCCTCCATCGGCGGCGATTGTAGGCTGCGGAGCCCGATGGCCGAGACCTGTTACCGCCACCCCGACCGCGAGACCCGCGTCTCCTGCTCCTCCTGCGGGCGGCCGATCTGCCCCGACTGCATGACGCCGACCCCGGTTGGAATGCGCTGCTCGGAGTGCGCGAGCCAGCGGACGAAGGTGGTGCGGAACCCGACGGGGACGCCGGGGTTCGAGACGGCGCCGGCCACCTACATCCTGATCGCAATCAACGTGGTCGTCTTCCTGGTCCAGATCGCCACCGGCTCGGGGGGCTTGTTCTCGAGCGGAATCAGCCAGTTCACCGCCGACTTCGGTCTCTTCGGGCCGTCCGTGGCCGAAGGCGAGTGGTACCGCCTCGTCACCAGCGGCTTCCTCCACGCGAGCATCATCCACATCGGCTTCAACATGTTCTTGCTGCTGGTGCTGGGACGACTGCTGGAGCCGTCGCTGGGGACGCCTCGCTTCCTCGCCCTCTACTTCGCCTCGCTCCTGGCCGGGTCGTTTGGAGCACTACTGGTCGAGCCGAACGGTCTGACGATCGGCGCCTCTGGTGCCGTCTTCGGTCTCGCCGGGGCGATCTTCGTGATCGCCCGCGGCCGCGGCATGAATGAGCTCGCGGGGGAGATCGGCTTCCTGATCGTCTTCAACCTGGTGTTCAGCTTCATCTCGCCCCGAATCAGCGTCGGTGGGCACATCGGCGGCCTGATCGGCGGGGTGATCTGCGCTCTCATCATCATCGCCGGCGAGAAAGGCTATTTCGGCCGTTACCGCCTACCACTCGAGCTGGCGGCGATGGTCGCCGTCGCCGCCCTCGCAGTGGCCGGCGCTCTCGCGGTCGCCTAGCCGTGCGTATCGCGAGCCGGCCGGGACACCGGCGCCCGCAGCGCCTTGAAGCCGATGATGCCGGGCGGGTCAACGAGGTCCGGGTGGAGGATGTGGCCGAGCAGCTCGACCCCCTCCACCAGTCGCGGTCCCGGCTCGGCGAATGTCATGCCGTCGACCGCGTAGATGCGGGTCGCCCCCAGCGCCGCGATTCGCTCCCAAAGCTCCATTGCCTGCGCCTGCGCGTCCCCCAGCGAGCCCTCGGGCATGACCACGACGACATCGGCGCGCAGGCTCTCCAGCTCGCCCCAGCCGACTGCCGGCGGGTTCAGTCCCGGGTCGCCAGCGACGTCCTCACCGCCGGCGATCGAGATCATCTCCGGGACCCAGAAGCCGGCGACCCGAGGGGGATCCAGGCGCTGCAGCGCCACCACTCGTGGGGCCCCCGTACCCGCCACCGCCGCGCGTACGGTCGCCAGCCGTCCCTCGAGCTCGCCGCGCATCTCATGGGCATGCTCTTCCATCCCCGTCGCCTCGCCCAGCCGCACGATCTCTTCGAGCATCTCGCTGAGCGTCGCGATTCTCATCGTTCGCTCAATATTGCAGTTGCAGAAGGGCCGGGAGGAAAACCTCCGAAGCGGGTAGCTATATTCACGGTGCCGAATGGCCGAGGACGTCCCAGCCCGAAGTACCGGGCCGCATAGCCGATGAGCGTCCTACTGCTCGTCCTTCTAGCCCTGTTGATTGCGATCAACGGCTTTTTCGTCGCGGCCGAGTTCGCCCTCGTCCGCACCCGTCGCGGCAAAATCGAACAGGCCGTCGAGGAGGGCGAGGCCGGGGCCGAGGCCGTGGTCGAGCAGCTCGACCGCATCGACGAATCTCTCTCCGCCTGCCAGATCGGGATCACGATGGCCTCGATCGGGATCGGCTTCCTCGGCGAGCCCTCGCTGGCGAAGCTGCTGGAGCCGCTCTTCGGCGGCCTCTCGCACGCCGCAGCCGCCGGGCTCTCCCTGGCGATCGCCTTCGCCTTCGTCACCGCGCTGCACATCTCGATCGGCGAGCAGGTGCCGAAGATGCTGGCGATCGCCCAGCCGGACCGGACCGCGCGCCGGATCTCCCGCCCGCTCGGCTGGTTCGCCCTCGCCACCACCCCCGTCACCAAAGCGCTGAGCTGGGTCTCCAACGGCGTCGTCCGCCTCTTCGGCGTCGACCCCACCGACCTCGAAGAGCACCACACCTCCGAGGACCTGAAGCAGATCATCGACAGCTCCCGCATGGGCGGCCACCTCGACCCCGGCGAGGCGGGCATGCTCGGCGGCGTCTTCCACCTGCACGAGCAGGAGGCGCGCGAGGTGATGACGCCGATCCCGGCGGTGGTCACCGTCGACGCCTCGGAGAGCGTCGAGGCCGCGCTGCGCCGCTGCGTCACCTCCGGTCACACGCGGCTGGTCGTGATCGAGGACGAGAACCCCGACCGGGTCAAGGGCGTCGTCCACAACAACAGCCTGGCGCGGCTCTACATGAGCGAGGGCCCGGATGCCTCCCTCGGCACCGTCACCCGCGACGCCCTGATCGTCCCGGAGACGCGCCCGCTCGACGACCTTCTGCACGACCTCCAGGTTCAGCGCACCTCGCTCTCGGTCGTCGTCGATGAGTACGGCCGCACGGTAGGGATCGTCACCGTCGAGGACATCCTCGAGGAGGTGGTGGGGGAGATCGAGGACGAGACCGACCCTCGCGCCGCCGCCCTGCGCAAGCTCACCAACGGCGACTGGTTCGTGCGCGGCCACGTCTCCCTCGGCGATCTCGCCGACGCGGGCATCGAGCTGCCGGTCGACACCGATGCCTACAACTCGGTCGGCGGCTACGTCTTCGGCGAGCTGGGCCGGCTGCCGAAACGCGGCGACTCGATCGTCGCCAACGGCTACACGATCCGGGTCGAGGCCGTGCGGGAGAACCGGATCGAGGCGGTCCGGATCAGCGGCGGCAGCGGCGATTCCGTCCGCACCCCCGCCTAACTTCACTGAGCAACCCGCGCCCGCTCGAACCGTGGAGGTACCGCATGTGGGTTGTACGCCTGACCGACAAGCAGCTTGAGGTCCTGAGGGCCTTGCTGCGCTCCGAGGAACATCTCGGCCCCGCGCTCAAAGGCTCCATCGAGGCACTCGACCTAGCCCGCTGGGACGATCTCCCCGAGGCCGAGCTACCTTGGGACGAGATAGAAATCTCCGCTCGCCGCCAAAACATCTCCGAGGCCGACGTCATCTGGGACGTCTCCGGAACAAGGAAGACCGCCAGCGCCGACTAGGCCCCTCAGTCGTAGCTGTAGAAGCCTGCGCCGCTCTTGCGGCCGAGCTTCCCTTCCTCCACCATCTTCACGATGATCGGCGGCGGGTCGTGGGTCGGCTCGTTCGACTCCGCGTAGAGGGCGTCGCCGATGGCTTTCGAGACGTCCATGCCGACGAAGTCGAGGAGGGCGAGGGGGCCCATCGGGTGGCCGGCGCCGAGCTTCATGCAGGTGTCGACCGCGCCTGGCTCCATGCCGGTCCGCTCGATCATCCGCGCCGCGTCGAAGAGGTAGGGGAAGAGGAGGCGGTTGACGACGAAGCCCGCTTCGTCCGGCACCTCGACCGCGGTCTTGCCGAGCGCTGCGCACCAGGCGAGCGCCTTCTCGCGCGAGTCGGCAGCCCCGTCGGGGACGCAGACCTCGACCAGCTTCATCCGCGGCACGGGGTTGAAGACGTGGAAGCCGAACAGCTTCTCGGTGCCGGCGGCTTGCGCGATCTCGCCGATGCTGAGCGAGGAGGTCGTGGTCGCGAGATCGGCGTCGGGGCAGGCCTCGGCGATCCTGCGCAGGAGCTCGGCCTTCGGGGCCACCTCCTCGACGATCGCCTCGACGATGACGTCGCAGTCGCAGAGGTCCTTGGGGTCGGTGGTGACCCGCAGCCGCGAGGGCTCGGCGCCCTCGATCTTGGCGCAGGCGGCGACCACTTTCTCCTCCGCGCGCCAGGCCGAAGCCTCGCTGCGGGCGAGCAGGATCGTGTCGGCGGTCGTGGTTGAGACCGCGGCAAGGCCGGTGGCTATCGCCCCGCTGCCCGCGATCCCCGGACTCGAGTAACCCTGGTTAGCGCTCATTGGCCGGGGCTTCTATCACGCATCAACGCCCCGATGACGTGCGGGTTCGGGAAGCCGCGATCCCCTGGCTGATTGACCAGTCAGTCGGCTACCCTCAAGTAGAGGCCGCGCGACGCGCGCCACGGATCTTGAGAAGAACGGAGGCTGGCGATGGACAACAGCAAAGGGAAGTTCGGCGGTCGCGAGGTGGTCATCGTCGAGGCGGTCCGCACTCCGATCGGCCGCGGCCATCCCGAGAAGGGCTACTACAAGGGTCTCCATCCCTCGAACCTTCTCGCCCGCACCTACGCGGAGCTGATCGAGCGCGCCGGGGTCGACCCGAACGAGGTGGGTGACGTGATCGCCGGCTGTGTCCAGCAGTTCGGCGAGCAGGGCCTGAACATCGGCCGCAACGCCTGGCTCGAGGCGGGGCTGCCGCAGGAGGTGCCGGCGACGACCGTCGATCGCCAGTGCGGCTCGGCCCAGCAGGCGGTCAACTTCGCCGCGGCGCTGGTCGCCTCCGGCGTCCACGACGTCGCGATCGGCGGCGGCGTCGAGCACATGGGCCACATCTCCTTCGCCGACTCCTTCTCGGTGATGGAGGAGCATGGGATCGCCTTCTCGCCGGAGTTGATGGAGCGTTACGACCTGATCCCGCAGGGCCTCTCGGCGGAGATGATCGCTGACAAATGGGAGATCCCTCGCTCCGAGCTCGACGAGCTCGGAGTGCGCTCGCAGAAGCTCGCCGCGCAGGCAACCGCGGAGGGGCGCTTCGAGCGCGAGATCGTGCCGATGCAGGTCAACGGCGACACCTATGCGACCGATCAGGGCCTGCGCGAGACGACGCTCGAGGGCCTCTCGCAGCTGAAGCCGGCCTTCAAGGAGGACGGCAAGATCACCGCCGGCAACTCCTCGCAGGTCTCCGACGGCGCCGCCGCGGTGCTGCTGATGGCGCGGGAGAAGGCCGACGCGCTCGGCCTCGAGCCGCGGGCGCGGATCTTCGACCAGACCACCGTCGGAGTCGACCCGGTGATCATGCTCACCGGCCCGATCCCGGCGACTCAGAAGCTGCTCGAGCGCAACGGGATGAAGATGGACGACATCGACCTGGTCGAGATCAACGAGGCCTTCGCCTCGGTCGTCGCCGCCTGGCGACGCGAGCTCGACCCGGACATGGACCGGGTCAACGTCAACGGCGGCGCGATCGCCCTCGGCCACCCGCTCGGCTCGACCGGCGCCCGCCTGATCACGACCCTCCTGCATGAGATGGAGCGCTCGGACAGGGAGATGGGATTGGTGACCATGTGCTGTGGCGGCGGTTTGGGCACCGGGACGCTGATCCAGCGCGTCTAGCGGTTGAGGTACGCGGTAGGTTCTTCTGCACCGTCACACTTTGAGTAAAGGAGAACCATGAACAAAGCACTCACCGTCGCGCTGGTCGCCCTGGTGGCGCTCGCGCTGGCCGTCGCCGGTTGTGGCGGCGGCGACGACTCCACCGGCAGCACGGAGGTCAGCGTGAACGCCGACCTGACCAAAGCGCAGTTCCTCCAGCAGGCAAACGCGATCTGCGCGAAGGCCAATCAGGAGCTCGATCAGGAAATCGAAGAGTTTGCGAAGGAGCACAACCTCGGGGGGAAGAAGGAACCGACCAAAGAGGTGCTGGCCGAAGCCGCGGAAGAGATCCTGCTGCCGAGCGCCACTCGGCAGGTCGAAGAGATCCGCGACCTGGGAGCACCGGCCGGCGAGGAGAAAGCGGTCGACAAGATCCTCACCGCCGCGGAAAAGGCGGTCGAGGAAAGCGAAGAGGATCCAGCGAAAGCGGCCCTCTCGACCGGCGGGCCGTTCACCGATGCGAACAAGCTCGCGAGCGATTACGGACTCAAGAGGTGCGGCGAATAGCTTCCGCGCGGGCCTCTCATCCAGGCGGGTGAGAGACCCTATACTGCCGCGCAAATGCGCAGGATGCTCTTAGTACTCGCGCTGGTTGGCGCGCTGGCTGCTTCCGCTTTGGCTGCGAGTGGCTGCGGTGACTCGGAGGAGGAAGCGCTGACGAAGAAGCAGTTCGTCCGCCGGACTCAGGGCTACTGCAACCGCGGCTACCACAAACAGGAACGGGCGATGAGGGAGTACGCCGATGCCCACGGCCTCCTCTTCGGCGGTGGCGAGCCTTGGGAACAGGAACTGATCAACAACGCCGTGGTCCTCGAGTACGTGCGCATGAGGATCGAGTACTGGAAGTCATTGCCTCCCCCCGAAGGGGACGAGAAGAAGGTGGGGCGGATCATCGAAGCGATGGAAGAAGGCCTGGAGACTTCCGAGAAGGAACCCGAGGCCTTGGCGGAACCGCGACCGGGGCATAAAGCGCTGCCCGAACCCTTCGCGCAAAACCGAATCCTCACCCGCGCCTACGGGCCGTGGCTCTGCGGACAGGCCTGAGGGAACCCCCCGGGTTGACCTCGAAGACGCGCATTTCTGCGCGTCATTGACTTAGCCGTCGCCCATGCCGTATAGCTCTTCGATTAGTCAATCTAATCGAAGGGGTAGCCGTGGCAGACAGGTGGATCTTGGCGATCGCCATAGGAGTAGTCAGCTTGGTAGGGGCCGCTGGGTGCGGCGGTGGGGACGATTCGTCGACCACG
>DATFOB010000024.1:0-10394 GCA_035266025.1 Solirubrobacterales bacterium
GCAGCAGATCGCCCTCGGCTACGGCGACGACTACCTGCTGCAGCTGAACCAGTTCTTCGCCGAGCGGGCCCTGCCCGCCTACATCCGCCCGCTGGGCGAGCCGAACCGCTGCCTCAACGCCTGGTCGGCGGTCAACTGCGATGGCTCCCAGAAAGGCGGCGAACACACGACCGGCTGGTACAAGCAGGCCTTCCGCCGCATCGTTGCGATCGTCCGCGGCGGCCAGAGCCTGGAAGGGGTGAACGCGACCCTGGCGGAAATCGGGCTGCCGCCGGTGACCAGGACCAAGGGCCCGCCGCCGACTGAGCTGCCGGCGACGCCGGTGAGCATCATCTGGAGCCCGCTGCCGGGCGGCTCCCCCCGGGTCAAAGGCAACTTTCCGGGCAACTATTGGCCGGGAAGCCGCTGGATCGACTGGGTCGGGACTGACTTCTACTCTGAATATCCGGTCTGGAAGGACCTCAACCACTTCTACGCGGGCAAACAGTGGAAGGGCAAGCCGGTGGCGATGACCGAGTGGGCCGTCTCCGGCGTCGACGACCCGCGCTGGGTCAAGCAGACGATCGCCTGGACCGTCAAGCACCCGCGAGTGCGGATGCTCGTCTACTACCAGGGCTTCGGCCCCGGCAACGCCTACGACCTCCGCCTCTACCCCCGCACCGCCAACACCCTGCGCCTGAAGATTCGCCGCCCCAACTTCCTCGAAACCGCCGAATCCAACGCCGGTTTCCTCCAGCCACTCCCCCCGAAGCCGCGGAAGAAATAACCAACAGAAACGAAAGAGGCCCGGGTTGCCCCGGGCCTCTCGAAACTGCTCCCCGTTGAGGGGTGCTTACATCATGCCGCCCATTCCGCCCATGTCGGGCATGGCGCCACCGCCGCCGCCGTTCTCCTCCGGCGGTTCGGCGATGATCGCCTCGGTCACGAGGATGTTCTTCGCGATCGAGGCGGCGTTCTCCAGTGCGGAGCGGGTGACCTTGGTCGGGTCGATGACGCCGGCCTTGATCAGGTCGCCGTACTCGCCGGTCGCCGCGTTCAGGCCTTCGCCTTCAGTCAGGTCCCGGACCTTGTTGACGACAACCGAGCCCTCGAGGCCCGAGTTCTCGGCGATCTGCCGCACCGGCTCCTCCAGCGAGCGGTGGATGATCCGCGCGCCGGTGATCTCGTCCGGGTCCTCCAGCAGCGACTCGGGATTGAGGCCGGCCTGGGCGTTCAGCAGAGCGACGCCACCACCCGGTACGACGCCCTCCTCGAGGGCGGCACGGGTCGCCTGCAGCGCGTCCTCGACGCGGTGCTTTTTCTCCTTCATCTCGGTCTCGGTGGCGGCGCCGACCTTGACCACGGCAACGCCTCCGGCGAGTTTGGCGAGGCGCTCCTGGAGCTTCTCGCGATCGAAGTCGGAGTCGGTGTTGTCGACTTCGGATTTGATCTGCTTGATCCGGCCCTTGATGTCGTCGGCGTCACCGGCGCCGTCGATGATCGTGGTGGTGTCCTTGGAGACGACCACGGTCCGTGCCTGGCCGAGCTGGGCGATCTGGGTGTTCTCCAGTTTCAGGCCCATCTCCTCGGTGATGACCTCGCCGCCGCTGAGGATCGCGATGTCCTCCATCATCCGCTTGCGGCGGTCGCCGAAGCCGGGGGCTTTGACGGCGACGCCGGTGAAGGTGCCGCGGAGCTTGTTCACGACCAGGGTCGCGAGGCACTCGCCCTCGACGTCCTCGGCCACGATCAGCAGCGGTTTGCCTCCCTGCATCACCTGCTCGAGCACCGGCAGGATGTCCCGCACGGAGCCGATTTTCTGGTTGGCGATGAGGATGTAGGGGTCTTTCAGCACCGCCTCCATGCGGTCCTGATCAGTGACCATGTACGGCGAGATGTAGCCCTTGTCGAACTGCATCCCCTCCGTGAACTCGAGCTCCATCCCGAAGGTCTGGCCCTCCTCGACGTTGACGACGCCGTCTTTGCCGACTTTCTCGATCGCGTCGGCGATCACGTTGCCGATCTCGTCGTCTCCGGCGGAGATGGCGGCGACACGGGCGATCTGGTCTTTGCCCGCGACCTCTTTGCTCTGCGTGTTCCGCAGGTTGTCGACGACCTCCTCGACCGCCTTCTCGATCCCGCGGCGCAAGGCCAGCGGGTTGGCGCCGGCGGCCACGTTCTTCAGCCCCTGGCGGACGATCGTCTGCGCCAGCAGGGTGGCGGTGGTGGTGCCGTCACCGGCGACGTCGTTGGTCGCGGTTGCGACCTCGCGAACGAGCTGGGCACCCTGGTTCTCGAAGACGTCCTCGACCTCGACCTCGCGGGCGATGGTGACGCCGTCATTGGTGATCGTCGGCGCGCCGAACTTTTTGTCGAGCACGACGTAGCGACCTTTGGGGCCGAGGGTCACCTTGACGGCGTTGGCGACGGAATCGACGCCGGCCTGCAGGGCCCCACGGGCCTCCTCTGCGTACTTCAGCTCCTTGTGAGCCATTTGTGTTCAGTCCTCCTTGGTTACGTAAGTCTGGGTGGGAGCTCAGCCGAGCTTGGCGAGGACGTCCGACTCGCGCAGGACGAGCAGCTCGTCGCCCTCGACGGTCACCTCGGTGCCGCCGTATTTGGAGTAGAGGACCTCGTCCCCCTCCGCGACGTCGAGCGGGATGCGCTTCTCCCCGTCCTCGTCCCATTTGCCGTCGCCGACAGCCACGACCTGACCCTTCTGGGGCTTCTCTTTGGCCGTGTCTGGGAGGACGATGCCGCTAGCGGTCGTCTCCTCCTCCTCGATCGGCTTGACGATCAGCCGGTCCCCGAGGGGCTTCAGCTTCATCCGTGAACCTCCGTTGTTCGGTAAGTGTTGTGTGGAAAATCGAGAAACGCCGCCCTAGAGCCGAAAATGGCTTGTGCGGCAATTTGGCACTCTCAAGGTGAGAGTGCCAACACGAGAAAGATAGCGGACCGTCAGTCGATCGCCAAGAGGCGGCAGCCCAGCAGCCGGGAGATTCCCTCGCCGCCGCGCCGCATCACCCAGTCGTGATTCCACTCGAAAACCGGCCGCAGCAACGGCGCCATCAGGTTCATCCAGGCCTTGGTGGTCCGCACGTTCCACTCATAGAGCACGGCAGTAACCCCATCTTGCTCGTACAGGCGCCAGCGGCCCACGCCTTCGAGCTCTCCCACCGCCTGGCCTTCCATCACCGTCGGGTACTCGATCCGCGTCGTCGTCACCTCGAAGGAGATCCGGTAGGGCAGGAGGCTCTTCCAGACCATCCGCGAGACGCTGCCGCGGCCGAGCTCGTCGCCCGCCTGCAGCTCGCTTGCCTCCTCTACCCCTCGCCACCAGCTCGGCCAGCGCGCCTGGTCGTGGATCGCCTCCCAGACCGGCTGGCGCGGAGACTCGAGCAGCCAGGTGGTGAGGAAGGCGTACTCCGCCATCTAGTTCTGGTGCGGCGTCTCTCCGTTGCCCAGGTGCGCGCGGGGCGGCTCGACGATCTGGGAGAAGCGGATCACAGTGACGAGGTCGTCGTCTGAGACCGGGCGGCTGTAGATCTGCTCGAGAAAGCGCTTGGTCTCCTCGAGGCGACGGAACTCGGGGTTGTCGTGCTCGATGTCCCGCCGGCTGAGGTCGGCGACCCGCTTGACCTCGACGTCGTCGATCACCGCGGTGAAGATCTTCTCCCGCGGGCTGTGGCGGAACCCGACCGTGATCCAGACCACTTGGTTGCGCTCGTACTTGTTGCTCTTGTCGCCGAGCCGGATCGTCGCGGACTTGCGACCGCGCTTGAGCTGGTCGATGAAGACCGCCGAGTAGAAATTCAAGACGTAGATCCCGCCTCGCATCAGGTTGCGAGCGTATAGGAGAGCTGTTTCAAACGTGAACTGGACGTCTGTTCGACCCGTTTGGACGAGTTTTTGGTGATTTCTGCCGAAGCTGGAGGTCGGCGACCGGGCAGCCGATGTGCTCAGGGATGCCGACCAAGCTTGATGCTCTCCGCCGCCATGCCCTTTTCGTCCTCGCGGCCCTAGCGCTTCTACTGCTGTGCGCCGCCCAGGCGCAGGCGGCCAAGTGCGACGGCAAGAAGGTGACGATCAAGGGCACCGCCGGCAACGACCACCTCGTCGGCAAGAAGGCCAGCGACGTGATCGACGGCGGCGGCGGCAACGACGTCATCACCGGCGGCCCGAACGGCAACGACACGATCTGCGGCGGCCCCGGAAACGACACGATCATCGGCGGGCGCGGCTTCGACAATCTCAACGGCGAGGGCGGCAACGACCACCTCGCGGGCGACACCGGCTCCGACAACCTCGACGGCGGCGAGGGCGACGACCACCTCTCCGGCTCCAAAGGCGCCGACAGCCTCAACGGCGGCGGCGGGGACGACGTCCTCGTCGGCTTCAAGGGCCCGGACAAGCTCGGCGGCGGCGCCGGCAACGACTACCTCGACGGCCAGCAGGGCAGCGACAAGATGGACGGCGACGCCGGCGACGACAAACTCCTCGGCGATAAGGGCAACGACGAGATCGACGGCGGCCCCGGCCACGACCACATCGAAGGCGGCCCCGGCGACGACAGCGACCTGCAGGGCGGCGACGACAACGACGAAGTCTTCGGCGGCGCCGGAACCGACCACGCCGACGGCGGCCCCGGCGATGGCGACATCGTCCGCGGCGACGCCGGCACGGACGACCTTTCCGGCGGCGATGGAACCAACGACATCGTCTCCTACGCCAGCGCCACCCGCGGCGGCGTCATCGTCAGCCTCGCCGCGAACAAGTCCAAAGGCGACGGCCACGACGACCTCAGCGGCTTCGAGGATGTGGTCGGCTCGCCGCAGGGCGATGAGATCGTCGGTGACGGCAGCGCGAACCGGATCGACGGGGGTGTCGGCGACGACAACCTGCAGAGCGGTGGTGGCGGTGGCCAGGCCTTCGGCGGCCCGGGTACCGACTCCTGCGAGGGCTTCGCGGCCGAGACCTCCTGCGGCCCCGAACAGGCCCCTCCTGCGAACCTCGCCTACGGGACTCTCAACCAGGGCCTCGACGGCTCCAGCCTGATCGTCCAGGGCAGCCCCCAGAACGACGACATCCGCATCTCCCGCGGCGACGGCGCCTGGATCGTCTCCTCGGCAATCCCGATCTTCGCCGGCGACGGTTGCGAAACTCCGCCCTCCAACGCGGGCGCGATGGTCTGCCCCGATACCGGCGGCGCCCCGCTGATCGTCGTCACCGGCGGCAACGGCAACGACACGATCGTCGTCGACCCGAGCGTCCCGGCCGGGGCGAAGGTCCGGATCAACGGCAACGCCGACAACGACAACCTTGTCGGCGGCAACGGCGAGGACGTGCTGGAAGCGGGCGAGAACTACAACGGCCCCAATAGCGGCAACGACCGCCTCGAGGGCAACGGCGGCAGCGACGTCCTCTACGCCGACCCCGGCGGCGACACCCTGCTCGGCGGCGCCGGCAGCGACCTGCTCGTCAACTCCGTCCCCACCTGCCAGGGCCACGTCTACGACGGCGGCGCCGGCGAGGACACGGTCTCCTACGCCCGGTCGAAGGACAACCTGCGAGTAACCCTTGGGGGCAGCGGCGGCCCTCCTGGCTGCGGCAATGACGACAAGGTCCTCGCCGACAACGAGAGCCTGGAGGGATCCGACGGTCCCGACGTCCTCGTCGGGGACAACGGCGACAACAGCATCATGGGCCACATCGGCAACGACACCCTGATCGGCAAGGGTGGCAGCGACTTCATCGAAGCCCTCGACGGCCAGCGCGACAAGATCGACTGCGGTGGCGGTGGCGACGACGTCGTCAAGGACGGCAACGACGTCGTCTCTAGCTGCTGAAGCCCTCCCTGCCGATCAGCGGCACGAAGCGGCAGGGGGCGATCTTCTGGTGCTCGTAGCTTTCGCCACGGCGGCGTAGGAGCGACAGCATGTCGGCCTGCTCAGAGGCGAGCGGGAGGACGAGCCGGCCGCCGTCGACGAGTTGCTCGAGTAGGGCGCTGGGCGGGGCTGGTGCGGTCGCATGGCAGGCGATCGCGTCGTAGGGCGCTTGCTCGGGGACGCCGAGACTGCCGTCGCCGACCACGAGCTCGACGTTGCCGATTCCAAGTGAGCGCAGCGCCTCGGCGGCGCTGCGCGAGAGCGCCTGATGGCGCTCGACGCTGACGACGTGGTCGGCCAGCCGCGAGAGGACCGCAGCCGAGTAGCCGGAGCCGGTGCCGACCTCGAGCACCAGCTCAGAGCCGGTTAGCTGCAGGGCCTGGCAGATCGCGGCGACGATCCAGGGTTGGGAGATCGTCTGCTCTTCGGCAATCGGCAGGGCGGAGTCGGCGTAGGCCCTGCCGCGCAGACTCTCCTCGACGAACTCCTCCCGAGGCACCGCGGCCATCGCCGCCAGCACCCGCGCGTCCTCGATCCCCCGCGCCCGCAGCTGGCGCTCGACCATGCGGCGGCGCGCAGCCGCGAAGCTCACGGCAACGGGTGGTCGAAGAAATCCGGAAGAAAGCTCCAGCGCGGTTCGGAGAACCTCCCGTGCAGGTACGGAAGGTGTCCGTTCCAGTCGTCGGCCGGGAGCGGTCTCAGGTCGAAGACGTCAATTTGCTCCCCCCGCTTCGAGAACCCCCATTCGAAGCCAAGGACGGCCATGACTTCTCGCCGTCCCTCTTCGGTCTGTTCCAGGAGCTTCCCGCCCAGGCCGCAGAGGAAAGTATGGGCCGTGAAGTCCCAGTCCCGGTAGGTGGCATGGGGAGAGTCGAACATGATCGGCGAGTAGCCGAAGAAGCAGAATGGGTGGGGCACGTCGCCAAGCGGTTCGAAGAGGTCGATCTTGAATCCCTGGCCGTAGTCGCTCCTCTCGACCACCTGTACCCAACCGATCATTTCCCGGTAGCCGACGGCCACCGGCTCGAGCGTCGCCCGGAAGAAAGGGAACCCGCGGGCGAACTCTTCGCCGCCGTAGATGTTCGGGTCGTGGTTGATCCCGATCTCCGCCTGTACGACCCCGTCGACGCCGTTCCAGCGGTAGGGGAGCTCCAGCTTTGTCGGTGTCGCCGGGGAGATGAGAGCGCCCACGAGGCTCAGTAGATGTAGTTGCGGAGCTTGTCCGGCTCCAGCACGGTGACCCGCCCGCGGCCGGAGCGGACGACCCCGGCCCGCTCGAGCTCGGCGAGGAAGCGGCTGACCGACTCACGGGAGGTACCGGCAAGCTGGGCGAGGTCGGTCTGGTTCATGTTGATCGTCACCTCTTCCGTAGGGTCGCCGTCGCCGCCCCCGTTGTCCTGGGTCTCGCGGCTGAGCTGGGCGAGGATGCCGGCAACGCGGCTGGGGACGGTCTGGAAGGACTGGCGGGAGAGGCGGACGTTGGCGGCGCGGAGGCGGCGGACAAGGCCGGCGACCAGCTTCAGCGAGATCTCCGGGTGGCGGGCGAGCAGGGCGCGGACGTCGTTGGCCGGGAGGGCGAGCAGCTCACCCTCGGTCAGGGCCTCAGCGCTGGCCGAGCGCTTGTCGCCGTCGAGCATCGCCAGCTCGCCGAAGATCTCGCCGGTGCCGAGGGTGGCGAGGGTGATCGCGCGGCCGTCGGAGTGTTCGCGGGTGACCCGGAAGCTGCCCTCCTTGACGATGTAGCAGGCGTCGGAATCGTCTCCCTCGTGGAAGACCCGGGTCCCGGCCGGGAAGGTTCGGGGCACGGCGACGTGGGAGAACCTCTCAAGCTCCCCCTCCTCCAGGTCGGCGAAGAGCGTCACGCTCTTCAGCAGCTCGACCGCGCTCTGATCTGCCTCAGGCACTGCATCGATTATGGCAATGGTCTGGCCGGCGAGCCGAAATCAGCCGTGGCGGCGTTTGGTACAGCTATCTCGTACCACCTGGTACGAGATATTCGTCCACTACGCCGAGGCGGTGAGTTTTCGTGGGCCGCGGCTGAAGCCGGCGCCGATCAGGGACTCCTCGTGGCCGGAGCCGATCACCGCTTCGCCGTCGAGTTTCTCGATCGCCAGTTTCGGCAGCCGGCCGTCGCTGACGGCGTCGGCGAGGGCGCGCATCGCCTCTTCCAGCTCCTGGTCGGTGAGCGGCTTCAGGCGCAGGAGGCCGCGGCCGCCGCGCTCGACGAAGACCAGCGGCTCGCCGTCGCGCAGCAGCAGGTGCGCCCCCGGGGCACGGCCGGGGCGGCGGCCGCCCTCCAGCTTCGGCCAGGGCAGCGAGGCGCCGTAGGGATTGGCGGGGTCGGTGGCGGCGAGGACCAGATAGGAGCCGTCCCGTTCGGGCAGCGAGCGCAGCCGCTCGACGGCACCGGGGAGGGCGAACTGGGCGCCGCCGAGGCCCTCGACGAAGTAGCCGCGGCGGGCGGTGCCGAGCAGCTCGAGGTTGCCGAGCTCCCCGTAGAGGGTGGAGAAGCCGCCGGGGATGCCCTCGGCGAGGACGGTCTCGCGGGTGACGATCCCGTAGCGCTCGAGCATCAGCTCGGCGGTGGCGCGGAGCTTGGCGCCGGGGCCGGGGGCGTTGACAAAAAGCGGCTCCGTCAACGACCAACGGCCCTGGACGGCGGCACCGGTGGTCGAGCGGCGGCGGGCGAAGCGGCGGCCGGGCCGTTCGGAGGGCGGCACCGCCCGCAGGCGCGGCGCCCGCAGCGGCGCGAAGGCGTCGTTGGTCGCCTGGCCGCTCCAGACCAGGTCCCAGAGGGCGTTGTGGATGTCCTCGGCCGGGTGGCTGAGCTCGACGACGAGGTCGAGCCAGAACGAGGGGCCGGCGGCGAGCCGCTCGCGGATCGCATCGTGGACCTCGCCCTCGGGCGACTCGAGCTTCGCGTTCGCCGGCGGCGGGCCGGCGAGGCGGACGTCCTCGCGGAAGTAGAGGGCGACGCGGCCATCGTTGCGGCCGAGGGCGCCGGCGCCGACCCAAACCAGCTCGCCGCTGGTGCAGAGCTCGTCCAGCCAGCTCGGCGAGTAGGCGCCGAGGCGGCGCGGCAAGACGTCGGTCTCCCAGACTTTCGGCGTCAGCGCCACCCCCTGCAGCGGCACCAGCGCCTCGCGCAGGCGGTCGAGGCCGGCGCCGGTGCGGCGGAAGGCGTCGACGTTCTGCCAGCTGGGGAGGAAGCGGGCGAGCTCCCGCGTGTCGGCCGCCTCGACCTCCTTGCGCAGGCGGGCGAGGCTGGCGCGGCGGACCCGACGGAGGACTTCGGCGTCGCACCACTCGCGCTCGCTGCCGCCGGGCAGCAGCTCCCCGCGGACCATCGCCCCTTCGGACTCGAGCTCCCGCAGCGGCGGCAATGGGTCGACGCCGTAGCGCTCCGCGAGCTGCGCGGTCGGGAACGGCCCGTGGGTGCGGGAGTAGCGGCGGACCAGCGCCCGCATCGCGTCGGGGTGCTCCTCGAGAAAGGTCTCCGGCAGCCCGGGCGGCTCCGGGACGCCGAGCGCGTCGCGGTAGAGGCCGGCGTCCTCGGCGGCGATGTAGCGCTCTTCGCCGGCGATCCGGACCAGTGCCACGCGGCGCTCGGCGACGAGTTTTTCGAGCATCGACTTCGCCGAGTAGCCCTCGGCAACCCGCTCCTCGCACTCCTTCGGGGTCATGTCGCCGAGGTTGCGGAGCAGCTGCTGGAGGGCGTCGCGGTCACCGGCGCGACCGGCCTCGGTGCGGTGCTGCAGCTGCGCCTCGACCTCTTCCAGCGCCTCGGGGTCGATCAGCTCGCGCAGCTCCTCCTGACCCAGCAGCTCGCGCAGGAGGTCGCGGTCGAGCGCCAGCGCCGCCGCCCGCCGCTCGGCGTTCGGCGTGTCCCCCTCGTACATGTAGGTGGCGACGTAGTCGAAGAGCAGCGAGGAGGCGAAGGGCGAGGCGGTCGGCGTCTCCACCTCGACCAGGCTGAGCTGGCGCGAGTGCAGCTTGCTCAGGAGGTCGCGCAGCGAGGGCAGGTCGAGGACGTCCTGCAGGCACTCGCGGTAGGTCTCGAGGATGACCGGGAAGCGGGGGAAGTCCCGCGCCACCTCGAGCAGGCTCTGCGACTTCAGCCGCTGCTGCCAGAGGGGGGTGCGCTTGCCGGGATAGGCGCGGGGGATCAGCAGCGAGCGCGAGGCGTTCTCGCGGAAGCGGGCGCCGAACAGAGCCGAGCCGGAGAGCTCGGAGACGATCAGGTCCTCGATTTCGTCGGGGTCGATCAGGACCAGGTCGGCGGAGGGTGGCTCGTCGGCGTCGGGGAGGTGGATGACGATGCCGTCGTCGGACCAGATCGCGTCGGCCTCGAGGTCGTGCTCGGCGCGGATCTTCGCCGCCAGCGCCAGCCCCCAGGCGGAGTGGACGCGGCCGCCGTAGGGGGAGAGGATGCAGAGGCGCCAGTCGCCGATCTCGTCGCGGAAGCGCTCGACCACGATCGTCTCGTCGGAGGGGACGACGCGGGTCGCCTGCTGCTGCTCGCGCAGGTAG
>DATFOB010000025.1:0-20574 GCA_035266025.1 Solirubrobacterales bacterium
CCCCTCCTCCAACAGGTCTTGAGGCACGGGTGACGCGCGACGGGGTCTGGGTTGGGCAGGAGTTCGTGCTGGGGGCCTAGCTGCTGAGGGACGGGACGATTGAGTAGAGGGAGCCGGTGGGGGGTCTCCCGGCACTCAACATCGAGCCGAGCCAGCCACCTTCAAGGCGCCAGCCGCAGCCCGCCCTCTCGGCAAGATGTGCCGGGAGACCCCCACCAGCTCCCTCCCCACCCACCGCCCCGTACTCCACTGCGGCTAAGACTCAGCGTCCACTTTGTTCTTGCAATCCGCACCTCCCCGGATAACGTCCCACCTATAGACGCGAGCACTCCCGACATCCGTCTCACCGGCCTCACGAAGTACTACGGGGAGGTGGCCGCGGTCGCGGGGATCGATTTGGAGATCGCGCAGGGGGAGTTCTTCACGATGCTGGGACCGTCGGGCTCCGGGAAGACGACGACGCTGCGGATGATCGCCGGCTTCGAGGACCCGACCGAGGGGACGATCGAGCTGGCCGGCGAGGACGTCAGGGGTGTGCCGCCTTATGACCGCGCCGTCAACACGGTCTTCCAGGACTACGCCCTCTTCCCCCACATGAGCGTCGGCGAGAACGTCGCCTACGGGATGAAGGTCGCCGGCGTCGGCAAGGCCGAGCGGGCCGAGCGCGGCTCGGAGGCGCTGGAGATGGTGCGCCTGCCTGGCTATGCGGACCGCAAGCCCGGTGAGCTCTCCGGCGGCCAGCGCCAGCGGGTCGCGCTGGCGCGGGCGATCGTCAACCGGCCCAAGGTGCTGCTCCTCGACGAGCCGCTCGGCGCCCTCGACCTGAAGCTGCGCGAGGAGATGCAGACCGAGCTGAAGACGATCCAGGGCGAGGTCGGGATCACCTTCGTCTACGTCACCCATGACCAAGACGAGGCGCTGACGATGAGCGACCGCATCGCCGTCTTCAACGGCGGCCGGATCGAGCAGGTGAGCCCGCCGCTGGAGCTCTACGAGCACCCGGCCAATGAGTTCGTCGCCGGCTTCGTCGGCGTCTCCAACCTGATCGAGCGCGACGGGCGGCGGATGACGGTCCGCCCCGAGAAGATCGAGTTGCTCGAGCCGGGCGCTCCGAGCGACGGGCTCCACACGGAGACCGGCCGCATCGTCGACGTCGCCTACGCCGGCATGGTCACCCGCTTCACGGTTCAGCTGGACACGGGGGAGAAGCTCCAGCTCGTCAGACAGAACGTGGAGAGCGCGTCCTCGGACGCGCTGCCAGCGCAGGGGAACGAAGTCCTAGTCGGGTGGCGGCCGGAGCACGCGGCCGCCGTCGGCGGGAAGTCCACCAACGAGGAGGTAGCAGCATCATGAGGAGAAGGGATGGCAATCCCGCCCGCACGGCGTGGCTCGTCGTCGCCGGCTTGGTCGTCTTCATGCTCGCGCTTGCAGGTTGCGGGGGCGGCAGCGACGACACCACCGGCGGCAGTAGCAGCGATGAACTGCAGAAGGTCGGCAAAGGGGAGGGCGAAGTCTCGCTGATCTCCTGGGCCGGCTATGTGGAACCCGAATGGAGCAAACCGTTCGAACAGGAAACCGGCTGCAAAGTCAACAACAAGGAAGCCGGCACCTCTGACGAAATGGTCGAGCTGATGAAAACCGGGCAGTACGACGGCGTCTCGGCCTCCGGCAACGCCACCGCCCGGCTCGTCGCCGCCGGTCTGGTTGCCCCGGTCAACGTCGACCTCGTCTCCAACTACAAGACGGTCTTCGCAGACCTCAAAGACCAGCCGTACAACACGTTCGACGGCGTCCACTACGGCATCCCGCACGGCCGCGGCGCCAACCTGCTGATGTGGAACTCGAAGGGCGTCAAACCGGCGCCTCAGTCCTGGGCAGTGACGATGGACCCCAAAGAGGCCGCCAAATACAAAGGCAAGATCAGCCAGTACGACGACCCGATGTCGATCGCCGAAGCGGCTGTCTACCTGAAGACCCACGAACCGGACCTGGGGATCGAAAACCCCTACGCGCTGAACGAAGAGCAGTTCAACGCGGCGGTCAAGCTGCTGGAAGAACAGCAGCCCTACGTCGGCGAATACTGGTCGGAAGCGGCCAAGCAGATCTCCGGCTTCGCCAACGAAGACAACGTCGTCGGCACCACCTGGCAGTACCAGTACTTCGCGCTGAAGGAAGAAGGCGCGCCGGTCGCAGCAAGCCCGGCGAGCCAGGGCTTCCTGCCCGAAGAGGGCGCGACCGGATGGTCGGACACGTGGATGCTGGCGAAGGACGCCAAGCATCCCAACTGCATGTACGAGTGGATGAACTGGATCATCGAACCGAAAGTCAACGCGGAAGTCGCCGAATACTTCGGTGAGGCACCGGCACAGGAACTCGCCTGCAACGAGACGGCGAACAACAAATTCTGCGCCGAATACCACGCCGAAGAACCGGAATTCTGGGAGCGGGTCTACTACTGGGAAACCCCGCTCGCCGATTGCGGCACCGGCGAAGGCGAATGCATGGACTACAACGACTGGGTGAAAGCCTGGACGACGATCAAAGGCTGAGGAAGAGCCTCTAGCCCATGGCATCTGAAGCGGTCGCGGAGAGGAGGTCGGTCGGCCACAAGCTGGCCGACCTCTTCCACGGCCGCGAGCGCCTACAGGTAGGGGCGCTGCTGGCCGGCCCGATCGGCTGGCTGGTGATCGGCTACCTGGGTTCGCTGGCCCTGCTGCTGGTCGCCGCCTTCTGGTCGGTCGACCCGCTCAGCGGGCTGACCGAGAAGAGCTTCACCCTCGAAAACTTCGAAGCGCTGTGGAGCGAACCCGTCTACCGAGACATCGCTTGGCGGACGATCCGGACCGCGCTGCTGGTCACGATCACCGACGCGGTGATCGCCTTCCCGATCGCCTTCTACATGGCAAAGGTGGCGAGCCGGCGCGGCAAGGCGCTGCTGGTGATCGCGATCCTGCTGCCGCTCTGGTCGAGCTACCTGGTCAAGGTCTACGCCTGGCGGACGCTGCTCTCGGCCAACGGGGCGATCAACTGGGCGCTCGACCCGATCGGCCTCAGCGGCCCCGGCTACGGCCAGACCGCCGTCTGGCTCGTCTTCAGCTACCTCTGGCTGCCGTACATGATCCTGCCGATCTACGCTGGGCTGGAGCGGATCCCGAACTCGCTGATCAGCGCCTCCGAGGACCTCGGCGCCTCCCCCTTCACCACCTTCCGCCGGGTGATCCTGCCGCTTGCGTTCCCGGCCGTCGTCGCCGGCTCGATCTTCACCTTCTCGCTGACCCTCGGCGACTACATCACGCCCCGCCTGGTCTCCAACGAGCAGTTCATCGGCAACGTCATCTTCAGCAACATCTCCAACAACCAGCCCTTCGCCGCCGCCCTGGCGCTGGTGCCGGTCGTGGTCATGATCGCCTACCTCCTGGTCGCCCGGCGGCTGGGCGCCTTCGAGCACGTCTGATGGAGGCGATCGCAGAGTGAGGCTCTCGAGACGCTCCCAGTGGATGTTGCGGGCGGCCGTCGCGCTCGCCCTCGCCTTCATCTACATCCCGCTGATCGTGATCGGGGTCTACGCCTTCAACTCGAGCAAGATCCTCGCCTGGCCGCCGCCGGGCTTCACCACCCACTGGTTCAGCCAGGCCTTCAAGGACGAGGCCGCGCGCGAAGCTTTCGTCACTTCGATCAAAGCGGGCGTCGTCGCCGCCTCCATCGCCATGGTGCTGGGGACGCTGGCCTCCTTGGCGGTCGCCCGTCACCGCTTCTTCGGTCGCGAGACGATCAGCTTCCTGGTGATCCTGCCGATCGCGCTGCCGGGGATCGTCACCGGCGTCGCGATCTCCAACACCTTCACCCAGGTCCTCGACGTCCCGCTCAGCCTCTTCACCGTGATCGTCGGCCACGCCACCTTCTGCATCGTCGTCGTCTACAACAACGCGGTGGCGCGGCTGCGGCGCCTCTCCGGCTCCTTCGAGGAGGCCTCGGCCGACCTCGGCGCCCATTCCTGGCAGACCTTCCGCTACGTCACCTTCCCGGGGATGAAAAGCGCCCTGATCGCCGGCGGCCTGCTCGCCTTCGCCCTCTCCTTCGACGAGATCATCGTCACCAACTTCACGATCGGCGCCGGCGAACAAACCCTGCCGATCTGGATCTACTCCAACCTCTTCCGCCCCCACGAACTCCCGATCGTCAACGCCGTTGCCGTAATCGTGATCCTGATCTCGATCATCCCCGTCTACCTCGCCCACCGCCTCGGCGCCGAGGAGGGCGGGGCGACCGCTGGCCGCGGAGCCGGCGGCGGCGTCGAGACCGAGGCGACCGCCGTTCCGTAACGGTCTCCGAGCCACCAGGTAGAGCAGGCGCTAGGCGTCGCGCTTGCGCAGCAGGTCCCGGATCTTCCCGATCAGGAGCTGGTGGAGATCGAGCTCCCAATAGGTGACAAAGCGCTCGGCAAGCACGCGCATCTCGTTCTGATCCAGGCGGCCGAGCGGCTTCGTCAGATGGACGGCGCTCTCGTGAAGGCGAATCGGGGCGCTGATCATCGCCGCCGACTCCCGCTCGAGATCGGGAAATTTCTCTGGTTTCAGGTGGAAGAGGCCAGGCTCCCGCTGCTCCCTGATCCGTTCGGCCGCCTCCTCCCCCAGCGATTCGAGCCGGATGAGGCGAAGGCCGAAGAGGTCACCGGTGCGCGAGTCGACCCGGTCGGAAAGCAGGAGCACGGGCCTTGCCTTGGCCTCGACCACGAAGCGCAGCTCGGCGTCGCCTCCCTTGCGCAGGCCCTCGACGATCGTGCCGGCGTCGGGAACCGCGACCGGCGGCCGGTCCTTGACGAACACGTGGAACGGCGCCTGCGGCGTGTAGGGCACGACGGCCCAGTACACCTCGCCGGATGCGATGGTCAAAGGCCGAGCAGGCTGCGGACAGCCGCCTCGTCTTCGATCAGCTCACCCTCGAGCGACTCCGCGATCTTGTGAGCTTCGGCACCGAGCTCCGTCAGCTCGAAGCCGGCCGGGCGAGCTGCCTCCTCGAGGATCCGTGCTCGGCTCTGCAGCTCGGCGAAATCGTCGGGGTGCAGGATCACGGCCTTGACGCTGTCGGCGCTATAGCGCCCGACGAGATACGCGTTGCCGATCTCCGGCTTCGGAACGCGTACGTCGTTGCTCTTGACCGGAACACTCTTCAACTCCATGGCCGCAAGGTAGCACCCTTGTCGGACGGGTTCAAACGATGTCGTACGACACCCGTCCTGACGCTAAAGCGGGATGTTGCCGTGCTTGCGCTTCGGCTGGTCGACGCGCTTGGTCTGCAGCATCCGCAGCGCCCGGATCAGCTTCGGGCGGGTTTGGCGGGGCTCGATGACGTCGTCGATGTAGCCGCGCTCCGCCGCCGCGTAGGGGTTGGCGAAGTGGGCTTTGTAGTCGTCGATCAGCTTCTGGCGGCGCTCGTCGGGGGTCGGCGAGTTGGCGATGTCTTTGCGGTAGATGATGTTGACGGCGCCCTCGGGACCCATCACCGCGACCTCGGCCGTCGGCCAGGCGACGTTGTAGTCGGCCAGCATGTGCTTGGAGTTCATGACGTCGTAGGCGCCGCCGTAGGCCTTGCGGGTGACGACGGTGAGCTTCGGCACCGTCGCCTCGGTGAAGGCGTAGAGCAGCTTGGCGCCGTGGCGGATGATCCCGTTCCACTCCTGGTCGGTGCCCGGCAGGAAGCCGGGGACGTCCGTGAAGGTGAGGATCGGGATGTTGTAGCAATCGCAGGTCCGCACGAACCGGGCCGCCTTCTCGGAGGCCTCGATGTCCAGCACGCCGGCGAGGAAGGCGGGCTGGTTGCCGACGATGCCGACGGGATAGCCGTCGAGGCGGGAGAACCCGCAGACGATGTTTTTCGCAAAGTGCTCGTGGACCTCGAAGAACTCCTCGTCGTCGACCACCCGGGCGATCACGTCGCGCATGTCGTAGGGCTTCTGGGGATCGTCGGGGACGAGCGTGTCGAGCTCGTCGTCTTCGCGCTCGGGGTCGTCGCTCGGCTCGAACCGCGGCGGCGCCTCGAGGTTGTTCGAGGGCAGGAAGCTCATCAGGTAGCGAACGTCCTCGAGGCAGCTCTCCTCGTCCTCGGCGGCGAAGTGGGCGACGCCGGACTTCGAGTTGTGGCTCATCGCCCCGCCGAGCTCCTCGAACTCGACTTCCTCCCCGGTCACGGTCTTGATCACTTCCGGGCCGGTGATGAACATGTGCGAGGTCTCTTTGACCATGAAGATGAAGTCGGTCATCGCCGGCGAGTAGACGGCGCCGCCGGCGCAGGGACCCATGATCAGGCTGATCTGCGGGATCACGCCCGAGCACTGGACGTTGCGGACGAAGACGTCGCCGTAGGCGCCGAGGGAGACGACCCCCTCCTGGATGCGGGCGCCGCCGGAGTCGTTGATCCCGATCACCGGCGCCCCGACCTGGGCGGCCAGGTCCATCACCTTGCACATCTTCTCCGACATCACCTCCCCGAGGCTGCCGCCGAAGACGGTGAAGTCCTGGGAGAAGACGAAAACGGTGCGGCCGTCGATCGTCCCGTGGCCGGTGACGACAGCGTCGCCCCAGGGCCGGTTCTTCTGCATTTCGAAGTCGTAGGTGCGGTGGCGGACGAAGGTGTCGAGCTCCTCGAAGGAGCCGGGGTCGAGCAGCTTCTCGATCCGCTCGCGGGCGGTCATCTTGCCCTTCGCGTGCTGCTTCTCGACCGCCGCCTCGGAGGCCGAGTTGATCGCCGCCTCGCGCAGCTCGCGCAGGTAGTTGAGCTTCTCGTCGTGGGTTTCGGGGTTCCTCTCGCGCATCGGCCGCGGAAGTCTATTTACGCCGCCCGCTCGGTGTCCCCAGATATACGAAGGGCCCGCCGGAGCGGGCCCTTCGCGTTTCCACGATGCGCAGTGAATCTACAGTTCCGCGCAGACTACGAACGCCTCAATCGACCAGTTGCCGCCGGGCGTTCCCTCGACATCCCTGGCGAAGGCCTGCCAACCGGTACGGGTCGACCCAGAAGACGACGGATTTGAGCCGGTGACCGCGACGTCCTGCAGTTCGCCGTTGACACGGGCTCCGCCGCCGATCGCCTGCTTCCCGGTCGGGCACAAGGCTTCAGCCGACTTGGCGATTTCGTTGTTGTTGGCGCTTTCGCTGTTGACGTAGGTGACGTTCCTGACCAGCTGCGCGTAGAGGCTCGCCGAGATCTTCGAGGCGACAATCGCTTCGTTCGCCAGCTTGTCGGTCTGGACCGCTTCGTTGGCGATCGTCCGCGGGCTGACGGCCTTCTTGGCGATCTTTTTGCCGGTGACCGCGCCGGTGCCGATCTTCTCGTTCGTCACCTGGCCGGCGCCGATGTCGAGCTGGTTGACCGTGCCGTTCTTGATTTTCCCGGAGGTGACCGCCTGGGTCTTCAGTTTGGCGTTGGTCACCGCCTGGCGGGCGATGTTGACGGCCTTGACCTGGCCGGCACTCAGTTTGGTGGCCGCCACCGCAGTCGCGCTGAGGGCGATGAAAATGGCGGTGATAGACAAGACGTTGGCAACCGTGAGGTGCCGCTTCAGGGTGTTCACTCTTAGGAGTCTCCTTTTGAACTTCGTTGTCAGACGAAAGGGCGTCGTTGCGGCTCGGCGAGGCGGTCGAGCACGGCCACGAGGTCGGCCTCGGCGAGGCCGCTTTCCTCGGTGGCGCGGATCTCGACCCGGGTGCCGAAGCCCTTCTCGGCCATCGTCACCTCGACCCCCTCGACAGTTGCGATCAGCTCCGCCAGCTCGGGCTCGGACTTCATCAGGGTCCTTGAAACCTCGATCATCGGTTGCGGCTTCAACTGACGCCGCCACGTTCCTGCCCAGCCGCGGAAGCTGGGACGAACCGTTCAGCATTCCGGGCCCTTGCCCCGGGTATGGATGCGCCCATGGCTCCGGTGAAAGAGATCCGACGACTAGCGCGGGAGACGCTCGGGATCGAGCAGTTGCGGCCGGGGCAGCTGCAGGCGGTCAAAGCGGTCGCCGCCGGGCGCGACACGCTGGCGGTGATGTCCACCGGCTACGGCAAGTCGGCGATCTACCAGCTCTCCGGCGAGCTGATGGATGGGCCGACGATCGTCGTCTCCCCCCTGATCGCCCTGCAGCGGGACCAGGTCGAGGCGATCGAGGAGGTGGCGCCAGGCGAGGCGGCCGAGTTGAACTCGACGATCTCGGAGAGCAGGCGCGAAGAGCTGATGGAGTCGCTGCGCGAGGGTGAGCGCGAGTTCGTCCTCCTCGCTCCCGAGCAGCTGGCGAAGGAGGAGGTGCTGGAGGAGCTGCGGGAGGCGAAGCCGTCGCTGCTGGTGGTCGACGAGGCGCATTGCATCAGCGAGTGGGGGCACGACTTCCGGCCCGACTACCTGCGTCTCGGAGCCGTCGCCGCGGAGCTCGGGCACCCGACCTTGCTGGCGCTGACGGCGACGGCCTCTCCCCCAGTCCGGCGCGAGATCGTCGAGCGACTGGGGATGGAGGACCCGGCGGTGTTTGTCCGCGGCTTCGACCGCCCGAATCTCCACCTCTCCGTCCACCGGTTCAGCGAGGAGCACGGCAAAGAGGAGGCGCTTGTCGAGGCGGTGCGCGGGGCCGAGAAGCCCGGCATCGTCTACATCGCCACCCGCCGGGCAAGCGAGGAGCTGGCCGAAAAGCTGCGCGCGGCCGGCGTCACCGCCGACGCCTACCACGCCGGCCTCGGCTCAAAGCGCCGCGGTGAGCTGCAGGACGCCTTCATGGACGACGAGATCGAGGCGATCGTCGCCACCACCGCCTTCGGGATGGGGATCGACAAGCCGAACGTGCGCTTTGTCTTCCATGCCGGGCTCTCGGACTCCGTCGACTCCTACTACCAGGAGGTCGGCCGGGCGGGCCGCGACGGCGAGCCTGCGTCGGCCTGCGTCTTCTACCGCCCCGAGGACCAGGCAATCCGCCGCTTCCTCGCCGGCGGTGCCAGCGAGGAGCGGGAGGAGTTCGAGAAATCCCGCCTCGAAATGATGCGCTCCTACGCCGAGACCGCCGCCTGCCGCCGCGACTTCGTCCTCAGCTACTTCGGCGAGGAGCACGAGCCGCCATGCGGCAACTGCGACAACTGCGACGCCGGCCTGGTCGACTCAGAAGCCGAGATCGAGCGTCCCTTCAGGATCGGCGCCACCGTCACCCACAGCGACTGGGGCCCGGGCGAAGTCCAGCGCTACGAAGCCGCCCGAGTAGTAGTCCTCTTCGAGTCCGTCGGCTACCGCACGCTGGACCTGGAGGTAGTCGAGGAGAAGGGCCTGCTGACCTGACGATTGGTGAGTTAACGCCCCTATAGCGAGGTTAACTCACCACTCGTGCTTAGAAAAAAGCGCCGCCCTTGTATTCGCCGAAGACCTCGCGCATGGCGCCGCAGACCTCGCCGATCGAGGCGTTGGCTTTGAGGGCGGCGCGGATCGGGTGCAGGAGGTTGCCGTCGCCGCGGGCGACGTCGCGGATCGAGTCGAGCTTGGCGTCAACCTCGGCCTGGTCGCGGTTCTCCTTGAAGGCCGCGAGCCGGGTCAGCTGGCGCTGCTCGGCCTCGGGGTCGACCTTGAGGATGTCGACGTCGTCGACCTGGTCGGTGACGAATTTGTTGACGCCGACGATCACGTCCTGGCCGCTCTTGTAGCGCTCGTGGTAGCTGAGGGCCGACTCCTCGATCTCGCGCTGCATGAACTCCAGCGCCTCGACCGAGCCGCCGAGCTCTTCGACCTTCTCCATCAGCTCCTTGGCCCGCAGTTCGATCTCGTCGGTCAGCGACTCGACGAAGTAGGAGCCGGCGAAGGGGTCGACGGTGTCCGCTGCGCCCGACTCGTAGGCGATCACCTGCTGGGTGCGGAGGGCGATCCGGGCCGAGCGCTCGGTCGGCAGCGCCAGCGCCTCGTCGAAGCCGTTGGTGTGGAGGGACTGGGTGCCGCCGCAGACCGCCGCGAAGCCCTGCAGGGCGACGCGAATGATGTTGACCTCCGGCTGCTGGGCCTGCAGGGTGACGCCGCCGGTCTGGGTGTGGAAGCGGATCTGCATCGATTTCGGGTTCTCGGCCCCGAACCTGTCCTTGACGATCTCGGCCCACATCCGCCGCACCGCCCGGAACTTGGCGATCTCCTGGAAGACGTTGTTGTGGCCGTTGAAGAAGAAGGCCAGCCGCGGCGCGAACTCGTCGATCTTCAGCCCCCGCTCCAGCGCCGCCTCGACGTAGGCGATCGCGTTGGAGAGCGTGAACGCCGCCTCCTGCACGGCCGAGCAGCCCTTCTCGCGGATGTGGTAGCCGGAGATCGAGATCGTGTTCCATTTCGGCACCTTCTCGCTGCAGTACTCGAAGATGTCGGTGGTGAGCCGCATCGTCGGCTCCGCCGGGTAGATGTAGTTACCCCGGGCCATGTACTCCTTCAGCACGTCGTTCTGGACGGTGCCGCGCAGCTTCTCGGAGGGCACTCCCTGTTCCTCGCCGACCAGCTCGTAGAGCAGCAGCAGGATCGCCGCCGGGGCATTGATCGTCATCGAGGTTGAAACGCTGTCGAGGGGGATCTGGTCGAAGCAGATCCGCATGTCCTCGATCGTGTCGATCGGAACCCCGGTGCGGCCGACCTCGCCGTGACAGAGCGGGTCGTCGGAGTCGCGGCCGAGCTGGGTCGGCAGGTCGAAGGCCATCGAGAGCCCGGTCGAGCCGTGCTCGATCAGGTAGCGGTAGCGCTCGTTGGTGTCCTCGGGCGAGGCGAAGCCGGCGTACTGGCGCATCGTCCAGAGCCGGTCCCGGTACATCCCCTCGTGGATGCCGCGCGTGAACGGCGGCTCCCCCGGCGCGCCGAGCCGCTCCTCCAATCCGGGGGCGACATCATCCGCGTCGTAGAGGGGATCGATCTCGATCCCGGAGTCGGTGAAGACGCGCTCGTCGTCGGGCCCGACCACGGGCGCAATCGTGCGGTGGGCCTCCTGGGCGCCGGATCCTTCGGCTGCAGTCATCGCGGGGGAGGATATTGGAGCGGAACATCTGTCCGCCGGCGGGGTTCTAAAGAACAGCAATCCGGGAATAACCTGGACAGACAAGACGAATCGCCGTAAGTCGCCTAAGGGGACAGCAGGGGGCGGCAGTAATGGAGGACTCACAGATGAATGAAGCAACCCAGCCACGGATGGCTAGGGGTACGAAGCTGCCACCGGCGGCTCTCGCTGCTGCGCTGTTCGCGCTGCTGGCGTTCGCTCCCTACGCCTCTGCGACGGCCGATCCGGTCGAAAGCGGCTCTGCCACCATCACCCTCAACAACGGCTTCACGAAGTACCTGAAGACGTTCGGGATCAAGACGACGAAGATCGCGCCCGCCAAGCTAAAGGGCAAGAAGGCGACCTTCCCGGTCACCGGCGGCGAAGTCGATCCGACCACCGGCGGCGGCACCGTCAACCTCGGCGGCGGGCTCAAGTTCAAGGCCGGCAAGAAGAGTGCCCCGGTCAAGGGCCTCGTCCTCGACACGAACAAGAAAGCCCTCTTCGCCAAGGTCGCAGGGAAGAAGGTCAAGCTCGCAGCCGTCAGCGGCTACAGCTTCACCCGTGCCGGCTTCGGGGTCAGCATGACCATCAAGAAGCTGAAGCTGACCAAGACGGTGGCGAAGAAGCTGAACAAGAAGCTCGGTTACGCCAAGGGCAAGCCGAAGCCATTCATCGCCAACAAGCTGATGGGCTCCGCCAAGGCCGAAGAGCAGCCGGCCACGGTCGCGCTCGTTCCCGGCGGCAACGTCAGCTTCAACGCCGACCAGGAACTGTTGAAAAAGCTGAAAGACGTGGAAACCAACGCCGCGGTGATCGCACCGACCACCGAAAAAGGCTTCGGCAACTACGAGCTCCCGATCACCGGAGGCAACATCGGCCCGACCGGGGCAGCCGGACAGGTGCAGACCGCGGGTGGTCTGCTGCTGACCCAGAAACTCCCGACCGGCCCCACCTCGGCGCTGGAAACCGAGATCACCCTCGGCAACATGTGGCTCGACCTCTCGGCGAAAACGGTGACGGTTGAAGTCGTCGCCAAATCCAACGCCAGCGAGAGCCTCAACCTCGGCAACCTCGGGCGCAGCTCAATCGCCGATCTGACGATCACCAAAGTCACGACCGATGCGACGGCTCGCACCGTCAGCGTCGATTCCTCGGCAGTCCTCCAGCCGATCTCGGCTGAAGTGCTCGAGGGCTTCGTCAAGGTCTACCAGGCCTACTACGAAGCGGTTGTCTTTGCCGGTACCTGCGCGGCGCTGCCAGAAAAATGCAAAGAACCGGCTGAACAGCAACTCGCCAAAGAAAAAGCCAAAGAAGCTGCGGAGAAAAAAGTCGAAAGGGACCACATCTCCGCCGGCAACCCGCTGGGCACGTTCTCCTTCACGGCCCAGACCCAGTAGTCAGCAAAAAGCTCGCTGCATCGCGAGAGGGGGCGGCCTTCGGGCCGCCCCTTTTCATCGAGACAGCAGAAACCCGTGTACTACACGGGTTTTCGCGGACTCGGCGCTAGTCGCCGGCGCCGACGAGGCGCTCGACGCCGCTCTGGTCGATCGTCCGGCGCAGGCCCTCGCCGAGGTCGATCGTCGGTTCCCAACCGAGCAGGTCGCGGGCGCGGCCGATGTCGGGACGGCGCTGTTTCGGGTCGTCGGTCGGCAGCGCCTCGTAGACGATCTCCGAGCGCGAGTCGGTCAGCTCGACGACCTTCTTCGCCAGTTCCAGCAGCGTGAACTCGTTCGGGTTGCCGATGTTGACGGGCGAGTGGACGTCGGACTCGGCGAGGCGGACGATGCCGTCGATCAGGTCGTCGACGTAACAGAAGCTGCGGGTCTGGCTGCCGTCGCCGAAGACGGTCAGCGGCCGGTCCTGCAGCGCCTGGCGGAGGAAGGTCGGGATCGCGCGGCCGTCGTGGGCGCGCATCCGCGGGCCATAGGTGTTGAAGATGCGGACCATCGCCGTGTCCACGCCCTGCTGGCGGTGGTAGGCCATCGTCAGCGCCTCGGCGTAGCGCTTCGCCTCGTCATAGACGCCACGCGGGCCGATCGGGTTGACGTGCCCCCAATAGTCCTCTTTCTGCGGATGGACCTCGGGGTCGCCGTAGACCTCGCTGGTCGAGGCGATGAGGAAGCGGGCGCGCTTCCACTTGGCGACGCCGAGCATGTGGTGGGTGCCGTGGGAGCCGACCTTGAGCGTGTGCAGCGGCAGCCGCAGGTAGTCGATCGGGCTCGCCGGCGAAGCGAGGTGGTAGACGAAGTCGACCGGCTCCGGAATGTCGACCTTCTCGGTGATGTCGATGTTGCGGAACTCAAACGCCTCGTCGCGGATGTGGGCGATGTTCTCCAGCGACCCGGTCTCGAGGTTGTCGATGCAGATGACCCGATGCCCGTCGCCGAGCAGTCGTTCGCAGAGATGGGAACCGAGGAAGCCGGCGCCGCCGGTGACTACGCAAGTGCTCATCGGGCGATCCTAGCGAGCCGGGGATCGTCTGGACGTTCTTCTGAACCAGTTTGCAATTTCCGTCCTTTTGGGGTGGGGCATTTGTCCAAGTGGGGGGAGAGTCGTATCGCTTTCGTACCTAACGCTGCCAGTGTCCGAACGAGACGACCGGAGCGGCAGGGGAAACGAAACAGCAATGCAGACTCTCAGCGCCGGGGGTGCGAACCCGCTCGGCCAAAACGACGACGCCGTCCGCAAGCGGGCAGCTGCCGAAACTTATTCGAGGCACGAGGCGGCCCTGCGGCGAACCGCCGCCCGCTACTCGCTCTGCGTCGACGATGCCGACGACGCCCTGCAGCGGGGCCTGGAGATCCTGTTGCGCAAGGCGCCGACGGCGGAGCCGCGGCAACTGGTCAAGTGGATGCAGACGGTGGTCAAGCACGAGGCGCTGGCGGTCCGCCACGAGCGCGAACGCGTCCTCGCCGGCCCGGCGGCTCATGCTCCAGAGCCCGGCGCCGAGGACTGGACCGCGCTCCTCCCCTCCCCCGGCGACGGGCCGGCGGAGAGGCTCGAGCGGCGGGAGGCGGTGGTCCGCAGCCGCGAGGCGCTGCAGGCGCTGAAGCCCCAGGAGCTGCGGGCATTGACGTTGCTTGCCGAGGGGTACTCCTACGCTGAGATCGGCCAGATCACCCGCTGGAGCAAAACGAAAGTCAACCGCTGCCTCGCCGAGGGGCGGGAGCGATTCCGCAGCCTCGTCGCGCGCAGCGCGGACGGCAGCCGTTGCGAGGAGATGCAGCCGCTGCTCTCGGCCTTCTGCGACGGCGAGGCCCGCCGCGAGGAGGTGGCGGAGCTGCGCGAGCACCTGCGGGCGTGCGCCGCCTGCCGGGCAACGCTGCGGACCTACCGGGCGGCACCGGCAGCCGCGGCTGCTCTGGCTCCCACCCTCCCCCTCCACCGCTCCCTGTGGGAACGGGTTCACGAGGCGGTTGGCGACGCGGCCTCCCGCTTCGGCGGGCGAGGCGAGGCGATCGCGCAGCTCGTCGGCGGCAGCGGCGCCGGCGGGGTCGGCCTGGCGAAGGTCGCGGCCGTCTGCATCGGCGCCGCCGGCAGCGCCCTGGCATGTTTCGCTACCGGTGTTCTTCCGGCGCCGTTCGAAGGCGGCGACGAGCGACCGCAAGCGATCGTGCGCCAGCAGGACCGGCGGCAGGACGACATGCCAGAGCCGCGGCTCCCGAGCGAGCCCGACCCTGCGCCGGCGCCCGATCCGCACTCGGAGGCGTCTCCCGAACCCACTCCCGAGCCGCAGCCCGCCGTCGAAGCACCGGCGGAAAGCGAACCGGTTGCCGTGGAACCGGAACCCGTCAGCGCGGAACCGATTGAAGCCAGCCCGGAACCGGCGCCCGAACCCGTCGCCGCGCCGGCGCCGGCGCCAAGCTCCGGCGGAAGCAGCCCGGCTGGGGAGTTCGGCCCGTGAGGCGACTGGGCAGAAGCCTGCTCGCCGGTCTGGCGGTCGGACTGTTCTTGGCCACGGGAGGCGGCCTTGCTCTGGCGGACTCCGGTGAGTGGCAGGCGGGCACCACCTTCTCGATCGACCCGCGAGAGGTGCCGGGGGTGGCCGCCGGCGCGACGCGGGCGGTTTACCGGTTGCTCGACCCGCAAGGACAGCCGGTCGGGGGGCTGATGGAGGCGACTCCGCTCGATCCCCTCGAAAGAGTCCAGGTGCCGCCGGTGGGCGGTATCTACACGCTAGAAGGCTGGCTCGAGGACGCAGCCGGCATTGAGCTGCACCGGGCGAGCGCCTCGCTTCAGTTCGACAATGCGGTGCCGCCGCCGCCCGCCCCCCACGGGCCAGGGCGCTGGCTCCTCGGAGGCGAGCAGGCGATTCTCGAGCTCGAACCGCCGGCTGCCGGGCTGCCGCCCTCGGGGATCTCGGGCTATGAGGTGACGCTGAGCCCCGGTGACGTTCGCCTCGCGGCGAGCGCAGGTCGAGTTTCCCTCGGGTTCCTGCCTGAAGGCGTCAACAAGGCACAGGTGGTGGCGCTTTCGGGCTCCGGCGTCCGCTCCCAGCCTCGGACCGTCTTCTTCGCAGTCGACGCGACGGTGCCGGTGGTAACGGTCCAGGGCGCCTCGTCGGGCTGGAGCAGCGGCCCGGTCAGGCTGACGGCGCACGCGGCCGACAGCCTCTCCGGGATGGAGGCGGTCGGGCCTGCCGGGCCGTTCACCGCAATCGCCGTCGACGGCGCCTCGCCGATTGCCGCCCCCGGCGGCACGGTCTCGGCCTGGGTCGGCGGCAGCGGGGTCCACACCGTCCGCTCCTACGCCCGCGATGCCGCCGGCAATGTCGGCGACGGCGAGGCCGGCTCGCCGCCGCCTCAGAGCGCGACGGTGCGGATCGACGAAGAACCGCCGCGGCTGGAGTTCGCCTCCGCCCAGGACCCGGCCGACCCTGAGCGGCTCGAGGCATCCGTCAGCGATCGGCTCTCGGGCCCGAGCGCGGGGCGGGGATCGATCGGCATCCGCCGGGCCGGGACCCGGGCGCGCTACGAGACGCTGCCAACCCGGGTTGAAGCCGGGCGCCTGATCGCCCGCTGGGACTCCGACTCCTACCCCGCCGGCAAGTACGAGTTCATCGCCACCGGCTTCGATGTCGCCGGCAACTCCGCGAGCGGGGACAGCCGCGCCCGGGGCGGCCGGATGGTTCTGGTCAATCCCCTGAAGACGCAGGTGACCCTCCGCTCCCGGCTCAAGGGGCTGCGCTTCAGCGGCTCGCTGCGACGCACCTCGGGCGGGCCGCTCGCCGGCCAGACGATCGTTGTCAGCGAGACCTTTGCCCCGGGCGCCGAGCCGCGGCAACGGACCACCTTCGCCCGCACCGACGCTGACGGAGCTTTTTCGCTGCGCCTCAAGCCTGGGCCGAGCCGGGAGGTCGTCGCGGGCTTCGGCGGCACCCGCCTGCTCAGCAGGGCCGGCGGCCCGGCCGCCGATCTCGCCGCCCCGACGATCGTCCGCTTCGGCGCTTCCGCCGCGACCGCCGCCATCGGCGGCCGGCCGGTCGTCTTCAGGGGCAAGGTCGGGCACGCGGGAGCGAGCCGGGCGGTCGCCGGTCTCCCGGTCGAGCTGCAGTTCCGCTATCCGGGCGCCGGTTGGAGCGAGTTCCGCACCGTCGAGGCCGACCGCCGCGGCCGCTTCCGCTACGCCTACAAGTTCAGCGACGACGACAGCCGCGGCATCCGTTTCCAGTTCCGCGCCTACGTAAAAGGCCGCGAGGGCTGGCCCTATGGACCGAGCGCCTCGCGGCCTGTGAGCGTCAGAGGACGCTGATGCTGTTTATCGCAGGGCGGTGAGCTGGCCGCTAACGGTGCCGACGACGCCGGTGGCGGTGTCGACGACGCCCTGGGCGCGGGAGGTCTGCTCCTCGATCGCCTTGCGGACGCGGCTCTCGACCTCGTTGCGGTTGCGCCTGATCGTCGTCTCGACCTCGCGACGACGGTTGCGGGCCTCGCGCTCGACCTGGTTGCGGGTCTTGCGGGCCTCGGTGATCGCCTTGCGGCGGGCGCTGCTGCCGCGGCGCTCGGTCCGTTTCAGCGATTTGCGCAGGTTGCTGCGGTAGTTCTTGATCTGCCGCTCGGCCTTGCTGCGGTCGGTCCACGGCTCGACCAGCTCGGAGACGCGGTCGCTGACGCTGAGGACAGCGCCGACGGGGAAGTCGACAGCGGTCTGGACCACGCCCTGGACCTGATTGCTCTCAGCGGCAGCGGTCTTGGTGGCGGCGCGTTTCGAAGCTTTGGCGGTTTTGGCCGCGGATTTTTTCGCTTCGGTGGTGGCGCGTTTCGCCTGCGTTTTCGATTTGCTGCCGTTGCTTTTGCTCTCTGCCATAGGAAGAAAACACCTCTTCAGTCTTGAATTGGGGGCTTGGGGAAGTGCCCGAGTGTAACGAACATAAGTTCGTAGGAACACACGTTTGTAAACCGCCTGGAAAGAAGGGTTACGCGGCTTTGGCCAACTGGGCGGCGCGGACGGTCGCGAGGCCGTCCTCGTCGTTCGCCGCCGCCATCGGGTAACGGGCGTCGAGGTCTAGCGTCGCCTCGCTCAACTCGCCCTCGCCGAAGGACACCGCGCCGCCCGCCTCGCGGGCGATCAGCTGGGCTGCGGCGGCGTCGACAGAGCGGCAGGAGCGCAGGCTCAGCATCGCGTCGAAGCGGCCGGCGGCGACGTAGACGGCGCTGATCGCGATCGCGCCGACGACCCGCAGGCGGAAGACCTTGCCGATCAGCGCCTCGAAAGCCGGCAGCGCCCACTCCGGCTCGGCTGACTCGACGCCGACCACCTCGAGCCGGTCAGCGGGCGCGGTGACCCGCACCGGCTCCCCGTTCAGCTGCGCTCCCTCGCCGCGACGCGCGATGAACTCCTCGTCGGCGCCGAAGTCGTGGACGAAGCCGAACTCGACGTCGGCCATCGAGGGGCCGGAGGCGACGGCGATCGAGATGGCGAAGGAAGGGATCGTGCGGCGCGCGTTCAGCGAGCCGTCGATCGGGTCGATCACGATCCGCGCCTCGCCGCCGGAGCCGAAGCTGACTTCGCCCCGCTCCTCGGAGATGGCGACGAAGGAGGCGCCTTCCCCGGCGAGCTTTTCGAGCTCGGCGAAGACGACGTCCTCGGCGCGGCGGTCGATCACGAGGGTGCGGTCGCCGCCCTCGCCGATCCCCTCGTAGACGGTCCGCTCCTCGCTCGTCCGCGTCTCCTCGAAGATCGAGCGCTGGGCGGCAACGATGCGGCGGCAGATCGCCGGCCAGTCGGCGGAGAGGACGTCCATCGCGCGGATGCTAGAGAACATCTCCCGGGCGCTAGCTTTGGGTGGTGCGCAAGGACCTGCCTATGACTGAGAGCGTTGCTCCTGAGCGCGAGCGCGCGGTTGCCCACGGCGAGGGGCCGCTGCTGATCGTCGGCCCGGCCGGCACCGGCAAGACCGAGCTCCTCGCCCACCGCCTCGCCCACCTCGTCGCCGCCGGGTCCCGGCCCGAGAGCATCCTCACGATCGCCTCCCGCCAGGCCACCGCCGCCCGACTGCGCGAACGCTGCGAGGCGCTGCTGGAGGGGTCCTTCGAGGAGCTCTGGGTCGGCAGCTGGGACACGATCGGCGAGCGCCTCCTCCGCGAGCACCCCGAAGAGTCTGGGCTCGATCCTTTCTTCGACGTCCTCGGCCGCGCCGAGCGTCTGGCAATGCTGCTCGACCGGCTCGATCAACTGCCGCTGCGGCGGCATGAGATCCGCGGCAACCCGGCCGGATTGCTGGCCCGGCTACTAGCCCGAATTGACCGATTGAAGGCGGAGCGCACGGGGCCGACCACCCTCTCCGAAGCGGCCCATGCCCGGGCGGAGGCCGCCGACGACGAGGCCGAGCGCGAGGCGGCGCGGCGCGAGCTCGAGTTCGCCGAGCTCTACGCCCAGCACGACCGCATCCTCTCTGAGTCCGGCAGCCTCGACCGCGGCGACGTCTTCCTCGCCCTCGACTGCCTCCTGGTCGAGCGGCCCGACGTGCGGCGGCGGATCGCCGAGCGCTTCCCGCAGGTGATGGTCGACGAGCTTGAGGAGGCGACCCCAGCCCAGCTCGCGGTGCTCGAGTCGCTTGCTCCCGACAACCCGAGCCAGGTCTTCGCGCTGGAGAGCGGCGCCGAGGTGACCGCGGCCGAGGGGTGGTTCGACGGGGTCCACCCTGGCGCCGCGCGGATCCTGCTCGAGCAGCGCTTTCGCGAGCCCAAGCTCGGCTTCTGGCGCTGCAGCAACGAGCGCGCGCAGGCGCAGGCAGTGGCGCGGGCGGTCGAGCAACTCGGCGCGGCCGGTACGCCCCCAGACCAGATCTGCGTCCTCGTCGCCGATCCCGCCAAGCAGGGCGGCGCCATCGCCGCGGCGATGGAAGAGCGCGGCATCCCCTTCCACCTCTCCGGCCCGACGGCGCTCTTTCAGCGACCGGAGGTGCGCGACGCGATCGCCTGGCTGCGGGTACTGGCGGGCCCCGACGACTCGGCCGCGGCGGCGCGGGCGCTGACCCGGCCGCCGGTCGAGCTGCGCTCTGGGGACCTGGCGCGGCTGACGACGATCGCGCGGCGGCGCAAGCAGGACATGGTCGCCGCCTGCGAGGCGGCCCTCGACAGCCCCCAGTTCCAGCCCGAGGCGCGGGAGCGGATCCAGGCATTCCTCAAGCTCTACAACGGCGCCGCCGCGGTGATGGAGGAACGCCGCGCCGACGTCTTCGTCCGGCGCCTGATCGAGCAGGTCGGGCTGCGGCGCCAGCGCCTCTTCGCCGCCCAGCCGGAGGTGGCCGAGCGGTTGCTCGCGCTCTCGCAGCTGGCCGAGCTGGCGACCGCCTGGACCCGCCGCGAGCCGCACGGCTCGACCCGCGGCTTCGTCACCTACCTCAGCGCCGTCGCCGAGGCGGGAACCGAGGAGGAAGAAGCCGAGCACCAGCGCTCGCCGGGGGCGGTGAACGTGATGGCGGCCGACGCGGTCAAGGGGCTCGGCTTCGACCACGTCTTCGTCCTCGGCCTCGAGGAGGAGCGCGACTGGGAGCGGATCGGCTCCCCCGCCCGCAGTGGCCTCGTCCTCTCCCGCCTCGAGCGCGGGCAGGGCGGCGAGGCGGAGCGTCCCTCGCACTTCTTCGAGGACGCCCTAAGGGCGGCAAGTGCCGAGGAGGAGGCGCACGAGGAGGAGCTGTTCGGTCCCGCCGAGGGCCTGCACGCGACCTACCGGGCGCTGCGCGAGCAGGTGCTGGAGGCTTCCTGGCGCGCCGGGCGCGAGCTGTCGGAGCCGCGCCTCGACACCGCGATCGATGTCAACCGCGCGATCGCCCGCTACCTCGAGCTGCTGAAGCTGGCGGCGCTGGCGCAACGCCCGGGCGACGAGCCGACGGCGGAGGCGATCGAGGCTGTCAACGGGCTGCTGCGGCAGGTCGCGACCCCCGAGCAGCAGGCCGAGCTCGATGCCTCCTCTCTCGATTCCTACCTGCTCGACTCAGAGCGCGAGCGCGGCCGCCGGCTCGATCTCGTCGCCGCCCGTGAGGAGCCATCGCTGGCCGCCTTCCTGCCACGGCGGGGCGACGGCAAGCTCAGCCTCTCGGCCTCGGATCTCTCGCT
>DATFOB010000026.1:0-88462 GCA_035266025.1 Solirubrobacterales bacterium
ATCAACCTGCAGACGAACTTCGGCGGCGGCAAGACTCACTCGATGCTGGCTCTCTGGCATCTCGCTGCCGGGCTGCCGGCGGCCGACTTCGGACAGGAGGTCCAGGACCTGCTCGGCGCAAACGGATTCGACGAGCTGCCCGAGCAGGTAAACCGCGTCGCGCTGGTCGGCAACCACATCTCGCCTTCGGGCTCGGTGAAGGAGGACGGCACCGAGGTGAGGACGCTGTGGGGCGAGCTCGCCTGGCAGCTGGGCGGTCGCGAGGCATTCGAGATCGTCGCCCAGTCCGATGCCGACGGCACCCACCCCGGTGAGGCCCTGCACCAGCTGATCGGGCGGTACTCGCCGGCGCTGATCCTGGTCGACGAGTGGGTCGCATACGCACGCAGCCTGTTCGACCGCGACGACGTCGCCGGTGGCAGTTTCGACACCCAGTTCACCTTCGCCCAGTCGCTGACCGAGGTCGCTAAAGGCACGCCCGGAGTGCTGCTGGCGATCTCGATTCCGGCGTCGGAGCGGGCCGACGAGGGTGGGGGTGCGGCGGCAGGGAACGAGGAGGAGGTCGGTGGCTCGGCGGGGATGGAGGCGCTTGACAGACTGCAGAACGTGGTCCGGCGCGTGGCCGACCAATGGCGTCCCGCCTCGGCCGACGAGTCCTACCACATCGTCCGCCAAAGGCTGTTCAGCGCGCCGGGCGCGGAGGCGTTGGCGACGATCTCGGCCACTGCGCGCAAGTTCGGCGATCTCTACCGCCAGTACCCCGGCGAGTTCCCGGCCGAGGTTCGGGATCCGGCCTACGAGGACCGGATCAAGCGGACCTACCCGATCCACCCGGAGCTGTTCGACCGCCTCTACGAGGACTGGTCGAGCCTCGAGCGCTTTCAACGGACCCGCGGCGTGCTGCGGCTGATGAACGCCGTGATCCACGCACTCTGGGTCGGCGAGGACCAGTCGCCGCTGATCATGCCCGCGTCGGTGCCGTTGGCCACCTCGGCGGTCAACTCCGAGCTGTCCCAGTACCTGGAGGACTCGTGGAAGGCGGTTATCGACGCCGACGTCGACGGTGAGAGATCGGAGCCGGCGAGAATCGACAAGGAGAAGCCGCTGCTGGGCAAGCGGTCGGTCACCAAGCGGTTGGCTCGCACGGTCTTCGTCGGTGCCGCTCCGACGATCGGTACGGCGCAGAAGGGGCTGGAGCAGCAGCGGGTATTTCTCGGCACCGCGGTCCCCGGCGACACGATCGGCAACTTCCACGCGGCGCTCAACCAGCTCGGTGACCGCGCCACCTACTTCTACAGCGGCTCCGGCAAGTACTGGTATGACCGGCAGGCGAACATCACCCGCAGCGCCCGGGATCACGCCGAGCGGATCCCGCAGGAGGATGTCTGGCAGGCGATTGCCGAACGACTGAAAAACCAAGGAGACCTGCGCGGGGACTTCGCCGGCGTGCACGTCTGTCCCGAGGAGTCGGGTGACATATCCGATGCGGACGAAGCGCGCCTGGTGATCATGCACCCGCGCCTGACCCACAGTCGAAATCGGGATAGCGGTGACAGCAGTGCGCTTGATTTTGCGCGCGGCGCTGTCGAGAACCGCAGCGGGGCTACCCGCATCAACCGCAACATGGTGGTCTTCCTCGCTGCGGACGCAGACCGCATGGAGGAGCTCGAGCGCTCCATCCGCAGCTTCCTCGGTTGGAGCGAGATCCTCGCTAAAGGCGACGAGCTGGACCTTTCGCGGAGCCAGATCGCGCAGGCGACCGAGAAGCAGCAGGAGGCCAGTGAAACCGCGCACGCGAGGCTGCTGGGCGCCTATCAGTGGGCAATGGTTCCACGCGGGCAGCCGATTGAGATCGGAGTCACCAAGGTCGAAGGGCACGCTGCGTCCCTCCCCGAGCGCGTCTCACGCCGGCTCAAAAACGACGGAGAGCTTGCGATCGAGCAGGCGGCGGGCGCAATCCGTCACCAGCTGGACGGAAACGCCGCACCGCTCTGGAGGGACGGGCACGTCTCGGTCGCCGACCTCTGGGCGGTCTACGCGCAGTATCCGTACATGCCGCGCCTCCGCGACCGCTCGATTCTCGAGCAGGGATTGCGCGCGCAGCCGATGATCTGGCAGGAGGACGGCTTCGCGATCGCCGACGGGTTCGAAGAGGATCGAGGGCGCTACCGCGGCTTGGCTTTGCCCTCGGACGACGGCGCCGCGGTGACGATTATGGGCGACACGTTGCTGGTCCACCCGGAGCGGGCCGCAACTCAGTGGGAATCCGAGGGCGGTGGCGATGTCCTCCCGGCGGGTGCTGAGGGTGCCGCCGGCCCGGCCGGCGGCGACGGACACAGTCCGGCGCAGCGCGACAACGATGGCGACGACGCGCCCGCGACGCCGAAGACTCGGTTCTTCGGCAGCAAGAGTCTCTCGACCAAGCGCACCGCCCACGATTTCAAGGCGGTCAGCGACGAGGTGTTGGCTCATCTCCAATCGAGCGAAGGGGTCGAGGTCAAGATCACGCTTGAGATCGAGGCGACGGCCCCCGAGGGGTTCGACGAGTGGCGTATCCGCACTGTCACCGAGAACGCAAACACCCTGAAGTTCGACCAGGGTGGCGGGTTCGAGTGAAGTGCATCAGATTCATCTGACTATCTGGTTCTTATCCGCGCCTGAGGGCGACCGAGGTGGCCCAGGATTCTCGCGATCAACCCTCGATGTCGGGTCGCCGCTGAGGGCGTCTGGGCGTCAGACTTGATTGGTAGCGTCGCTCTATGGCACTCGCAACGAAACCGGGTTGGGCTGAACGCTTCTCTTGGAGAACATGGACGCCCGCAAGTCTCGCTAACGGAAGAGGACGAGCACCTGTTTGAGCCGGTCCTGAGGCGTTGTCTCGATGTGCCGTGGATCTTCGAGGCCCCGCCGAGTCCGGCGGTCTAAAGCTATGGAGTCAGGAGGCGGGAGCCCGCTCAGGGAGTTGGCGGAGGCTGCGGGCCGGGACTTTCCGCACCTGTTTGATGCCCGAGAGCGGACTGTCACGGCTTTGGCGGCGAGACGCGCACCGCTGGCGGGCCTTCTGCACGCCGCTGACGCGTCGGTCGTCGTGATGGGCTCTTGGGGAAGAGGAGAGCTCACGGCGGGAAGCGACGATCACTTCATGGTCTTGGTGGACGGGACGGAACGACTTGAGGTCGAGCCGACGATTGAGAACGTGAGCGAGGTGCTCAAGACGCAGCCCAGCAAGGATGGCCCGTTTGCCAAGCCGGTATTCAGCGAGAACCTAGTCAACGACATCGGACTCGATGCCGACAGCAACCGGAATCTGACCAGGCGCTTGCTTCTATTGCTTTAGTCAAAATCGGTGAGCGGAGACCAGGGCGTCTACCGGAGTGTGCGCAGCAAGGTCTTGAGCTACTGGGATGCGTCCGTCTCGATGAGGAGAGCGCGATTCGCGAGTTCGTCGAGCGAGAGTTGACCATGTTGCCCACGGATCGGATTGCGCGGGCCTTCCTTGCGAACAATGCGGCAGATGAGGGAGGCCGGGCCCTGGGCGCTTACGACGAGTTCGTGGGGCGACTCCACGACGTCGAGTTTCGGAAGGCGCTCGAAGATGTGACGCGGGAGAATTCCGGGAAATCTGCCGAGTTCGCTAAGGCGACCGAAATCGGCAAGGAGTTGCAAAGTGGCCTTCTCGCGCTCCTCTACGAGGCATCACCCGATCTCGCGAAGGTGGTTCGCGACTATGCAATCTTTTAGGCGCGTTGACCGCGCACTAAGCGCTCCGGTCTGCCCATCTCAGATCTTTCGTTTGGGTTTCGTTCCCCCTGACGTTCCCCCCGGCCTCGAAAACGCTACTTTTTGGCTCTGGGGCACTGGCCAAACTGGCTAAGGCACCGGTCTCCAAAACCGGCGATTCTAGGTTCGAGTCCTAGGTGCCCCGTTTCATATCGCGGCTTGCAGAGCCAAATCTTGCGTTGATTTGCAGGGGTTAAGGCATACGGTTTGGGATTCGCTGCTTTCTTCTTCTAGGGCGGAATTTCGTGCCTGGAGAAGACCCTTCTTAGACCTCTCGTTCGCCCGCCGTTCCCCCGGAAGCAGTTCTTTCGCATCGGGCTGAGAGTCGATTGACCTGCGCGGTCGCAGCTTTGGCGTAACCTTGAGAGCAGCGCCATGTCCGATCTCAAGCAGGAAATCGAGCTGGTCTTCGAACCCCAGGATGAGGGCGGTTACCACGTCTACGCGCCCGACTTTCCCGGTCTCCACACCCAGGGCGAGGACATGGACGAGGCGATGGCGAACGCCAGCGAGGCGGTCGCGCTTTACGTCGCGGGCCTGCGCGAAGAGGGCGAACCGCTCGACAGCGGCGTGATCCGCCGCTCGATGCCTCTGCCGGCATGAGCCCACGCCAGCCGGTCGTCTCCGGCGAGCGCCTGATCAAGGCACTCCGCAAGGAGGACTGGGAACTCGTCCGCCAGCGCGGCAGCCATGGCCGCCTAAAGAAGGCCAGGCGCCCACGCGCTCGTTGTTCCAATGCATCGGAAGCTCCGTCGTCGCACCCTCCCCGGCATATTGAGGGCCTCAACGCCGACTTCCTTTAGCATTTCCGATTGCGAAGTACAATTTACGGCAATGAATCCGCGGATCGATCCCTGCTTGGCGATCCGTATAGCCATTAGCGGGAGGGGAATGAGTTGAGCTGCTTGCGTACCGCTGTCGTCTGCTTGTTACTGGTGGGTGGGCTGATAAGGCCAGCGATGGCCGCAGCGGAACCGATCGAAGACACCACCCCGCCTCAGATCCTCGGCCTCTCGATCGAACCCGGCGAAGTAGACGTCACCAACTCAAGCCAAACCGTCACGATCACGGCGCGGGTCACTGACGACCTCTCTGGATTGGTAAACGGCGACGCGGGCTTCGCCTCGCCCGCCAACAGCCAGAGTGCCATCGGTGGCCTTGAACGAATCTCGGGAACCGACATGGACGGCGTCTACCGCACGCAGGTCACGGTCCCTCGCTTTGCAGAATCAGGGACCTGGCTCGCCTTCCTGCACTTCCGCGACAGGGCAGGCAACTGGGTCGAAATCACTCCGAAGAAGCTTGAAGAAGCAGGGTTGCCGAGCGCCCTGCAGGTGAACGCTGCGACCGTACCGGTCGTTTCTTCTGTGACTCCCGCTTCGGGACCAGAATCAGGCGGCACCCAGGTAGAAATTTCGGGATCCGGCTTCACCAGAGTCACCGGAGTGACTTTTGGTTCAGTCGACGCCGCGTCATTCACCGTCAACTCGCCGACTTCGATCACGGCGACGACGCCTCCCGGCAGTGGGTCCGTGGACATCGTCGTCTCGGTTTCGGGTGGGAACAGTGAAGCAACCTCCGCAGATCGGTTCCGGTACTCACCCCCTGTCTCCCTCAACAGCAGCTTCAATCCTTCGTTTCCCGGGTCCAAAGTTACCTTTACGGCGAGGGTCTCTCCGCGCGCAGCGAATGCAGGAACCCCTACCGGCTCGATTGAGTTCCTCGACGGGCCAACTCCACTTGGGGTAGTCACGCTGAGTGAAGGGGCAGCTACCTTGACTTCGTCGTCATTGTCTGACGGAACTCACAAGATCATCGCACGGTATAGCGGCGACTCGGTGTTCGGCCCTGGTGAATCGCCCGAGCTGACTCAGGCCGTGAAAAGCAATGTGACGTCCCTTGATCTCGCCAGCACGCTTAACCCTGCGCCTTATGGCTCATCCGGAAGGCTTGAAGCAACTGTTCGAACCACCTTCGGAAGCAGTCCTCCATCGGGATCGGTGACCTTCAGTGAAGGCACTACAGTGCTCGCAGTCGTGACTCTTACCGAAGGTAGGGCTATTTACTCCCTGAAGCAGCTAGCACCCGGGGTGCGTGACATTACCGCCAGATACAGCGGCGATGGGAATTACGAAGGTAGTTCGGCAGTCATCAGCCAAACTATTACCAAGGCTGCAAGCAGTTTGACTTTAACGAGTTCCCGAAACCCGGCCCCGTCCAATTCCAGCTTCTCCCTGAAAGCATCGGTCAAATCGACGGCTCCTGGGAACCCCACCGGCTCAATAGTGTTCAGCCAAGGCACGAAAGTGCTCGCCAGCGTTCCCATTGCGGGGTCCAGCGCACGATACTCGATGAAAGGGCTGCCGCCCGGGACCTACGAAATCACCGCCACCTATACCGGCGATGCGAACAATGAAGGTAGCGCCGGGTCGATTGTTCAGCTAGTCACGCCATAGCTTCGTTCCGACGTCACGGTCTCGGCGTGCACCTCCGGCTACCTGCCTTACGTCACCTCGTTGATAGCCGCATGCTAGAGAGGTACCTCATTAGGTGTTTATTTGAGGGCGTGCGCTCGATTTCTGAGACCAGTTCCTCAATCCAGCGCCCTCGGCCGCTTTCTTCGTAGAGGTGGTTTCTCCTGAGCGCGATCTCGTGGGTTGCGAAGGTGTCGCCCATGGCGTCGAAATGCTCGCTGTCTTCTCCGTCTCTCGTCCCCGCCATCGTGTGAGGCGCCGGCCTCGGGCAGGTGCTTAACCCGCCAGATGTTTCAGGCGCTGGTGATGGCACACGGCTCAATATCGAGAATCTCGAGCTCCACGTTGCGCCAGACGTAGACCATCAGCGAATCCAAAGCGACCTCACGGTGTCGATCCCCGGCCCTCCAGCTTCGGCCGAGGATGAGCGAGAGCGGTTCTGGAGCACGAAAGTCCGGATCCTCGGCGATTTGTCTGGCGGCTTTCCGGTCGGTCCAACTGGGGCGCGGCGAGGCGAAAGGATGGGTGTGCCAGTCGCCGATGTAGGCGACACATCGATTGCTCTCGCGATAGATCCGACGACCGTGCTCGACTTGCCACTCGTAATCCGGTTCAAACGAAAAGAAACCATGTTTGGCATTTGGGCCCGGACCAAGAGCTCTGGCGATCACGGCGTCCCTTCCACCCCGCCAGCCGAGAAGCGCGCCTCCCGTCTCTCGGAATCGCCAGCGCCGAGCCTCGGCCCACATCTCGGCCAAAGCCTCTTCAGCTATCCAGCATCTCGGCCGCATACGGAGCACCCCTCATTCGGTGGCAGCTTCTCTGCCGCGAACCGGGCGTACTCCTGGTCCTCGGGTGGCCGCCGGAAATTGGCGACAGCGTGGTCCCATTCGGGGCTCGGATAGTCATTCCCCGGCAGGAGGGACTGCACAGCCAACCGTGCCGCCATCGCCGCCATCTCGGCGGCATCGAAGCCCGCCCCGCTGACGGTCGGATGGGTGCAGCCTTGGACCGCAACTGGAGTCTCATCCGGATCCGCATCTCCCAGCAATAGCTTCTTGTCCCGTTGATTGGCCTGGAAGCAGGTCATGCACATGGTCTCGGTCGGCATCAACCGGACGACCTCGCCGGCCCAAGATCCGGTCGTCAGCCAACAACTGACGACCGGCTTTCTTTGCTCCCAGGCCACTCGACCGATGAGATGCTCAATCTGGTGGATCCCGGTCGTCTCGACGACGATGTCGGCTTCACCGACCAGCTGTTCTAGGAGCGCCATCGGGGTCTGGTCAGGGTTGATGTCTCCGAAGCGGACAGGGACCGCCTCAGCGGAACAGAAGGGATTAGCGCGTCGGCAGGCAATGGCTACGGCTTGAGGCTTCAGGATCCCGGCCCACTCAACCCCGAGAGCATGGCGAACCGAGTTGTTGACCTCCATGCGGTCGAAGTCGACGATCTTGAGGGTTCCCGCACCGGCTCGGGCAAGGTGAAGGGCGACATCGCCACCCAGGGATCCTGCTCCGATGATCAATGCCTGTTTGTCCCCTAAGCCAGCCAGGTCCGGAATACGTCGAAGCCGCTCTTCCTCCGACAGCTCTTGGGCGTGAAGTAGGCGGGCTTTGTCGCGGTCTACGTCAAGGAAGAACCAAGCGTCTTTCGTTTCACCGGTGGCACTGCGTTCCTCCGGGAAGACAAGGCCGACCAGGTGCCGAGTCGCATCTCGCTTCGGCCGCTTGCGCCGCTTCTTTGGAGGCGGGGGCGGAGGCTTTGGTGGCAGTAGATCCGCGTGCTCCGCTTCAACCCAGGCTTTGAGTTCCTCGCCGGTGGGGCCGGGGAGCGGCTCGGGGAGCTGATCGAGCCGCTTCCATTTTCCGCTGAGGGGGTCCTGGAGAGGAAGTAGCCCTACTAGCTGCTCCGTGGCCTCAGTGCTGTCGACTTGAGTCAGGAGGAATCGGCCGCCATCGAACGCCCTGATGGCAAATCCTCCTGAGTCGCCGCTGGGGGATGCCAGTTCGCCGGGAACGATGACAACGGTGTTGGGCTCGTATCGAAAGTAGGCGCTTACGGGCTCTGGCATTGGCGCCTCGTGCTCCCGGACGACGTCTTCCCCGGCTTCCGAATTGGCCAGCAGCGTCAGTAGCTGGTGGTAGATGAGGTCGGCGGCCCCCCAGCTATATGGCTGCCAGGACTCGATCGGATGATCCAGGAGACAGAAGCCACCCTCAAAGGGCTGCTGATGTCGACTCAGTACGGAATGCTTTGAGCGGATTTGGGGAGGCAGCTCCGGATACTCGCTCGGATAGAGGACCTCGATCTCAAGCGGTTCGCCCCGGAACGGGACCTCCGTGTCAACCGCTAGATAACCCTGCTCGAGAAGCTCTGGATTCTCCCGCCAGGGGAGCTGATGCGCCTCGAAGCGCGCTTCCTCGTCTGCCTTGAGATCAGGCCAACGCTCGAACCACGGCAGATTCAACCGTGACGGCGGGGCTTGCCGTGATCCGGCGGTTGCGGCGGGCCCGGTTTCGGATTGGGTGGACCTTTGGGGTCCGGTTTCGAGTCCGGCGGGCCGGGCGGGTCGTGGGGAGGGCCTTTTGGGTTGCCTTTTCCTGGGTCATTCGGCATCGTGGAATCACTCCTTTTAGCGCTGAAGATTTTGCCGCTTAAAGCTAGCGGCGTTCGCAGACAGAACCCTGGAGTTCCCGGTCGAAGATGCTCCAGGACACCCTGTCGATCATCTTTCGACAATGATGGTGTCCGGCGACAGCTGATGAATTTGCTCGCGCGGATGTCGGTACGATCGACGCATGAATGAGCGAGGCCGACCCAGGGTCAAAGGTGGGCCGACTAACGGCGAGCTGAGGTCGCGGCGAAAAGCTGGTGGACCAGGCAAGCCCCCGCTCTTCGCAAAAAACGCTCCGACGCTGAAAAGCCTCGCAAATAACAGGCGGATCTCCCCATGAAATGAGCAGGGCAGGCGGGCGATCTGAACGGCCTTCATCGGGCGGCGATGTCGAGAAGAGGGCTAGGGTCGGCTCATGACCGTGGCATCAACTGCCACTGACATCGCCGAAATCGCCCGAGGGATGGCATCATTGGCTTGGCCTGTTGTGGCGGCCCTATTCCTCTTCCTGTTCAGGAAGGACATCGGGACCCTGATGAGTCGCATTCGCCGGGCGAAGGCGGTGGGTGTTGACCTAGAGCTCGATGAAGCACTAGATGTCTTGCAGGAGCGAACTGAGGCTGCGTCCGAGCGAGTGCGAGCAGAGGCCCAGGGGTCAACCGGCGAGGATCAACGTGATCAGGCGGCGCTTTGGAGCCGGACTGTAGGCCAGGTCATAGACGATGCGGCGAAGTCTCCAGTTGCTGCGCTCATCGGTTTGTCTGCTGCGATCGAGCGCGAGTCCCGCGAGGTGCTTTCATCTTCCGCGGGCGAGGAGGGTCCGCCGGCGTGGAGCGGCTCCCTCCTGCGGCAGATAGAACGGCTCGATCTGTCCCCCGGCCTCCGGGAAGCCGCGCATGAATTCAGGATTGTCCGGAACAAAATCGTCCATGGCCAATCGGCGTCTCCGGAGGAGGCCCTCCGGGCAGTGGATATCGGTTTGGAGCTCCTTAATGCGATACAGCGGATACCGAGACAGGTTCACCGGATCGTCGCGGCCGGTCTCCCTTGCTTTGCTGATCCAGAGGGAACCGTGCAGCATCCCTTTACGGCGGTCTTGGTCTCGTCGACCAACTCAGCTGACCCGGACTCGCCCGAAGAGGGGGCCTTCCCCACGACGGAACCTGAGCGTTTCCCGCAGCCCGGCGAAGCAGTTTCGTGGGAATGGGAATCCGGCAGAGTGTTTCCCGAGTCTTGGTTTCGACGCCCTGACGGAGAGATCCGATACGGGTGGAGCGAAGCCTTGGAGTTCAAGGGGCGGCCGCTTCATTAGGGCGCGCCCGATGGACTACCTCCCAGGTTTCATCCGAGTTTCGTTCCCCCTGCCGTTCCCCCGAGCGATTTAGAGCCGCGTTCTCCGCCATGTAGAGCCAAGTCCGCAAAGAAAGGCACCGGTCTCCAAAACCGGCGATTCTAGGTTCGAGTCCTAGGTGCCCCGTCTTCTCTGAGTAAGTGGCTCCCACCCGCCCCAGGCTTGCGGCTGGGAGCCCTTTCCCTCATCCCCTAGTCAAGTACCTGGGTCAGGTGTCACTGCCCCTTTCCGGTGGCAACGATCGGGACGATCCTCTCCGTGGAGACCTGCATGTGCTCACCTCCTCTCCTGGCTTAACCCATGGTGGAGAGGATTACATTGGTGGAGGACGCTCCACTAACAAGGTGTCTAGTTTCGCTTCCCAAATGCCAACCGAGGGATTAGGATCAAGCACTCAAGACTTCGAAAGGAATCCCGTGGCAACCAGAGTTGAGCGTCGGCAGGCAACGCAGAACCGACTGAAGGCGATGCAGCACCCCTTACGCGCCGAAGCCTTCCGGCTGATTAAGGAATGCGCGCCGATCAGCCCCGCCGAAGTCGCGCGCGAGCTAGAAGCCGATGTTCCCACGGTCAGCTACCACGTTCGCAAGTTGAGCGAGTACAACTGCGTCGAAGAAGTCGAGAGTCGACCCGTCCGTGGGGTCGTCGAGCACTTCTACCGGGCGACCGAGATCCACATGGTCGACACCGAGGAGTGGGCCGAGCTGGTGGATCAGAACCCAGAAGTCGCCGAGGTTTTGACCGATGAATTCATGCAGCTCATAGTCGATGACTTCACCGCATCACGCCGGGCCGCGATCGTCGGTAGGGACGAGAAGTTTTGGATCACCCGCACCTCTTACGTGCTGGACGATGAGGGCCTTGACGAGGCGCTTGAAGCCGCGGAGGCCTACGAAGCGACGATGACTGAGATTGCCGCACGCAGCGCCGCGCGGCGCGGGCCCGAGGATTCCGGAATCCCGGTCTCCTCCTCGATCGTCCTCTTCAAGATGCCGCCTCGCCGGCGACTCCGCTCGCGCTAGAACTCGTCGCGTCGCTTTAAGCCGCGCGGGCGGCGATGTGGATGATTTTGCTGTCGCGCTCTTCGTCGACGGGAGCCTCGAGGATCACCTGCAGGTTCTCCTCGCGCTGACCCAAGGCGGCGAGGGGGCGAAGGCCCGCGTCCTCAAGCGCCGCATCGACCTGTTTCGGGGTCCAGTGCCGCTGGCGATGGACATGTGGCTCGACACCCTGTCCAGAAAGGCGCGCCTCGTAGGTGGCTCCTCGCTCGACGGTTTCGTTTAGCCCATGCCAGTCCCAGCCCCGGGCGCTCATCTCCTCTGACTTCCCCGCGGCGAAGCTCTCGCCGAACCAGAGCAGTGTGTTGGTGTCGAAGACGATGAGGCCGTCGGGTGCGAGGTTGCGGCGGACGCCGGCGAAGGCACGCTCGAGGTCGCCGTCGTCGGTCAGGTAGTTGACGACCTCGTTGAGGAGGAGGACGAGCTGGAAGCCGGTGCCGTCGGCATCGGCGGGCGCCATCGGGGCGAGCTCTCGGGCGTCGGCCTGGTGCAACTGCACCCGGGAGTCGAATTTCTCCGCCGCCTGGTCGAGCATCCCCTTCGAGGCATCGCAGCCGACCACCTTCCAGCCGCGGTCGAGCAGGGGGTCGAAGGCGCGGCCTGTCCCGCAGCCGACGTCCAGAGCCCAGCCCTTCCGCAGCCCGCGTTTCTCAAGCTCAGGCAGGAGGACTTCTCCCAGCCACATCTCGTAGTTGTTGGCCGCGTTGAACTCGTCGTAGACCGGCGCGAAGCGGTCGTATGCGTCCTGCGCCGATTCCCGGTCGGCCATGCCAAAGACAATAGTCCGACCGTCCCCGGCCTCGGCGACGAGCGCTGCAGGGAGCAGGACGGCGTACCCCCAGATGGCGCATTCGTGGCCTCCGCTTGGACCATTCGTCACTTGTGCGACGGGCCTCGCTCGTGCCACAGTGGTGCAGATGGGGAGGACTCCGCTAACGAGGAGGCTGGGGGAAGCCGCTGCCGACGCGGCCGCTGAAGTTGCGCGGGAGACGTCGAGCGACGACGTTTTCGCCGCCCCACCCGGCCTGCGTCGACGCGAGCTGCTCGCCGGTGGTGCCGGCCTTGCCGCTGCCGCGATGCTGAGCGGGCCGATCCCGCGTGCCCTTGCGGCCAGCGGGCCGCGGATCGTCGTCGTCGGCGCCGGGCTCGCCGGGCTCACCACCGCCTACCGACTCAAGCAGGCGGGCTACGAGGCCGACCTATACGAGGCTTCCGACCGGGTCGGGGGCCGCTGCTGGACCCGGCGCGGGGACTTCGCCGAAGGGCAGATCGCCGAGCACGGGGGCGAGCTGATCGATCAGGGCCACACCCAGACGCGCAAGCTCGCGCAGGAACTGGGCCTCGACCTCGACAACCTGCTCGCCGCCGAGGTCAACGGCGCCGAGCCCCTCTACTACTTCGACGGCGCGCCTTACACCTACGAGCAGGCGACCCGGGACCTCAAGCAGATCTGGCAGCAGCTGCACAAGGACGTCTCCGAAGCGAGCTATCCCACGCTCTACAACCTCTCGACGGCGCGGGGGCGTGAACTCGATGAAATGTCGATCGCCCAGTGGATTCAGGCCTACGTCCCCGGCGGCCTCAAGTCGAAGCTCGGGCAGCTGCTCGACGTCGCCTACAACATCGAGTACGGCGCCGAGACCAGCGTCCAGAGCTCGCTCAACATGCTCTACCTGCTCGCCTACTCCGGGCAGGGACAGCTGCGGATCTTCGGCCCCTCGAACGAGAAGTACCGCGTGCGCGGCGGCAACGATCAGATCCCGAAACTGTTGGCCCAGCAGCTGAAAGGCCAGGTCACCAAGGAAGCGGCGCTGACGTCAGTCCGGCGCAACGCCGATGGCAGCTACCGCCTCGGCTTCGAAGCCGGCGGCGCTACCAGCACTGTCACCGCCGACCGCGTCGTCCTCGCCCTGCCGTTCTCGATCCTGCGCACGATCGACTACTCGCAGGCCGGCTTCTCGACGCTGAAGGCGACGGCGATCGAGGAGATGGGGATGGGGACGAACTCGAAGCTCCACCTCCAGTTCGACCGGCGGCTCTGGAACGGGCTCGGGTGCAATGGCGAGACCTATGCCGACACCGGCTACCAGAACACTTGGGAGGTGACGCGCGGGCAGTCGGGCGCGGCCGGGATCCTCGTCGACTACACCGGTGGCAAAGTCGGCGCCAGCTTCGGTCCCGAGAACGGCTCGGCGACCGAACGGGCACGGAAGTTCCTCAAACAGATCGAGCCCGTGCTGCCCGGGATCAGCGCCGCCTGGAACGGTAAGGCGACGCTCGACTACTGGACCGGCTACCGCTGGACCAAGGGCTCCTACTCGTATTGGAAGGTCGGCCAGTACACCGGCTTCGCCGGGATCGAGCGCCAGCCCGAAGGCGCCTGTCACTTCGCCGGCGAGCACACCTCGGTCGACTTCCAGGGCTACCTCAACGGCGCGATCGAGTCCGGCGAACGCGCCGCCGAAGAGATCCTCGCGGCGCTGAAATAGGCGCAGTCGGTGGGGGTCTAGCCTTCGACCGACGCCGGCTGCTGGGCGGCCGGGCAGATGCCGAGTCCGTCGGCGAGGGCGAAGAAGGCGACGGCGAAGGGGCTCGAGGCGGTCTCGTCGCGGATGCGAGACCAGTCGATCTGCTCGCGCAGCGAGCGGGTGATCAGGATCGGGTCGCCGTAGTCGACGCTGTGCTCGTCGAGCGCCATCAGCTTGGTGATGAGGATGTCGTTCAGGTTCATAACGTGGGTCTGCATCGCCATCACGCTGAGGACGTCGCCGCGGGCGATCACCTCGTCGTCGATCCGCATCCCCGACGGTTCGAAGATCAGGTCGATGAGGATGTCGCCGTCGTAGGCCTTCAGCAGCCACTGCTCGGGTGGGGACTCCGGCCGCATCCCCGCCTCGGCGAGAGCCTCCTGGGCGCGCTCGGCGTCCTCGGGCTTGACCATCAGGTCGATGTCGTTGCTCGAGGGCGGGCCGCCGCGCGCCCAGCAGCCGAGCCCACCGCCGAGCAGGTAAGGGACGCCCTGCCCGTCGATCGCGGCGACGGCGCGCTTGAGACTGTCGGTCAGCTCTTCGGCGACCTCGCTCTTGCCCAGGTTCTCGGCCATGCCCCTCTTCGGTGCCCCGTCGCCCGTCCCGATAAACGCTCGCCGAGGCGGGTAGGGAAGCGGGAGTGACTTCATCTTCCGGCAGCGAGCGGCTGCGAATCGCCGCCACCGGCGACATCCACTGCCGCGACTCCAACCGCGAGGCGATCGTCTCGGCCTTTGCCGGGTTGGACGACGACATCGACCTCGTCGTCGTCGCGGGCGACCTGACCAGCCACGGCCGGCTCGACGAGGCGGAAATCCTTTGCGAGGCCGCGGCGGCGACCGCGGCCCCCGTCTATGCGGTGCTCGGCAACCACGACTGGCACGCCGACGAAGCCGAGGCGATCCTGCGGCGGCTGGAGGACGGGGGCGTACACATGCTCCACCGCAGCGCCGCCGTCTGCCAGGCCGGCGGGGTCGAGGTCGGGATCGTCGGGGTCAAGGGATTCGTCGGCGGCTTCGCGCCGCGCCACCTGCCGGACTTCGGCGAGCCCTCGCTGCGCGCGGTCTACGCCGAGGCGACCGCCGAAGTGGAAGCGCTCGACGCGGGGCTGCGGGAGGTCGCCACCTGTCCGGTGCGGATCGTCCTCCTCCACTACTCGCCCGCCGAAGCAACGCTCGAAGGAGAGCCGCGGGAGATCTGGGTCTTCCTCGGCTCCGACCGACTGGCGGCGCCGATCCTCGAGCACGGCCCGGACCTCGTCCTCCACGGCCACGCCCATGCCGGCTCGCCTGACGGGATGATCGGCGAGAGCCCGGTCCACAATGTCTCCCAGCCGGTGCTCGGGACCGACTTCCGGATCTTCGAGCTCGACGCGAGCAGGGCGCACAGCCCGATCCCCTGATCAGTCGGGCCGCCTTCGGCGGCCTAGCCGACTTTCGCCACAGCGGGGTGGGGCGAAAGTCCGCTGCGATTACTTCGGCTCGAGGCCGATCACCTCGTAGTAACCGACCAGGAAGAGGCGCTTGCCGTCGGAGACCATCGGCGTGTAGCCCGCGTCCTCGAGGTGGAAAGTCGGCTTGTGGGTGTGGACGTCGAGCCCCGTCGTCTCGCGGGTCTTGAAGCTCGAGGTGTAGACCGTGTGGCCGATCACCGTCGCGGTGCCGGGGATCGGGCCGCCGACATCGTAGTGCCAGCGCTCCTTGCCGGTGCGGGCGTCGAGGGCGAAGAAGCGGCCGTTTTCGGCGCCGATGTAGACGGTCGGCGGGGTGCCGGGAACCTGGGCGACGGCGGGGGAGCCGTAGACGTAGTCGCCGGCCTCGAAGTGCCACTGCACCTTGCCGGTCTTCTCGTCGAAGGCGTAGACGGTGCCGTCGTCGCGGGCGGCATAGACGTTGCCGAAGGCGACGGCGGGGGAGGAGAAGAAGCCGCCGCGACCGAAGGGCGGCACCTTGCTCGTGTTGCTGCGCCAGGCGAGCTTGCCGCTCCCGGCGTCGAGCGCGAACATGCTGCTCTGGTAGTCGGCGAAGAAGACCTTGCCGTCGTCGTAGCTGGGGCTCGCTTTGATCGCCCCGGGAGCGTTGAACTGCCACTTCGTCTTGCCGCTGTCGGCGTCCAGCGCGACCAGGTTGGTGGTATCGGTGCCGAGGTAGAGCGTCCCGTCGACCGCGAGGGGAGAGGATTCGAGGTGCCCCTTCAGCCTGCGCACCCAGACCTTCTTGCCGGTCGCGGCGTCGCCGGCGGCAAGGTGGCCGGTGAGGAACGCGCCATAGAGCTTGCCGTCGTAGTAGACGGGCGCGGTGACGAAGTTCGGCTTGCCCTTGTCGCTGGGCCGGATGTTGATTTCCCACAGCACCTTGCGGTCGCGCAGCCGCACCGCTTTCCCGTTCCCGTACTTGTTGATCACGTAAGCGACACCCCCATGAATCGCCGGCGGAAACTCGATCAGCGCGTGCGTATTGATCGACCAAGCCTGCTTCAGCGGCGGATCCAGCGCCGTCTCCTCGGCAGGCAGGTAATGCGTCCGCGCCGGCACGCGGCCGAAGAGCGGCCAGTCGACGTAGGAGCCACCGGTGGCGGCGCTTTCAGCGCCCGATGTCGAGTTGGCGGTTGAGCCCCCGCAGCCCGAGAAGACAACGGCCATGATCGCCACGATCAGGAATCCCAGTGTCGACTTTGTCTTCCATAGCGAGACAAACTCGACACGGAGCAGGCGAACGGAAGGCATCCGTCCTTGATCGGCAGCGCCGCCCGCGCCTTTAAGCGGCGGACGGGAATTGAACCCGCGTCATCAGCTTGGAAGGCTGAGGCTCTACCGTTGAGCTACCGCCGCGTGCCCAGGCAGGGTAGCTGCCTTCCTGCCAATCCGTCAGAATGAAGACCCCACGGGGAGTGGCGCAGTCTGGTAGCGCACTCGGCTGGGGGCCGAGCGGTCGCAGGTTCAAATCCTGTCTCCCCGATATTCGCGAGTCCGCCTCCCAGGTGGGCTTGCAGAGTTCCGGGCTTTGGGTAGGGCTCCCAGAAGGGTCTCGTGGTACCAGCTTTTGGCCCCGGGAACTAATCCCCACCCCCCAGAACGGGCTTGGACACGCCAGTTTGGGCTAGGCTCGCGATCGTGTTGCGGCGATTCCGGCTTAGGAACTTCAAGGCGTGGCGCGACACGGGGTCTGTCGACCTCGCGCCTTTGACGATCCTTTTCGGCACGAATAGCTCCGGGAAGTCGAGCATCAATCACCTCCTGATGTTGCTGCGCCAGACTATCCGGTCCCCAGATCGGAAAAGCGTGCTCGATCTTGGTGATCCCGAGTCCCCGGTTCAACTCGGATCGTTTAGGGATCTGATTTTCGATCACAAGACGACCGAGTCGCTAGGCATTGATCTGGAATGGGAGCTTCCTGGTGGCTTGGCAGTCAGAGATCCGATTTCTAGGGAGAGATGGAATGGGAACAGACTTGCGTTTAGGGGACAAATCAGAGAAGCCGCGTCGGGCAGGACTCTGCAGTCAGACGGCTTCAGCTATCAGCTCATTACTGATTCGGAAGCGCAGCTGCAAGTCGTGTTTGAGCGAGACAGCAAGCGCGATGATCGCTGGCAAATCATCTCCAAGCCTTACGACTTGGTTCGTACGAAAGGCAGGGCCTGGGAGCTTCCGAAACCGGTGCACTTCTACGGCTTTCCCAATGAGGCGAGTGTCTATTTCCAAAACTCTGCCTTCTTGGGCGATTTGGAGTTGGCCTTCGAGGGTCGACTCCAAAATTTGAGCTATCTCGGCCCAATCCGTCAACCGCCCGCCCGAACCTATCCCTGGGCGGGTTCGGTGCCGGAGGACGTTGGCTGGAGGGGTGAAAATGCGATCAATGCGCTACTCGCAGGAGCAGACAGGAGATATAACTGGACTGCAAAGGCTCGGACGAAATCTCTCGAAGAGATCGTCGCGAGCTGGCTTAAGCAATTAGGACTCATTGCTTCCTTCCAGGTGAGCGAGATCGCGCCAGATCGAGGCGAGTACGAGGTTCTGGTGCGGGCGAAGCCAAGAAGCGCTCAGGTTAGGTTGACGGATGTCGGGTTCGGTGTGTCCCAGGTTCTGCCTGTCATCACCCAAGCGTTCTACGCTCCTCCTAATTCAACTGTGCTGATGGAGCAGCCCGAGATCCACCTCCATCCGCGAGCACAGTCCGTGCTGGGGGACCTCCTGATTGAGGCGGTGACGGCGAGAGAGAATAGCTCCGAGCGGAATGTCCAGCTAGTCGTGGAGAGCCACTCCGAGCACCTTCTGAGGCGGATCCAAAGAAGAATCGCTGAAGAGAAGATAGACCCTAGCCAGGTGGCCCTCTATTTCTGCTATTCGGGCCAGCGCGGGTCTGCAATGGAAAGGCTGGAGGTAGACACCTTCGGAGACATTTTAAATTGGCCTCCGGATTTCTTTGGTGATGAGCTCGAGGACGTGACGGTTCAGGCTGAGGTCGGCATGCAAAGGCGGATGAAGATCGTTGAAGCCGACGATCGTCATTGATACGAACGTCCTCGCTGTGAGTGAACGCCTACACGCCGGGGCGTCCGAAGCGAGTGTTGCTGCATGTGTGCAGCTGGCAGTGAGGATGCAAGCCGGCGATCTGATCGTCGCACTCGATACCGCTGACGAGATTCTGTCCGAGTACCTGCGGGCTCTCAACCAAGGGCGTTCCGCGGGTCTAGCTGTGAAGTTGGCGAGACGCCTACAGCAACGAAAGCATGACCCTAAGGTCTGCCGGCAGATCGCAATTACCCCCCTTCCTGACCCAGCGGGTTCGTATTACGAGGTTCCGGCCTCGGTTCGAGACATCGATCCGGACGACCAGAAGTTCTTTGCTGTGGCAGCTGCTGAGCAAGAAAAACTCCAGATCTTCGCCGGGCTCGACTTCGAGTGGTGGCAGCGAAAGAAGGATCTTTCGGCCGCCGGACTCGATGTCCAGTTTCTATGTAGCGACCAACTGTTCGAGATCGAGAAGGAAGCCGGGGTCGCTCCTGGCGGCTAGCCCGCCGATCGGTGCAACTCGAGGAGGTCTCGGAAGCTGCACCTGGTCAGCACCTGTCAGCTATTGCGCGCCCTCTGCGTTCCCGCGTCGGCCGAAGGGGAACTCGGTTCCGCGGTTTATCACGGGGTAGCACGCCGGTGGGTCTATGTCGCCAGCGAAGATGAGCGGGGTCGCATGAGTCGGTAGTCCGATCGTGCATTTAAGGTTTCGACACGGCGGATCAACGAACCCAACTGGTGCTGGACGAGGCCCTCCTCTTACAGGCAATCAAGAAGCTTCACGATCTTGAGAACGAGGAGGAGAAGTTCGAGATGCTCCACGCGATTGACCCGTTTGTGCAGTCCAACTACCTCGCCGCAAGATTCAAGGTTGATGTCGGCAGGGACATCGAAGTCGCGGACAAGCGAGCGATCGAGGACTACGTCGCGGCTGTGTACCTAGTCAGCCACCATAATCACGGGTTGTCAGATATCGGCGAAATGGAGAGGGAGTTAACCGATCCGGTGATGGCCTTCGTCCGCTTGGCGTCCTGGGCTTTTCTCAGCGCCTGGAGCCTGAACTACGGTGGGCTCCGCGGTAATCTCCGCGTCGCTGGCTCGCCCACGCTGGTCGACCCGCGCCAGTAGCTCACCTCCGTTCGCCGCGGCGACGGCACGGGCTTCGGGGTCCGGACCGCGTTCGTCGCCGCCAGACGTCGCACCAGGGTGGATAGCCGGGGAGTCGGCGACACGCTCTCCCGAGAGGTTAATCCCGCTCGACCTCCCGCACGACTTCCTCGATCCACCGCCCGCGGCGCTCCGCCTCTGCAAATCTCACCTCGTAGATGAAATTTCTGCGCATCGAAACCTGGTCGTTCACTGCGAAGGCGTCGTCTACCAATTGGAAGTGGGGACTATCTTCCCTCACGACCTCGTACTTGTAGGCGTGATGTGGCTGGCCTCGGATCCCGCGAACAACGATGATCCGAATCGTCTCGGTTTGACCAGCCATAGGAACGACTCGCGGTTCGGTCCGGCGAGGACTGGTCTTCCGGGCGACTTTCTTCGGCGCCTCCTGGTCTCGCCAGGCTAGGTCAGCCGATTCTCCTGCCAGCTTGTCGACCCTCTTGTTGTAAGGGTTGGTCTTGTGGGCCTTGACGTGCCGGAACTCGACTCGGCCAGCCTTCTTCTTGAGCTTGACCAGTTCTTGCCAGAGGTCAGGATTGAGGACCGGCTCGTTCTCCCGGGTGAGCCAGTTCCGCCCTGGCCAGTCGAACTCAGCGGAGCGGATGCCGTTGACGACAAGCATCGAATCCGCGTACACGACGACCTTCCGATACGAGTTCTTTGCAACAGGTGGGTGCTGACTCGTCACGAGTCGGAGCGCCTCGACGCAAGCTGTCAACTCCATCTCGTTGTTCGTCGCCCCTAGTGCTCCCGGCGGGCTGTACTCATGGATCAACTCCTCGCCCCCCTCGTCTTCGGTCAGAAGCAGGAAGGCGTAACCCCCGCGCCGTGGTTTGTGCTTGCAAGAGCCGTCGGTGTAGATGATCAGGGCCTCGTCGTCGTGGCGCTCCATTCTGCTGATCGTGACCCAATAGGCAGATGCCACCGCTAGTGGGGGCCGAGCCCGCGTCGACCCGCACCTTGGCTTCTCCTTCGGCGTGGCGAGAATGGAAGTACGGGAAGCCGTCATCGTCGAAGAACATGACGATGGCTGGCCAAGCTCCATGAGGGTGCGCCCGGGTGTCGATTTCCGCTTTCCTCGTTCGTCGCCTAGGCAAACAGCAAACTTCACGCAAGGAGAACGAGATGAGCGCGACCTACACCTTTGACGTCTTTTCCAGCCTTGACGGTTATGGCTCGGCCAGCGGCGACTGGAGCGGCTATTGGGGGAAGCAGGGGCCTGAGCTGCTGGATCACCGGCTTGCCTTGTACGGCGAGGAGCAGCGGATGGTCCTTGGGGCCAACACCTATCGGATGTTTGCGCGGATGCTTGCCGAGAGCGGCGAGGGGTCCGACGTTCGGGATCCGTGGGTCAGCCGGATGAGGGGCCTGCCGGCGACGGTGGTCTCGACGACGCTGGAGGAGCCCCTCGACTGGCCGGACGCGGTGGTGGTGAGCGGCGATGGCGTCGACGTGGTCGCCCGACTCAAGGAGGAGTCCGGGGTGCCGCTGCGCTCGCATGGCAGCTTGGCGATGAATCGGGCGCTGATGGCTGCCGGGCTGGTCGACCGGGTCCAGGTCACCCTCTTCCCGGTGATCACCGGAAAGACTGGGCAGAGCCCGGTCTTCGAGGGCTCGGCTGACTTCGACCTGGAGCTGGTCGAGCAGCGGACGCTCGACTGTCACATCCAAGAGCTCACGTATCGACCCAGCCTTCACTGACGGGACATATGCTCGGGGGGTGCCCGACCGGCTGCGAAGGCTGATGGCCCTCGGCGCCTCCCCGTCCGACAGCCGGGAGCTGCGGTTGCGGAAGACGGTGCTGGTGCTGTCGTCGACGCTGATGGCGACCCTTTCGGTCGTCTGGGTGGGGACCTATGCGGTGCTGGGGCTTTGGGTGTCGGCGGCGATTCCGTTCGCCTACCAGCTCGCAACGGGGGTGAGCCTTTGGACGTTTGCCCGCACGCGGCGGTTCCAGCTCTTCCGAGTCAGCCAGTTGCTGATGAGCCTGGTGCTGCCCTTCGCTCTGCAGTGGAGCCTCGGGGGCTTCGCCGCTTCCTCGGCGGTGGCGTTGTGGGCCGTCACCTGCCCGATCGGCGCGTTGCTGTTCGTCGGCGCCCGGCAGGTCCCCTGGTTCGTCGCCTTTGCGGCGCTGGTCGTCTTCTCGGGGGCGATCGACCCCGCCCTCGCGACCGACGCCCCCGAGATCCCGAGCGGGGTGGAGGTCTCCTTCTTCGTCCTCAACGTGCTCGGCGTCTGCACCACCGCCTACGTGCTGCTGCAGTACTTCGTCCGCGCCCGCGAGCGGGCGCTGGCCGAACTGGGCGTCGAGCGGGAGAAGTCCGAGCGGCTGCTACTCAACGTCCTGCCGGCCTCGGTCGCCGACCGGCTCAAGGAGTCCGAGGAGGTGATCGCCGACGGCTTCGACTCCGCCAGCGTCCTCTTCGCGGACCTGGTGGGGTTCACGCCGCTCGCGCAGACCCTTCCACCGGCCGAGACCGTCGCCCTGCTCGACCGGGTCTTCGCCGGCTGGGACGCGCTTGCCGAGCGGCACGGGGTGGAGAAGATCAAGACGATCGGGGACGCCTACATGGTCGCCGGCGGCATCCCCGCCCCTCGCTCCGATCACGCCGAGGCGATCGCGGACCTCGCCCTCGAGATGGGCGCCGAGGCGGAGCGGTGCGCAGGTGAGAGCCGCGTGCCGCTGCAGGTCCGGGTCGGAATCGACACCGGGCCGGTGGTCGCCGGCGTAATCGGCCGCGCCAAGTTCAGCTACGACCTCTGGGGCGACACCGTCAACACGGCGAGCCGGATGGAGTCCCACGGCGTGCCAGGCGAGATCCAGGTGACCGAGCGCGCCTACGAGCGCCTGCGCGGCCGTTACGAGTTGCGCCGGCGCGGTACTATCGAGGTGAAGGGGAAGGGCGCGATGACGACCTATCTGCTGCTCGGTCGCCAGGCGTGATCTCCCGCGCCACCCGCGCCGGGTTGCCGTAGGCGACGACGCCGGCGGGGAGGTTGCGGGTGACGACGGAGCCGGCGCCGATGACGGTGTTCTCGCCGATCGAGACGCCGGGGCAGACGATCGCGCCGGCGCCGAGCCAGACACCGTCGGCAACAGTGACCGGCAGCGCCTGCTCGATCGCTTCGCGGCGGGGGACGGGGTCGATCGGGTGGGTGGCGGTGATCAGCTGCACCCCGGAGGCGAGCAGGCACTCGTCGCCGACGGCGATCGCCGCCGCGTCGAGCATCGTGCAGTTGAAGTTGACGAAGGTGCGGGAGCCGATTGTGATCCCGTCGCCGTAGTCGCAGTAGAAGGGGGATCGGATGAACGTGTCCTCGCCGACTTCGGCGAGGAAGTCCCCCAGGGCGGCGGCGCGCTCCTCGTCGCGCTCGGGCGGGATCGCATTCAGCGCGGCGAGCATCGCCTGGCGCCGGTCGAGTTCCCGGTTCAGCTCCGGGTCGTCGCCCGGGTAGAGCTCGCCGGCCCGCATCAGCTCCTTCGCCGTCACCCGGCCATCTTCGCAAGCGTGGCTAGAGACGGACGGCACTAGCCCGGCGAGGACGGTGGCTACCGTTTGAAGGGTGTTCGGACCCGCCAGCGTGCTCTCGTTGATTCCCGGGCTTCCGCAGGGGCGGGCGCCGCAGGCCGCCGAGGTGGACGGCTTCTTCCCGGCCGACTCGATGGTCCGCCGGTTGCACCGCGAGCGGCTCGTCCTCTTCTCCGGCGTGCGGGCGCTGCTGATGCAGGCCTGCGACCCGCTGGCGGTGGTCGGCTTCCAGCGCCACTCCATCATCTTCGACGACCCGCAGGCGCGCTTGCTGCGGACCGACGAGCGGATGTCGCGGATCTACTTCGGATCCAGCGAGGAAGCCGAGGAGACCGGCCGCATCGTCCAGGCGATGCACCACCGGGTGCGGGGGAAGGTCCCGGCCGACTACGGCCCGATCGCCAAGGGGACCCCGTATGACGCCTCCGATCCGGAGCTCGGCCTCTGGGTCCTCGCCACCCTCGCCGATTCGGCGCTCGTCTACTACGAGCGGATCTTCGGCGATCTCCCGTCCGAGGCGCGCGAGCGCTACTGGGCCGAATACCGGCAGGTGGGGGAGCTGCTCGGCCTGCCACCGAGCTCGATGCCGGCCACCGTCGGCGATCTCGGCGACTACATCGATGGGCGCCTCGGCGACGGCAGCCTCTGGATCTCCGGCGAGCGCCGCGATCAAGCGGTGCGGATGATCCTCGAGCCGCCCTACTCGGGCTGGCTGCGCACGGCGGTCACGCCGCTGACCGAGACGATCAAGCTGGTCTCCGTCGGCCTGCTGCCGGCGGAGATCCGCAGTCTCTTCGGGTTCTCCTGGGACCCGGCGCGCGAGGCCCTGCTGCGGTCGAGCCTCCTGCAGCTACGGCTCGGCTCCCGCTTCTGGCTCGACGCCGTCCGGCTCCACCCGGCGGCACGGGCGCCCGCGGGGGAGCGGTACGGCAGCCTCGCGAAGTAGGCGCGGACCTCTCAGCGATTCGCTTTGCCGGTGGTGCCACAGCCCTTCGGCCCCGCGGGCAGAGACGCCGGCCTGTGGGGCTTGCCCTTGCACGGCGAGGGAGGGGGAGTGACCTCCGAGGCTTCGACCGTGATCGTTCCGGCGCTGGCGCGGCTCTGTTGCCCGACGTCGTCTTCGACAACCACTTCGACCAGGTATTCGGCCGCGAGGGAGCCCGCGTTGGCGGGCACTTCGTAGCTGGCTTCGAAGTAGTTCGAGCTGACGGTGTTGAGCCCCACTTTGGTGCTGACGCTGCCGCTGACCGGAGTGATCGTCGCGTAGATCGCGTTTAAGCCGAAGTCGTCACCCGCCTCGGTGCTGATCGTCACAGTGCCGCCGCTCGACGGCAGGAACGTGGGGTTGAGGGAGGTCTGGCTAACCCATGGCGGCTGGTTGAACTTCGTCTCCTGTTCCACCTGGACCTCGCCGATGTAGGCGGTGTTGTAGTTGAAGAAGGCGTCGTAGGCTTCGACTGAGACCGAGTAGCTGATCCAGCCGTCGGAGTAGTTGGGGGGCACTTGCAGCGTCCCGTAGTAGGTGCTCCCGTTCCCCTGGTAGAGGTAGATCGACTGGTAGCTGCCGTCGGACCCGAAGACCTGGGCGTAGGTCGTGTGGAGTTCGGTTTCGTCGACGATATCGACGCTGATCTGGGAGTTGCCACCTTCGTAGGGGAGGGTGCTGGGGCTGAGGAGTCCGTTGGCGAACACCGGCGGCGTCGTGTCCGCTCCGACTTCCGGTTCTTCGTCAGCGACGGCCGTTCCGACACAGAGCAGGAACGCGACAAGGCTCACCAACAACGACCGCAGCATGAAAAACCCTCCCGTTTAGACACCTTGTCAAGGAGCCTATGCGAGGCAGACGGTCGCCTCGGCGGATGTCCTACAGGCGCCGGGGCCCGGTCGCGTCGCGCTCGCGGAGCTTTCGCACCGCGTAGACGAGGGCGATCGCGCAGATGACAGAGAAGAGGAAGCCGGGGCCCTCCTCCTTGTCGAAGACGTAGTAGGCGATCAAGCCGGCGACGAGGGAAGCGGCGATGCCGAGGGCGATCGTCTGGAAGATGCTCATCGGGTCGCGCCCGGGCAGCAGCAGGCGCCCCAGGGCACCGACGATCAAACCCGTCAACAGGAGCCCGATGATGAAGAGGATCACGTCCATGGGGGCAGATATTCCCGCCAGGTGGGTAGAGGAAACCTGTGGTCGCCACGATCGGTACCGGGGAGCTGCTGAAGGGTCGCTATCGGCTCGAGCGAATGCTCGGCCGCGGCGGCATGGCTGCCGTCTGGCTGGGGCAGGACGAGGTGTTGGAGCGACCGGTGGCGGTGAAGGTGCTCTCGGACACGATCGCCGGTGACCCTGGCTTCGTCGCCCGCTTCCGGCGCGAGGCCCAGGTCGCGGCGCGGCTCTCCCATCCCAACCTCGTCGGCGTCTACGACTTCTCCCAGGAGGGCGAACGTCCCTACCTGGTGATGCAGTTCGTGCCCGGGGAGAACCTGGCGGCGCACCTGGAGCGGGGGGCGGAGGTGGACTGCGAGCAGCTGGCGCGGGAACTGCTCGAGGCGGTCGCCCACATCCACGCGGCGGGGATCCTCCACCGCGACATCAAGCCCGGCAACATCGTCATCGAGCCGGGCGGCACCGCGAGGCTGATCGACTTCGGGATCGCCCAGCCCCGGGACGCGACCGCGATGACGAAAACGGGGCTGATCCTCGGGACCGAGCGCTTCGCCGCCCCCGAGGTGATGGAAGGCCACGCCGCGACCGAGCAGTCGGACCTCTACTCCTGCGGCGTCGTCCTGCGCTCCTGCGAGGGGCCGCATTCGCGGGCACTCGATGAGGTGATCCGGTGGCTGACGGCCGACGATCCGGGTGCGCGGCCGAGTTCCGCTCGACAGGCGCTGGCGCGACTCGAGCGCAGCGAGCCGGTATTGGAACAGCCGACCCAGGCGTTCACCCCCGAGCCGGCTCGATCGGAGCCGCCGTCACCCCCCGCGGCGCCCGTCCGATCGACCTCGCACCGCGGGCGCTGGGGCGCGGTCGCCGCCCTCCTCGCCATCGTCGCTGCGCTGGCTGTGGTCGCCCTGATAGCCCTCGGCGGTGACGAGGAACAGCAGCCGCAGCGTCGTTCCCAGCAGCAGGCGCAGGCAAAGGGAGAGGCGTCGAACAAAAAGGCTTCGCAGGTCCAAGAGGCTCCCGCAGAGGCATCGGCGAAGCCGCAGGAAACGGCGGAAGCGCCCGAAGAGGCAGCGGAAAGCGAGGCCGCCGCGGCATCCACCCCGGCGCCGGAAGCAGCCGATCCAGCCGGTGGCAGCAGCCTCAACGAACAGGGCTTCGAACTGATCCAGGCGGGCGAATACGACGCTGCGGTGCCGGTGCTCGAAGAAGCCGTCGCCTCCTTTCCGGAAGGCTCGGAAGACCTCTCCTACGCGTACGCCCTCTTCAACCTGGGGAACGCGCTGCGGCTCAGCGGCCGGCCCGAAGAGGCGATCCCGGTGCTGGAACGCCGCCTGGAAATCCCCAATCAGACCGGGACGGTCGAAGAAGAGTTGGAAGCTGCCCGCGACGAAGCGGACTGACCCCCGGAGGAGGGGGAGGACGGGCTGATCTGCCCTATCTTTTGACACGAACGTATGCGAACATACGTTCGTGTCCGCAACGACGAGAGACTGCCCCCTCAAACCGAGTCCTCGTCGGCCTCAGCACCTCGGATCTATGTGCCCACCTCTATGGACGCGGGGGCGGGAGGCAAATTCCCTTCCGTAGATGCCGCGGCGAGAAGAACCACAGATCGGCCTCGCCAAGGCAATCCGCCAGCTCCGCAGGGAGGTGCAGATGAGCCAGGAAGCGCTCGGGCTGATCGCTGACATCCACCCGACCTGGATCTCCCACATCGAGTCCGGCCGCGTCAACCCGACCTGGGGAAACGTCCGCCGGATCGCGATCGGCCTGCGAGTCCCCCTTCCCGAACTGGCCGCCCTCGCCGAGGACCTCGAGGCCAAATACGGAACCGCCCCCCAGCCGGATGGCGGTGGGGGGCGGTAGAAAAACAACCTTGGGGTGGTTGTGCCTAACTCTAGTACCCGGACGTTCCTAGAGGAATCACGCCCTGGCGCCTCCCCGTTCGTTAGGCTCGCGCTCTCTTGTCTACGCCTGCAACGAAGCTCTTCCTCCCACTCGTCCTCCTTGCCCTCCTCGTCGCCGGCTGCGGCAGCAGCTCCGACGACACGGATACGAGCGCGAGCGCGGCGGGCAGCTGCGAGCCGGGCAAGCTGGCGACGCAGGAGCAGGGGGTGCTGACGGTTGCTACGGACAACCCGGCCTATCCGCCCTACTTCGAAGACAACGACCCGACCAACGGGGAAGGCTTTGAGAGCGCCGTCGCTTACGCGATCGGCGACCAGCTCGGCTATCCGAAAGCGAAAGTGAAGTGGACGACCGAGTCGTTCAACTCGTCCTTTGCTCCCGGGCCGAAAGACTTCGACTTCGACGTCAACCAGATCTCGATCTCGTCGGTGCGGGAAAAAGCAGTCGACTTCTCCGCTCCGTATTACACCGCCAACCAGGCGGTCGTGGTGCTGAAGAGCTCCGACGGGGCGAGCGCGAAATCGCTGGAGGAACTGCAGGATGCGAAGCTCGGCGTCCAGGTCGGCACCACCAGCCTCGAAGCCGCCGAAGCCGAGATCGAGCCGAACGACCGGCCGCAAGTCTTCAACAGCTCCAACGACGTCGTCCAGGCGCTGAAGAACGAACAGATCGACGCCGTCGTCGTCGACCTGCCGACCGCTCTCTACCTGACCGCGGTCCAGGTTCCGGAGGCGACCGTCGTCGGCCAGTTCAGCGCTCCGGGCGGCGACCAGTGGGGAGCGCTGCTGCAGAAGGATTCGGCGCTCACCGCCTGCGTCTCGGAAGCGATCGAAGCGCTGGAAAGCTCGGGTGAGCTGCAGAAGATCACCGACCGCTGGATGAGCCAGGCGGCCGGAGCACCTGAATTGCACTGATGCCAGGAGGGGTTTCGCCAACCCCTTCTAGCGATCGACGCCTCGAACGAGAGGCGGCGAAGCGCCACCGCCACCGCCGCGGGCAGGCGATCGCGGCCCTCTCCAGCGTCGTCGTCCTCGGCGGCCTCGCGACCTTGATCCTGACCAGCCCCGGTTGGCCCGAAGTTCGCGAGACCTTCTTCAACTGGGAAGTCTTCAAGGAATCCTTCCCGGACGTGCTCAAGGCCTTCTGGCTCGACGTCAAGATCTTCCTCGTCGCCGAGCTGGCGATCCTCGTCGTCGGCCTCTTCGTCGCGATGCTGCGGATCGCCCGCTCGCCGGCGATGTTCCCGGTGCGACTTCTCTCCGTCGTCTTCGTCGACCTCTTTCGCGGCATCCCGACGATCCTGCTCGTCTTCCTGATCGGCTTCGGGGTCCCGGCGCTGCGGCTGGACGGCGTCCCGACCGACCCGGTCATCCTCGGCGCGATCGCCCTCGTCCTCTCCTACAGCGCCTACGTCGCCGAGGTCTACCGCGCCGGGATCAACTCGGTCCACCGCGGCCAGCGAGACGCGGCGCTGGCGGTCGGCCTGACCGAGACCCAGGCGATGCGGCACGTGATCCTGCCCCAGGCGGTGCGGCGGGTGGCGCCGCCGCTTTTGAACGACTTCGTCGCCCTGCAGAAGGACGTCGCCCTGATCTCGATCCTCGGGCCCCTGGAGGCCTTCCGCGAAGCCCAGATCATCGAGGCGCTGACCTTCAACTTCACGCCGCTCGTGGCGGCGGCGCTGCTCTACCTGGCGGTGACGGTGCCGACGGCGCGGATCGTCGACCGCCTCGGCGGGACCGAGGGGGCGGTGCGGTGAGCACGACCGCGGACGGCACCGTCCTCGACATCCGCGGCGTCACCAAATCCTTTGGCGAGCGCGAGGTCCTGCGCGGGATCGACCTCGGGGTCCGCGAGCACGAAGCCGTGGCCTTGATCGGCGCCTCGGGCTCGGGGAAGTCGACGCTCCTGCGTTGCATCGACCTGCTCGAGGAGATCGACGACGGCGACGTCTTCCTCGACGGCGAGGTGATCACCGACCCCGCTGTCGACCCGATCGCCGTCCGCCGTCGCCTCGGCCTCGTCTTCCAGGCCTACAACCTCTTCCCGCACCTGAGCGCGCTGGAGAACGTCGTCCTCGGCGAGATGCGCGCCCACGGCATAGCCCGCGCCGAGGCCGAGGAGCAGGGGAGGGCGCTGCTGGCGCGCTTTGGTCTCGCTGGGCGGGAGGACGACCACCCCGACAACCTCTCCGGCGGCCAGCAGCAGCGGGTGGCGATCGCCCGCGCCTTCGCCGCCCGCCCACGGGCCCTGCTCCTCGACGAGGTCACCAGCGCCCTGGACCCGGAGCTGGTCGGCGAGGTGCTGGAGGCGGTACGCGATCTCAAGGGGGAGGGGATGACGATGCTGATCGCCACCCACGAGATGAGCTTCGCCCGCGAGGTCGCCGACCGGGTCGCCTTCCTCCACGAGGGGCAGATCCTCGAGCTCGGCACGCCCGAGCAGGTTCTCTCCTCGCCGAAAGCGGGCGAGACGCGCCGCTTCCTGCGCCGAATCCAGGCAAATTAGTCAAGGAATTTGACGCGCGCAGGCGTTGCGGCTATGCTGCCGCGGCACTTGAGCAATCAGGGATCTCGCTCAGGGGCAGGGAACATAGCCAGCACCTGTGCCTTAATCGGTTAAAGGGTCGGCGTTGTAAGCCGAAGATCCGGGTTCGAGCCCCGGCGGGTGCATTTCGAACAACTAATTCGAGGCAGACGTTCGAAATCACTGGCTATGGGCGAGAACATCTTCAACCGGATAGATCAGGCGGCGACGCCGAGCGGCGGCGACCGGGCGCTGTGGGCGGCGCGAGCTCCCTACCGGCCGGAGCCGGGATGCGACTTGATGCTGATCCCGCGGCTGCCGAAGGGCAGCGAGTGGCGCGAGGACTCCGAGGCGCTGGCGGCACTCGACCGGATCGAGGCCGAGGAGTGGGTGGCCGGCATCGACCGCGAGGGCAGCCAGCCGACCTTGAAGATCGCCGATGAGTGGATCGAGGCGCAGGGCGAGGCGATCAGCTCGCGCGCCGGCGGCGACGCCGGGCTCGCCGAGATCGCATCTGAGAACCGCTATGCCGTCTACTTCTGGGGCGCCAACACGACCAAGGCGCTGCACATCGGCCACCTCCGCAACCTCGCGGTCGGCAACGCGATCGCCGGCGCCCTCAAGCAGGCCGGGGCGAGGGTCGAGAACCGCAGCCTGATCTGCGACGTCGGCCGCAGCATGGGCGAGGCGATGGCCGGCGTCGCGACCCGCGCCGGCGAGGACGCCGGCCCCGACGCCGACGAGAAGTCAGACCACTTCGTCGGCTTCTGTTACGCCGACTACGTCACCGCCAGCCGCAACGGCGGCGGCGGCGATGACGGCGCCGAGGACTCGGTCGCGCGCGAGTCGACCCAGTACGACGACAAGGCCGACGAGATGATGATGCGCGTCCTCGAGGGCGACCAGAAGGCGCTCGAACTGTGGTCGCGGACGCGCTCCTGGGTGGTCTCCGGCCAGCGCAAGACGCTCGCCAGCCTTGGCATCACCTTCGACAAGGTCATCTACGAGTCCGACTTCCTACCGGAGGTGCGCGAGTTCGCCAACGAGGGCCTCGCCGCGGGGACGCTGACCAAGCGCTGGGGCGACGACATGGTCATGTACCAGACCGAACGCGAGGAGCTGGAAGAGATGCCGCTGGTGCGGTCGGACGGCCTGCCGACCCAACACATGCGGGCGCTCGCCTACTGGGCGGCCGCCGACGAACTCGACGACGTGATCTCGATGCAGGTCTGCGGCAACGAGTGGGTCGCCCACGTCACCTGCCGCCGCAAGCTGATCGACGAGATGGGGCTGCAGAACGGCAACGGCAACGGCTCCGCCCGCGGGGGCGGCCCGCCGACCCACGACATCTTCCACGGCATGGTCGCCCGCGAGAACGAATCGATCAGCTCCTCGAAGAAAGGGGCGCTGCTGATCGACGAGCTGGTCGAGTGGCTGGAAGAGGAGCTGGCCCGCAGCCCCGAGCTGGCGGAGGAGATGGCGCGCCACCCGCGCCCCGAGGCGGTGCCGGCGCAGGTCGCCCTCGGCTACTTCCTCCTGCAGCCGACGACCAAGCAGGTCAAGTTCGGCATGGAGAAGCTGCTGGTGGAAGGGAAAGGGAGTCTCGGCTGGGACCTGGCGCGCGCCCAGGCCCACCATGCCTCGGGCGAGATCCAGGGCGAGCGTCCGGCGGCGGACCCGGACTACCGCTTCGCCGTCGTCCAGTCCGAGCACTACCCGGTGCACCTGCGGCCCGCCGTCGAGGAGTTCGACGTCGCCCCCCTCTCCAAGTACCTCTCCCACTTCGCGCGCTGGTACCGGGAAGACGAGCGCGCACCGGAGGTCGAGGCGGTCGTGCAGCCGGTGCTCGAACAGGGCCTGCGCGGCCTCGGACTAGAGGGAGCCTGACGTGAAAACGCTTTTGGTCGACAACCACGATTCCTACACCTACAACGTCTTCCACCTGCTGGCCGCGGCCTCGGGCTCCGAACCGATGGTGGTCAACAACGACGCCGTCAGCTGGCGCGTCCTGACAAGGATGGACTTCGACGCGATCGTGCTCTCGCCGGGGCCGGGCCACCCGTCCCGCTGGCACGACTTCGGCGTCTGCCGCGACATCCTCAGCCACAGCGAAGTCCCGGTCTTCGGGATCTGCCTCGGCCACCAAGGGATCGGGAACCTGCTGGAGGGGACGGTGAACCGGGCGCCGATGGCGATGCACGGCCGCCTCAGCCGGGTCATGCACGAAGGCAAGGGCCTCTTCAGGGACGTGCCGCAGGGCTTCTCGGTCGTCCGCTACCACTCGCTGGCGATCACCACGCCGCCGGGTCCGGAAGGGCACGTCGTCGCCTGGTCTGAGGATGGCGTCGTGATGGGGGTCGAGCACACGAAGCGGCCGATCTGGGGGGTCCAGTTCCACCCCGAGTCGATCTCGACCGAGTACGGGCTGAAGATCGCCCAGAACTTCTTCGCGCTTGCCGCCGACTACCAGCGCCCGCAGAAACCCGCCGGCCGGGCGACGATCGCGCCGCGGGCGACGAAGCCGGCGCCGCGGACCTCGCCCCGGGAGCAAGGCGGCGAGATGGAGCTGCGGATGCGGGAGCTGGAGGGGGCGGCGCCGACCGAGTACGTCTACGAACAGCTCTTCGCCGAGCACGACCCGAGCTTCTGGCTCGACAGCGCCGACGCCCCGACCTGGCTCGCCCAGTGCTCCTACATGGGCACCACCGCCGGCGCCGACCGCTGCTTCGTCAGCTACGACGTCGACAGCGGCGAGGTCCTCGTCAACCGCAGCGGTGTCGAGACGGTCCAGCAAAAGTCGATCTTCGACTACCTGCACCGCGAGATGGGGCGGATCGAGGTCGACCCGCCCGAGGGGGTCGAGCGCGGGCTCATCGGCGGCTACGTCGGCTACCTCGGCTACGAGCTGAAGGCCGACTGCGGCTCCCCCAACGTCCACAGCTCCGACATGCCCGACGCGGCGATGATGCTCGCCAACCGCGTCGTCGCCGTCGACCACACCAAGGGCAAGACCTACCTCTTCGCCCTCTGCCGCGACGAGGACTCCGAGGCCGACCTCTGGCTCGACGCCGCCGAGGAGCTGGTCCGGGGGGCGATCGCGGAGCCGCCGGCCGAGCGGCCGCCGGCGCCGCCGATGGACCCGGGTGGCCACGTCAGCTTCCACTCCGGCCGCGGCCGCGAGAGCTACCTCGCCGACATTGCCAGGTCGCAGGCCGAATTGCTCGCCGGCGAGTCCTACGAGGTCTGCCTCACCGACCAGTTCTCGACCGACGCCAGCCCGGAGCCGTTCGAGCTCTACCGGCAGCTGCGGCGCGCCAACCCCTCGCCGTTCTCGGCCTTCCTGCGCTTCGGCGAGAACGCGATCGTCAGCTCCTCGCCCGAGCGCTTCATCTCGGTCGACCGCCAGCGCCAGGTGATGGCGCGGCCGATCAAGGGGACGATCTCCCGGGTCGACGACGCAGCCGAGGACGCGGCGCGGGTGAAGGAGCTGGGGGAGGACGAGAAGACCTACGCCGAGCACCTGATGATCGTCGACCTGCTGCGCAACGACCTCGGCGTCGTCTGCGACCTCGAGAGCGTCGAAGTGCCGGAGCTGATGGTGATCGAGCCCTACGCGACCGTCCACCAGATGGTCTCGACGATCGTCGGCCGGCTCGAGGACGGCCGCAGCGCCGTCGACTGCGTCCGCGCCACCTTCCCCGGCGGCTCGATGACCGGCGCCCCGAAGGAGCGGACGATGGAGATCATCGACGGCCTCGAGGAGGAGGCGCGCGGCGTCTACTCGGGCTCGATCGGCTACTTCGGTGCTGACGGCTCGACCGACCTCAACATCGTCATCCGCACGATCGTGATGCGGCCGGGGCGGACGACGATCGGGGCGGGCGGCGCGATCGTCATGCAGTCCGACCCACAGGAGGAGTTCGACGAGATCCTGCTCAAGGCGCGGGCGCCGATGGCGGCGATCGCCCGGACCGTGACCGGCGACGACATCCCGGGCGAGGCCTGGAGCGTCGAGCTGGAGCCGGTTGCCAGGCAGGTGGAGGCGGCGTGAGCGAATCGCTTGCCACCGAGGCCACGATTCGCGAGGCGGGCGACGGCGACGTCGCCGCGATCGCAAGCGCGGTCGAGAGCCTCCTGCTCGAGCTCGGCGGCCGCCGGCCCGAGCGCCATGAGCTTGAAACCGAGGCCCGCGCCCTGCTGGAGGAACCAGCGGGGGGCTCGGCGCTGATCGCGGAGGCCGACGGCGACGTCGTCGGCGTCTTGAGCGCCAGCTGGCAGCGGGCAATCCACGTTCCCGGCGTCTACGCGACGATCCAAGACCTCTGGGTCGATGAGGCTTGGCGCAGTCGCGGCGTCGGGGCGGAGCTGGTCGAGGCGCTCGCATCCCAGGCGCGTGCTCGCGGGGTAAGCCGACTTGAGGTCGGCCTGCCGCGGGAGACCTTCGCGGCGATCGCCTCGACCGAGTCCTTCTACAGCCGCAACGGGTTCGAGCACCTCGGGCCGCGGATGCGGAGGCTGCTGGAATGAGCGAGCTGCTGATGGTCGAGCAGCGGCAGGGCCTCGACGACGACGCCTTCTGGGTGCGCGAAGGCGAGCACCGGATCGAGGGCCAGGACAGCAACCGGCGCCTGGTCGAGCTGCGCGCCGGCCTCGTCCGCCACTCGCGCGTGCGGCCGGTCGCCGCCGACGCTCCCGACGCCGAGGTCGAGCGGACGCTGGCGGTGCTGCACGAGGCCGAGTACCTGCGGGCGCTGGCCGAGCTCTCCGGTGCCGAGCCGGTGGTAATGCCGGACTTCGCGCCGCCGGGGCTCGAGCCCGACATCCCGGTCAACGCCAACCTGATCGCCGCCGCCAGGGAGGGCATTCGCACCTCGATCACCGCCGCCGAGCGGCTGCTGGGCGGCGCCCGGTTCACCTACGCCGTCTGCCGACCGCCGGGACACCACGCCGGGCCCGCCTTCCACGCCGGCTACTGCTACCTCAACAACGCCGGCGCCGCGGTCCGCCGCCTCAGCGAGGGCGGCCTGAAGCCGGTCGGGATCATCGACCTCGACCTCCACTACCCGAACGGCACTTCGGCGCTGGTCGAGCGGATGGGCCCGGTCGCCGCCCTGCACTCGCTGCACGCGGCACCGGTGACCAACCTGCCGCCGGGGACGCGGCTGCCGCGGCTGGCCGGCGAACGCGCCGTCGCCTTCCTCGAGAGCCCCGACGAAGACACCTACCTGGCCGAGGTCGAACACTCGATCCACGATCTCTCCGAGATCGCCCGGGCGCTGGTCGTCTCGCTCGGCTACGACACGGTGGCGGGCGACCCGCACGGGGGCTGGAGCTTCCGTCCCGAGATCTTCACCGAGGTCGGCCGCTTGCTGGCGCGCTCGGGCCTGCCGGTCTGCGTGATCCAGGAGGGCGGCTACGCCCTCGACGAGCTCGCCGACTGCAGCCACGCCTTCGCCACCGGGCTGCTGGGTGGCGACGAGCGATGAGCGACAACGGGCTCGAGCCCTTTCGCCGTCGCCTCGACGTGATCGACGACGAGATCGCGCGGCTGCTCGGGGAGCGCCTGCAGATCTGCCGCGACGTCGCCGTCCACAAGAGCGAGCGCGGGATCCCGATGATGCAGCCGGATCGGGTCAAGGTGGTCCGCGAGCGCTATCTCGCCCGCGGCGCCGAGCACGATCTGCCACCCCAGTTCTCCGCCGACCTCTTCGACCTGCTGATCTCGACCACCTGTCGCTTGGAGGACGAGCTGATGGACGAGCTGGCGGCGCAGGAGGGGAGGGACGCGGCATGAGCGCGCTGCCTCCCGGTCCCCGGATGCCCCGCGCCCTGCAGGCGGTCGGCTGGACGCAACGCCCGCTGCCTTGGTTGGAGAAGTGCCAGCGCCGCTACGGCGACACCTTCACGCTGCGGATCCGCCACTACGGCGACTGGGTGATCCTCGCCGACCCCGACGACGTGAAAGCGGTCTTCACGGCGGGACGGGCGGTCGGCGTCGACACCGCCAACCCGCTGCTCGGGCCTTTGCTGGGGCCGCGTTCGGTGATGCTGCTCGAAGAACCGGAACACATGACCCGGCGCAAACTGATGCTGCCTTCCTTCCACGGCAGCGCGGTGCAGGCTGACGCCGAGATGATGGCGGTGGTCGCGCGGCAGGAGATCTCCCGCTGGCCGGTGGGGGAGCCGTTCGCTCTTTGGCCGCGGATGCAGGACATCACCCTCGACGTCGTCATGCGCGCCGTCTTCGGCCCCGACTCCGAGTCTCCGCGGCTGCAGCCGCTGCGCGATCGCCTGCGCGGCCTCACCACCTGGATGAACGAGCCGCGGAACCTGGCGATGCTCGCCGCCTTCGGCCCCGGCTGGGTGATCCGCAGCCGCGGCTACCGCGAGGCGATGGGCGCGGTCGAGGAGGGGGTGATGGAGGAGGTGCGGCGGCGCAAGTCCGAGCCGGAGGGAGGCGAGATGGGGGTCGTCTCGATGCTCGTCGGTGCCCGCTACGAGGACGGCTCGCCCCTCTCCGACCAGGACCTGCGCGACGAACTGGTGACGCTGCTCTCCGACGGTCCCACCTCGAGCACGCTCGCTTGGACCTTCGAGCGGCTGCTGCGCCACCCCGACAAGCTCGAAAAGCTGCGCGAGGACATCCTCGGTGGCGACGGCTCCTACCTCGACGCGGTGGTGAAGGAGACGCTGCGCCTGCGGCCGCCGGTGCCGGTGGTCGTCCGCAACCTGCTGGAGCCGCTGCGGCTCGGCGGCTACGAGCTGCCGGCCGGCACGACCGTCGCTCCCTGCATCCACCTGATCCACCGCGACGAGCGCCACTACCCCGAAGCCCACCGTTTCCTGCCCGAGCGCTTCGTCGGCAAGCAGCCCGGCACCTACACCTGGATCCCCTTCGGCGGCGGCGTCCGCCGCTGTCTCGCCGCCAGCTACGCGGAAATGGAGATGAAGCGGGTGCTGCGGATCGTGCTGGAGACGACCGAGCTGCGGGCGGTCGAGGACGACGCCGAGCGGGCGCGCAAAAGCGCGATCGCCTTCGCGCCCGACCAGAAGGGGCTTGTGATCGCCGAACCGAGAGAGCCGGAGCCGGCCGGGCCACGCGCCCTGGCCCCGGCTTGAGGAGGGCGCATGAGCGATAGCGACATCCTCATCGTCGGCGCCGGCGCCAAGGCCGCCGCGATCGCGGCCAAGGTGCACACGATCAACAGCCTCGGGCTTGGCGAGATCTCGATGACCGTGATCGAGAAAACCGAGCCCGCCGCCTCCTGGCTCGGCCGCAACGGGATGACCTCCGGCGAGGAGCCGCTGGCGATCCCGCCGATCAAGGACGTCGGCTTCCCGTACCAGAGCTCCCGCCAGTTCGGCTCGGTTGGCGACGAGATCGACGCCGCCCTGATGCCGCTGACCTGGCAGCGGTTCGCGATGGAGCGCCACGAATATGCGACCTGGGTCAACTCCGGCTCGCCCTCGGTGATGCACCGTGATTACGGTGAGTACCTGGGCTGGGTGCTGGAGCGGGCGACCGAGGGGGTGACGATCTACGACGGCCGGGTCACCGAGGTCTCGCTCAACGACGGGGGGGATCGCTGGCAGGCAGAGGTCGCCGAGCGCGGCCGACCGGAGGATCCGGAGCGCCACGCGGGGCGGATGCTCGTGCTCACCGGTCCCGGTGTCCACCGCCACTTTCCCCACGACCCCGAGGTCGAGTCCCGGGTCTTCCACTGCGACAGCCGCCGCGAGGAACTGGCCCGGGTGCCCGAGGGCGAGCGGGTCGAGATCGCGATCATCGGCGGCGGGGAGAGCGCCCTCAGCGCCCTCGTCTTCCTCCGAGACCTGCGGCCGCAGGCGCATTTGACGATCTACACGCCGACCCTGCCGCTCAGCCGCGGCGAGAGCTTCCTCGAGAACCGCGTCTTCGCCGACCCCGACAACGTCGACTGGGAACACCTCGACCTCGATACCCGGCGGGACTTCGTCAAGCACTGCGACCGCGGCGTCTTCGACGCCAACGTGCTGGAGCGGATCGCGGATGATGACCACCTCTCCTTCGTCTGCGGCCGCGCCCTCCACGTCTCCCTCGCCGGCGACGACGAGGGGGCGCTGCTCGAATTCGACAGCCCCTCCGAAGGGGAGACGGCGGAGCGCTACGACTACGTCGTCAACTGCACCGGCTTCGACCTGCTGCGACAGCTTCGCGGTCTCTTCCCGGACGGGGTCCGCGACGAAGTCGAAGAACAGTGCGGCCCGCTCTGGGACAGCCCGCCGAAGTTCGAGGTTCCGATCGGCCGCGGTCTCGAACTCGACGGAGTGCGGCCGCGCCTTCACATTCCCGGCCTCGGTGGTCTCCGCCAGGGCCCCGGTTTCGCCAACCTCGGCAGCCTCGGGCTGCTCGCGAACCGGGTGCTGCAGCCGCTGCTGGACGAACTCGAAGTACCGACTGCGCCGAATTCGGCGAAGATGCAGGACAAATCTCTATTACTCGATTAGGGAGGAACGAAGAGGATGTCAGGGACGAAGTCAGGTAAAGCTTGGGCTGCGCTGCTGCTGTTGGTGGCGCTGACCGCGCTAGTTGGCTGTGGATCCTCGGAGTCCTCCGATTCGGGAGGTGACGTAAAGCTGACCGGGGACGCCTGGCCGGGCATCGACCAGGCGAGCACCCGGGAAGCGAAGGGCGAAATCAATCGGAGCAATGCCGCCAACCTGGAAGTCGCCTGGTCGCTGCCCTCGAAAGCGCAGAGCACCTACGGCTCCTACGCCACGAGCCCGGTGATCGCCAACGACGTCATCTACATCCAGGACCTCGAATCCGCGGTGCAGGCGATCAGCCTTGACAGCGGCGATGTGCAGTGGACGTGGCAGTCGGAATCCGCGACCCAGGGCCCGAACGGGGTCGCGGTCGCCGACGGCAAAGTCTTCGGCGCGACCGCCAGCGAAGCCTTTGCGCTCGATCAGGAAACCGGCAAGGAACTGTGGTCGGTGCCGGTGGCCGAAAGCCCGTTGGCGATCGACATGGCCCCTGGTTACAACGACGGCCTCGTCTACGTCTCGACCGTTCCCGTCAATGTCAACTCCGAATACCAGGGTGGCGCCGTCGGCACCCTCTACGCGCTCGACGCCAAAACCGGCAAGAAGGTCTGGACCTGGGACACCGTCCCGAAAAGCCTCTGGGGGAACAAGAAGGAAAACTCCGGCGGCGGCCTCTGGTACCCGCCCTCCTTCGACGAAAAAGGCTCGATGTACGTCGGGACCGGCAACCCGGTGCCGTACCCCGGGACGCCCAAAGAGCCGTGGGGCGCGAGTCGACCCGGGCCGAACCTTTGGACCAACTCGGTTGTGAAGCTGGATGCGAAAACGGGGAAGCTCGACTGGTACTACCAGCAGACCCCCCACGATCTCTACGACTGGGACTTCCAGAACTCGCCGATCCTGGCCGATGCCGGTGGCCGCGAAGTGGCGATCGGCTCCGGCAAGAACGGGATCGTCACCGCGGTCGACGCGAAGAGCGGCAAGCCGGTCTGGAGCACCCCCGTCGGCAAGCACAACGGCCATGACGAAGACGGGGAGTATGCGATGCGCGGGCAGGTGTCGAAGATCAAGAAAGGCGAAGTCCTGCCCGGAAACCTGGGTGGGGTGATCGCGCCGCCGGCGGCCAGCGACACGACGATCTTCGTGCCGATCGTCAACGGCGGCATCGAAGTCACGCCTGAACAGACGCTCAGCAACACCGCCACCCAGCAGGGCGGGATGGTCGCCCTCGACATCAAAACCGGCAAGGTCCTCTGGGAAGAGGAATTCCAGGCGGCCGCCTACGGCTCGCCGGTGGTCGTCAACGAAGTCGTCTTCTTCGCGACGTTCGACGGAACCGTCCACGGCCTCGACGTCAAATCCGGCGGCGAAGTCTGGACCGCGAGCCTGCCCGCCGGCTCCAACAGCGGCGTCGCGGTCAGCGGCGACACTCTCGTGGTCCCCGCCGGGATCCCGGCCGCCGAAGGCCAGCAGCCGGAACTGGTCGCCTTCAAGCTCAAGTAGCGCCGGCCTCAGGTTCAGCCATCGGCCCGAGTCGGTAAGACTCGGGTCGATGGCGACCCCGCGCAGCGCCGGCATCCTCCTTTTTCGTCGCAGGAACGGCGGCACCGAGTTCCTCCTGGTTCATCCCGGTGGGCCGTTCTGGGCGCGCAAAGACGCCGGTTCCTGGTCCATCCCGAAGGGGCAGATCGAGGAGGGCGAGGAGCCGCGGGCGTGTGCGATCCGCGAGCTCGAAGAGGAGCTGGGCGCGGCGCCGGAGCTCGATCCCGAGGAGCTGATCGAGCTCGGCTCAATCAAGCAGCGGGCCGGGAAAGTGGTCGAAGCCTGGGCCGCGGAGGCGGACTTCGACCCCGCGACGCTCGCCGGCAACACCTTCAGCATGGAGTGGCCGCCACGCAGCGGCAAGCAGCAGGACTTCCCGGAGGTCGACCGGGCCGAGTGGTTCGACTTGGCGATGGCGCGGGAGAAGATCCTCCCCGCGCAGGCGGAGTTTCTCGACCGGCTGCTCGAGCGGTTGAGTTAGAAGGGTTAGAGCGGGGCGCCGGAGCGGTTCGGCAACGTTCGCTGCACCAACAGCGTCATCGTCCCGCCGACGATCAGCAGGGTGACGTTGATGACGAGGACGACGAGGGCGCCGAACGCGTGCTCGATGCCGCCGGCGCCGAGGGCGACGCCGAGGTAGGCAGAGGCTGGAATCGTCGTTACCGAGATCGCGACGCCGACCGCGGCGCTGGCTTTGGTCTCGAAGGCGAGCATCCCGGCGACGCCGGCCGCGAGAGCGACGAGCACGGTCGAGTAGTCGGTCTTGGCGAGGGTGCTGAGGCTGCTCTGCTCGACCTCGAAGCCGGCGGGGAGAAATCCGAACAGGCTCAGCAGGCCGCTGAGCACGGTGGCGGTGAGGATGACCAAGCCAAGGCCCAGCCACAGCGTTACAAACGCGCGGCGGGCGATCTCGCGGTCGCCGCGGACGAGTCCGACCGAGGTGGCGCAGATCGGCAGCAGGTCGGGGCTGACCGCCATCGCGCCGACGATCAGGATCGAGCTGCTGGTGATGACACCGAGCGCGGCGATCACCGCGGCGACGTTGATCAACGCCAGGTAGCGCGCCAGCGGCCGCGAGTTGGCCCGCGCCGCACCGAGTACTTCCACCCAGGCGAAGCCGTCGACTCCCCCTTCGCCGAAATGGTGGCGGTGCTGGGGCGCGACGACATCCATTTTCGTCAGCACGTAGTCGTCTACCGGGAGCCCGAGCCGGCCGATTTCCTCGACCAGCATGTCGGCGCAGTTCGGCTCGACGTCAGCGACGAAGACGTAGGCTTTCGCGTCGCGCCCCGCGTCGATTTGCTGCACAACCCGCCGCACCCCTTCGTGGCCCCGCAGCAGCGCTCCGAACTCCTCGGCCCGGTGATGGGGAACGGAGGAGCGCAGCCTCAGCATCGGGGGGTCAGGAGACGAGCTTCAGAACTTTGAAGGCGCGATCGCCTTTCGGCGTCTCGACCTTGACGGTCGCTCCGACCTTGGCGTCCATCAGCGCCCGCCCGATCGGCGACTCGGCCGAGAGCCGCCCTTCTGCCAGATTTGCCTCGGTCGATCCGACCAGCGTCCATTGGTTGGTCTCGTCTTTGGATTCGTCCAGCACCTCGGCGGTCCGGCCGAACGAAAAGAAGTCGCTGTCCAGCGCGGAGACCTCGACCACGACCGCGTTCCGCAGCCGCTCCTGCAGCCGCTTGATTTTGGTCTCCAGGTGGGCCTGGTCCTCTTTGGCGACGTGATACTCGGCGTTCTCCTTGAGGTCGCCCTCCTCGCGGGCGACCTTGATCCGCGCCGCCATCGCTTTGCGCGCCGGCCCTTCGAGCTCGACGAGCTCTGCTTTCAGCTCTTCGATCCCAGCCTGGGTGATCGGCTCACCGGTCTGCTCCTGCGGGCTCATCCACGGGAGCGTGCCAGATCTCAGTCGCCGCCGTTGCCAGCCGTGAAGGCAGAGGCGAAGGAGCGCACCTTGGCACCCCCGGCCCCGGCGAGCGGTTCCAGCGCGAAGAGGTCCTCGATCGAGCGCAGCAGCGAATAGGGGTCATAGGCGGCGCCGTCGGCCCCCCCGGGGGCGAGCAGCGGCGAGACGAGCAGGCCGCCGACCTTCTTCGGGTCCACCGGCGGGGCGGCCGGATCCACCGGCGGGACCGGGTCGGAGGCGCCGAAGCTGACGATCAGCAGGCCGTCTTTCTTGTAGGCGGGGGAGGCGAGGATTTCCGGCACCGCTTTGGCGAGGAAGGCGTCCGCCGCGGCGGCGCCGTCGGCCGTCCCTTCCGGGCAGCTGCCGCGGAAGCCGGCGTTGCAGAGGTTGGGGGAGACGTAGGAGAGGTTCGGGGTCGACTCTGCTTTGCGCAGGTCGCCGGCGAGCTCGTCCAGCGGCACGTCGTTTTCGTCGCAGTCGCCGAGGTCGAGCAGCGAGTGGAAGAAGAGGAACGGGTTGAGCCGGGATGAGTAGCCGCCCGGGGTGGTCAGCTCCCCAGCTTCGGGTTCTGGGTGCACGCAGCTCTCGGGTTTGCCCGCTTCGTCGGTCATCCCTTCGAAGTAGCCGTGCCAGCTGAGCTGGCGGCCGGCGAGCTGGTCGGCGAGGCTCAGCGTTTCGACCTCGTAGGCGCACTCCTCATAGTTGGGGCAGCCGGCTTTTGCCGCCGCGGTCGGCGCCTGGCCGCTGACGGCGGCGATGCCGTTGGGCAGCGGGGCGGGGTCGAGCAGCGAGTAGTTCGTCAGCAGGACCCCTTGTTCGCGCAGCTCGCCGGAGAGATAGGGCATCTGCGAGGTCGCCCCGAAGGCGGCCTCGTAGCCGGGGCTGGCGAGGGAGATCCAGAAGACGTGCCCGACCGGGCCCGCTTCGGGAGCCTCCGGTTCGCTCGGCCTGGTCACCGGCGCTTCCGGTTCGGGGGTGGGGGCTTCGGGAGCGGGCGCCGGCGCGGGAAGCGGCCCGGAGGAAGCCGCTTCCGCGCTCGGTTCCGGCGCTGGGGAGGAAGGGGAGGGGGTGGGTTCGGGTGCCGTCGCCACCGGAGCGGCGGCGACGGCGGAGCCTTCTTCTTCCAGCAGCGTCCGCACGGCGGCGGCCGCAAGCGGGCTCGTGCCGGCGGAGCCGCTGGCGCCGACGGCGACGACGCCGGTGGTGGCGACGAGGGAGGAGGCGACCAGCAGCGAGAAGCGTTTGCCGGTGAGGCTGGCGGCGGCTGCCACCGCCTTCTGCGTCAGCCCGGAGAGGAGGCTCACGCCGCCACCTCCGTCACCGGCGCCAGTGAGTTGCCGCACTGGGGGCAGAAGCGGACGGCCGGGCCGTAGGGCGAGCCGCAGCTGGGGCAGAGGCCGGCGGCGTCGGAGCGCTCGAGCTCCAGCAGGCGCTCGACCGCGAGCAGCTCGGCGTCGACCCGCTGCAGCTCGGCCGCTTTGCGGGTGAGGACGTCGAGGCGGACGTGATCGCGGATCGCCATCTCGTAGAAGGCGCCGCCGAGGTCGGCCTGCATCACCGTGAACTTCTCCAGCAGCCGGTCGCGCTGCGCCTGCAGCTCCTTGTTCTCGAGCTCGGGCACGGGTGCGACTTTCGGCGGCTGCTGCTGCTGCTGCGGTTTCGGCGCGGCTCGCCGGGCGAGACCGCGCAACCGCTCGGGAACCTGGGGCCGGATCATGGTTCCACCCCCGAGGGTGCCGGGGCGCTGCCGCCGCCTTCGCCGCCGACGACGATCACGTCGGGCAGGTTCTGCTGGGCCTTGATGTAGTTCTCGCCCGTCTGTTCGGGGTTTTCTTCGACCGCTTTCGTGTCTTCAGCTTCCTTCTGCGCGGAGGCTTTGAAGTTGGTGACTTCGTGGACGTCGCCGTTGTCGGTGTGGGCGACGACTTTGCTCTCGCCTTTGGCCTTGGCTTTGTCGCCTTTGGCGGCTTTTTTGCCTTTGGCCGCGGTGGCGGCGGTCGGCGTCGCCGCGGTGGCGGTTGCCGTCGGCCGTTCGCGCAGCGCCTGCAGCAGCGCGTCGTTGTCGCTGCCCTCGCCGGAGCCGCTGCGGCCGACGACGACCCCGAGGCCGACGGCCAGCGGCAGCAGGGCGAAGAAGGCGACCGCGGCGGCGCGGCTGGTCGGGCTCGGTTTCGCCGCCGGCCGGGCCAGCGGCCGCCGCGCCCGTTTGCTCATCGCCGCGAAGTAGCGGGAGGACGGGTTGGCGCCGTTGCCCCGCCGCGCCGCGCAGTTGACGCAGTAGCGCTGCTGGGGGTCCATCGGCGCCCCGCACTCTTCGCAGGGCTCATGCACCTGCGGCCGGCGCACCGGCTCGATCTCGCTCATCCCTTCTCCTTCTCGTGCTTGCGCTCCTGCTTCCTCTTCTGCCGGCGCTTGTCGCGCTGCTTGAGGATGCGGGCGGATTCGGCTCGCTGGGCCTTGGCTTTTTCCTGCGTCGTCTCGCAACCGGCCAGGCCGGAGATGGCGAGCGTGCCGCCGAGGACGAGGACCGCCACCTGTTTGCTGCGGAGGGTCGGGACAGTCAACCCCCGGGCACGCGTCTGGCGGTGGCGGACACTTCGCGGTGCGGCGTCCTCGGTCGGCCGAATAGCGCTGCTATTCGGCCTCCCTGCGTCCTTGCTCCGCTCGGTCCGGCGCTCGCCAGACGGCGCACCCGGGTGTTGACTGTCCCTCCTAACCGAAGGCACCGCTCACGTACTCCTGGGTCCGTTGCTCGCGGGGCGAGCCGAAGAGGGCGGTGGCGCTGTTGTACTCGACCATGTCGCCGAGATACATGAAGGCGACGTGGTCGGCGATCCGGTAGGCCTGCTGCAGGTTGTGGGTGACGATGACGACAGCGACGTCGTCGCGCAGCTTGACGATCAGGTCCTCGATCACCTGGGTGGATTTCGGGTCGAGCGCCGAGCAGGGCTCGTCGAGGAGCAGGACCTCGGGCTCGGCCGCGAGGGCGCGGGCGATGCAGAGCCGCTGCTGCTGGCCGCCGGAAAGCTTCAGGGCCGGGTGGTCGAGGTTGTCTTTGACCTCCTCGAAGAGCCCGGCGCGATCCAGGGCGCTGTGGACCTTCGGCTCCAGGCTCTTCTTCCGCGCCCGCCGCGAGCCCTGCTCGCGCAGGACGTAGGCGATGTTGTCGAAGACGCTCATCGGGAACGGGTTCGGCTGCTGGAAGACCATCGTCACCCGGCGCCGCAGCAGGGTCGGCTCGATCTCGGTGATGTCGACGTCATCGAGCAGGATGCGGCCGCTGAGGCGGGCGCTCGTGGTCAGCTCCGTGAGTCGGTTGAGTGAGCGCAGGAGGGTCGTCTTGCCGCAGCCGGAGGGGCCGATCAGCGACAGCACCTCGCCCTGGCGGACCGGCAGGGAAACCCGTTTGACCGCTTCTTTGGCCCCGTAGTGGACCGAGACCTCGTCGATCTCCATCCGCCGGATCGAGAACTGGGGGGCGCCGACCGAGCGCTTGGCGGCGGTGAAGCCGCTCCGCTGCGGGGCGTGGCCGTTGCTCGTGCCCGGGGCCGGCGGCAGCACCTCCGTCGCCGCTTCCGGGTTCTCCAGCGTCAGCCGCCGGATCGGCGGCGGCCCGGGGGTGTCTGAGTTTTCCCGTCGTATATGACGGTCAAACTCAGACACGTCTGGGGTCAGTGACTCCACGTTCCTACCTTTCGGGCGCGGCGATGGACGACGTCGACGGCCGCGTTCAGGGCCAAGACCATCAGCAGCAGGACGAAAGCCGCCGCGTAGGCTTTCTGCGGCTGGTTGAGGTTCCCAGTGGGGGAGGCCTCGTAGACGAAGTTGGTCAGGGTGGTACCGGCCCCGCGCAGGTAGTTGAGGGGGAAGCCGACGCCTTCGACCGGGGCGAAGTTCTGGGTCGCGCCGAGGAGGACGACGATGATCGCCGTGTCGCCGATGATCCGGCCCAACCCCAACATGGCGCCGGTCGCGACCTGCGGGCGGCAGGTGGGGAGGAGGATGCGGCGGGTCGTTGCCGCCTTCGTCTTCCCGACCGCATAGGAGGCCTCGCGGACGTGGCGCGGGATCGAGTTCAGGCCCTCGCGGACGCTGGCGACGATCAGCGGCAGCGCCACCAGCGAGAGCATCGCCGAGGCGGCGAAGAAGGAGCGGCCGAAGACGACCCCCTCGGAGGAGCGGCTGAGGAAGCCGAGCGCAGTGCTGGAGAAGATCACGGTGCCGAAGAGGGCGAGGACGATCGAGGGGATGCCGGCGATCGCCTCGATCGTCATCTCGGTGACCCGGGCGAGGCCGGCGGGGCGGCCGTACTCGACCAGCCAGACCGCAACCGCGATCCCGGTCGGCAGCGCCACCGCAATCCCCATTACGGCGACGATCATGGTGCCGAAGAGGGCATCGGAGAAACCGCCGGTTTCGCCCTCGCTGAAGCCGGCGGCGGCCGGGGTCCAGAGCATCTCCGGGCGCAGGAACTTGATCCCCTGGACCAGCAGGTAGGCGACGATCGCGACCGCGATCGCGCAGAAGAGCAGGCCCAGCGCCCAGCAGATCCCGAGGCCGATGCGATCGGTCAGGGCCCAGGTGGCGGTGCCCTCGACAGCGCCCTTCTCCTTGCCCTTGTCTTTCAGCAGAAGCATCAGGCGGCCCCGTACTTCTGCATCGCCCGCCGGGCGAAGTAGCCGGTCAGCGAGAAGGCGGCGGCCGAGAAGAGCAGAACGGCGGCGATCGCGAACAGGGTCGCGTTGGCCGGCGGCGAGCTCAGCTGGTCGATGTTCTTGACGATCGTCGGCGCCAGTGGCCGCGAGGGCTCGTAGACGAAGATCAGGCCGTCGGCAGGATTCGGCGCGAACCCGACCGAGCCGGAGATCATCGCCAGCATCACCGCCTCGCCGATCGCGCGGGCGACGGCGAGCACGGTCCCGGCGACGATCGCCGGGCGGGCGCTGCGGACGCCGATCTTCCAGGTCGTGCGCCAGCGGTTGACGCCGAGGGCGAGCGAGCCCTCGAGCCAACCCGGTTTCACCGCCCGTAGGCCGTCGGTGAAGATCGAGACCATCAGCGGCGTGATCATCACCGTCAGCACCAGGGTCGCCGCCAGCAGGCTGTAGCCGGTGAGGGAGATGACGCCGGCAACCGAGGCCTTCTGCGGCTCGGTGACCAGGTGGTTGCCGATGAAGGGGACGAGGACGACGACCCCGATCAGGCCGTAGATCACCGTCGGGACGCTGGCGAGGAAACGGATCACCGGCTGCAGCACGTTGCTCATCCACTCGGGCGCGAACTCGACGATGAAGACGGCGACGAAGAGGGCGCAGAAGAGGCCGATCACCGCGGCGGCGCCGGTGATCAGGATCGTGCTCCAGATCAACGGCCAGCCGTGGAAGGTGTAGACGTATTCGAGGCCGTTCTGGCCGGACAGGAAGATCGCGTTGAGTTGGTCGTCGACGTTGCCGCCGGGGCCGAACCAGGCGAGGCCGTTATGCGAGAACGAGGGCCAGGCGCGGACGAAGACGGTGACGATCATCGCCAGCAGCAGGCCGACGACAGCGATGACCAGCGCGCCGAGCATTCGCTCGACGCGCTGGTCCGACCACTTCGGGCCGTACTCCTGGGGGAACTGCTCTTCCAAGGCCTACTTCTTGTTGAAGGCGGGGACGCCGCCGGCTTTGGAGATGACCGTGCCCGCGAGTTTGCTGCGGCGCGCCCAGTCGACGAATTTGAGCAGTGCCTTCGAGCTCGTGCTGCCGTCGCCTGGGAGGACGAGGAACAGGTAGCGCGAGAGCGGGTACTTCAGCGGCTCGACGCTGATCTTGCTCGGAGCGCAGGGAACGCCGTTGACCTTGAGGGGCTTGAGGCCTTTTTTCTGCCAGGCGAGCCCGGCGTAGCCGATCGCGTTCGGGTCCTGCTTCACCGCGTTGACGACGAGGCCGTCGGCGGTGAGGGCGTTGACGTTGGAGGCGGGTGGCTCGTTCCCGAGCACCGCCTGGAGGAAAAAGTTGTAAGTCCCTCCGTTGGTGTCGCGGCCGACCGGGTCGATCGTCGTGCCCAAGCTCGATCCAACCTGGCTCCAGTTGGTGATCAGGCCCCGGTAGATGTCGTGGGTCTGCTGGATCGTGATGTTGCTGAGCGGGTTCTTCGGGTTGACGTCCAGGCAGAGGCCGTCGAGGAACATCTTGATGTAGGTCGTTCCGGCATCGCTGGGAAGCGGGGTACGGGCCTGGCCCGCGAACTGGCTGGTTCCGTTCTGGACGTCTTTGACGCCGGCGTTGCCTCCGTTCGGCGTGTAGACGAAATGGACCTTCTTGTTGACCTGCTTCGAGTAGGTCGCAAAGAGGGCCTGCAGCACAGGCTGCGCGGCCACGGAGCCGGACCCGATCAGGGTCACAGCACCGGCCGACGCCGGCGCAGCGAGCCCCAGAAGGGAGATCGCCGCAATGGCGAGGGTCTTGATTCTCATGCGTGGGTGAGTCCTTTCTGCCGGGATAAAACGAGTTTGTTGACCAACTACGTCGCAAAACCCTAGCAGCTTCTGTACCTTCCTGAGTCACTTAGTAAAGAAGGCTGACCGAGGGCGCCGGCACGCCAGGGAGGCCGCAGACATGGAGGACCAATTGCTGAAGAGAAGACTGTCCACCCCCCGAGCCGCGACGGTCGTCGTGCTTGCGGCGACCGTTGCCGTCTCGGTCACGGTGGTGCCCTCGGTCGCCCAATCGTTCCTGACGAGCCAGCAGGCGTCGAAGGTGTACGTGAGCAACAAGAAGGCATCGCAGCTGTACCTGAAGAAAAAGGCCGCCTCGAACCTGTACGTCGCCAAGTCGGCGGTGCCGACGACGCCGGTTGCAGGGCTTGCCGCCGGCAGCGCCCAGTACGGGCCCGTCGCGGCGACCACGGCCGGCTTCATCCCGACCGCGTTCACCTCGTTCGCGACCAAGGCAGAAGCCAGTTCGGCGGTGATCACCTTTTCGGGACAAGCGACCTGCACCGCGCCGAAACCGGGACCGGACCAGGCCTGCCCGATCCAGATCCTGGTCGATGGCCAGGCAACCGGGAAAGTGAACTTCTCCCCGGCCACGGCCGAGTCGCCGACGCCGGTTGCCGTCGTCCAGACGGTCACTCAGACGGGCGTCCTGCTCAAAGGCGGCCACACGATCGCGGTCCAGTACGCGGGTGCCAAAAACGTCACCTTCACGCTGAAAAACTGGAACCTCGCCGTCGAGGCCTACCCCCAGCCCGACGAACCGCTCCAGCTCGAGGAGGACCCGAGCTCCAAAGGCGGTAGCTCGAAAGGCTCCAAGTAAGGAGCCGGAAGCGAGAGAGCCCGGATCGCCGTCAAGTGCGATCCGGGCTCAGGTTTCACAGCCAGGAGATTCAGCGCTGTCGTCCATAACTCAGCGCTGGGGGCGGGGTAGACCGTCGCCGAGGATCAACCGCGCTCGATAGAAGAGCGCCTCATCGGCTCCATTCAAGGCCGACTCCCGATTATCGGTCTGCGTAGTCCGGTTCTGACCCGTCCCCGCCGGGTTCTCATCCCGCACCAGACCGGCCAACCGACCCCGCGAGCGAAACGTCGTCGCAGCAACTCGTTTGGTCACTCTGTCTCCTTTCTTGCTTTATAGACCAACTAAGTCAAGAATAGCAGAGGGGGGAGAAGATCGGGTTCTGTGAGGCTTAACTAGTTCTGGTGAGCAAGTATCTTCTTTACGGAATTGCCTACGACGAGGCAGTCCGAGCCCGCTCGGAGCAGCAGGCGGTCATCGAGAGCTTCCGGGCTCGCGCGGGTCTTCTTTTCTCAGTAGCTGCCATTGCGACTTCGTTTCTTGGTGCTCAAGCCTTGCGGGGCGGGCATCTGGATCTCTTGTCCTGGTTGGCACTTCTCTGCTTTGTCGGTGCCGCTTCAGCTTCGCTGGCCGTCCTATGGCCGCGCGAGTGGGAGGGCGCGACTGATCCGCGCGAGGTGATCGAGACCTACATCGAGGCACCGGAAGTCGCCCCGGTAGAGGAGCTGCAGCGAGACCTGTCGATCTACATCTACGGCAGTTACAAGGAAAACCAAGAAGCCCTGAGACAACTCGCAGCCTTCCTGCAGGCGGGCAGTGCATTGCCGGCCCTCGAGGTAGCTTTTTGGATCATCGCCATCGCAGTCGCCTATTAGGATTCCCCTATGCCGCAGCCGAGGAAACGGACTTCTGGAATACAGCCTAAAAGAGGGCCGAGCCCGATAGACGTGGAACCAGGGATGACGCTAGGGGAGATGCTGAGGCTCTTGATCCCTCGCAGGCTTAGACGCCCTTCCCCTCCGGATCGAGGCGCCTAGAAGCGAAGCCAGTGTGGCGAGGTGGGGTGGGGCGTCACCCGGCAAGAAGACGCCCCACCCCGTCGCCCCTTCAGACGGCTGCAGGTAAACCTGCGTCGCCGCCGTCCTGAGTCCCGAGGGGAGTCGAGGCCCCTTGGGGTTGGGACGGCGAGTCACCGTTGAAGCTTTTGGCCTGGACCGGGCGCAGGTAGGCGATTTGGCCCTCCCGCAGCTCCAGTCGCTGCAGTTCGTTGCGGGTCAGCTGCGCCCAGACCTCGGTCCCGTCGGAGAGGACGAGCTCGATCCGCACCTCGAAGCCGAGGGTGACGATCCGCTGCACCATGCCCTCCTTCGTGCGCTCGTCGGCGTCGAGGACGACCTCCATGTCGTGCGGCCGCACGAAGTCGTCGCCGAGCCGGTTGACCTCGCCGACGAAGCTCATCACGAACTCGTTGGCCGGGTGCTCGTAGAGGTCGTCGGCGGTGCCGGACTGCTCGACGCGGCCTTCGTTCATCACCACGAGCTGGCCGGCGACGTCCATCGCCTCTTCCTGGTCGTGGGTGACGAAGATCGTCGTCACGTGCATCTCCTCATGAAGGCGGCGAAGCCACGTCCGCAGGTCCTTGCGCACCTTTGCGTCAAGCGCTCCGAAGGGCTCGTCGAGGAGCAGCACCTGCGGCTCCACTGCGAGCGCCCGCGCCAGCGCCATCCGCTGCCGCTGCCCGCCGGAGAGCTGGGAGGGGAAGCGGCCGGCGAGGCCGTCGAGCTGGACCAGCTGCAGCAGCTCGTGGACGCGGTTGGAGGTCTCCGGCTTCTTCCACTTGCGGATCTTCAGCCCGAAGGCGACATTGTCGTACACCGTCATGTGCTTGAAGGCGGCGTAGTGCTGGAAGACGAACCCGACTCCGCGTTTCTGCGCCGGCTTGCGGGTCGCGTCCTCGCCGTTGATCGTGACCAGGCCGGAATCCAGGTCCTCGAGGCCGGCGATCGCTCGCAGCAGGGTGGACTTGCCGGAGCCGCTGGGCCCCAGCAGGGCCGTGAGCGAACCGTCGGGGACATCGATCGATACGTCGTCGAGCGCCCGAAAGTCACCGAAGCGCTTGTTTGCTCCCTCGACTGAGATTCCCATCAGGCGTCCTCCTTTCGTTTCAGCAGGTTCATTGCGAACAGGGTGATCAGCGCCAGCAGCGCCAGCACCAAGGAGGCGCCATAGGCGCCGGTTGAGTTGAAGTTGGCGTACTGCTTCTCGACGAACAGCGGCAGCGTCTGGGTCTGGCCGTTGATCGAGCCGGAGACGATCGTCACCGCCCCGAACTCGCCCAGCACGCGGGCGGTGGTGAGGACGACGCCGTAGGCGACGCCCCAGCGGATCGACGGCAAGGTGATTTTCCAGAAGGTCTGCCAGCCGTTGGCGCCGAGCGTAGAGGCGGCCATCTCCTGGTCGGTGCCGATCTCCTGCAGCACCGGCACCGTCTCCCGCACGACGAAGGGGAGCGAGACGAAGATGCTGGCGAGGACCATCCCGGGCACCGCGAAGAGGATCTGGAAGCCTTCTTCGCCGATGAAGGAGAACCAGCCGCCGGTCCCGTAGAGGATGTAGAGCGAGAGGCCGATGACGACGGGGGAGACCGCGAAGGGAAGGTTGATGACCGCGTCGATTACCGGGTTGAGCTTCGACTTGTGGCGGACCAGCAGCAGAGCGCAGCCGATCCCGAAGATCGTGTTCAGCGGCACCGCGATCGCCACCATCAGCAGGCTCAGCTTCAATGCGTGGAGGCCGTCGGGCGAAGTGATCGCGTCGAGCGGCGGCCCGATCCCTTCTTCGAAGGTCTTGTAGAAGATCATCACCAGCGGGATCAGCAGCAGCATCGTCAGGTAGCCGAGCCCGAGGACCCGCAGACCCCAGCGGCTGGCGGGATTGGCGGCCATCAGGCACCACCTCCGTCGCCGCTGACGTCCTTGGCGATAGTCGGGATGAACTCACTCGAGCTGCGGTCATGCCGGACCGCCCAGCGCTGGATCAGCGAGACGGAGGCGAGCAGCAGCAGCGAGGCGACCAGCAGCACGACCGAGACGGCGGCGGCGCCGATGTCGTTGCCCGACTCGACCTGGTTGCGGATGAAGACCGAGGAGACGGTCGTATCCGGGTTGCCGCCGGCGAAGAGGAGAACCGAGCCGAACTCGCCGAGGGCGCGGGCGAAGGCCAGCGCTACTCCTGCCGCGAGTCCGGGAAGGAGGTTGGGGAGGATGATGCGGCGGAAGATCGTGAAGTTGCCGGCCCCGAGGGAGGCCGCCGCGGCCTCCATCTCGCGGTCCATCTCCAGCAGCAGCGGCTGCACGGCGCGGACGACGAAGGGCAGGGTGACGAAGCAGAGGGCGACGACGATGGCGGTCCGGGTGAACGCGAAGTCGATTCCCAGCGGGCTTTCGGCACCGTAGAGCGTCAGCAGGATGAGGCTGGCGACGATCGTCGGCAGCGCGAAAGGAAGATCGATAACAGCGTTGATGATGCTCTTGCCCGGGAACTTGTCCCGGACGAGGAGCCAGGCGAGGATCGTGCCGAAGAAGCCGTTGACGACGACGACGATCAGCGAGCAGACGATCGTCAGTTTCAGGCTCTTTATCGCCAGCGGCGAGGTGACCTGTTCCCAGAAGTGACCGATGCCGCCGGTGAAGGCTTCACTGGCGACGGCGGCCAGCGGCAGCAGCACGATGATGCTCAGATAGAGCATGACCGTGCCGCCGCCGAAGCCGGCGCCGAGACCGGGCAGGCGGATGCCTGCCCGGTGCTGGCTGGGAGCGGGGAGGTTTGCCGGGTGTGCCTCCATCAGCCGCTCGTGGAGACCCCGAGTTCCTTCTCGATCTCGGCGACCGAACCGGTTTCGTCGTCGAAGAACTCGTCGTTGACTTTGCCCCAGCCGCCGAAGTCGGCGATGTGGAACAGGTCTTTGGGAGTCGGGAACTGCTTCTCGTCGACGAGTTTCGGGTTGACCGGTCGGTAGCCGTTTTCGGCCCAGATTTCCTGACCCTCATCCGACCAGATGAAGTCGAGGAAGTCCTGCGCCGCAGGCTGCGGTGCGTCTTTGGTGACCGCGATCGGGGTCTCGATCAGGAGCGTCGCCGGAGGCACGACGTATTCGACGTCTTCGCCCTCCTCTTCGGCCTTGATCGCCTCGTTCTCGTAGCTCAGGAGGACGTCTCCCTGGCCCTGGGTGAAGGCCGAGAGCGCGTCACGACCGCTGCCCGGCTGGGCGACGGTCTTCTCGAGCACGGTGCGGACCTCGTCCAGCGCCTGGTCGGGGGATTTGCCGGCCTCGATTGCGTTGCCGTAGACGGCCATGATGTTCCAGCGGGCCGAACCGGAGCTGAACGGGTTCGGGGTGATGATCTCGACGTCCTTGCTCTGCAGGTCGTCGAAGGTCTCGAGCCCCTCGGGGTTGCCCTTGCGGACGACGAAGACCACGACTGAGTTCTCAGCGATGCCCTTGTACTTGTTCTGGTCCCAGTCTTTGGCGACGATTTCGCCTTCTTCGACGAGCCGTTCCATGTCGCCGGCCTGGGAGAAGTGGACTACCGATGCGGGCTGTCCCGCGGCGACGGCACGGCTCTGGTCGCCGGAGGCGCCAAAGGAGTTGCTGAAGCTGACGCCGGAGCCTTTCGAGCTTTCCTCGAAGGCCGGCTCGAGCGCTTCGGTGTAGACGGCTTCCGGGGTGGAGTAGCCGACGACATCGAGCTTGCCGCCGCTTCCTCCACTGTCTCCTGAGGAGCCGGTGGTGCTGTCACCACCGCCACATCCAGCGGCGAAGACTGCGAGGAGCAGGGCGAGAAGTGCGGCTGGGAGGCCGATCTTCACGCCGCGCCGCCGGGTAGTGCGAGCGTTCCGCATCAAAAAGTTTCCTTCCTATGTCGACTAACTTACGTTCTTGAGCGACTTACTGCCCAATGAGGGCGGCACGGTAGCACAAAGTCGACCGAGAAAGTCTGGAATCCTGATCTGGATTCCGGGATTTGAGGTCAACAATCCCGATCCGGGATAGGGTGGCTCGATGAGCGTCGATGCATTTCGCACGCCGGAGGAGCTGCTCGAGGGGCTGCCGGACTACCCGTTCGAGTCCCGCTATCGCGACATCGACGGCCTGCGGCTGGCGCACCTCGACGAGGGGGAGGGGGAGCCGGTCGTCTTCTTCCACGGCGAGCCGACCTGGTCGTTTCTCTGGCGCAAGGTGATCCCGCCGGTGCGGGACGCGGGCTTCCGCTGCATCGCCCCCGACTACGCCGGCTTCGGCCGCTCCGACAAGCCCACCGACCTCGGCTGGTACACCTACGACCGCCACGTCGAGCTGATGGCGGCGCTGCTGGAGGAACTTGACCTGCGGAACGCGACCGCGGTCGTCCACGACTGGGGCGGGCCGATCGGGCTGCGGCTCGCGGTCGAGCACCCGGACCGGATCTCCCGCCTGGTGATCATGGAGACCGGCCCCTTCACCGGCCACCAGAAGATGAGCGACGCCTGGCTCGCCTTTCGCGACTTCGTCCGCAACAGCGAGGACGTGCCGGTCGGCTTCCTCGTCAAGGGCGGCTGCAAGGAGGATCCGGGCGATGAGGTGATCGCCGCCTACGACGCGCCTTATCCCGAGGCAGCCGCCAAGGCAGGCGCCCGCGCTTTCCCGCTGATCCTCCCGACCGAGCCCGATGCTCCCGGCGCCGCCGAGGGCAAACGCGTCGCCGATGCGCTGCGCGACGACGAGCGGCCGGCGCTGGTGCTATGGGCCGATTCAGACCCGGTGCTGCCGTTCTCGGTCGGCGAGCGGGTCTCGAGTCAGCTCAACTTCCCGCCGCCGCGGCCGATCGAGAACGCTTCGCACTTTCTGCAGGAGGACGCGGGGCCGGAGATCGGCGCGATCATCGCCGAGTGGCTTGGTTGAGGAGGGGGCGGGGGTACCCCTTCTGGGCGCAGCTCGGCGGGGGAACGTTGCCGAGTGGCTTGGCTGAGAGGGAGCCGGGGGTGGGGGTCGGCGGACAACAGCGGGGAGGGTCCGGCGACCCCCACCCCCGGCTCCCTAGGCCGACCGGTTGATTAGATCGCTCATCTCCTCGTGGGAATAGTTGTTGAGAAGCTGGGTGCGGCGTGGGGGGTTGTTGTCCTCTAGCCAAGTGATGGTGCCGGGCCAGTAGAAGTTCGGGGGTCTTCCTGGTTGGTGGAAGGCGGTGGCGAAGACCCAGCTGCCGGTGTTGTGGAGGCGGCCGCCGCGCGGCAGCTCCCACTCGGGTTCGCTTGGGAGGGGGCCGCCGCGGTGGGTGTGGCCGGTGATTACGTGGACGTCGTCGAGGCCGAGGCGCACGGCCAGCTCGGTGGCGGCGTCGACGCCGGTGCGGAAGATCGCCTGCGTGGACACGTCGGGGGAGAAGTCGGCGCGGAGGAGGCCGTTGAGGCCGTGGATCGCAAGCGGGAAGCCGGCGCGGGCGGTGCGGGTGCCGAGGGTGGTTTTCCTCTCTTCGCCCGCCAGCACCTCCCAAGCTCGCTCGAACGGACCGTTGCGACGACGCTTGATCGGGAGCACCTGGGCGAGGCCGTAGGCGAAGCCGTAGAGGGGCCGGAGGATGCGCTCGTAGTCGATCGGGCTGGTGCGATCGGGCAGCGGCCGCGAGAGGCGGGCCATCAGCGCTGCGGCGATGCACTCGGCGCGCGGCAGCATCAGGTGGGCGTCCATGTAGTGGCCGTGGGTGGCGTAGACGTCGCCGCGCAGCCAGACGCCGGGGTAGGCGATCTCCAGGCTGGCGCGGCCAAGCCAATCGTCGACCTTCATCGCCGGGCCCGAGGGGGCGTGGTGGTGCTCCAGCTCCAGCCGTTCGCCGGCGATCGAGAGCCCGTCCAGCAGCGGCTCGGCGAGGCGGTGGTCGTGGTTGCCGGGGACGAGGGTCACCTCGGCCTCCCCGATCGCCTCCCCGAGCTTTTCGAAGAAGGGACGGGCGCGCTCCAGCGAAGGCCCGAGCGGCAGATTGCGCAGCTCGATCGCGTCGCCGAGGAGGACGACGCGGTCGGCGCCGGCGAGCTCGTCGAGCAGCAGCCGCCGCACGGCCGGGTCCCGCAGCACGTCCTCGTCGGAGGCGACGCCGAGGTGGAGGTCGGAGATGATCGCCGTCCGCACCCGCGCGAGTATGACGTTTGGCTGCCCAGCCAGCCCGGGTACCATCGCGAGATGCACGAGTTCTCCGAGGAGCGTTTCGCGCCCAGCAACGGTGTCGAGCTCTGCTACCAGGAGATGGGGGACCCCGACGGGGAGCCGTTGCTGCTGGTGATGGGGTTGGCGACGCAGATGATCGCCTGGAGTGAGGATTTCTGCGCGCTGCTGGCTGAGCGCGGCTTTCGGGTTGTCCGCTTCGACAACCGCGACATCGGCCGCTCGACCAAGGTCAAAACCGCGGGGCTGCCCGGCCGCGTCGACATGCTGATCGGCCGCCGCGGCACCGCGCCCTACCTGCTGCGCGATATGGCGCTTGACACCCTCGGCCTGATGGACCATCTCGGTGTCGATTCCGCCCACCTGGTCGGCGCCTCGATGGGCGGGATGATCGTGCAGACGGCGGCGATCGAGAACCCCGAGCGCGTTCGTTCGATCACCTCGATCATGTCGACCACCGGCAATCGCCGCGTCGGCCACCCCAGCTACAAAACCTTCGGCCTCCTGCTCGGCAACCCGCCGCGCGAGCGCGAGGCGGCGATCGAACGCGTGGTCAAGACCTTCAAGGTCATCGGCTCGCCTGGTTACCCGTTCGAAGAAGAGCGGGTGCGCGAGATCGCCGGCCGATCTTTCGACCGCGGCCACAGCGAGGCCGGGATCGCCCGCCAGCTGCACGCGATCACCGCCTCCGGCGACCGCACTGCCCATCTGCGCGAGCTCGAGCTTCCCGCCCTCGTCATCCACGGCAAGAACGACCTCCTCGTCAACCCCTCCGGCGGCCGCGCCACCGCCAAGGCGATCCCCGGCGCCCGCCTGAAGTTGGTCGACGGCATGGGCCACGACCTGCCGCGAGCGCTCTGGCCGACCTTCGTCGAAGAGATCGCCGCCAACGCGGCACGGGCGCCGCAGGCGACCGCCGCAGCGGTCGCCTAAGTGCGGCTGAGAGGAGTCGAACCTCCACGAGCTTTCGCCCACACGGACCTGAACCGTGCGCGTCTACCAGTTCCGCCACAGCCGCGCGGGAGGCCAATTTACCGATTGCGCCGCCCCCGCCCCTTCCCCCTCCGCGGGAGTTTCCTGTGACCGACGTCTCGCGCCCCCGCCCGCCGGCTCGCTAAAATGCCCGCATCCTCGCCGCTATCGTCTAGGGGACTAGGACGCCGGATTCTCAGTCCGGAAACCGGGGTTCGAATCCCCGTAGCGGTATTTCGATACCAAGGCGCTCCAGTGCGGTGGCGCCATCTTCCTTGTGGTCTGCCGCCCCGCTCCTGATTCGTTCGGCGGCGATTGCCTCGGTCTCGTGATCAGCGGCGCGCTCGTGCTGGAGCGATATCTGTCTCGCGCGACGGCGCTTTCCCTTCGCGTTCGCGGTCAGCTTCTGCGGCTTGCAGAGCAGGCAGCCGCCACGACGGTGCTTTGGACGTTTGCGCTTGTGGTGGGCCACCGTCAAAGCCTTGCACATAGAGGCTGATTGTCTGCGGTATCGTGGCGGCGCCCACGGCGATGGTGGCTCAGCTCTGCAGCAGCCGTTCGATCGCGGCGATGAATTCGGCAGTCCCTTTGACGAATTCGGCGGCTTCCTCTGGGCTCGCCGGTGCGGCCTCGTAGTCGCCTTCCTCGCGAGCGTCCTTGGCGCGGCGGGCGAGGGCGCTGAGGTGCTGGTCGAACTCGCCGGGTGCAACAAAGACCTGGCTGAACAGCGTCCAAGTGCCGCTGTGGGTCTTGGCGAACTCGCCTCGCTCTGAAAGGGCGGCTCGGGCTGCATAGAGCATTCCGTAGTAGGCGGCGCTGACAACTACCGCGGGGTGGGCGGTTCCGAGGATTGCCTGGGCATCCGCCAGTCGGTCGCGCGCCTGCTGCATGAACTCCTCCGACCGAGGGCTCAATCCAGTGCGCTCCCAGCGAGGACGATCTTGTCGCGGTCGACCTCCTGGATGAAGAAGGACTCGATCGCGCGACGGCCCTGTAGCCACTCGGGGTCGTGGACATGGACCGAGTAGTTGAATGGGCTCTCGCCCTCAGCGATTGCGACTTCTTCGCTGAGATCGCCGGCGATTCGTCCATAGCGATCATGGCCGCCCTCGGCGATCACCAGTAAGTCGATATCGGACTCCGGATGCGCGGTCCCGCGAGCGCGGGAGCCATAGAGCCAGAGACCGCGCAGATCACCGCCCAGCTCATCCTCAAGATGCGTCGCGTAGCGCTCGAGCGCTCGGCGCTCGCTCTCGGTGAGCTGCGCTGCGTTCAGCCGATCGACGGTTGCCTGCTCCATAGCCTTAAGGATAGGCCGGAGGCAGGTTGAGATGCTGAAAACCGTGTCCCGAAATATGTCCCCGACTCCACCGAACTCGACGGAATGGACTGATCTCCTTGGGCGCCACAGCCACGGATCGGCCGCAAACGGACTCGCAGAGCCAATTCTCAGTCCGGAAACCGGGGTTCGAATCCCCGTAGCGGTACTTCACACCGACCGCAGTGATTCTCAGCAGCGGTCAATCGGTCCGCCGAACTGCGAGGCTCGTTCAGCGGCCCACTGGGCGACAGCGGTGGCCATGTTCTGGCCGGTCTCGAAGCTGCCGTCGTCTGGAGCTTGGGGCTGATCCCTGCTTTCACTCGCCGCTCTCGCTCGCTTCCTCGGTCGAAGGGTCTCCGCCGCCCTGGAACCTCACCGATACCGCCTGGACGGACTCGGGGTCGAGTGGCCGCTCGACGCTGGGCAGGACGAACCCGGGCTCCTCGCCGATCTGCTGGACTCCGACTTTGAGCTGTACCTCGCCCGCCGCCACGGTCATGCCGCCGAGCTGGGAGTCGAGCTCGGCGACTAGGTTTCCGAGCAGCCCGGCGACCGCTTTTGGGGGAAGGATGGGATGCATGGACTCGCCGGCCAGTTGTTTGTTGGCCAGCTGCAAGGTCTCCGCAAGGGTGTCGCGTTCCTCCTGCAGTGAGCGGCTCGCGTCCTCGGCTTTGGTCCGTAAGCGGCTCTCCCGCCGCAGCCCCTTCTGCGCTCCGCTGAGCTCTTTACGCGCGTCGCGCAGGGCCTTCTCGGTCCGCTCGGCGTTGCCCCGCGCTGCCTCCAGTTCTTTGCCGAGCTTGGCGTTCTCCGCTAGCAGACGCCCCACCTGTTTCTCTACCCTGATCGGACTAGCGGGGCGGCGTTTCGGTTTCTCAGCCACCCGCCGACCCCGGGGTCGTGTCATCGATCACGATCTCGCGCATCAAGCGGTTCTCGGGGCCGGTTGCCGAGACCAGCCAGCGTCTCGCCGCATTTACGTACTGGGTGTCGAAATCCAGCTCCCCGACGATGCTCTCCAGCCGCGTGATGTCCTTTCGGGTGCGCACCTCCGCGATTATCTCGGCAGGGTCGCGCTCCGGCACCGTCTCTCCAGGTTCCGAGGGCTCGGCCACCGCCACATAACGGACCTTGATGGAGGAGAGGAGGCCTTCGCCGATGCCCTCTTCGCGAGCCTGGCGCAGCGTGATCGTGTCGAGCCGGAGCGATCCGTCCTCGTTCCTCCCGATCAGCCCCTTGACCTCCAGCTCGGCCTCGCTGAGGGCGACGGCGAGGGGAACTCCGGACATGCCCTTGGTCAAGTCTGACTGGACGTCGACCAACGATTGTCCGGCCGCTGCTACGAGAGCGCCGAGGTCTCCTGATTCAGGCATCTGGGCTCGTCGTCGTGCGGACGGGCTCGAGCTGTATCGGCATCGGCACCGCTACGAGCTTCGCCGTCACCTTCGAGAGAGCGCTCAACTCGGAGCGGAGTTTGCGTTCGGTTCGTAGCTCGGAGGTCCCGGCGAGGAGGCCGTGGCGCTTCTTCTCCACGGATTGTGAAGTCGTGTCCTCGACCGTCCGCAGGTCCATCGAAACCTCGACCGTCACCTCTGAGAAGCGGTAGAAGGCCGGGGTGACGCCGAGGCTCAGCAGCGAGGCTTTGCGCGGCTGACCGGAGGTCACGGAGACGTTGCCCTCGGCATCGATCTCTTCGGTCACCGTCGGAACGACATCCACATCCGGCTCCGCCATTTCCTTCATCAGCGCCACCGACGTGCGATCGAGGCTGGCCTGGGCATCGGCGATCCCCTCCGCCGCCATCCGGACGAGGTCCGCGAAGCTGACCCACGACACCTCCCTGGGGACGGCGTCCGCGGGGAGGATCGAGGGGCGGAAGTGCCTGGGGCCGTCGATCAGCGCTTTGTCTGCCATCGCCTATTTTTCCGGCCCGGGTTTCCGATTGTCGACGATCTTCACCTCGGGGTAGATCCGCGGCGGGGGCGGCACCGGCACCATCTTCACGAACAGCCGACTGGTGCCGTGCACCTCTTTCTGGAACTTGCGGTTGTGGGCGACCTCGGCCCGTATCGATGCGCTCCAGAGGCCAAATCCCCCTCCCACCTGGGCTCCGACTTTGACCGAGGTGTCCGTCGAGGTCGTGGTCTTGATGTCCATCGAGACCTCGATCGTCGCTTCCGCGAACTGGTAGAAGGAGGGGTTGAGGCCGATCTGCAGGAGCGAGAGGTCGACCTCGTCGGCCTGGGCGAAGGAGACGGTTCCGTCCTCGGCGATCGTCTCGGTGAGCGCCGGCACGATCGGCACTTTCTCCTCGGCGAGGAATTTCGCGGTTTCGATCGAGTTTTTATCCAGAGCACTCTGACCCGACGCGATCCCGAGCGAGAGCTTCGTCACCATGTCGGGAAGGGGCACGTCCAAAAGCTCTCGGCCTACGGACATATCTGCCATGTCGACCTCCTAGTTGCGTCGGCTTTGATTGAGGGTCTGAGCTGAACCGCCGAGGATCTGCCGCAGCCGATCCAGGTCGACGGAGACGGGCCCGGCGAACTGCAGGTCCGAGTGGTTGCGGAGCGTCGACCAGGAGGCCAGCGGCGCAACCGCGAGAGCCTTTCTCGGGTCGAGCCGCGCGACCAGCGAGCCGCCCGCTTCCCGAATTGCTCTCCCGGGGGAGCCGGTCCGCCCCACGGTTAGGAAGACAGCGCTTCCAGGCATCGGAGCGGAGATTCGCGCGCCGAAGCTCTCCGCCACCGAACTGGGGACCTGGCCGGGAATGGACGAAGTTAGTTCCGAATGATCAGGCGGGTTGATGCAGCCGACCTTACCGCGAAACCTCCGGCGTACCAAAAACGGAAGCGTTTCTCTAGCGCTCTGCCGCGCTCGTCGGGTCGTTCGGGCTCGCCTGGCGCGGGTCGTTGGACCAGGCTCCGGGCGGCTCCGGGACGGGGCCGTCAAGCAGCGGGTCCTCGGTCGCGCGCATCCACTCGAGCAGGCGCTCGCGCATTTCGGTGAGGATCTGTTGGCGGGTGGGGTCGGTGGAGAGGTCGTTGAGCTCGTTGGGATCGAAGAGGAGGTCGTAGAGCTGCTCCTCGGGGACGCGCTGCTCGCCCCAGCCGGCGTCGACCAGGATCTTCTTCGAGGCGCTGTCGTCGCAGTTGGCGAGGACGGGGCGGTCGTAGTCGTCGAAGCGGCGGATGTACTTGAAGCGCTCGCTGCGGACTGCGCGCAGGGGCTGGTAGGCGGCGTGGTAGGTCATCTCAGCGAAGAGGACGTCGTTGACCGTGGCGCTCTCGCCGCGGACGAGGGGCATCAGGCTCGTGCCCTGCAGCCAGGGCGGCTCGGCGATTCCGGCCAGCTCGCAGAGGGTCGGGTAGATGTCGAGGTGGCTGACGAGGCCGTCGAGGACGCGGCCGCCGAGGAAGCCGCCCGGGCCGCGCATGATCAGCATCACGCCGATCCCGCGGTCGTACAGCGTCGCCTTTGCGCCCGGGAAGGCGAGGCCGTGGTCGGTGGTGCAGATGATCAGCGTGTTGTCCTGCAGCCCGAGCTGGTGGAGGCCGTTGAGGACGGCGCCGATGCCCTGGTCAAGCGAGCGGGCGCTGGCCTTGAAGGCGGCCATGTCGGCGCGGGTCTCCGGCGTGTCCGGCAGGTTCGCCGGCGGCAGCGAGTAGAGGGTGTCGCGGACAGAGGTCGGGGCGCGGTAGGTGCGGTGGGTCTCGAAGAAGCCGACGGACATGAAGAAGGGCTCCTCGGTGGCGCCGAGGCGCTCGATCGCGGTCGGGGCAATGTCGGCCGCGTGGTGGCTGTCGACCTCGATCACCTCGTCGTAGCCGATAACCTCCGGGTCCTCGGAGATGTGCTGCTCGCCGATCAGGACCGAGCGGTAGCCGGCCTCGCGCAAGGGGTGGACGAGGTGCTGGCCGTAGTCGTTCAGCTCCCAGCCGCGGTGGGCGAGACCGAGCAGGCCGTTGTTGTGGCAGTACTGTCCGGTGAGCAGGGAGGCACGGCTGCCCGAACAGGTCGGGGCGGCGCAGAAGGCATTGCGGAAGAGCACTCCCTGGTCGGCCAGCAGCTGGATGTTCGGCGTCGGCACCGGGAAGCCGTAGGGCTGGACGTAGCGGCCGGTGTCGTGGGAGTGGATGTAGAGGATGTTAGGTAGTTTGTCGATAGGAAAAGTATACAATTCGGATCCGAATGAACCTCTTTGGCCTCCACCACATCTCCGCGATCGCCTCTTCCCGCGAGGACTGCGTCGACTTCTATGGCGGCCTGCTCGGGCTGAGCCTGATTGCCGAGCACGACTCGGGGACGATCGCGTTCGCCCCCAACGATGAACAGGCCGGGGGAGTGCTCAGCTTCGCGGTGACGCCTGGAGTCGCCTGCGGCGTGCCCGGGCGGGGCCTGGTTCATCGCCTGCAGTGGGAGGTCGACGGACCGCGGGCCCTGGAGCACTGGCGCCGCCGGCTCGAGGGTGCCGGTGTCACCGTGACGGCCTGGCTCAACGGCGCCGGTGACCCGCTGGCGCTGCGGTTCGCCGACCCCGACGGCCTCGAGCACGAGCTCACACTCCCGTCGGCGTTCGTCCTTTCCGGGGCATATCCCCGGAAAAGGACGAACGCCGAGGCTGATTTGGCGATCTGCGCCCTCGCCGGCGTTCGCGCTTATGCCCCGGCCAGCGTCCAAAGCGGGGATCTCCTGGCGGGGCGGCTCGGATTCGAGTCCTGCGGCGAGGGGGCGTGGCGGGTCGGCGCCGGCCCCGAGGCGGTGCGCTACGAGACCGATGCGCCGCCGCCTTCCCGCGCGGTCGAAGGCGCCGGCACCGTCCGCCACGTCGCCTGGAGCTGCCGTCCCGGCCACGAGCGTGCCTGGCGCCAGCGGGTGATCGGGATGGGAGCAACGGTCAGCCGCGTGATCGAGTGCGACGGCTACAACTGCTTCTTCTTCCGCGAGCCCGACGGCGTCCTCTTCGGCGTCGCGACCCGACGTCGGGCCTCCATCCCCGCTCAGCTCAGCTTCGAGCCGCCGCGCTCTGCGATCCCCCCGCGGATCGCCCGCCCGATCGGGATCCTCGCCGCCGCCTGAGCCTGGGCTAAGCCTGCACCGCCCGGTGCAGCAGCTCGCGCCGCAGGAGGATCAGCGGCAGCGAAAGGGCGGGAAGTCCCGCGGCGAGCAGCACCCCGGCCTGCCAACCGCCGCTCTGGACCAGCGGGCCGGCGAGGGCGCTGCCGCCGCTGGCGCCGACGGTTAGCGACAGCGCCAGCCAGGTGAAGGCTTCGGTGCCGGTCCCCGGCGGCATCGCCGCTTGGGCGATCTGGTTGCGCAGGTTGCTGGCCGGGGCGATGTAGGTACCGGCGAGGGCGGCAAGCGCGAACATCGCCACCGTGGAGTCGGCGAGCAGCATCGGCAGGCAGGCGAGCGGCTGGTAGATCGCCAGCGCGATAGAGCCCTGAGCGGGGTGCGGAAACGGTGTGCCTGGGCGCCGTAGACGAGCGCGCCAACGGCCGAGCCGAGGGCGGCGGCGGCGATCAACGGCCCGCCGAGGGCGCTGTTGCCGTGCTCGGCGCCGCCCGCGAGCGCCGCGGCGGCGACCAGGGCAGCGGTGCCCGCGCCCGCTTCGGCGAGGATGACGACGAGGACGAGCCCAAGCGCCGTCACCACGCCGGCCGGGATCAGCACCCGTCGTGCCCCGCGGCGGTCGACCAGGCGCCCGAGCAGCGGCGAGGTCGCTCCCAAGCCGATGGTGAAGGCGCCGGCGACGACGCCCGCGGCAGCGAAGGAGCCAATGCGTGGGGACGGGAGAGGATCCGGCGGTAGGCCATCCCAGCGGATTTCGACCACAGCGGGCTGTGGTCGAAGTCGGCTGCCCTCAGCCGGCGGCGTCTAGTTCGCGTTCGAGCGTCGGCGTGGCGTCGTAGACGCTTGCCGGGTCGGGAAGCTCGATTCGCGGGCGCGCCCCGAAGTCGAAGAAGTCCATCCGCATGTCCATCGTCAGCGTCGGCCCGCCGGGCCGGGTCGGGATCTCCATCACCATCCGGAGCCGCCGAAGGATCTTGTGGCTGTCCACCCAGACTTCGACCTCGGCTGGATCGGGCGCCAGCTCGCTGTACTTCTCGTAGAGGTCGGCCAGCTCGTCCTTGTCTTCCCCCCGGAGCGCGTCGGCGTAGTTGTCCAGGTCGACGACGGCGCGGTAGCGCGTCGTGCTCGTCCCGCGGACCTGCTCGGTCCCGACCCTCTCCACGTCGCCGGTGCTCCCGAGCATCTGCAGTGAGCTGTCAGCGTCGCTGCCCCCGAGCACCGCTTCGCTTTCGCTGTGCCCGAGGAACGGCTCGACCCGCATCCATTCCTTGCCTTCGGGAAGTTTCGAGCCGAGGGTGCTGCTGCGCATGTAGATCGAGGTCCCGTCGCCGATCGACTCGACGTGGATTTCGGTTGGGGCCTGCGGCACCTCCACGCTCATGACTGCGCGGCTGCGCCCGGTCTGCGAGTTGCGGGCTCCCTTGCCGTGAGCCACGACCGGCTGCGCCAGGCCGGCGCCGGTGTAGCTCGCCTTCATCGTGAACCGGGCTCCGGGTGCGCTTTCGGTCCGCTCGGCCGCCACCGCGATCGGGTTGAGCGAGGCTTCGCCGCCGTTCACGAAGGAGTTGACGACGACGAGGATCAGCAGCAGCGAGAGGAACCTGACGCCGTGCATGAGGCGGCGCGAAAGAGGATCAGGGGTTGGAAGGGCGGCAGACAAGACGTAGAGTCATCGGCATCCGGTCGAACGAGTCGAAGATTAGTTGAACTTCTTGGCCGCATGGGCCTCCTAGATCCCGCACCGCCGCCGTTCGAGGTCTCCGAGTGGCGGCGGTTGCCGCACTTGGAGCGGATCAAGCCGCTGGCGCAGGACTGGGCGCTGAACGGGTTCGGGACGCCGGTAGCCGTCTACTTCCTCTACGTCTTCAAGATCCTCGCCTACGCCGGGCTCGGCGGCTTGCTGATCTTCGCCAGCAGCGGCTGGCCGGAGTGGACGGCGCCGATCGTCTTTCAGAAGGCGGTGATCTGGACGATGCTTTGGGAGGTGCTGGGGCTCGGCGCCGGCTCGCTGCCGCTGACCCTGCGCTTCAGCCCGATGGTTGGCGGCTTTCTCTACTGGCTGCGACCGGGGACGACGCGGCTGCCGCCCTGGCCGGAGAAGGTCCCGGGGACGCGGGGGACGACGCGCGCTTGGCTCGACGTCGGGCTCTACGCGGGGCTGTTGGCCTCGGCGCTGTACCTGCTGCTCTCCTCGGGGGATGTCCTTGAGCCGGTTGCGGTCGGCGTCCTGCTGGCGTTCCTCGGCGCCCTCGGCTTCCGCGACAAGGTCCCGTTCCTGGCGGCGAGGGCGGAGATCTACGGATCGCTCGCGATCATCTTTCTCTTCCCGGTGACGAACCTGGTGATCGCCGCCCAGCTCGTCTTCTTCTGCATCTGGTGGGGGGCGGCGTCCTCGAAGCTGAACCGCCACTTCCCCTTCGTCGTCACGGTGATGATCAGCAACACGCCGTGGAACCGGTCGAAGGCCCTGAAGCGCCGCCTCTACCGCGACCACCCTGACGACCTGCGGCCCTCACGCCTGGGAGCGTTCGACGCCCACCTCGGGACGGCGATCGAGTTCACCCTGCCGCTGATCCTGATCCTCACCCAGGGCGGCCTGCTCGGCACCCTCGCCCTGGCGGGGATGGTGCTCTTCCACGTCCACATCTTCTCGACCTTCCCGTTGGCGGTGCCGCTGGAGTGGAACGTCTTCATGATCTTCGGCCTCTTCTTCCTCTTCGGCCATTACGCCGACGTGCCCTGGTCCTCCGTCGACGATCCGCTGCTGCTGGTCATCCTCGGCCTGATTTGCGTCGGCCTGCCGGTGCTCGGGAACTTCCGGCCCGACCTCGTCTCCTTCCTGCCTTCCATGCGCTACTACGCCGGCAACTGGGCGACCAGCCAGTGGCTCTTCCGCCGCGGCGACGGCGGCGAGGGGGCAGAGGAGAAGCTCGACCATGAGATCGTCAAGGCGGCGCCGATCGTGACCAAGCAGTTGGAGAAGTTCTACGAGCCGGAGCTGATCGACGTGCTCGTCTACAAAGGGCTCGCCTTCCGCTCGATGCACTCCCACGGGCGGGCGCTGAACGCGCTCTCGCTGCGCGCGGTCGACGACATCGAGGACTACGACGTCCGTGAGGGCGAGCTCGTCGCCGGCGTCGTCCTCGGCTACAACTTCGGCGATGGCCACTTCCACGACCACCGCCTGCTGGCCGCGGTGCAGGAGCGCTGCCGCTTCGAGCCAGGGGAGCTGCGGGTGGTGACGCTGGAGTCCCAGCCCGCACACGTGCAGCGGCAGCGGTACCGGATCTGGGACGCGGCGGACGGGCTGGTCGAGGAGGGATACGTCGACGTCGCCGAGATGGTCCGGCGCCAGCCCTGGCTCGGCGACGAGCCGTTCCCGGTGCACGATGCCTAGCGCCGTCGTCGTCGGTTCGGGGCCAAACGGCCTCGCCTGCGCGGCGACGCTGGCGAGCCGTGGGGTCGAGGTGACGGTGATCGAGGCCGAGGAGACGATCGGCGGTGGCACCCGGACCTCGGAACTCACCGAGCCCGGCCTCCTGCACGACGAGTGCAGCGCCACCCACCCGATGGCCGTCTCCTCGCCGGCGGTGGTCTCCCGAGGGCTGGAACTCGACCGCCACGGGCTCGAGTGGGCTTGGCCGGAGGTCGACCTCGCCCACCCGCTCGGCGGCGGCGGCGGAGGGGTGATGCTGCGCTCGCTGGAGGCGACGGCGGCGGGGCTCGGAGCGGTGGGGAAGCGGTGGCAGCAGGTTTTCGGGCCGCCCTCGCGGAGCTACGACACCCTCACCGAGGACATCTACCACCCGCTGATCCACGTGCCGCGCCACCCGCTGCGGTTGGCGCGCTTCGGCCTGCCGGCGGCACTGCCGGCGACCGTGTTGGCTTCCCGTCTGGGAAGCCCCGAGGCGGCGGCGCTCTTCGGCGGCGTCGCGGCCCACTCCTACGCTCGGCTCGACCGGCCGCTGAGCTCGGCGATCGGGATGGCGCTGGTCTGCTCCGGCCACGCCTACGGCTGGCCGGTCGCGAAGGGCGGCTCGGTCGCACTCGCAAACGCCTGGGCGTCGGTGATCGGCGCCAACGGCGGCCGGATCGAGACCGGCCGCCGGGTCCGCTCGCTCGACGAGCTGCCGGCGGCCGACGCAGTCGTCCTCGACCTGACGCCGCGGGGGGTCCTGGAGGTGGCGGGGGACAAGCTGCCGAGTCGCGTCGCCCGCTCCTACCGCCGCTACAAGTACGGGCCGGGCGCCTTCAAGCTCGACCTCGCGGTGCAGGACGGCGTGCCCTGGGCGATGGAGGCGGCGCGGCAGGCGGGGACGGTCCATGTCGGCGGATCGCTGGAGGAAGTTGCCGCCGCCGAGGCCGAAGTCAACCGCGGCCGGATGCCGCAGCGTCCCTTCATCCTCGTCGGTCAGCAGTACCTCGCCGACTCCGGCCGCTCCCGCGGCGACCTGCATCCGGTCTGGGCCTACGCCCATGTCCCCAGCGGCTACGACGGCGACGCGACCGGGGTCGTCCTCGATCAGATCGAACGCTTTGCCCCAGGCTTCCGCGAACGCATCGTCGCCCGGACGGTCACAACGACCGCCGAGATCGAGGCCCGCAATGCCAACTTCGTCGGCGGCGACATTCTCGGCGGCGCCAACACGCCGCTGCAGACGATGCTCCGTCCCCGTGTCCACCCGGTCCCCTACTGGACCGGCATCCCCGGCGTCTTCATCTGCTCGGCCGCGACCCCACCCGGCGCCGGGGCCCACGGCATCAACGGGTTCAACGCCGCCGAAGCGGCCCTGCGAACCCTTTAGCCGTGGGTCGCCGTAGAGCTTTTCGTCCCTCCACGAGGTAAAAGCTCTACGGCGCTGATCAGTCCCCGGCCTCGATCGGGCGCGGGGGCGGGGTGGGGGTCGGTTCGTCGACCCGCACTTCGAGGCGGCGGACGCTCGGGACCGCGTAGACGGCGCCGAGGCAGATGGCGATCGCCGCGGCGCTCAGCCAGAGCGTCTCCGAGGTGCCGACGGCGACGGCCAGAGGGCCGACGACGGCGAGGCCGATCGGCTCCAGCGCGAGGGAGCCGAACCAGTCGTAAGCGCTGACGCGGGTGCGGACGGGGGGATCGCGAACTAGGGCGATCAGGAGCAGCGAATGGGCGGCGAAAACGATGCCGATGTCGGTCGCCGAGCCGTTCAGGTGGAGGACCGCGAAGGCGATCGCGACCGGCGCCATCCCGTCACCGACCAAGGAGGTGGTGCGACCGAGGAAGAGCCTCCGGAAATCCGGTTCCCGAAGGACCCCGAAGCGTTCTTGGTTGGCACCCGAGCGAGCATGGCACGGGGTTAAAGAAGCTTCAGGCGGGGGTAACTCGCCCTCACACCGCTATGGGGACTCAATCTAAAACTGAAAGTGGCTCGCCCGCGACCGGCGCAGAGCGCGAGCACGAGTTCGGCTCCTCGGCGCCGCTGACGCTCGGGGTCGAGGAGGAGCTGCTGCTGGTCGACGAGGGCTGCGGCCTCCTCGCCGACGGCGAGGGCGTGCTCGAGCGGATCGACGCCGGCCACCGGAAGGCGGTCTCGACCGAGATCTTCGCCACCCAGATCGAGCTGAAGACCGGCGTCTGCCTCGATGCCGAGCAGGCGGCGAGGGAGCTGGCAGAGGTGCGGCGGGCGGTTGCCGCAGCCGGCGCCCGCCTGATGGGGTCCGGCCTCTACCCGGCGGAGAGCGGCGAGCCCGAGCTGGTCGACAAAGCCCGCTACGAGAGCGTCAAGAAGGACCTCGCGAGCCTGCTGGCGACGCCCCCTTGCGCGCTTCACGTCCACGTCGGCGTCCCCGACCCCGAAACTGCCGTCGCCGTCGCCAACGCGATGCGCCACCACCTGCCGCTGCTGGCGGCGCTGACCGCCAACTCGCCCTTCCGCGACGGCGCCGACTCCGGCCTCGCCAGCGGCCGCGCCGCCGCCGTCCGCAGCTATCCCCGCTTCGAGCTGCCGCGCGCCTTCCGCGACTACGACGAGTTCCTCTGCGTCGCCGACCAGTTGATCGCCGCCGCCGGCGTCTCCGACTACACCTACATCTGGTGGGATGTGCGGCCGCACCCGAAGCTGGGGACGGTCGAGGTGCGGGGGATGGACGTGCAGGCGCGGCCGGAGGAAAACGCCGCGATCGCCGCCCTGATCCAGGCCCTGGCGGCGAAGGAGATCGACAGCCCCGGCGCCCCCGGCCTCGCCCGCGAGGCGATCGAGGAGTCCTACTTCCAGGCGGAGCGCTACGGCCTCGAAGCCCGCCTGATGGTCGACGAGGGCACCGCCGCTCCGGCCCCCGAGGTTGCCCGCGGAACCCTCGAAGTGGCCCGCTCCTACGCCGCCGATCTCGGCGGGGAGGGCGCGCTGGAAGAGATCGACCGCATCCTCAGCGACGGCAACGGAGCCGACCGCCAGCGCCGGGTGCATGATGAGGGCGGGATGGAGGCGCTGCTCAGCGACCTCGCCGAGCGCAGCCGGGTCTAGCGGCGCAGCCGACCTTCGCCACAGCCTGGTGGGGCAAAGATCGGATGCGCTACTGCGGCGCTGGGATCTTCAGCCGTTTGCGCGCGGCGACGACCGCGGCGACAGAGGAGCGGCAGGCTTTGGCGATCTCGCCGTTGCCGTGGCCCGGGCGGCGCCGGATCTCGAACTCGACCAGGGCAGCACGGCGGAGTTTGGCCCGCGCTTCGAGGTTCCCCTCGGGGGCGGCGTCGAGGGCCGCCTGGGCGGCGCGCTCGCGGCGGCAGAGGAGGCAGTAGGTCCCATCGCCTGAATTCGCCCAGGCCTCGGGCAGCTCGACTTTCTCGCCGCCGAGGCGGGAGACGACTACCCCGCACTGATCGCAGGTCCATTTTTTCGCGGTAATAGTGCTCATAAAAACGATTGGGGCGGCGGATGTGGCTCTGCCGACCCCGGATACCCAGGGTAGCAGGGCCGTCTCTTTGCCCTGCTAGGAAGCACGTTTCCCGAGCCTCCTACACTTGATGGATGGCTGGCGAAGTGACTTCTGAGCCCACCTACACGCTCTATCGCCGAGGCCTCGAGCTGCTCGAGGACGGCGACTTCGAGGACGCCACCGCGCCGCTCGCCGAGGCCGCCCGGCGGGCGCCGGAGAAGACCTCGGTCCGCGAGGCGCTCGGCCGCGCCTATTTTCGCTCCGGCCGCTTTGCTCCGGCCGCGGCCGAGTTCGAGGCGGTGGTCGAGTCCCACCCGGTCAATGACTTCGCCCACTTCTGTCTTGGGCGGGCGCTGAGCAAGACCGGGCAGAAGCGGCGGGCGCGGCATCACCTGGCGCTGGCTTGCAACCTCCGGCCTGAGCGGCGGGATTATCGGTACTACCGGCGGTTGCTCGAGACTCAGTAGGTGCGGTGGGGAGCGGGCGGGGGTGTCCCTTCCCGGCGCAGCTCGGCGGTGGGCGTTCTTTTGCTGGCGCCCGGTCGGCGGTTGCCCGCCTCGTGCTAAGTGCCGGGAAGGGACACCCCGCCCGCTCCACCCGGGCGTCTTTAGTTGATTAGGGGGAGGACGCAGCGGAAGCGTCGGGTTGCGGTGGAGACGGCACTACTTACTGCCCCTGACGATGAGACCGTGATCGCTGCGTAGAGATCGACTCCAGAAACATTCGTCAGGTCGCTGCTCCACTCGCCTCCTTCAGCCAGAGTCACCCCAGGCTGCTGCGAGAACGCGACCAGGGACAGCGCGTCTGGGAGCTCGCCGCCTGAGCTGGCGCAGGCGGCCGCTGCTGCGGTGGCGTTGAGGGCGGCGTCGCTGGGGAGGGTTTGCCAGCAGGCGCCGGCGAAGGGGCGGGTGCCGGTCTTGCAGCCGACTTCGTGGCCGTTGACCGTGCGGGCGTTCTCGGCGTTGGCCGCGTTTAGGGCGGTCTCTGCGTCGCGGGCCGACTCGGCCGTGTCGGCGTGGATCGCCGAGGGGACCTGGCCCAGGGTGGAGGCGTCGATCTGGATGCCGGTGATCGAGCCCGGCGCCAGCTGGCTGCCCTGCAGCGCCCCCGGCTTCAGCCGGTTCCCGGGCACCGACCCCAGCGCCAGCCGATTGCCCGGCATCGACTTCACCTTGACCGAGCGGCCGTTGATCTTCCCCGCCGCATAAACCGTCCCACTCAAAGCCGCCACCAGCGCCAAACCGCCAATCACCAGCGCCGGCACCTGCCGCCGAAGTCCCCTGCTCATCAAGTTGTCCTCCCGCTTTCAGTTGATTGAAGGAGCCGCCGCTATTGGACGGCGATCTCAAAGTGGCGGGACCCTAAGCGCAAAAAATGGGCGCTGGACGAATGTCCGCGCCTGTACTCGGCGAAGTTCCTAGGCCGCCTTAGTGATGCCGGCGAGGGGCGCTGCCGGGGGATGCTCGATCAGCTTCATCGCAGGGGCTCCGAAGTCAGCCTACCTCCGCAGCGCCGCCCGGAAAGGGCTTTCTTGCTGGACAAAAGCTGACCGGACTCAAACGCTTGGGGCGAAAAGAGGGGTAGCGTTAAGTGCTCAGGGCTTCTGAGGTCTACGGGAGGAGTCACTTGGGGAACCGAGCAGGGCGGCGGGCGGCGCGCCACAACCGATTGATTGCTCTTTCGAACCCGCTGCGGGCGGAAATTCTGCGGATCCTGGTCGAACGGCCGGCGAGCCCGGTGGAAATGGCGCGGGAGCTGGGCGAATCGACGCAGAACGTCTCCCATCACTGCAAGCGCTTGGTCGAGCTCGATTGCGCCGAGCTGGTCGAAGAAGAGAAGGTCCAGGGGGCGATGAAGCACATCTACCGCGCCACCGAGCGGGCGCTGGTCGACACGGCCGAGTGGGACGAGATGCAGCCGGTCGAGGCGCAGGGCTTCCTCGCGGTCTCGATGCAGGCGGTGATCGACGACTTCGTCGCCTCTGAACGCGCCCAGACGGTCGGGCTCGACCCGGACTTCCACCTCAGCCGGACGCCGATGGTGCTCGACCAGCGCGGCCTCGAAGAAGGGCTCGAGATCTACGAAGCCGCCCGCCTGGCGATGGCCGAGGTGGAGCGGCGCAGCGCCGAACGGACGCAGGGCGATGACGCGACTTTCCGCGTCTCCTCGATCTTCGGCCTCTTCAAAATCCCCTCGGTCGGTAAGCGCCGGCTTACCGATTAGTGGTTGACACCTGTCTCGGCGCTTGATGAAACTCGCCCCCGTGGAAGAGGAGAAGCTCTCCGACCGCTGGTTCGTGAAGGCGCTCTCGCACCCGGTCCGGGTCGAGATCCTCGAGCTCCTAAACGAGCGCGAGGCGAGCCCGGTCGAGATGAAACGGTCGCTCGGGGGCACCCTCAACCTGATCAACTATCACCTCAAGGTCCTGGTCGACTGCGGCTGCGTCGAGGTCTCCCGGACCGAGCCGGTGCGGGGTGCGGTCAAGCACTTCTACCGGGCGGTGCCGCGCTCGTTCTTCGGCCATCCCGACCTGCGCCAGGTGCCGGCCTCGATCCGCGGCGGCGCCACCGAGATGTCGCTGCGGTCGTTCTCCCGGGCCTTCCGCCGCGCCGCGGAAGCCGGCCGAGTCGACGACGAGGACGCGATCCTCAACTGGATGAGCCTGGCGGTCGACGAGCTCGGCCGCGAGAAGGCGATCGAGCTGAGCGAAAGGGTGCTGAAGGGCTTCGAGCTGATCGCGAAGCAGAGCCGCGAACGGGCGGCTGAGGGGGAGGAGCCGCTGGCGGCCCTGGTCGTCGGCGTCGCCGCCTTCGACGCGGGCGGGGACGGGCGCCGGGCCTGAAGAGACCGGGGATGCGGCCGTTAGCGTGGCTCCCATGCCCGACCTGCTCGTCCTCTTCCTCGCCGCCTGCGCGACCATGCTCGCGACCGGCCTCGGGGCGGTACCGGTCTGGCTGCTCGGGACCCGCGCCGTCGCGCTGACCCCGTTCCTGCTCGGGGTCGCCGCCGGAGTGATGGGGGTGGCCTCGATCGTCGGCCTGCTGCTGCCGGCGGCCGAAGAAGGCTCCGCCTTCGATGTCCTCGCCGGGCTCGTCGTCGGCGGCGTCCTGCTCGGAGTCGCCCGCGCCCGGCTCGACCACGAGTCGGTGTTCATGGGGCGGAGCGGCCCGGGGGCGCGGACCTCGGCCCTCGTCTTCGCCGTCCTCTTCGTCCACAGCCTGCCCGAGGGGCTCGCGATCGGCACCGCGTTCGCGTCGGAGCGGGAGGGGCTGGGGCTGTTCGTGATCCTCGCGATCGCGATCCAGAACATCCCCGAGGGGACGAGCGTGGCGATCCCGATGGAGGCGACCGGTTACGGCCACGCGCGGCAGTTCTGGGCAGCGGTCGGGACCAGCGCCCCGCAGCCCATCGGCGCCGTCATCGCCTACCTCGCGGTCGAACAGGTGAACGCGCTGCTGCCGTTCTCCTTCGCCTTCGCCGCCGGGGCGATGCTGAGCCTGATTGTCGTCGAGCTGCTGCCGGAGGCCTACAAAGGGCGACGCATCGTCGGCCCGACCGCCGGCCTCGCCCTCGGCGCCGCGGTGATGATGGTCCTCGACCTGGCGCTCGGGGTTTAATCCGACCGATAGGCGAACTAGTGTTCGCATCTCTGGGCCAGCCTACCTTCCCAGTATGTTGGAGATACAAAGTTGAATGCGACTGATTTAAGAAGCGAGTCTTCCTTTGATCCCGTTGGCGCCGTCTCCCGTGATGGTGCCCAGCCCATCTACCGGAGCGGGCTCGGCGCGCTCTTTAATGAAGATTGCTGCAAGTTTCTAGAACGAGTTGGGAGCGAGACTGTCGACACCGTCTTTGCCGATCCTCCGTTTAACCTGGGCAAGGTCTACGGCCCCCGGGTCAATGACCGCATCAAGGAGGATCGCTACGTTGAGTGGTGTCGCTCTTGGCTCGATGAATGCATCCGCGTTTTGAAACCTGGAGGCTCCCTGTTTCTTTTCAACCTTCCCCGATGGAACGTGGTCTTCGGCGCCCACATGCTCGATCGAGATTTGGATTTTCGACACTGGATCGCAATCAGCCTCAAGCTGGGTTTGCCAATTGTGGGACGCCTTTATCCAGCCCACTACAGCCTCCTCTACTACAGCAAGGGAAAGCCGAAGACTTTTCGCAAGATCAGAACCCCTATCGAGGCCTGCAGGCATTGCGGCGGCGACATCAAGGATTACGGAGGGCATCGGGGAGCCATGAACCCCGATGGGGTCAATCTCACCGATGTCTGGAACGATATTCCTCCGGTACGGCACTGGAAATTCAAGAGTAAGAAGCGGGGCGCAAACCAGCTCTCGACCAAGCTTCTCGAGAGAGTCATTCATCTCTCGACCCAAGAAGGGGATTTGGTCCTCGATCCGTTTGGAGGAAGCGGGACTACCTTTGATGTGGCTCAACGGCATAACCGTTACTGGCTTGGGTCTGAGATCGAGAGCTGCGATGTGATCATCGAGCGATTGCAGGACCAGGATCTCCACCATCACCCCAATAGCGACTGGGTGGAGCGCGCAGCGGCCTAGCTGTACCTAAAGAAGAGCCCTTCCGTCCTTCCCCTTTGGGATATGGGGGACGGTCGAATCGAGAGCATCGTGTGCAATTCCGTAAACACGAAGTACGCCGTTCTCGAGCGGGTACCTTTCCCAAAGCTCGAAGTAGGGCGAGATCTCCTCAAAATTCCCAACTCGATCGGTTAAGTAGCGCTGGGTTTCACGCATCGGAAGAACCAGGATTCCGCCCTGAAGGGTTCGGCGGGTGATGCCGTCCAAGAGCTTGTTGATGGCTCGATGGCTGGAGGAAACATTTCCAGTCTCCCACTCAAAGCCGACATAGCGCCCGCGATCAAGGAGAAGGGCGTCTAGGTCGCCCGTAGTAAGCACATCTTGTCCAGCCTCCCCCACGGGGAGCTTCGGCAAAGTCTCCGTCTTCCAGCCGCAGGAATCCAGGTACCCGATCATTGGTTGCTTGATTGGCAGAACGCCGTTCGAGTGTGAGGTGAGCTTGCCTTTGCGGTCTCGAATGGGGTCGGGATTCAGCAGGAACTGACCGCGCCCGAAAGGCCAATCCGCTAGTTCAATAGCTCGCTCGACATCGACTTTCGCACGGCGCCAGGTAGCAGTGCGGGGAAAGTTCCCAGCGCTAGCAAGGTCGAGCCTTTGAACAATTCGCACCGCCAAAGCCTTCCATATCTTCAGAATGCCAGGACCCCGAGAGCGAGGACCGAAGCCGCGACCACGGCCAGCGCCAGCGCCGTCGCCACCCGGTCGAAGCGGCCGAGCGCGTTCTCTCCCATCAGCTCCCGGTCCTTGGCGAGTGAGCGGATGAACGGCAGCAGGACCAGGAGCAGGACTGCGTTCAGCGCCTGGGTGAGGAAGAGGAGCTCGATCAGCGGCGCGCCGGGGATCAGGACGATCGCCGCCGCGACCGCCGTGACGGCTCCGAAGGCCAGGTAGAAGACGGGCTCCTCGGAGAAGCTGCTGTCGAGGTCGGCGCGGCGGCCGATGCTCTCGGAGATCGAGTAGGCGGTCGAGAGGGGCACGATCGCCGCGGCGAGGAGGGCGGCGCCGAGGAAGCCGAGGCCGAAGAGGGTGGAGGCGGCATCGCCGGCGACCGGTTCCAGCGCCCGGGCGGCGTCGCTTGCGTCGTCGACGTCGATGCCCTGCACGTGCAGGGTCGCGGCGCAGGCGACGACGACGAAGAACCCGATGACACCGGTGAGGACGGCGCCGACGACGACGTCCACTCGCTCGTAGCGCAGGTCCTTGACCCCGAGGCGCTTGTCGACCGCGTAGGACTGGATGAAGGCGAGGCCCCAAGGCGCGAGCGTCGTCCCCACCGTCGCCACCGCAACCAGGACCGCGTCGCGATTGAGCGGGATGCTCGGCACCACCAGGCCCTTGCCGGCCTCGCCCCAGTCGGGGTGGGCGAGGAAGCCGGCGAAGAAGTAGGTGACGAAGACGGCGCTCAGCGCCAGCAGCAGGTGCTCTACCCGCTGGAAGTTCTCCCGCAGGACCAGCAGTGAGATCGCAATTGCCGCCGCCGGCACCGTCAGGTAGCGGCTGGTCCCGGTGAGTAGGTCCATCGCCGCCGCGACGCCGGCGAACTCGGCGCACATGGTCCCGGTGTTGGCGACAACCAGCGCCGAGGCGACGAGCAAAGCGGCGCGGCGTCCGAAGCGCTCGCGGACCAGCGTCAGCAGCCCTTTGCCGGTGACGATTCCGAGCCGCACCCCGACCTCGTGGAAGACGATCAGCGCCGCGGTCGAGAGCGCCAGCACCCAGAGCAGCTCGTAGCCGTATTCGGCGCCGAGGATCGAGTAGGTGGTGATCCCGGCCGGGTCGTCGTCGGAGAGGCCGGCGAGGAGGCCGGGGCCGACCACCGCCAGCAGCGCCGCCAGGCCGCCGGCGCGCAGCAGCCGGTGTCGGTGCCGAGCCACCCGCCAGTGGGTGTGGCGGCCGGGGATGCGGTGGGGGCCGCGCCGAGGGCGGTGATCGCGAAGCTCCACGTCACCCATACCCTGACGCCACGGCGGGATAGACTCGCCGCGTACATATCGGTCGGTGGTCAAGGGAAGTCCGGTGCAAGTCCGGCGTGGTCCCGCCACTGTGACCGGGTGGAGGAGTTCGCAGGCGCCTCGCGCGCCAGCCACTGGGGACGACACCTCGTCCCCGGGAAGGCGCGTCCTCCCTGATCCCGGAAGCCAGGAGACCTGTCCCCGGCCTTTGCCAATTCAACCCTCGAGGAAAGGGTGGCTTAGATGCCAAGAATCACCACGTTCCGGCTGGCTGCCGTCTGCACGCTGGCTCTGTCGTTCACGTTCGCTTTCACCGCGCTCGCCGCGGCGGAGGGCCCACTTGCCGAGCTCCGCGTCGTCGGCAGCGGCGGCAAGGTGCTCGCCGAAAAGCCGGTGCCGATGGCGGACACCTCCGTCAAGACCAGCCCCAAGGCGACGTGCTTCGGGCCTGAAAACGGCGGCAGTGGCGACAGCGTGCAGCTGAAGGGCAACACCGCGATGGGGTTGCTCGCCAGCGGTTCGAGGACGACCGCCGCGCTGCGGCCGCTGCTGATCAGCGACAGCTTCGACTTCGGGCTCGCGCTCTGCGGGATCGGTTCGAGCGTCGCCAAGGGCAGCAGCTCCTGGTACCTGAAGATCAACCACAAGTCGCTGGCAATCAGCGGCGACACGGCGAAGATCAAGCCCGGAGACGAAGTGCTGTGGGCGCTGGCGAAGACCGAAGCGCCGAGCTACAAGTACCCGAGTGAGCTGGTGCTGAGCTCGCCGGATACGGCCAAGGCCGGGATGTCGTTCACGGTCCGGGTCATGGCCTACGACGAAAAGGGCCGCAGCAAGCCGCAGGCCGGAGCCAAGGTGACCGGCGCCGAGGAGCCGACCGGCGCCGACGGCCGCACCACGGTGACGCTGAGCAAGCCGGCGAAGCTGATCGCCCGCGCGACGGGGGAGATCCCCTCGGCCCGCGAGCCGGTCTGCGTCGGGGGCAAGTGCCCTAAATGAGGGGACGCCGCGGCACGGCGGTCGCGAGCGCGCTTCTGGCGCTGCTCGCGGCCGCCGGCTGCGGCCTCGGCGCCGGCGCTGACGTCGGTGACGTGGAGCTGACGGTGACGCGGGAATACGGCGCGGTGCCGATGACCCAAGCCTCGGTGGCTGCGAAGGAGTCGGACACGGTGATGCGGGTGCTCGAAGGTGAGGCCGAGATCGAGACCCGTTACGGCGGCGGCTTCGTCCACTCGATCGAAGGGGTTGCGGAGGAGAACCGCGACGGGGACCCCTACGACTGGTTCTTCTACGTCGACGGCGAGGAAGCCGAAGTAGGTGCGGCGGACTACGAGGTCGAAGGGGGAGAGCGCATCTGGTGGGACTACCGCAACTGGTCAGCGGTGAACCACGCTCCCGCCGTGGTCGGATCCTGGCCGGCACCGTTCGTCGACGGGATCGGCGGCAGGCGGTACCCGGTGGGCGTCGAGTGCATGGAACCGCGTGGTTCCTTGCAGACGGATGGCGGCCGAAAGGAACCGCGCAGCTGTGAGACGACGCGCGAGGCGCTGGAGCGCGAAGGAGTCGTGATCGCCGAGTCCACGTCCAAGGACGCGATCCGGGTCCTCGTCGGTCCCTGGCAGCGGCTGCGGACCGACTCGACCGCGAAGCTGATCGAGGGCGGGCCCGGCGAGAGCGGCGTCTTCGCCGACTTCGAGGCGACGGGAGACGGCTACGAAGTGGTCGCCCTGAACGAAGCGGCGGAGGTCGGAGAGCGACTGGGCCTCGGCACCGGTCTTGTTGCGGCGACGAGCCGCTACGGCGGCCCGCCGGTATGGGTCGTAACGGGCGGAAGCGAGGAAGCCGTCCAGGCCGCCGCCGAAGCGCTCAACGCCGACCAGCTGCGCCACCATTACGCGGTGGTCGTAAAGGCCGGAGAAGTGACCCCGCTGCCGCTGGAGTCGCCGTGAAATCGCCCTTCGCCTACCAGCCCCGCCCGCTGCCGCTGCAGCTGGCCTCGCCGACCGCCGCGGTCGCCTACCTCGGCGCGATCGTCGCCGTCGCCTTCCTCTACTCGAATCCGCTGGTGCTCCTGGCGGCGGGCGCCGCCGCAGTCACCGCGGGCCTGCTGGCGGGGGCGCGACGGGCGGTCCGCGTCGCCCTGAAGATGGGCGCGGCGCTGGCGCTCCTGATCGTCGTCGTCAACGCCCTCGTCGTCAGCCGCGGCGAGACGGTGCTCGCGCGGCTCGGAGATTGGCCGCTCCTCGGCAAGGTCGACGTCACCCTCGAGGCGATCGTCGCCGGTGCCTCCGGCGGCCTCCGCGCCGCCGTGGCGATGATCGCCGCCGCTGTCTACTCCGCCTGCGTTGACCCCGATCGGGTGCTGCGCGTGCTGCGCCCGCTCGCCGGCCGCTCCGCCCTGACCGCGACGCTGGTCTCGCGCCTGGTCCCGGTCACCGCCGCCGACGCCGGCCGCCTCCGCGACGCCGCCCGCCTGCGCGGCCCCGGCGCGGCCGCGGTCGGCAAGGCGCCCCTGGCCCGCCGCCTCCTCGCCGGCTCCCTCGACCGCGCCGTCGACGTCGCCGCGACCCTGGAGCTGCGCGGCTACAGCCTCGAGGCGCCAAGGGCGAGGAACCGGCGCAGCCGCTCCCGCTACGACCGCCGCTTCTACGCTGCCGCCGCAGTGGTCCTCGCCGCCGCGATCGCCGGCAAGGCCGTGGGAGCCGACGACTTCCAGACCTACCCCTCGGTTGGGATCGGCCTCGGGCCCGAGACCCTCGCCGTCGCCGTCGTGGTCGCCCTCAGCGGCTTCGCCCCGCTGCGGGGGCGGGTGTCGAGTTTGTCCCCCATAAGGAGACAAACTCGACACGCGGAGGTGGCTCGTGTCTGAGCTGGCGATCAGACGGGGAGCCGCGCCGGCGCTTGCTGTCGCGGGCTTGAGCTACTCGTATCCGCACGCGACTGCACCCGCGCTCGCCGACGTCTCGCTCGAGGTCGCGCCTGGGGAGTTCGTCCTCCTCGCTGGCCGCTCCGCGTCGGGCAAGTCGACGCTGCTGAAAGCCGCCTGCGGCCTGGTCCCGCACTTCCACGGTGGCGAGATCGAGGGCGAGATCCGCGTCGCCGACCTCGACGCGATCGCCGCCGGGCCGGGAGAGCTGGCGGCCGCTGTCGGCTACCTCGCCCAGGACCCGGAGACGCAGGTCGTCTCGACCACCGTGGCTGCCGAGATCGAGCTGCCGCTGGAGATGCGCGGCGACGAGCCAGCCGACCGCGCCCGCGCCGTCGAGGAGGTCGCCCTCGCCCTCGCGATCCCGCACCTCCTCGACCGCACCGTCGACACCCTTTCCGGCGGTGAGCTGCAGCGCGTCGCCCTCGCCGCCGCCCTCGTCACCCGCCCCCGCCTGATCCTCCTCGACGAGCCGACCTCCCAGCTCGACCCAGTCGCCGGCGACGAGCTGATCTGGCTCCTGCGTCGCCTCAACGAGGAGTGGGGGGTGGCGGTGCTGCTTGCCGAACACCGCTTGGAGCGCTGCTTGGCGGCTGCGGACCGAGTGGTGGCGATGGAAGGTGGCCGCATCTCCTTCGACGGTTCTCCCTCTGCGTTTCTCACCTGGGCCCGCGACAGCGACCCTGCCCTGGAGACTCCCGCCGCGCGTTTGTTCTCCCTCGCCGGCATCGACCCACTCCCCACCGGCGTCCGCGAGGCCCGGCAAACGCTGCGAGGGATGGGGATCACTCACCCTCCTAATCGAGCAAGTAGGAGAGTGAGTGATCCCCATCCATCTGACCCCGCTCCGGAGTCCGTCCTCAGCGCGAAGAACCTTTGGGTAGAGCTGGACCGTGGGGAAGACCTGAGGGATGTTCTGAAAGGCATCGACCTGACGATCCGCCGCGGCGAACGCGTTGCCCTGATGGGCCGCAACGGTGCCGGCAAGAGCACGCTGCTGCGGACCGCGGCAGGAATGCACGAGCCGGTCGTCGGGAAGGTCGATGTCGATTCGATCGCGCTGCTGACCCAGAACCCCGGCGACTACCTGGTCCGGGAGCGGGTCGGGGACGAGCTGCCGGGGGAGGAGGGCGCAGCGGCGCTGCGGGTTGTCGGCCTCGAGGGCAAGGTCGACGCCGACCCGCGCGACCTCTCCGGCGGCGAGCGGCAGCGGCTGGCGCTGGCGATCGCGCTTGCGGGGCAGATGGAGGGCGAGCTCCTGCCCGGAGTCGTCGCCCTCGACGAGCCGACTCGGGGGATGGACCACGCGCGCAAAGACGAGCTCGTGGCGCTGATAGCTCGGCTGGCCGGGGATGTCGACTTTGTGGCCGATGGGTCCACAAAGTCGACACGCACGGCGGCGGTCGTCGTCGCAACCCACGATGTCGAGTTCGCCTCCCGCTTCGCCGAGCGGGTGGTCCTGCTCGGCGACGGCGTCGTCATCGCAGACGGCCCGAGCGCTGAGATCCTCTCCGGCGGCTGGTACTTCGCGACTGAGGTCGCCCGCGTGCTCGACCTGCCGGGGGTCGTCACCCCCGAGCAGGGCGCGGCGGCGCTGGCGGGGGAGCAGCCATGACCTGGGAGGTCGCCAGCTTCCTCATCGTCGGCGCGGTAATCCTCGCCGGCTTCGCCTGGTATGAGCGTTCGCGGCCGCCGGCCCAGGTCGTCGCCCTCGTCGCCGCGCTGGCGGCGTTGGCGATCGCCGGCCGCATCGCCTTCGCGGCCTTTCCGAACGTGAAGCCGACCACGGACATCATCGTCTTCGCCGGCTACGCCCTCGGCGGCGCCCCCGGTTTCGCGGTCGGAGCCCTCACCGCGCTCGTCTCCAATTTCTGGTTCGGGCAGGGTCCGTGGACCCCGTGGCAGATGGCGGGATGGGGACTCTGCGGCGTGCTTGGGGCCGCTCTGGCGCTGGGAACGCGCAACGCGGGGCGCTTTGGTCTAGCGGCAATCTGCGCCTTTGCTGGCATTTTCTACGGCGCTCTGTTGAACTTCTCCTTGATGGCGACTTACGGTGGGGACCTATCGCTGCGGCACTTCCTCGTTCTCGAGGGGCGCGCGATCCCGTTTGAAATCGCGCACGTGGTCGGCAACGTCGTCCTGGCGCTGGTCGCCGGGCCGGCGATGGTGCGGATGCTGACCCGCTTCCGCGAGCGCTTCGAATGGGAGCGAGGGACGACCTCCGGAAGGACTGCGCCTGGCTCCTTCAACGGCGCTCTACGCAGCGGCGGCGTCGCGGCGCTGCTCGTCCTCGCTCTCGCGGCCCTCGTGCCCGCGCCGGCGCAGGCCGAGGGCTCTTCGGTCACCCGGGCTGCGAAATGGCTCGAGGCCCAGCAGCGGCCCAGCGGCGGCTTCGGCCCCTCGGCCGAGCGCGATGCCGGCGCCGAAATGACCTCCTGGGCGATGCTGGCCCTCGCGGCGAGCGGACGCAATCCCCTCGACGTCACCAGCGGCGGCAAATCGCCGGTCGACTTCCTCCGCAACCACCACGACGAAGTCAAGGACGCCGGCGACGTCGCCCGTACGATCCTCGCGCTGGCTGCCGCCGGGGTGGACCCGCGCTCTCTCGGCGGCGAAGACCTCGTCGATCGCCTGATCGCGCAGCGACGGAGCAACGGCTCCTATCAGGGCTGGCCCGGGACCAGCGCCTACGCGGTCCTCGCCCTGCGGGCGGCCGGAGCCAACGACGCGGCGGCCCCGACCGTCGAGTGGCTGCGCAAGGTGCAGGGCCGGGAAGGCGGCTGGGGGAACGAGCCCGACAGCGAGAGCACCCCGGAGATCACCGGCGCCGTCCTGCAGGTCTTGACTCCGGGGTCGAAGCCCGCGGATGAGGCGCTCGCCTACCTGCGTAAGTCAAAGAGGCCGAACGGCGGCTTCGCGCCCGGCAACAACCTCTCCGCCAACGCCCAGGCGACCGCCTGGGCCTCGGAGGGGCTGCTGGCCGCCGGCAAGGACCCGGCCGGCTTCGGACCCGGCAAGAGCTCCTTCGCCTACATGCGCAGCCTCCAGACCGACGAGGGCTACTTCCTCCAGTCGCCGAATCTAGAAAGCTCCCCCGTCTGGGTCACCGCCGACGTCCTAGTAGCCCTCTCCGGCAACCACCTCCCGGTCCCAGCGCCTCCGCGCAAATCGAAGCCAAAGCCCCTGACGTCCGTGGACAACTCTCCTTCCTCCGGGGGTGTCTCCCCGTCCCTCAGCGTCCCGCCGTCCACGTCTGAACCCACGCCCTCATCTGCCTTGCAGAAAGCCCTGGAAAGCGGTGCCGCAGGTCCCCCTCCGGGACACTCAGCGCCATCCGGCAAAGGCGGCTCGGGGGCTCAGCCAATTTCCCCTTCCACCGGTGGTCGCGTCCCGGAGGGGGACCTCGGCACCGCCCTACCGGAAACCTCTGCCTCGGAAGCTTCGGGTGTCCCAGCATCTGAAACGACCGACGACACCTCGAGCAGCACCGCCGGCGCCATCCTCCTGGGCCTCCTCGCCGGCTGCCTCCTCTTCGGCGCCGGCCTCGCCGGCCGCGCCGGGTGGATGCGCTGGCGCTACGGCCTCTAAGTCACTGAACCGCCAGCAAGTTGGTGCCAAATCGGCATCTTCAGGTCTTGTTCTGTATCAGACAAAACCTTACGGTAGGATCATGACCGTGATGGTGCCCAGGCAGACCTGGAACGAGGAACGCCTCGACCACTTCGAGAAGCGCGTCGACGAACGCTTCGATCGGGTCGACGAACGTTTTGACCGGGTCGATAAGTGCTTTGAACTGGTCGACGAACGCTTTGACCGGGTAGAAGCCGATATTCGAGAGATGCGCAGCGATCTCAAGCAGATGCTGCGCACGATGGTCCAGGGCGTCATCGCAATCTGCACCACCATGAGCGCTGGCTTCGTCGCGATCCTCTGCGCCTTGATCGGAGCGGGCGGCTTCTAGCTATACCCTCGACCGATGGACGTCGAGACCGCGATCCGCACTCGCCGCACCCATAAGGCGTTCGCGCCGGAGCCGTTGCCAACCGAGCAGATCGACGAGCTGCTGGAGCTGGCGAGCTGGGCGCCTAACCACAACCTCACCGTGCCCTGGCGCTTCCGGGTGATCGGGCCGCAAACCCTTCAGCGCCTGAAGGAGATCGCCGGGCCGGAGGGTGCGGCGAAGCTCGACCGGGCGCCGACGCTCGTCGTCGTCTCCTGCGTGCTCGACGGCGACCCTGTCGAAGAAGAAGAGGACCTGCACGCGACTGCCGCCGCCTCCTACATCGTCCTCCTCGCCGCCCACGCCCGCGGCTTCGCCGGCTACTGGCGCACCCCTGGCCTGCTGCGGGGGGAGGAGGGGCGCGCCGCTGTCGGCCTGCCCGAAGAGGAGCGTTTCGTCGGCCTCCTCCATCTCGGCCACCCGCGCCAGGAGAAGCCCGCCCCCGAGCGCCCCGGCGCCGACCGCACCACGACCTACCTCGACTGATGCTGAGCCGCGACAGCGCCATCGAGGAGATCGCCGGCAAGCACTTCGAGGTCGTCGTCATCGGCGGCGGCATCACCGGCGCCGGGGTTGCGCTGGACGCCGCCTCGCGCGGCTACTCGGTCGCCCTGCTGGAGCGCGGCGACTACGCCCTCGGCACCTCCAGCCGCTCCTCGAAGATGGTCCACGGCGGCCTCCGCTACCTGCAGAACTTCGATCTCGGCCTCGTCCGCGAGGCGCTGCTGGAGCGCCAGCTGATGGTCCGCCTGGCGCCCCATCTCGTCTACCCGACGCCCTTCCTCGTCGCCTCTCTCGGCGAGGAGCGCCGCGACCGCAAACTCGGCCTCGGCCTCAACATGTACGACGTGATGGCGACGACCCGCGGCGGCCGCAGCCGCCGCCAGCGCCACTCGGAGGAAGCCGAGGACTCCGACTGGTCCCCCGACCGGCACCGGACGATCGACCGCGAGGAGGTCCTCGACCTGGTCCCGGCGCTCGGCCCCCGCGATCCGCACGACGCCTACCTCTTCTACGACTGCCAGACCGACGACGTCCGCCTCGTCCTCACCGTCCTCGGCGAGGCCGAGCGCTTCGGCGCGGTGACGCTGAACGGGGCCGAGGTGACCGAGGTTCTCTCGGCGAACGGGAAAGCGAACGGCGTCGCCTTCGTCGAGGAGGAGTCGGGGGAGCGGATCGAGTTGAGCGCGGATCACGTCGTCAACGCCACCGGCGTCTTCGCCGATCAGATCCGCCCGGAGGAGCTGCTGGGGGAGGAGGACGTGCCCCGGATCGCCCCCAGCCGCGGCACCCACGTCCTCATCGACGAGAAAGACCTGCCGATGGGCAAGGCCGCCTGCATCGTCCCCGCCGGCGAAGGCCGGATGATCTTCTCGCTGCCTTGGTACGGGCGCACCCTCGTCGGCACCACCGACAACGACTTCGACGGCGAGATCACCCACCCGCGCCCGGCGGCAGACGACGTCGAGTACCTGTTGAACGCAGTCAACGACTTCTTCGGCACCGGCCTCGGCGAATCCGACCTGGTCGGCGCCTACGCGGGCGTGCGGCCGCTGATCTCGACCGGCGATCCGCGCAAGTCGGTCGACATCTCCCGCAAAGCGGAGCTGTATGAGACCTCATCGGGGATGCTGACGATCACCGGCGGCAAGCTCACCACCTGGCGGCGGATGGCGAAGCAGACGGTCGACCGCCTGGTCGAGCAGGGAGGGAGGGAGGCCCCCTGTCACACCGATGAGATCCCGCTCGGGATGCAGGCGCGGCCGGACGATCTGGAGGCGCCCGAGGGCGTTGATGCCGACGCGGTCGAGCAGCTGGCCTTCCGCTACGGCCACGCCGCACGCAAAGTCCTCGAGATCGCCCGCGAGGACCCGAAGCTGGCACGACCGATCGTCCCGGGCCGCCCCGACCTGCTGGCGGAGGTGGCTCTCGCCGCTCGCAAGGAGCAGGCTCGCAGCGTCGCCGACGTGCTCCTGCGCCGGACCCGGTTGGGGATCCTTGCCGCGCCGGAGCTGCGCACCGCGAAGGCGGTGCGCCCGGTCGCCGACGTCCTCGGCGCCGAGCTTGGCTGGTCCCGCCGCCGCCGCTCCCGCGAGGCCGAGGCGTGGCTGCCGGTCGCCGTCGAGGAAGGGACCGACCCCGCCGCCGCCCTCCCGGGGCGGTCGGTTGAATAGTCTCCGCCTTCGATGAACAAGGCTGAGCTGGAGAAAAAATCCCTGTCCGATCTTCACCTGCTGGCTGCAGAGGCCGGCATCTCGAAGTTCCGGATGCTGACCAAGGGCGAGCTGGTCGAGCAGCTGGCCGGCGAGAACGGCGCTGCCGCCGCTCCTAAAGCCAAGGCCGCCGACGCGGGCGGCCGGCGCGAGGAGGGCGGCGAGCGCCCACCCCGCCGCCGCAGGAGCAGGCGCACCGGGTCGCCCGCCGTCGCAGACGAGGTCGAGAAGGGGAAGGCCCCGGCCAAGAAAGCTTCTGGGGAGAGGCGCGAGCGTCGCGATCGCCCGGAGAAAGCTCCGGAGCGCGAGCCCGCAGCCGCGCCGGTCGAGCGCGCCGTCGAGCCTGGCGGGCAGGCTGCAGCCGAGACGCCGCGCCCGCGCCGCCGCCGCCGTCGCTTTGGTCGCCGCGGCAAGCAGGGCGTGACCCTGCAGGGCCTCCTGCTTCCGCCCGAGGCCGGCCGCCAAGCAGTCCTCTGTGCCGAGACCCGTGAAGCCTGCACGACGCTGCTGCGCAGCGTTGCCGCCGACCTCGCCGCCGATTCGAAGGGCCCGGACCCGGTCGTGCTGCTGATCGACCCGAGCCCCGAGGAGCTTGCCGACTGGAAGCGGGAGGCGCCGCAGGCGGAGATCGTCTCGGCCGGTCAGCCCAGGCACGCCAGCGACGCCCTCGCCCAAGCAGCGGTCCGCGCCGGACGCGGCGAAGACGTGATCCTCCTCGTCGACTCCCTCACCCGTCTGGGCGAGGCCTACGAGGACGCCGAGGCAGCAAAGGAGTTCTTCGACGCCGGCCGCGCCCAAGGCGCCGCCGGCGGCGGTTCCTTGACGGTGGTCGCGGCGCTAGAGCGTTCTGAGTCCGCCTGACCAAGCAGTACAAGGACGCAGGGAGCGCCGCGTGCTCTGCACGCAAGCGACTGAGGACGCCGTAATGCGCCGGTCAGGCGGACTCAGCGCCGGTAGGCGATGCGGCGCCAGCTCGGCTCTTTGGAGAGCTCGATCAGCTCGGCGCTGCGATCCGGCTGTACATAGCCGAAGGTCTGGGTGCGCTCGTCGAAAACGACGTCGAGCTCGCCCTCCTTGACCCGCTGGTCGAGCCAGGCACCACGGAAGACGAGGCGGCGGATCCAGTGCACGAGGCTGCGGTTGGAGGGACCGACAAGATCCTCCCAGTTCTCGTTGATGTGCTCACCGAGACGAGAGCTGGGCTCGGCGATCTCGCCGCTGACCGCGAGGTCGAGGAGGTCGTCGAGCTCCTCGCCGCTGAGTCCCTGGTCGACGAAGCGGAGTTTCACCGCCGCCTGCTCGACGCGCTGCGCGAAGTCCTCTTCGTTGAAAGCGAAGCGGAGCTCGCCGTACTCCAGCACGTAGTCGGAGCCGGACTCGTAATTCCCTCTGCGGGTCGTCTTCTTATCCATGAGTTGAAGCCAGTCCACTCACGCAAGCCCGGCGTGAGCAGGTCCATGATCTTGCCGATCATCGTAGAGACGTGCCCGTTCGGGCCCGTGCCTGAACGCGCGGTTGCACCTTGACCGGGAGGTTGCACGTCTTCAGCGCCGAACTGGGTAGTCAAATCGACGGGAGCCACCGTGATCGACCTGCACTGCCACATCCTCGACGCGATCGACGACGGCGCCCGCGACGCCGACGACAGCGTTGCGATGGCGCGGCAGGCCGAGGTCGACGGAATCGAAGCCGTCTGCGCGACCCCGCACATCCGCCACGACCACGACGTCCGGGTCGAAGAGCTGGCCGGCCGGGTTGCAGGGCTGAACGCGAAGCTGGAGCAGGAACTGGTCGCGGTGCGGATCCTCCAGGGGGGCGAGGTCGCCGAGACTGCGGTGGAGGGGCTGAGCGAGGAGGAGCTGACGCTGCTCTCGCTCGGCGGCGGCGGTTGGATCCTCCTCGAGCCGGCGCCGGGCCCGCTCGACGACAGCCTCCTGCGCCGCGTCGCCTACCTCGCCGACCGCGGCCACCGCACGATCATCGCCCACCCCGAGCGTCACCTCTCCGCCGACATGTTCGAGCGGATGGCGGCGCTGGTGGCGGAGGGGGCGCTGATCCAGGCCACCGCCGATTTCTTCCTGCGCGAGAACATGGCCGCGGGAATGCTGGCGATGGCCGAGAAGGGCCTCGTCCACGTTCTCAGCAGCGATGCCCACACGGTCCGCGGCGGCCGCCCGGTGCGGATCTCCCCGGCGCTCGAGCGCCTGCGTGAGATCGAGTGGCTGGCGCCGCACCTCGACTGGATCGCCGAGACGGCGCCGCAGGCAATCGTCTCAGGAGACGCGCTAGAGGTCCCCTTCGCCCCGCGGCTTTGACGTTTCCGAACTTCTCCTCGCTGTAGCGGGGACAACTTCGGAGTCGCTAGTTCAGCGGTCGCAGCTCCACCCGCGGCGCCAGCTCCTCGACCACGTCGCGGGAGCCGGTGCCGAG
>DATFOB010000027.1:0-16326 GCA_035266025.1 Solirubrobacterales bacterium
GGAGCTCAGCCGAACGGCGCCAAGCTCTCCCCGGCTGGCTCAATCGCTACAACTACCATCGCAAGCACGGCTCCCTCGGCCATCGCCCGCCAGCAGCTCGCCTCAACGAGCTGCTTGGGAACAACCTTCTTGGGAACTACACCTAGCTAGAACCTTCCGAGGCAGAAGCACTTGCGGTACAGGCATGGGGCACCCCTCCCCCAAAGACTCAAGAAGTCACGTCTGAACCCGGAAGTTCGATCAGCTGCGCGACGGTCTTTGGCAGAGGGGTACCGCTCCCTCCCTCTTAAGACCGCTTGAACCTCAGCCGGGTCCGACGCCGCCGGATTCGCCGCCGGATTCGGGTTCCGGGGCAGGCGCTTCTGGAGAACCGCCGGCGCCTCCCGTTTCGGGAGCGACTTCTTCTTCAGGGACGATTTCTTCTTCGGGGGCGGCTTCTTCGAATTCGGGTTCGACTTCGACTCCCCCTTCTTCTTCGCCCCCTTCGATTTCTTCGCCGCCGGTGGTCGGGCCGCCGTCGACTGCCGGGGGCAGACCCGGTTCGGCGCTGCAGTCTTCAAAGCCATAGGTGGCCGCCTGCGACTGGAACTCTTCGAGGGCGGCGGCGGCTTCCTGGCCTTTTTCTTCGACCGTTGCCACGTCTTCGCGTTCGGCGGCGAGCTTCAGGTCGGCCTCGACCTGGCCCAGTTCGGCGGTCGCTTCCTCGAAAGCGGCGTATTCGGTTCCGTCGCCCTCGGGCTCCCCCAGGTCCTGGAGCCGTTCGACCATCCCCGTGTAGAGGTTGGCGACTTTTTCGCTGCCTTCAGTGGCGGATTCTTCGGTTTCTTCCGAAGAGGTGAGAGCGCCGACCGCGGCATTCACCTCGGCGCAGATCGCGTCGCCCTGGGTGATCAGTTCGTTCTTGGACAGCGCAGCCGGCTCTTCGACCGTCGGCGTCGGCGTCGTTTCGGTCTCGTCACCGCCGCCGCAGCCGGCGATGAGCAGCGCGAGGAGCGCCGTGAGCGCGAGGAGGATCGTCTTCTGACTGGTGTTCCGCATGGGCGCGACGCTAGCAAAGGGATTCGACGCCTTTGCAGGGGAGTTGCTGAGACTGCGGCCCAGGGACTCGAACCCCGACTGCCTCTTCCAGAGAGAGGTGTGCTGCCATTACACCAGGCCGCAACGGCACCTCCCAAGGATAAGGGACTCAGACGAAGGCGGTCCCCTCGGCGATCATCTGCCTTGCTTCGGCCAGTTCTTCAGAGCGGCCGACGCTGAGGCAGCCGGCGACGCGGTCGCCCTGCAGGTACCAGACCGAGAACTCGCCGCCCTCGCGGTCGCCGCGCCAGACTTCGCGGTCCCACTCGTAGGCAGGCCCGACGTACTCCATGCTCGCCCAGTCGGCGAGGTCGCTGAAGAAGTACGGCACGACTTCGTAGTCGGCATCGGCGCCGAGCATGTTGGCGGCGGCGTGGATCCCCTGCTGCATCGCCACGTCCCAGTGCTCGACGTGGATGCGGCGGCTGTGGACAACGCTGTCATAGGAGCAGCAGTCACCGGCGGCGTAGATCCCCGGTGCCGAGGTCTCGAGCTTGGAGTCGCAGACGATGCCGCCGTCGCCGACCTCGATCCCCGCCCGCTGCGCCAGCATCGCGTCGGGCCGCACACCGGCGCCGACGACGACCGTGTCGCACTCGACCGCGAGCCCGCTCTCGCAAACGACCGCCTTGACCCGGCCGTCGCCCTCGAAGGCGCTCAGGGTCTCGCCGCCGTGGAAGCTGACGCCGTGGGATTCCAGCTGCCCCTGGAACCAGCGACCGGCGTCCTCGCCGAAGGTGCGGGAGAGGGCCACGTCCTCGATCGCGATGATCGTGCACTTCGTCCCCTGCGCGGTCAGCGAGGCAGCGACCTCGCAGCCGATGTAGCTGCCGCCGATTAAGACGACGTGCTCGGCACCCTCGGCGTCGGCGCGGATCGCGTCGGCGTTGCCGAAGGCGCGCAGGTAGTGGATGCCCTCGTTCTCGGCTCCCTCTACCCGGAGGATGTTGACCATCGCCCCCGTCCCGAGCAGGGCTTTGCCGAAAGCGACCTCCTCCCCGCCTTGAATTTTCGCCGTCCGCGCCTCGAGGTCGAGCCCCATCACGTTCTTCCCGGTCAGCAGCTCGACGCCGTTCCCCTCGTACCAGGAGCGGCCGCCGTTGACGTGGGCCTCCTCTCGCCCGGCGTCGCCGCGCAGGTACTCCTTGGAGATCGGCGGCCGTTCGTAGGGCGGCTCCGGCTCGCGCCCGACCAGCAGGATCGAGCCTTCCGAGCCGCGCCGGCGCAGCTCAGCGGCGCAGTGGGCGGAGGCCATGCCTCCCCCGATCAGCAGGAAATCGACTTCTCGGTCGGCCATGCCCCGTTAGTGTCCGATTGCGCGGCGGTCTTACCCGCCGCCGGCGCCGTTGCCGTTGCCCTCGGGGCCGAAGAGCACCTTCAGGTCCTCCTCTTTGCCCGGGTCGAGCACGGCGAGAATCTCGTCGCCTTCCTGAAGGACGGTGTCGGCGCTGGGGACGAAGCCCTTGCCTTCGCGCAGGACCGAGATCAGCAGGCTGCCTTCGGGCATCTGCAGGTCGCCGACGCGGCGGCCGGTGACGCCGGAGTCCTTGCCGAGCAGCATCTCGATGATCTCCAGCTGCTCCTCCTGCAGGTCGAGCAGGTGGACGAGGCCGTACTCGGGCACCTCGTGCTCGAGCAGGCGCAGGATCAGGTCGGTCGCCGAGACCGAGGGCTTGATCCCGAGCAGGTCGAAGTGGCGGCGGTTGCGCGGGTTGTTGACGCGGGCGATGATCTGGTCGACGAGGTACTTCTCCTTCGCGACCTGGCAGATCAGCATGTTGTCCTCGTCGTCGCCGGTGACCGCGATCACCATGTCGGCACGCTGGATTCCGGCCCGCTCCAGCACCCAGAGCTCGGAGGCGTCGCCGTAGGAGACGTTGTGCTCGAGCTCCTGCTCGACGGTCAGGTAGCGACGGCGGTCGTTCTCGATCAGGGTCACCTCGTGGCCTTTGTCGAGCAGCTCGCGCGCCAGGTTCCACCCCACCTTCCCCGCACCGACGACGATGATGTACATCCGGCCTCAGCCTCCCGCTTCCGGGGTCGCCGCCGGGGTGTCGCCGGCCACGCCGGCACGCCCGGTGGCGCTGCGGACCTCGCCCTCGAGCAGGTCGATCGCGACCCTGGTCGGGCAGACCGTGTTCAGGCCCTGGCGCTGGTACCACTCGGCCCGCAGCGGGTCGAGCACCCGCGCGATCACCGTCGGCACCTCGTAGTGCCGCTGGGCGATCTGGGCGATGACGATGTTGGTGTTGTCGCCGTCGGTGGAGGCGATGAAGACGTCCGCGTTCTCGATGCCCGCCGCCTCGAGGGCCTCGGTCTCGAGCCCGGCGCCGACGGTGAACTGGCCGCCGAGGTCCTCCCAGCTCTTATCCAGGCCGACCTCGAGCCGGGCGTGGGACTCAGGGTCCTCGTCGAGGCAGGAGACCTGATGCCCCTCGCGGAGCATCGCCCTTGCCACCGAGGAGCCGACCCGGCCGCATCCCACGATCAGAACGAACATGCGCCGGATACTAGACGGGCTGTTGCGCTATCCGGGTTCCGGAGGAGCCGTGAGCAGGACCCGGCAGGGGGCTTTCTTCAGCACGTACTCGGTCGCTGCCCCGATCTCCTCCGGCTTCGCCGCCCCGATACCGCCGAAGACGCCACCACCGCGGATCTTCGTCGGCGGCTCGCCGCCGATCACGATCGCCTCGGCATTGCTGCGACGGGCGGCCTCGAGGATGCCGGCGCCGACCTTGCGGGCACGGATCACGTCGGTCGTCACCTCGACGTCCTCGTACTCCTCCCCCACCTCGCGGGCCCGCTCCAGCGCCCGCCGCGCCTGCTCCTCGCGCTCCTTCGGCAGCTTCGCCCCGAGCGGCAGCGTCAGCGGCACCTCGATCACGTAGACGACGTCGAGGCGCGAGTCCTGGCCCTTCCGGCCGCCGGCGTCGGCCGCCGCCAGGCGGCCCGCGGTGGCGACGATGTCGTCGTCGAACCTGGTCCCGAAGACGGGGACGAGGATGTTGGTGAACTCGATTTCCGGGACCTGCTTGGTCAGCGCCTGCTCGGTGACGGTGACGCGCCTGGTCAGCGTCGTCCCCTCGAAGACCTTGCGGTAGACGACGTAGAAGGTGAGGCCGAAGGCCATCCAGCCGAGCCCGACCCAGCGCGCGGTCGAGTGGTAGGCGAGGACGCTGAGGAAAGCGAGGGCGCTGACGAGAGCGGCGAAGAGCGCCGGCAGCGGCACCTCGGCATGGCCCCAGGCGAAGCCGAACGGGATCTTGAACGGGCGCCGTTTGTCGGGCTGGGAGACCCGCAGGCGGATGATCGAGAGGTGGGCGATCGTGATCGCCAGCGTCGCCCCGAAGGCGTAGATCCCGGCCAGCAACTTGACGTTGGTCGGGATGACGAGGCCGATCGCGATCAGGCCGCTGAGGACGATCGCGACGTAGGGCGTCGCCGTGCGGCGATGCAGCTTGCCGAGCCAGCTCGGGATCTGGCGGTTGATCGCCAGCGTGTAGATGTGGCGGGAGACGCCGAGCATCGAGGTGCTGGCGGCCCAGATCAGGACCGGCGTCGCCACCGCCGCCACCAGCCATTCCATCGTCGTCGCCACCCAGGTGGGTTCGAAGGCGGAGACGACGCCGAGCACGGGCTCCTCGACGAACTCGTCACCGAGCGCGGTCTGCGGACCTTCGGCTCCGCCGCCGACCACCGGAACCGCCATCAGCGCGATCGCCGCCATCCCGGCGTAGACGAGCGGCACCCCGAGCGCCCCGACGCTGGTCACCCGGCGCAGGTCCTTGCGGCTGACGTCGATCTCGGGAGCGAGGTCGGAGGCGGCCTCGATTCCGGCGTAGGCGAGCATCGCCACCACGGCGGCGTAGACGATGTCGCGGAAGCTGGGGTCGCCGAAGAGGTTGAGCTCGGCGGTGAGCCTGTCCGGGTGCATCACGACCAGCGCCCCGACGAGGATCACCGCCAGTTGCAGGCCGAGGTCGGCGAGGGCGAGCAGGGTGAGCGAGCGCTGCCGCTCGCGGCCGGTGACGTTGAAGATGTTGAGGGCGCAGACGGCGACGATCACCGCCGTCGCGATCCCGACCTCCCAGCCGGGGCTGGCGAAGTCCCCGGTGACCGGCTCCAGGTAATGGGGCACCGAGAGCGCTGCCAGGGCGATGACGATCAGGTAATCGATCAGGATCGCCCAGCCGGCGATGAAGGCGATCAGCTCGTTGAAGGCGTGGCGGGCGAAGGTCGAGGAGCCACCGCGCTCGCGGAACATCGCCCCGCCCTCGACATAGGTGAGCGTGGTGAGGCCGAAGAGGAGGCCGGCGGCGAGGAAGATCAGCGGCGTCAACCCGAGGCCGCGGTCGGCAACGACGCCGAGGGAGAAGTAGATCGAGAAGCCGACGGCCGAGTAGGCGGCGGCGAATAGCGCGGGCACGCCGAGGCCGCGCATCAGGATCCGTTCGGAAGTCGGCTCCTGCGGTCGTGCCGGCCGCTTGCCGTCGCCGCTGGCGGGTGGCTCCGGCGGGCTCATTCCCCGCTCCTCGTCCCGATCCAGAGCCGGCCGGCGCCGACCAGGAGGAAGGCGATCCCGAGCAGGAAGCCGACCGAGGCGGGGCCGCCGCCGTTGGCGAGGGTGACGACGAGGACGACGATGCCGATCGCGAGGAAGGCGAGGGAGAAGGCGCGGACGGCGCCGCGGTAGACGCGGTCGCTGCTCACCGGCTTGCCTCGGCCAGGGCCGCGCCCGGCACCACCGGCGACTTCTCGGTCGGGTCGGAGACGACGATCACGCGACAGGGGCGCTCGCCGAGGACCGTCTGCAGGGTCTTGTCGTAGAGCGGCACGCCGTTGCGGTAGTTGAGGCCGATGACGATCGCCTCGGCCTTGATCTCCGCCGCCTCGTCGGCGACCGAGTAACCGGCCTGCCCCGGCCGCACTCGGGAGACGTGCCCGGTGACCCGCTGGCCGCCGATCAGTTTCGCCTCCTCGATCTTGCTCTGCGCGTCGGCTTCCTTCTGCGGCATCGCCGCGTTCAGCGGCAGGTTGGTGGGGACGGTCATCATCGAGTGGACGTGGATGCCGCGGCGACGCTTGGAGGCGAGCTTGACCGCCGTCGCCACCATCTCCGGGGAGAAGTCCTCGTCGTCCTCGAAGCCGACCAGGACGCTTCGGTACTCGACCTCCTCGACCCCGAGCGGCTCCGGCACCACGACCTTCACGGTCTCGGTCAGCGGCAGGCCCTGGTTGCGGCGATAGAGGACGTAGACGGCGATCCCGAGCGCCATCCAGCCGAGGCCGACGACGAGCGTGCGCGGATTCAGCGCCATCACCACCAGCCAGGCGATGAAGGTGCCGAGGCCGCCGAGGACGGCGCTCAGCGGCACCTCGACCCCGAAGGCGCGGATGTTCATCGGCGGCTTCCAGGTTCGCTCGACGTCCGGGCTCACCCGCCGCAGCTGGATCACCGCGACGTGGGCGATCGTGAACGAGAGCATCGCCCCGAACGAGTACATCGTCGCCAGGAAGTCGGTCTGGCCCGGCAGCAGGGTAAGGATCGCGATCGCGGCGAAGATCAGGATCGCGATGTAGGGGGTGCGGTACTTCGGGTGGACCTGGCGCAGGCCCTCGGGCAGCTGCCGGTGCTGTCCCATCGAGTAGGTGAGGCGGGAGACGCCGATCAGGCCGGCGTTGGTGGCGATCAGGAGGATGACCGCTGCCAGGACGCCGACGTAGTAGCGGAGGATTTCGGTCGGCGTGCCGGCGAGGCCGAGGTTCTCGACGATGCCGAGGATCGGGTCGTCGGCGAACGTGGAGCCGAGCTCGGTCGCGTAGTGGCCGGCGGCATCCTGGGTGACCGGCATCGCCGAGAGGGCGACGATCGGGATCAGCAGGTAGAGCGCGAGGACCGCGACGACGGTGAGGCCGACGCTGCGGGGGATCGTCCGCGCCGCGTCTTTGGCCTCCTCGGCCATGTTGGAGATCGTCTCGATCCCGGTGTAGGCGATCATCCCGACCGCGATCCCGAGCAGGAAGTCGCTCCAGGTCGGCGCCACCCCGAGGTGGACGTTGTTGACGAGGACGTCGGGGCTGAGGACGAGGACGAGGCCGATCCCGACCAGGATCACCTGCGTCGCCAGATCGGCGACGGCGAGGATGAGGTTGAGTTTCGCCGACTCCTCGGTGCCGCGGATGTTGATCAGGGCGAGCCCGACGATCAGGACCGCGCCGCCGATGATGTCCCCGGGGCTGTCCCCCAGCCAGGGCCAGAAGACGGCCAGGTAATGAGGCACGAAGAAGGCCGAGATCGCGACCGTGATCGTGTAGTTGAGCATCTGCCCCCAGGCGGCGACGAAGCTGACGAGCTCGTTGAAGGCGTGGCGGGCGAAGCTGGAGGAGCCGCCCGCCTCGGGGAACATCACCGTCGCCTCGGCGTAGGTGGCGGCGGTGGCGGCGAAGATCAGGCCGGAGATGACGAAGGCGACCGGGGTCAGGCCGAGGGCGAAGGCGGCAGTGACGCCGAGGGCGTAGTAGATCGAGGAGCCGACGTTGCCGTAGGCGGCGGAGAACAGCGACCCGACGCCGTGGACGCGGCTCAGCGATTCGTCTCTTGGAATCCGCTGGGCCATCTATGAGGAACGAGATGCGGTCACTCAGACCGAATATACGGACGCGATCGGGGCTCTTCGCACGTGCGCGGCGGTCAGCTCCGCAGGGGAGGTGCAGCCGCAGAGCCCGAGGGTGAGCTCGAGCTCGGACCGCAGGAGCTCGAGGACGGCGGCGACGCCCTCTCGGCCGCCGGCGGCGAGGCCCCAGAGTGCGGGGCGGCCGACGAGGACGGCGTCGGCGCCGAGGGCCAGCGCGGTGGCGACATCGATGCCGCGGCGGATGCCGCCGTCGACGAGGAGCGTGGCGCGCCCGCCGATCGCTTCGGCGATCTCCGGCAGGGCGTCGGCGGTGGCGAGCGAGCGGTCGAGCTGACGGCCGCCGTGGTTGGAGACGACGACGCCGGCGGCGCCATGGTCGAGGGCGAGAGCCGCGTCCTCGGCGGTCAACACGCCCTTGACGAAGACGGGGAGGCTGCATTCGGAGGCGAGGCCGGCGACGTCGTCCCAAGTGAGGGCGTGGTTCATCAGCGCGAAGGTCTGCTCGATCGTCAGCGCCTCCTCGCCACCGGTGGCGGCGGTGAGGCTCGGCGTGCCCAGCTCCTTCGGCAGCGTGAAGCGGTTGCGGCGGTCGCGCTCGCGGTCGCCGCCGGGAGGGGCGTCGGCGGTGACGAGGATCGCCTCGAAGCCGGCGTCGATCGCCTCGTCCATCAATGCCCGCGTCACGCCGGCGTCCTTGAAGGCGTAGAGCTGGAACCAGTGCCGGCCCTCGGGCGCCGCGGCGGCGACCTCGGCCGGGCGGGTGGTCGAGAGCGTCGAGAGGCACATCACCGTGCCGGCTGCGGCGGCACCCGCCGCCATCCCAGCCTCGCCTTCGGGGTGCGCCATCCGCTGATAGGCGACAGGTGCGACCAGAACCGGCATCCCGACCGGCTTGCCCAGCACCTCGGCCGCGGTCGAGACCTCCCGCACGTCGTTCAGCACCCGCGGCCGCAGCCGCCAGTGCCTCCAGGCGGCGACGTTCTCCCGCAGCGTCAGCTCGTCTCCGGCGCCGCCGGCGAAGTAGTCGCGCGGGCCCTGCCCCAGCTGCGCTTCGCCCTCGCGCTGTGCGTCCGCGACGTTGATCCAGTCGGTGATCACGCGCGCGACCCTACTCCCATGACAACGCGCCGAGGACCTGGCCACATCACCCTCTACTTGCTGGGTGGAGGGCGATGTGGCCAGGTCTATCCTGCCGCCGTGTGAACCGAAACCGCCGCCCGACGCCAGCGCAGGTCCGGCGACGCAGAGCGGCGGCGCTTATCGTCTTCGCCGTGATTGCAACTGCTGCCGTCTACCTCGCCCTTGCGGCCACCGTCTTCGCGCCTGTGGACGAGCATGGAGCACGCGTGGAGAACATCAAAGTCCAAAGCCAGGCGGTCGGGCGGGAGCTCGGGGTCAACATCGTGGTGCCGGCGAATGCCAAACCTCGCGGCAAGCGACCGCTGCTCGTCTTCCTCCACGGTCGCGGCGGCTCCGACGAGACCTTCATCGGCAACGAGGCGGTGTTCGAAGGCCTGGCGAAGCTGGGGCGCAAAGCGCCGATCGTCGCCTTTCCCGACGGCGGCGACCACAGCTACTGGCATGACCGCAGGGAAGGCGACTGGGGCAAGTACGTGATGCGGGAGGTGATCCCGACGGTGGAACGGCGCTTCGGCACCGATCCGCATCTGGTCGCGATCGGCGGCATCTCGATGGGCGGCTTCGGCGCCTACGACCTGGCGCTGAAGCACCCGCAGCGGTTCTGCGCCGTCGGCGGCCACTCTCCCGCACTCTGGTTCGAGGGCGGCGAAACCGCGCCGGGTGCCTTCGACAGCGCCGCCGACTTCAACCGCAACGACGTAGTCGGCATGGTCCGCGGCAACCCCGATGCGTTCGACGGGATGCGGGTCTGGAACGACTACGGCGACGCCGACCCCTTCCGCGTCTACGACGAAGGCTTCGTCGGCTATCTACGCAGCGACGGCGCCGACCTCAGCGCCCACACCTGGGACGGCGGCCACGACGGCACCTACTGGACCCGCCACTGGCCGGCATACCTCCGCTTCTACGCCAACTCGCTGGCGAGCTGCTGATGCCGATCAGGGAACCCAGTGTCGAGTTTGTAGTCCTATAGGGCCACAAACTCGACATGAGCAGATCTACCATTAGGGAATGGACGAGCGGGAAGCAAAAGGCGGTGCGAGCAGCTGACGGCCGAGCACCCCCACCGCGAGACCCACCGCTGGGTCCCGGTCCAGGGCAAAGACGGCGAATGGCAGGTAGCCAAGATCAACCTCCCACCCGCCAGACCACCTTCGGGAACCGAAACCCGCGAGACCAAGTCCGAGGGCGGCGACGACCCACGCATCCTCCCCCCGTGGCTCGACCCACCCCGCGGCGGCATCGTCTAACTGCTGCACCTCAACAGAGCGGCTGGCAGAGGGGCGTGGTGCCCCTCTCACAGAGGCTCAAGAAGTCACGCCTGGGCCCTGAAGTCCGACTCAGCTGCGCGACGGTCTTCGGGAGAGGGGCACCACGCCCCTCCCCCTGAAACCGCTTCGAACTCCTAGAACTTGACGATCGGGATGATGAGGATCGCGACGATGTTCGCGACCTTGATCATCGGGTTGATCGCCGGGCCGGCCGTGTCCTTGTAGGGATCGCCGACCGTGTCGCCGGTCACCGAGGCTTCGTGCGCCGGTGAGCCTTTGCCACCGTGGGCGCCGTCCTCGATCAGCTTCTTGGCGTTGTCCCAGGCGCCGCCGCCGGCGGTCATGCTGATCGCGGCGAAGAGGCCGACGACGATGACGCCGATCAGGAGGCCGCCGAGCGCGTCGACGCTGAGGACGCCGACGATGACGGGGACGACGATCGGGATCAGCGACGGCAGGATCATCTCTTTCTGCGCCGCGGCGGTGACGATGGCGACCGTTTTGCCGTACTCCGGTTTTTCGGTCCCCTCCATGATCCCGGGGTGTTCGCGGAACTGCTCGCGGACTTGTTCGACCACCTGGCCGCCGGCGCGGCCGACCGACTCGATTGCGAAGGCCGCGAACAGGTAGACCATCATGCCGCCGATGATCAGCCCGATCAGCACGTCCGGGCTGCTCAGGTTGAAGAGGCTGTTGAGATCGAACCCTGCGGGCGCCTCGTCGGCGAGCTCGCTCTTGAAGGCGGCGAACAGCACCAGCGCCGCCAGGGCGGCGGAGCCGATCGCGTAACCCTTGGTCACGGCCTTGGTGGTGTTGCCGACCGCGTCGAGCGGGTCGGTGACGTTGCGGACGTCCTCCGGCAGCTCCGCCATCTCGGCGATGCCGCCGGCGTTGTCGGTGATCGGCCCGAAGGCGTCCAGCGCGACGATCAGACCGCAGAGGGAGAGCTGCGCCATCACCGCGACGCCGATGCCGTAGATGCCGGCGAGCTCGTTGGCCGCGAGGATCGCGAGGGCGATGACGAGCGCCGGAGCGGCCGTCGACTGGTAGCCCTGGGCAAGCCCCTGGATGATGTTGGTCGCGTGCCCGGTCTCGGAAGCCTGGGCGATCGACTTCACCGGCCGGAACCGGGTCGAGGTGTAAAATTCGGTGATCACGAACAGCAGCGCCGTGACCGCGATGCCGATCACTGCGCAGAGCCAGAGGTCGGTGACGCTGACCGCATCGGCAGCGGCATTGGCGAAGCCCAGCTTCACCGCATCGCCCATCAGCCAGTCCGTAACGGGGTAGAAGGCCGCGATCGAGATCAGCCCGGCCAAGATCACGCCCTGGTAGAGAGCGCCCTCGACGCGGTCGGATTTCGTCCGCACGACGAGCGCGCCGATGATCGAGGCGATGATCGCGACGCCGCCGATGACCAGCGGGTAGATCGCAACCTCGCGGGCAAAGTCGGCGTTGAAGGTGAGAACGCCGAGCAGCATCACCGCGACCGAAGTGACGGCGTAGGTCTCGAACAGGTCCGCGGCCATGCCGGCGCAGTCGCCGACGTTGTCGCCGACGTTGTCGGCGATCACGGCCGGGTTGCGGGGATCGTCCTCGGGGATCCCCGCCTCGACCTTGCCGACGAGGTCGGCGCCGACGTCGGCGGCCTTGGTGAAGATGCCGCCGCCGAGCCGGGCGAAGACCGAGATCAGCGAGCCACCGAAGCCGAGGCCGATCAGCGCGTCGACGGCCTCCTTGTCGGTGCTGCCGATCAGGATCAGGAACCCGAAGTAGCCGGCGACGCCGATCAGCGCCAGGCCGACGACGAGCAGGCCGGTGACCGAGCCACCCTTGAAGGCGACGTCGAGCGCCGGCGGCACACCGCCGCGAGCGGCCTCGGCCACACGCGAGTTAGCCCGCACCGAGACGTTCATCCCGATGAAGCCGGTGGCGCCGGAGAGAACCGCTCCGATCAGGAAGCCGACGGAGGTTTCCCAGTTCTGCAGGACCAGCAGCAGGACCGCGATCGGGATCGCCAGGGCGGCGATGATCGTGTACTGGCGGCTGAGGTAGGCCTGCGCCCCCTCCTGCACTGCGCCTGAGATTTCCCGCATGCGATCGTTGCCCGCGGGCTTCGCGAGCAGTCGCTGGGTGACGATAAGTCCATAGACAACGGCGGCGGCAGCGCAGACGAGCGCAACCACCACGCCGTAATCGGTCAGAAAGTCGGTCAAAGTTCCTATTCCTCCGGTGGTTTGGGCGGCGCGGGAGTCTATAGACGACGGCGGCGAAAGCGCGTTGACACCCGCTCGGGGAGCGGATTGCCAAGTGCAGGCTGTGGATCAGGCGCGCTCGGAAGCCTGCCCGGCGCCGGCGTAGGTGCGGCGCGTCTCGGCCACGGCATCGCGGTAGATGTCCTCAATCGAGACCCCTGAGTCGAGCGCCTCCCGCGCCCGCTGAGCGCCGTTGCGCTCGGGCAGCGCCAGGTCGATCCCGAGCTGGGTCCGCGCCGGCTCGGTCCAGACAACCACCTGCTCGAGCAGCGACCGGGTCGGTACCTCGACGCCGCGCCGCCAATCGATCATCCGCCCGCCGGCGCCGAAGCGGATCGCCCGCCAGAGGTTCTCCTCGATCTCGCGATCGGCCAGCGGGGTCCCTTTGCCTTCGTAGCCGTGCTCGTCGTAATCGAGCGCCGTCTGGGCGATGCAGGCGGCGATCAGCCCGGCCAAAGCGAAGGAGTCGTCCCCGCGCGTCTGCGCGTCGCAGATCCGCACCTCGACGGTGCCGAAGCTGTGGTGGGGCCGCACGCTCCACCACAGCTGCGTCGACTCGACCACCGAGCCGAAGCGTTCGAGGTCGCCGACGAAACCGGCGTAGGTCTCCCAGTCGCGAAACGGCGAGGGGACACCGCAACGCGGGAAGGTGCGGGTGAAGATCTCGGTGCGGACGCTGTGCAGCCCGGAGTCGCGACGGTCGAGGAAGGGCGAGTTGGCTGAGGCCGCCAACAGCAGCGGCAACAACTCGCGCAGCCAGTCGCAGACGGCGACCGCCCGGTCGGCCCCGCGCACCCCCATGTGCAGGTGCAGGCTCCAGGTGTTGTTGCGCTGGGCGACCCAGCCGAGTTCGTTGCGCAGGCGGTTGTAGTGCGGCGTGTCGATGATCCGCTGGTCGAGGTAGTTCGCCCAGGGGTGGGTCCCCATCGCGGCCAGCTCCAGTCCCAGTCCGCCGACCACATCGAAGAGCCGGGTCCGCCGCTCGCGCTGGCGCTCAACTGCCTCGGCAAAGCTCTCCGAGCGCCCGGAGCGGATCTCCACCTCGGAGGCGATCAGCTCCCCCGCCGCCGCCTCGGCCAGCACCTCGTCGCGCTGGCAGCCCGCCATCACGTCCTCGAAACGGTGCTCCAGCTCCAGCGTCCGCGGGTCGACGATCGCGAACTCCTCCTCGAGCCCGACCGTGAAGTCCTGCGAGGCGTCGAACTTCTCGCGGGCGAGGTCGAGGTCCAGGGACAAGATCCGCCTGCCGTAGCCGCTAGGCGAGGTAGAAGTAGAGCGCGTAGAGCAGGTCGACAGCCGGGCTGGACGTGTGGACCGTCACCTCCGGCGGCACCTGGAGCAGCTGCTCGGAGTAGTTGAAGATGATCTTCACCCCGGCTTTGACTAGCCGATCGGCGACGTCCTGCGCCGCCTCGGCCGGGACCGCGAGGACGCCGACGACGATCTCCTCCTCGGAGACGACGGCGGGCAGGTCGCCGATGTCGCGGACCTCCAGCTCGCCGATCGGGTTGCCGACCACGCTCGGATCGCTGTCGAAGACCGCGACGACCTGGAAGCCGTGGTCGGCGAAGATCGAAGAGGTGGCGATCGCCTGGCCGAGGTTGCCGGCGCCGAAGAGGGCGATGTTGTGCTGGCCGGAGGTGCGGAGGATCTTGCGGATCTCCGAGACCAGCGAGTCGACGTTGTAGCCGACGCCGCGCTTGCCGAACTTGCCGAAGCCGGAGAGATCGCGGCGGATCTGGGTCGGGTTGATGTGGGTGTACTCGGAGAGCTCCTGCGAGGAGATCGTCTCCCGGCCCATCTTCCGCGCCTGGGTTAGCACCTGCAGGTAGCGCGAAAGGCGGGCGGCGACGCCGAGCGAAAGCCGCTCGCCTTCGATCGGAAACGCCCCTGCAGCATCAAACTCCTCGATCACCTCGACCATGCCCCCACAGTATCGAGCTTGGCTGTAACGGCATCGCGGTCGAGGACGAGCTCGGAGACCACGGCTCCGTCGATCTCGACGACCGGGATGCGCTCGAGGTAACGGCGCAGCAGCAGGTCGTGGCTCTCGATGTCGACCTCGTGCAGCTCGAAGCGGTAGCCCTCGGTGTGCAGGGCGACGATCTGGGAGATCGCCTCCTCGCAGAGATGGCACCCCGGGCGGGAGTAGACGACGACGGTTGCCATCGGCTCAGTGGGCGACGGCGGGGGTGGTGGATTCTCCCGTCGCGAAGGCGTCGTAGCCGAGGTAGTCCGGATAGGGGATCGGCTTCGCGTAGCGCGCCGCCGACCCGATCATCGCGGCGTTGTCGGTGCAGAGGCCGATCGGGACCAGCTTCAGCCGCACCCCCATCTCCTCGCAGAGCGCCGCGACCGCCTCCCGCAGCGGGCCGTTGGCGGCGACGCCGCCACCGAGCGCGACCGCCTCCCAATCCCCTTTCTTCAGCGCCCGCTTCAGCTTCGCCGTCAGCTGCCCGACGACGGCCGCCTGGAAGGAGGCGGCGACGTCGGCCTTGCGCTCCTCCACCCCCTCGGGCCCGAGCTCGCGGCAGCGGTAGAGGACCGCCGTCTTCAGGCCGCTGAAGCTGAAGTCCAGGCCGGGGTTGCGGGACATCGCCACCGGCATCTCGAAGGCTTCGGGGTCGCCCGCTTCGGCCTCGCGCTGGACCGCCGGGCCGCCGGGATAGCCGAGCCCGAGCAGCCGCGCCGACTTGTCGAAGGCCTCGCCGGCGGCGTCGTCGAGGGTCTGGCCGAGCAGCTCGTAGCCCTCGTGGTCGCGGACCCCCGCGAGCAGGGTGTGGCCGCCGCTGGCGACTAGGCAGAGGAAGGGCGGCTCCAGCGGCTCGGGCTCGAGGAAGTTGGCGGCGACGTGCCCCTGCAGGTGGTCGACCGGGATCAGCGGCAGCCGCCGCGCCGCGGCGATCCCCTTGGCGGTGCTGATCCCGACCAGGAGCGCCCCGATCAGGCCCGGGCCCGCCGTCGTGGCAACTGCATCAACCGCGTCCAAGGCAACCCCCGCCTCAGCCAATGCCGCCTCGACTACCGGCTCCACCAACTCCAGATGCTGGCGCGCCGCGACCTCGGGAACGACGCCGCCGAAGCCCTCGTGGGCGGCAGCCTGCGAGGAGATGACGTTGCTGAGGATGCGCGGGCCGTCGAGGACGGCGGCGCAGGTGTCATCGCAGGAGGTCTCGATCGCCAGCAGCACGTCGAGTCCTAGTCAAGCCACATGATCAGGGCGTCCTCGCCGTTGTCGTGGTAGTAGCGAGGACGGACGCCGGCGGAACGGAAGCCGAAGCGTTCGTACATCCCGATCGCGCGGTGGTTGGTGACGCGGACCTCGAGCGTGAACGGCAGCTTGCTCTCCGACTCGGCGATCAGGCGCCGCAGCAATTTCCCGGCGACACCGCTGCCGCGGTGCTCGGGGGCGACGGCGATGTTCATCAGGTGCCAGACCTGGTCGTAACGGGAGCAGACCACGTAGCCGAGCAGCTCGTCGCCGGCCTGGGCGGCGAGGCAGATCCCCGAGGGCTTGGAGAGCTCGAGGACGAACATCGCCAGCGACCAGGGGGTCGGGAAGGAGCGCCGCTCGATCGAGATCACCGCCGGCAGGTCGCTGTAGGCGAGCCTGCGGACCGCGATCTCTTCCGTCAGCTCATTCGGCTCTTTGTGAAGCGTCTCGCTCACGCCACCGCTCCGCGTCGGGGGGTCTGAGGTAGATCGGGGCAAGTCCGTCCGGGTCCTCCCCCGTCGATTCGGCCGCCAAGGCGCAGATGTGGCGCCCGGCGACCCGGTGGACGGGATCGGAATCGTCCGCGATGCGGACGCCATCTCGGGCCAGCTCCTCTCGAAAGCGTACCGCCCCCGACCCGGCTATCGCCGGGGATTCGTCGAGATCGGCGACCCGCTCGGCCAACTCCTGCGGCCGGTAGACGGCAGGCTCCCAGACCCGCTCGCCGGTTGACG
>DATFOB010000028.1:0-35473 GCA_035266025.1 Solirubrobacterales bacterium
CTGGCGGGGCTCTTCATCCTCCGCGTCGCCGCCGGCGCCAGCGCCGTCGACGCCCACGCCTCCGAATGGCTGATCCTCTGCACCGGCATGCTCGCCGCCTTCCTCGGCTTCACCAAGCGCCGCCAGGAGGCGGTCTCCGAGCTGCACGAGGGCACCTCGACGCGGCCGGTCCTAGAGCACTACTCGCTGCCCTTCCTCGACCAGATGGTCTCCCTCGTCACCACCGGCACCGTGATCAGCTACGCGATCTACACCGTCAACTCGCCACAGATCGGCAGCCAGATGATGCTGACGATCCCGCCCGTCGTCTACGGCATCTTCCGCTACCTCTACCTGATCTACGACCGCAACGACGATCGCTCGATGTCCGGGATCGTCGCCGGCGACCGCGGCATCCAGGCCGCCGGCGCCGCCTTCGCGATCATCGCCTTCCTGCTGCTCTACGTCTTCAACTAGGCGACTACGCCAGCTCCCCTTCCGGCCCGCCCTCCATCAGGTAGAAGCGAGCGCGGCCGAGCTCCTCGCCGTTGACCATGACCACCGCGGCATGCGGGCCGGCGGTCTCGAAGGCGGCGGTGGCGGCGATCGACATGACGAGGCGTTGCTCTTGGCCTTCGGGAAGGCCCGGGGGGCGGCCGGTCTCGAAGTTGGCGGTGAGGCCGTCGCCTAGCTCGTTGCCGTCGGGGTCCTGGACGGTGACGACGAGCTCGTGGGGGATGTTGGTCTCGTGCCAGGCGACGTCGACGCCGAGGCCGATCGAGAAGGACCACTCGTGGGGGAACTCGGGCAGGCGCAGGACGTTCCAGCCGCCGCCGGTCAGGTAGAGCTTGCCGTTGACGGCCTCGCTGTGGTCGCAGAGGAGGAGGAAGCCGAGGTTCACGGGCCCTCGCCCTCGGCGTAGGGGATCACCGGCAGGTCGGAACGGAGCTCGACCTTGCCGCTCTTGGTGAACTGGAGGTCGATCGTCTCGTTCTTGCGGTAGGTGCCGAAGAGCCCCAGGTACATCGCCAGCCAGCGCCCCGTCCCGACCTTCTCCTTGACGATCGGGCGGTCGAAGACGATCTCGCCGCCCTCGATCCGGTAGCCCTCCTTCGGCTGCTCGATCCCGTTGATGAAGACGGCGAAGGGAGGCTCGGCGGCGGCGGGCAGCTTTACCCGCTCGCCGGCCGCGTAGCTGCCCTTCGGGATCTCGGTCTCGGTCTTGCTCATCGCGCTTCTGCTTCCAAAGTCTCCCGCACGAGGTCGAAAGGCGTGTCGTGGTCGGTCGGGTCGAGCTCCTCTCGGACTACCCCTCCTTTGAACGGCACGAACGTACCGTCGCCGCGCACGTCAACCCCGGCGACGGATTTCCGCAGCAGGCCGCCGCTGCTCAGCTGCAGCCGCGCGTGGACCTGATCGCTCGGCTCAAAGTCCCGAAGCGACTGCACCGCTCCCACCGCTCCCTCGGCGCGGATCGCAAGCGCCCGCTCACGCATCGCGGCGACAGCCTCAGCGAGGTCATCGAAGCGGTCATGGTTTACGTCCGACCCGTGCCGGACGGTCAGCTTCCAGCTAGGCACCGACCCAGACTAGTAGGGGTCATACCAAGGCAGAACTTCAGCCCTTGCGCGACGAACCGGTTTGGGTCTCCTTCAGCTTCCGTTCGAGATCGCGGATTCGCTCTTCCGAGCGCTCGATGGAGCGTTGGAGCTGGTCTGACAGGCCTTTCCCAGGAGCCGGAAGCGGCGGTGCGGCCTGTCTGCTGGCTTTCTCCATTGCGTGAAGGTACCGGCCAAGTCGGACCATTCAAAGCTCAAATGCCTTTTCGGCTGCAGTGGCGAGGAAACGCTCTATTTCCATCAGCAGGTCGGAATCTACTTTCCGAAGCTCGCCGAGGACGCTCGCGTCGAGGTCTTTGTCGGAGACCAGACTGACCGCGCCGATCGGAAGGCGCCCGAACTCCTCGTGTTCCTCGAGCACGACCGGGGTCGCCAGGATCCAGTGCCACTTGGGGAAGCCATCGGGCAGACGAACCTTGGGCATCCCCCAGCAGAAGGCATCCACCGCCGCTCGGCTGGACGGCTGGGTGATCAGGCGTACGTCAATCGCCCGTGGATCGGTCCAGGTTCGATCAGAGCAGCCCATCATCGCAAGAGAGGTCAGCTCCGGCGCACTTCCATCCTCCGGCACGCGGAGCGGGTTGGGCGCACGACACCAGAGGTGGACCGCGAGGGTCTCGGCGGAAAGGTCGTACCCGGCACCCTCCAGTCGATCCACAACCGCCTCCAACCATTCCTGGACGATCTCCTGAAGGTTGTACTGGGAGATCCCAAAGCTTTCCTCGTCGTGGAGGCCGAAGCGGTTCCTGCTGGCGATCCGGAACCAATCGTCGAGCCGCATCCCGTAGCGCACCGAGTCCGGATGACGCTTGTGGTGCGCCACCTCGTGCAGGAACTGCGCCGGCTGAAAGGGAAAGTCGGCCTGGAGGGCAGTCAGGTGGACGTAATCCCAGCGCCCGCGCTTGAGATCGGTGATGAGGCTCTCGGCCTCTCCGGGATCCTCGCGCTGGTCCACCGTGCCGAGCGCGCCACCGTCGTTGACCAGCAAGGCGACAGGGCGAGGTTCCTCTTCCGCGTAGCGGAAGATGTAGCGGAGCAGGTGCTGGTCGGTGAGGCTGGCGCCGATGAAGACCACCGCCGAGTCCTCGAAGCGGCGTCGCAGGTAGCTCTCCTGCCAGGGCAGGCCTTCTCGGTCGACCGCCTCGTAATCCGCCTCCGTAAGGGTGACGTGTTCAGCTTTGCCCTCCTGGGTGAGGACCCCGTGAAGGTGCCTCACCACCGGCCGTCCCTGGATGTCCTCCGAGTCCCGGCAGAGGGACATGACTTCTTCACCGAGAACGTCTTCCAGCGCGACCTCGAGGTTCACGTCGTAGTTGGTGGTCGCGATCTCGCAGTTCTGGCCGCTTTCCTTCATCACCTTGTAGAGGTCGGCGACGGCGCGCGCGGTTGCGCCCGGAAGGTTCCACTGCCAGTGGTTTGGCCACTCGTAGAGGCAAGTGCGCAGAGCCTCGTAGAAGTCTTCCCCTAAGGCGGCTCGGGCCATCGTCGCGGCTTCGAGCGCCCCCGCCTCCTCAAGGATGCGACTGACCGCCTCACGTACCGACTCGGGATATTCGAGCCCGTCCGGGGGCGTTTCCGGGTCGAGCGCTCTCAGCAACAAGCGTTCCACCAGTTCCGACCACAGAGGCAAGCCGAACTCCGCCGAGGCGCCGGCGCCGACGACGATCGTCACCCTGCCAGCTCCGGCGAGCAGCTCGATCGTCTCACGCGTGTCTGCCTGCCGAAAGAACTGCTTCGGCGAGGATGCCCCCGTCGTCATCGGGCGGGAGCATATGGGACCCTCTGATTACTCGCTTAGGCCCCGCGTCGCGGCCGCTTCGGCCGCCGCGCCGGGGGGCCGACGATTTTCTCGGGGCCGTCGCGCCGGTCGATCGGCACGTACTCGAGCTCCCGCGCGCCGGTGTAGATCTGCCGCGGGCGGGCGATTTTCTTCTCCGGGTCTTCCTGCATCTCCATCCACTGGGCGACCCAGCCGGCGGTGCGGGGGATGGCGAAGATGACCGTGAACATGTCGGCGGGGATCCCCATCGCCTCGTAGATGATCCCCGAGTAGAAGTCGACGTTCGGGTAGAGCTTGCGCTCGGTGAAGTACTCATCGTCGAGCGCCCGTTTCTCCAGCTCGCGGGCGATATCTACGAGCGGGCTGGACTCGGTCGCCTCGAAGACAGGCTCGATGTACTGCTGGATGATCCGCGCCCGCGGGTCGTAGTTTTTGTAGACCCGGTGGCCGAAGCCCATCAGTTTCTCCTCGCGCTGCTTCACCCGCTCGAGGAACTCGGGGATGTTCTCCGGCGACTCGATCCGCCGCAGCATCCGCAGCACCGCCTCGTTGGCGCCGCCGTGCAGCGGCCCGTAGAGCGCCGCCACCCCGGCTGCCACCGCCGAGTAAGGATCGACGTCCGAGGAGCCGACCCCGCGGACCGCGTTGGTCGAGCAGTTCTGTTCGTGATCGGCGTGGAGGATGAAGAGGACATCGAGCGCCTTCGTCAGCGCCTCCTTGGGGATGTGCCGGTCCTCGGTCTTCTTGAAGACCATCGAGAGGAAGTTTTCGGCGTAATTCAGCTCGTTGTCCGGGTAGACGTAGGGCAGCCCCATGTTGTGCCGGTAGGAGAAGGCGGCGAGGGTCGGCACCTTGGCGATCAGCCGCACCGCCGCCATGTAGCGCTCTTCGGGGTCGCCGATCTGCTTTGCGTCGGGATAGAAGGTCGAGAGCGCGCCGACGCCGGCGAGCAGCATCCCCATCGGGTGGGCGTCGTAGCGGAAGCCCTCGAAGAAGTGCTTGAGGTCCTCGTGGACGAAGGTGTGGTGGGTGATGTCGAACATCCAGCGGTCGAGCTGGGGCGCGGTCGGCAGCTCGCCGAAGATCAGCAGGTAGGCGACCTCGAGGAAGGTCGATTTCTCGCAGAGCTGCTCGATCGAGTGGCCGCGGTGTTCGAGGATGCCGGCGGCGCCATCGATGAAGGTGACCGAGGAGCGGCAGGAGGCGGTGTTGGTGAAGGCCGGGTCGTAGGCCATCATCCCGAATTCGTCCTCGTCGACTTTGATCTGCCGCAAGTCCATCGCCCGCACGGTCCCGTCGGAGATCGGCACCTCGTAGGTCTGACCGGTGCGGTTGTCGGTGATCGTGAGCGAGTCAGTAGCCATGGGCGGCGCCCATTCTGTCACTTCGCTCACGTCGGCTGTTAAGAGGACGTGGCCCTTTAAGAAGCGACGCGTCCCTCGAACTGGGTCATCGAGCGCAGCTCCTCGAAGCGCTCGTCGATCTCCTCGCGGGTCAGCCGCGAGACCCGCTCGGTCCCGAACTCCTCGACGTTGAAGGAGGCGAGGACGGTGCCGTAGCCCATCGCCCGCCGCAGCTCGGCGTCATCGAGCTCCCCCCCGACGCCGTCGAGGTAGCCGAAGAAACCGCCGGCGAAGCTGTCGCCCGCTCCGGTCGGGTCGCGCACGTCCTCGAGCGGGAAACCGGGCAGGGCGAAGAAGCCGCTCTCGGTGAAGAGCGCCGCACCGTACTCGCCCTGCTTGGCGATCACCGCGCGCGGGCCCATCGCCATCACCGCGCGGGCGGCGCGGGCGAGGTTCGACTCAGCCGTAAGCATGCGGATCTCGGCGTCGTTGACGACGAGGCAGTCGACCTCGGCGATCGCCGAGGTCAGCGAGTCCTTTGCGGTTTCGATCCAGAGGTTCATCGAGTCGAGGCCGCTGAGCCGGGCGGAGGCGCACTGGGCCCGTACCTGCCGCTGCAGGTCCGGCTGGATGTTGGCGAGGAAGAGGGTGTCTGCTTCCTGGGAGGCGGGGGAGAGCTTCGGCTCGAACTCGGCGAAGACGCCGAGCTGCGTGTCCTCGGTGTGGGCGACGTTGAGGTCGTACTCGTAGCGGCCGCGCCAGAAGAAGGACTTGCCGCCCGGCACCTGCTCGATGTCGTCGCAGAGGACCCCGCGCTTCTCCAGCACCTCGAACTGCTCGGGGCCGAAATCGTCCCCGACCGGGCCGACCGGGCGCACCTCGGTGAAGAAGCTGGCGGCGAGCGAAAAGTGGACGGCGGCGCCCCCGAGCATGCGCTCGCGCTCCCCGAATGGGGTCTTCACAGCATCAAAGGCGATCGATCCGACAACCGTGAGCGACATGGGACGGCCAGCGTAAATCACGTGACCGCGCAGCAGCGGCCTCCCTGCGAGACTGCGCGCCTCATGAAAGCGATCCAGATCGAGGAGTTCGGCGGGCCGGAGGTGCTCCAGTACACCGAGGTCGCCGATCCGAACCCGAAGCTGAGCGAGATCGTCGTCAATGTGAAACGGAGCGGCGTCAACTTCGCCGACACCCACGCCTCCCGCAACGACTACCTCGCCGAGCAGACCCTTCCCCTGATCCCAGGCGCCGAGATCAGTGGCCAGACCAACGACGGTCGCCGCGTCGCGGTTCTCCTCGGCAGCGGCGGCTATGCCGAGAACGTGGCGGTGCCGCAGGCGCAGATGATCGAGCTGCCGCCTGAGGTCGACTACGACCAGGCTGCCGGCGGGCTCCTGCAGGGGCTGACTGCGATGGCCCTGGTCCACCGCTGCGCCCGGATCGAGCCGGGGGAGACGATCGTCATCGAGGCCGCCGCCGGCGGCACCGGGACGCTCGCGGTGCAGATCGCGAAGCGGGCGGGTGCGAAGGTCATCGGCCTCGCCTCGAGCGAGGAGAAGCGCGAGCTGGTTCGGGGCCTCGGCGCCGACGCCTGCGTCGATTCCCGCGCCGAGAACCTCGGCGAGGCGATCCGCGAGGCCAACGACGGCAAGCGCGTCGACGCCTTCCTCCACATGAGCGGCGGCGACGCCTTCGATGCCGAGATGGGGGTTCTCGCCCCCCTCGGGCGGATGGTCGTCTTCGGAATCGCCTCCCGCGAACAGCGCCAAGTCTCGACCGCCTCGCTGCTGCGGGGCTCGAAATCGGTGATCGGCTTCTGGCTCGCCCACCTGCTGATGCGCCCGGATCTGCTCGGCCCGATGATCAAGGATCTGTTCGCGGCGATCGCCGCGGGCGAGCTGACGGTTACGATCGGGGAGGTGTACCCGCTCTCAGAAGCGAAGCGGGCGCACGAAGACCTGATCGCCCGCCGCACCAGCGGCAAGCTCCTCCTGGACCCGTCTCAGTGACGCACATCAAGTGAACTTCAAAGAACTAGGACTCTCGCCTGACATCCAGCAGGCGCTGGACGAGCTCGGCTACGAGGACCCGACGGCGATCCAGGAAAAGGCGATTCCCGAGTTGCTCGGCGGCCACGACGTGATCGGCCAGGCCCAGACCGGGACCGGCAAGACCGCCGCCTTCGGCCTGCCGCTGCTGCAGTACCTCGACCCCGAGAACAACGAGGTGCAGGCGGTCGTCCTCACCCCGACGCGGGAGCTCTGCATCCAGGTGACCCAGGCGCTGCGCTCCTACGCCGAGCACCTCGACATCGAGATCGTCGCCGTCTTCGGCGGCGCCCCGATCCGCTCGCAGCAGTCGCAGCTGCGCTCCGGCGCCCACGTCGTCGTCGCCACCGTCGGCCGGATGATGGACCTGATGTCGCGCCGCTCGCTGGTCCTCACCGCGGCCCGTTACGTCGTCCTCGACGAGGCCGACGAGATGCTCGACCTCGGCTTCATCGAGGACGTCGAGAAGATCCTGCGGATGTGCCCGAGCGGGCGCCAGACGGCGCTCTTCTCGGCGACGATGCCGCCGCCGATCCAGAAGCTCGCCGAGGGCTACATGTACGACCCGACGACGATCAGCATCACCCCGGAGACGCTGACCGTCGACAAGATCCAGCAGGCCTACGTCGAGGTCCCGGCCAAGGAGAAGGCGGCGCGGCTGGTCGAGCTGCTGAAGACCGAAGAGCCCGAGCAGGCGATCATCTTCACCCGGACCAAAATCGGCGCCACCAAGCTGGAAAAGACGCTGAAGGACAAAGGTCTGGACGTGAAGGCGCTGCACGGCGACCTCAGCCAGGGCGTCCGCGATGGGGTGATGATCTCTTTCAAGGACCACCGCGTGCGGCTGCTGGTGGCGACCGACATCGCCGCCCGCGGGCTCGACGTCGACCACGTCACCCACGTCATCAACTACGACGTGCCGAACTCCTCGGAGACCTACGTGCACCGGATCGGCCGCACCGGCCGCGTCGGGCGCACGGGGCGCGCGATCACCTTCGTCACGCCTGACCAGAAGGACGAGATCGCCCGCATCGAGCGCGACGTCAAAACCAAGATCGGCGAGTGGGAGACCCCGGAGGAGCGGCTCGAGCACGCGCCGCCGCCACGCCGGCGCGAGCGCAAGCCGCGACGCGAGCGCGAGCGCCCGGCGGCGCCGGAGGCGGCTGCCGAGGCCAACGGCGACGGGGGAGACGAGGAGACGAAAGCCAAGACGACGAAGCTCTTCGTCAATCGCGGCGAGCGCAGCGGCATCAGCGAAGAGGACCTACGCTGGGCGCTGCGCGAGGGGGCCGTCCTCCCCGAGGAGGCGATCCACGACGTCCGCGTCCTCCACCGCTTCTCCTTCGTCGAGGTCGACCCGGATCAGGCCGAGCGCGCCGTCGAGTTCCTCGACGGGACCAAGCTCAAAGGCAAAGAGATCCGGCTCGAGATCGCCAAGAGCTAGCGGCTCCGAGGTTGTCCTCGCTGGGGCGGGGAAAAGTTCGGAGAGGGCACCGAATCGGCTGTGCCTATGTGGGTATTGGGGAGGAGATGCGATCCCTTGCGCTTCTTCCGGCTTGTCTGCTCGCGGCGCTCGTCCTGTTGGGAGGGGCCGCTGACGCATCCCCGACCTGCGCCGAAGGCCCGGTGACGAGCGGCGGGACGACCTACGGGACCCCGTGCTCGGACGTGATCGTCGCCCCGGCCGGGGTTTCGAGCGTCGAGGCAGGCGGCGGTGACGACACGATCGTCGCCGCGCCGATCACCGCCTCCACCTCCTGTCCCAGCGGTTGCCGTCTAGGAGTCGGCAGCCAGACCTTCGAAGGGGGCGAAGGCAATGATGTCGTCTACGGCGAGCGCGGCAACGACATCCTCCGCGGCGGCCCCGGGGACGACGAACTGTTCGGCGGGATCGGCGACGACCTGCTGCAGGGCGGCAGCGGTGACGACCGCCTGGCGGGCGGCTTCGGCTTCGACTCGATCGATGGCGAAGGCGACGACGACTACGTCCGCGGTGACTCGACGATCGACCGCCTCGTCGACAGCGGCGGCGGCATCGACACGCTCAGCTTCTCGACCGGCGTCACGCCCGGTTTCGGCGGCACCGCCACGATCGCCGGCTTCCCGGCGCCGCGAGGGGTGCGGCTGAGACTCGGCGAAGGGGGTGAAAACGCCAACAACGGCATCGCGGCCCTCGGCGGCGGGGTCGACGAAGTTGAAGTGGGGGCCTTTGAGGTGATCATCGGCACCGCCTTCCTCGACCACCTCGTCGGCACCGGGGCGCCGGAGACGTTCTACGGCGGTGGCGGCGCTGACGTGATCGAAGGCGGCGGTGGTGGAGACACCATCGTCGGCGGCGCCGACGGGGACCGTTGCGAAGGCGGAACGACCTCCGAATGCGAGGGAGGAGTCGCTCCCCGCGACAGCACCAAGGTCAGCGTCGGCTTCATGACCCCGCCCGGCGCGACGCGGTACTCGCAGCTCTACCTGGTCGGCAGCAACGGCGACGACGATGTCACCGCCACCTACTCGCCTGCCAGCATCACCTTCGAGCTGGCGGCGGGAGCGTTCGACCAGAGCGCGAGCGACGCCGGCGGCTGCGACGTCAAATCCACGACCGAAGCTGTCTGCACGCTGCTGAGCGCACCCCTGGACTCCGTGCTGCTTGCCGGAATGGGCGGCGCCGACATGATCGCCGCCACGACCTTCCCCGCTTCGGTCGGCGTTCTCATCGCCGGTGGCGAAGGCGGCGACACCCTCGAAGGGGGCGAGGAAAACGAAGAGATCCTCGTCGACGGGCCGGGCGAGGGCCGGGACATACTCAGCGGCCGCGGTGGTGACGAGGCGCTCACCCACAACGGCGGCAATGACGAACTCCTGGGAGGCGACGGCAACGACCTCTTCCTCTCGGTTTCGATCTGCGACGACGAGCGGGTGGTCGGCGGCCCCGGACGCGACAGCTCCTCCTGGGCCCGCTTCAAAGAAAGCGGCGTCTACGCCAACCTGGAAAGCGGCGTCGCCGGCCGCCCATCTGCGGGGCAGGCGCTGGACTGCGGAGCCGAACCGGCGGACTCCCTGCAGGAGATCGAGGACTTGGAGGGTTCGGAAAACGGCGACGTCCTCCTCGGCGACGCCGGCCCCAACCAGCTGTACGGGCGCGCGGGGCCGGACTCCTATTTCGCCGGCGGCGGCGAAGATTCGATCCTCGCCAACTCAGGCGACGCCGACGTCACGATCAACTGCGGCCCCGATGACGACTCCGCGGTGATCGATCGCCCCCAGTATGGGGACCCGCAGCCGGTCGAATGCGAGTCGGTCTTCGAAGCCGACCCGAACAACTTCCGGACCCGAACGCTGCTGCCTCCGCCGCCGCTGCCGGAGCCTCCCCCGCCGGTGCCGCGCCCCGATTTGCGGCCTCCGCAGACGAGGCTGACCGCCCATCCGCCGGCGCGCCTCTTCACTCAGAAGAAGTGGCGCCGCGTCGCCTTCCGCTTCACCTCCAGTGAGGCTGGTTCCAGCTTCCGTTGCAAGCTCGACGCGCGCCCGTTCCGCCGTTGCGTCTCACCCCGGGCCTACCGGGTCAAAGCCGGGCGGCACGCTTTCCGCGTCTTCGCGATCGACCGCGTCGGCAACCGCGACGCGACCCCGGCGGTGTTCAGGTTCCGGCTGCGGAACCGCTCGTCAACCCGGTGATCGTCTCCAGCAGCCGGTCGAAATCGATCGGCTTGGTGATGTAGCCGCTGATCTCGAGGTCGGTGGGCGCGTCGGCGTCGCCGGGATTCTGGTGGGCGCTGACGATCAAGGCCGGGACCTGGTTGCCGGTGGCGCGGATCTCCCGCAGGGCGTCGATTCCCGACTTGCGCGGCATCATCGCGTCGAGCAGCAGGACCTCCGGCTCGACGCCGCCGGCGATGTGGTCGAGGACCTCCTGGCCGTCGGCCGCGGTGGCGACGGTGTGCCCGGCCATCTCCAGCCGGGTCCGCATCAGCAGCAGGATCGTCTCCGAGTCGTCGGCGACGAGGATCATCGCCATCAGCTGGCCTCCGCGGGAGCGCGGCCTTGGCCGCCGGCGGCGCCGTCGCCTGGCGTCGAGAGGGCGACGGGCAGCAGAACTCTGAAGGTCGACCCTTGTCCCACGGTCGACTCGGCGCTGATGCTGCCGCCGTGCAGGTCGACCAGGGATTTCGAGATCGCCAGGCCGAGTCCGGTGCCGCCGACGCGCTGCGTCAGCCCTGCGTCGCCGCGGGTGAAGCGCTCGAAGATCCGCTCCAGCTGGTCTGCCGGCATGCCCGGCCCGTTGTCGCTCACCGCAATCTCCACCTCGGCATCGGCGGCGCGGGCTGCGACCCCGATCGACGCACCTTCGGGCGAGTACTCATGCGCATTGGTAATCAGGTTCATGAGGATTTGTCGGATTCGGTCGGGCTCGACGTTGATCGGCGGCAGGCCGGGCTGGATCTGCTCGGTGAGGGTTTGACTGGAGGCTTCCGTCTGCGCGCGCATCGTACGCACGACGTCATCGAGGAGCGGCGCGACCTCGGTCGGCTGCGGACGAATAGCGAGGCGCCCCGCGTCTGAGCGGGCGAGGTCGAGGAGGTCGTTCAGCAATCGCACCAGGTGGCGGCAGTTGTCGAGGATGACCTCGACCGTCTCCGCCTGGCGGGGGGTCAGGGACTCGCGTTCGAGCATCAACAGCTCGGCAAATCCCTGCACCGAGGTGAGTGGGCTGCGCAGCTCATGCGAGGCGGTGAGGACGAACTCGTCTTTGAGCCGGTCGAGTTCTTCGCGTCGCACCTCCTCCTGCTCGAGCTCCTCGGCCATCTCGTTGAAGGCGGCGCCGAGGGTTGCGGTCTCCGAGAGGCCGCCGACCTCGACCCGGGCGCTGCGGTCCCCGGATGCGAGGCGGCCGGCGGCGTCGACGAGCTCCTCGAGCGGGCGGCGCATCGAGGAGATCAGGCCGCTGAAGAGGAGCAGGGCGCCGGTCAGCCCGGCAAGCAGGCCGGCGGCGACGAGGAGGGCGGTGTCGCGGGTGTCGCTGGAGATTTCGTCGCGCAGCTCCTCGCGGCGCTGCGCCTGCCGGGTCACCGTCTGGCGCGCAGCCTGGCCGCCGGTCCCCTGCGCGATCCGCACCCGCGCGCCCATCTCCACCTGGTAGGAGCGGGCGATCGAGTCCTCGAAGTCCTGGCGCTGCTCGATGAAGCGGCCGACGCCGATCACCGCCATCGCCGTAAGCACGGCAAAGCCGATCGCGAACCCGATCCGCAGCCGGTTGGCGAGTGACGGGCTCAGCCGTCGATTGGATCGTGAATATGCTTGCGCCCCTATGGCTGACGAGGCTACCGAGCAGGGCGGAACCGGAGCGGCGCCGGACGGGATCGACCCGCAGCCGCTGGAAGCCTGGTTCGGCGAGAACGTCTCCGGGGTCGACTTCCCGCTCCGTTTCGAGCGGATCGCCGGCGGCCACTCCAACCTCACCTACGGCGTCACCGACGCCGCCGGGCAGAAATGGGCGCTGCGGCGGCCGCCGCTCGGCAAGCGACTCGGCTCGGCCCATGACATGGGGCGGGAGTTCAAGGTCGTCTCGGCGCTGGGGGGGACCGAGGTGCCGGTGGCGCCGGTGGTCGGGCTCTGCGAGGACGAGAGCGTCAACGGCGCCCCCTTCTACGTGATGGAGTTCGTCGAGGGGCCGATCCTGCGCGGCCTCGCGGAGGCCGAGATCTTCCCCGACGAGGGCGACCGGCGGGCGATCGGCGAGCGCGTCGCCGACACCCTGGTCCAGATCCACGCCGTCGACCCCGACGCGGCCGGCCTCGGCGACCTCGGCCGCAAGGAGGACTACGTCGCGCGCCAGCTGCACCGCTGGCAGGGCCAGTGGGAGAAGTCGAAGACGCGGGAGCTGGAGCCGATCGACCGCGTCCACGAGGCGCTCTCGGCCCGGATCCCCGAGCAGGGGCCGGCGACGATCGTCCACGGCGACTACCGCCTCGACAACATGATCCTCACCGCCTCCGGCGAGGTCGCCGCCGTGGTCGACTGGGAGCTCTGCACCCTCGGCGATCCCCTCGCCGACGTCGGCCTGCTGATGGTCTACTGGCCCGAGCGCGGAGAGAACTCCCTCGCCCTCGGCATGCCCGCCAACCTGGCGCCCGGCTTCCCCACCCGCGAGGAGCTGAAGACCCGCTACGCCGAGCGCTCCGGCCGCGACCTCTCCCAACTGGACTTCTTCATCGCCCTCGGCTACTGGAAGCTGGCGATCATCCTCGAGGGCGTCTACGCCCGCTACACCGCTGGTGGTTACGGCAAGGTCAACGAGGGCGTAGAGGCCTTCGCGCGGCTTGTCGAGCGTTTGGCTGAAGAGGCCGAGCGGGTCGAGCAGGCTGGGTGAGCTACTTGGTTACTTCTTCGTACGCCCTGCCGGCTTCGGCGCATTGCTCGGCAGTCAATGCCCGAGGGCATTCGTTCGGCTTGACGACGCGGCCTTCATCGGCCTCTTCGTAGGCTTCGCCGGCCGCCTGGCATTCGCTCTTACTCATCGCGCGCGGACATTCGCCATCCTCGACGACGCGTGGGGTCGAGCCTTGCTGCTGCTCATATGCCTGGCCCACGGCTTCGCATTGGCGCCTGGTGATGCCGGTCGGGCAGCCATCTACATGCACGGACTCCGATGATGGAGCTTCGTGCCCTTGCCCTTGCCCTTGCCCTTGCTTTGGCGTGGCGGCCGGCTTCGAATTCGAACCCGCCCTCCCGGCTGCCTTAGAGGCTTCGTCCTGCTTTGCCTTCGACTCATGGCGGTCGCTTTTGGAGGCTGGCTTCTGCGTCGGCTTGGCGTCGCCATCGGCCTCGGCGCTAGTGCGATCTGGTTGGGTCGGCTGAAACTCGTCTCCCGAGTTGCCGCAGGCGGACAACAGCAGCGCCGCGGCAAATACGGCCGCCGACAGCTGGATGACCCGAGTCATAACGCTCACCGCGGTCACGCTAACACCTTGGGTCGGAATCGGATCGGATAGCTTCCGCGCAATGTTCTGTCCCCGCTGCGGTGCCGACAACGAGAAAGGCTCTAAGTACTGCGCTTCCTGCGGCACTGAGCTGCCGCGCCAGGAGGAGCCAGGAGGAGTGAGCAAATCCGAGGACCTGAGCGTGGGCGAGCGATTTCGCGCCTTGATCGGACGGGATCGACGGACCAAAAAAGTCACGCTGGGGACGCTGGGCGCTGTCCTGATAGCCGTGGTCGCCTTCATCGCCCTGGAATCAGCCGACGATGAAGCGGTGAATGTGCCCCAGGACTCCTACACGCGCACTCTCGATGCCAGTTGTGCCGAACGCAAGGAAGAAATAGCGATGGCGCAGGGGAAGGCCTTGGAGCGAGGGGGATTGGCCGCGGTCTCCGCTTACGCGGATGCTCTCGTCCCGATCGTCGGCGAATGGCGGCTGGAACTGGGTCGGAGCCCGGTGCCGCCAGATCGCTCTGAATTGGTGGAGGCATTGCGGAGAGCTTTGCTCGAAGTCGAGATCGAAGCCGGCGCGCTGGCCCGTGTGGCGCGCGAAACGAATCCGCGGGAGGTGGCACAGGTCGCGGCTCAGGTTGATGCAGCGACCGTTAATGCAGAAGACGCTGTCGACTCGCTCGGACTGGTGCGCTGTGGCAATCTCACCGTAGATCAGGGCCGGTTGATCCGACAGTAGTCGAGCGTGTTTGCGTCCCGCCGCGCCTTGTGGTGGAATGCGGCCATCCTTTGCCAAAACAACGGCCCGCATTGCAGGGCTCTGGGGGAGTAAATGAAGAAGCGATACACCGTCCTTGGCTTGAGCTTGGTATTGGCTCTCGCCCTTTCAGTACCTGCCCTCGGAGGTCCCTCGAACCCTGTCGCGAGCGTCTCCGCCAGCGTCAAGTCGATCGCCACCAAGGCTTTGAAAAAGGCAAAAGCCGCGCAGACTGCCGCCAACAACGCGCAGAACACCGCCAACTCCGCTTCCGCGGCAGCGGCAAACGCCCAGAAAGACGCCACCGCGGGGCAGAAAGACGCCGCCGCGGCGCAGAAAGCCGCCAACGCAGCGCAGGGAACCGCGAATACGGCTTTGGGAACCGCCAACGCTGCCAAAACGGCCGCGGCTGCCGCCCAGGCAAGCGCTGACAATGCGCTGAACGTGGCCAACGGCAAGATGAGCGGTGAGGTTCAGGTCGAAGGAGACGAAGGAACCACCTTCGGAATCGCTGGCTGTCCGAGCGGCAAGGTCCCGACGGGCGGTGGGTTCATCATCACCGGCGCCAACAACAATGCCGCGACCGTTACCGAGAGCTCCCAGTACGGCAGCGCCTGGATCGTCTTCGCCAAGCAGATTGAGGGCACCAGCGGCGCGACCTGGGGTACCGTCGCAACCGTAAATTGCGCAACGAGCCCGTAGGCAAGCTCAACACCACTCCAAAGAAGGCCGCCCGAGGGGGCGGCCTTCTTTGCGCAAGGGGGCCGATCCTCGCGATCGTGGCACTGGCGCTTGTTCTGCGCCTTGCCACGATCGCCGCCGATACCGGGTACCTCCCCGAGCAGGATGCATGGGACTACGACCGCCACGCCCGCTCGATCGCCGATGGGGACGGCTTTCCTGATTCCTATTACGTCCTCGATCGCGGCCCGAGCGCGCTGAGAGCGCCGGGGTACCCCTACTTCCTCGGAACCCTCTACGCCGTCAGCGGCAACAGCATCGCCGTCGGTCGCTTTGCCAACGCCGCCCTCGGCGCCCTGGCGGTCTTCCTGCTCTATCTGATCGCATCCCGAGTTTGGGGCCGGCGAGTCGGACTCCTCGCCGCGATTTTGATGGCGGTGTTCCCGCCGCTGGTCTTGCTCAGCCGCGAGTTGCTCTCCGAGCCGCTGTTCATCGTTCTCGAGTTGGGAATGGTTCTATCTGTGCTCGAGTTCAGGCGTCTGCGAGAGCTGCGGTGGGCGGCCTTGGCCGGCCTGCTTTTCGGACTTGCCGCCCTCACTCGCAATCCTGGCCCGGCCCTCGCCATCCCCTTGGTGCTCGGCCTCTGGGTGCTGCGGCCACGGCTCAGCCGCCGGGCCGCGATGGCTCCGGCCGTCGCGCTGCTCTGCGCGGTATTGGTGATCGCACCTTGGACCGTGCGCAATGCGACCGAGTTTGGCCGCTTCATTCCGATCACCAGCGGGACGGGCTTTGCGATGGCCGGCACCTACAACGGCGCCTCGCAGGAGGATGACGCCGATCCGGGCAGTTGGCGGACGCCACGGGTCGCACCGGAATACACCGCCCTGTTCTTGACCCCGGGGATCGACGAAGGCACTCTCGACGCGACCCTGCGCAGCAAGGCCATCGCATTTGCCCTCGGGCACCCGCTCTACGTCGCCCAAGTAACCGGCTGGAACCTGCTGCGCCTCTTCGAGCTATCCGGCGGCTCGGTGGTGGATCCGTTCACCGGCCCGGTTGAAACCAGAGGGATCGGCAGCGCCGACCCACTCTCCGAGCGGGTCGCTCTCGCTCTCGCGGTTCTGCTTGCCGTGGCGGGAGCGGTCGCGATCGTCCGCTCGCGCCGTCCTGCCGTGCGTCGCATCGCGACCGGCCCCCGGTTTCTCTGGCTGGTCCCGATTCTGCTGATCCTTGTCGCTGCCCCGATCAACGGCTTGCCGCGTCAGCGGACTCCAGTCGACCCGTTCATCCTGATCCTCGCGGCGATCGGCCTGGCCTGGCTCTGGAAGAGTCGCCGCGAAGATAGGGTCAGCACTGCATGAGACGGTTGCCGCTGATCCTCGTCTTCCTCACCCTGTTTTTCTGTGGCTGTGGTGATTCGGAGACCTCGCCGCAGGGAGCGGCGATGCAACCGAGCGATTCCGGCGGCGCCGGCAGCCGCAGCTACGTCGCCGCCGCGGACCGGATCTGCGCCGGGATGGTCGCCGAATCCCGCCGCATGGCCATTCGCTTCGGCCGCCTTCCCGATCGCGGCCTCGACGCCCTGACCCTGACGACCCGCGAGCTGGTCGAGCCGGCTCTGCCGATCCTCGAACGAAGCGCGAGCCGGATGCGGGCTTTGGCGGATCGGTCCGACAGCCTGGCGCTTGAATCCTACGTCTCGCTCTACGACCCGATCATTGTGGTTGTGCGGGAGCGTGCCGACGCCGGCGAGGCCGGAGACGCCACCCAGGCGCATGCCTTGGAGCTGCAAATGCTGGACCTCAGCGCGCTGCAGCGAGAACTCGCGCGGGAGGCGGGCTTGAAGAGCTGCGACGTCGATTTCATTCGCACGTTTGCCACCAGCGGGCAACGCGGATAGGAATGGCGAGCGGCCAGGTTGAGAGGTCGGCGGCGGCGGTCCCCGACGTTGTCGCCCCACCTCCTCGCCATCCCCGCTTCCCTCTCTCTGACGGAGCGAGGGCATTTGCCGTCATCAGCGTGATGATCTGCCACGTCTGGCTCTTCACCGGCGGCTTCGGCGGCTTCACCGGGAGCCTGCCGAACAGGCTTGTGGTCCGGCTCGACGGAGCGATCGCCATCTTCTTCTTCCTTTCCGGCTTCCTCCTCTACCGGCCGATGATCGCCCACCGAGCCGATGGCCCCGCCTCCCCGACCGTAGGGGCCTATGCGTGGCGTCGGTTCCTCCGCGTCTACCCCGTCTATTGGGTGGTGTTGACGGCGCTGGCGGTCTTTCCGGGCCTGGTCGGCGTCTTCACCGACAGGTGGTACACGTTCTACAGCCTCGGCTTCTACCTGGACTACGCCGATGCCAGCAAGGCTTGCATCGGCGACTCCGGCTTCCGCTGCGGTCTGCCGCAGTCGTGGACGCTTACGGTCGAGATGACCTTTTACTTGATGCTGCCGTTCTACGCGTGGCTGACCGCGCGGATTGCCCGTGGCCGCACGCTTCGCTCGTGGATCCGTGCAGAGCTGCTGCTGATCGCAGCCCTTTCGGCGGCGTCCGTGCTGGTCGGGGCTTTCTTTCCCTCGGTGCGCGACGCCTCCTGGTTCCGGTTCAGCTTCCTCGCTCACTTCCTTTGGCTAGGCCTGGGTCTCGCGGCAGCGATCCTCTCGGTTGCCTACCACCACCGGCGTCAGGAGCTCCCCACGCTGTTGCGCCTTGCAGCTGATAATCCCGGCGCCTGCTGGGTGCTGGCGCTGGCGATCTGGGTGGTGGAGGTGTTTACGATCGTCCCGACTCCGTTCACTGTCGCGCCCTTTGGCCCAGGCGGCTACGTCGTCCTCCACCTGGTCCAGGCAGCGGTTGCGGTGCTGGTGCTGATCCCAGTCTTCTTCGGGAACCCCAACTTCGGCGTTCCCGCTCGCTTCCTGGGGCATCCGGTGATGTTGTGGCTCGGCGTTTTGTCCTACGGGCTATACCTGTGGAGCGTGACGATCACCGTCGACCTCGGCGTGGGTGGCGCCGAAGCCGGCTTCGGCGCGGTGCTGGTGCTCTCATTCCTGATCTCCCTGCCGCTCGCAGCGCTGACCTACTACCTGGTCGAGCGCCCGCTGATGGTCCTCAAGTACAGGTCGCCGCGGGAAGTCTTCGGACGCCGCCGCCCCTCTCAGGGCTGAAACTTGCGTGAGCGCAGGATCCTCCTGCGATGCAGGATCAGGCGCGCCCCCACCAGCAAGGTCTTGAGCCCGTAGACGGTGCCGGCGCGGAAGCCGACCGAAGAGGCGTCCTCGAAGTAGCGCCCCTTGGCCGGGACCTCGACGATCTTCATTCCGAACAGCGCCGCCTGCATCAGGATCTCTGAGTCGAAGCTGAAGTCGTTGGCGTTGCGCAGGAAGGGCACAGCGAGGAGGAAGCGTCGGGAGTAGGCCCTGTAGCCGGTGTGGGCCTCGCTCAGGTCGCTGTCCATGATCCGGTTCTCCACCCGGGTCAGGAAGCGATTGGCTAGGTACTTCCATCGGGGCATTCCCTGCTTCAGCGCCATTCCAGGCTCGGCGAAGCGGGATCCGAGTACCAGGTCGGCTTCGCCGGAGAGGATTGGCGCACACATCTTCGGGATCAGCCGCGACTCGTACTGGCCGTCGGGATGGAGCATCACGACGACGTCTGCCCCCCGCTGCAGCGCCTCCATGTAGCAGGTCTTTTGGTTAGCGCCGTAGCCAGCGTTGTGGGGATGCCAGATCAGGCTGATCCCGAGGCGGCGGGCGACCTCCCTCGTCTCGTCCGTCGAATGGTCGTCAACCAAGATCACCTCGTCGACGAGATCCCGGGGAATGCCCGCGACCGTCGCCTCCAGCGTTTTGGCCGCGTTCAGCGCGGGCAGCACTGCGATCACCTTAGGCACGCCGCGCCTCCACGTAGACGGTTCCGCCGCGTCGTAGGAGGATCTCGACAAGGGCCGCAAGGACGGCTAGCGGAAGGGCGAGAGCCGCAACTGCCAAGGCACGCCAGCGGCCGCCGTCGCTAATCGTTACCGAGCGAGCAGCCGGGCGTCGGATCGCGTCATAAAGGTCGGGATGGCCGGGAAGCGTGCCGACGATTCCCTGCAGCCAGCCGAAGACCACCTGCCCGCCACGGTGGTGGCTCACCTGCTCGACCCGCATCCCGGTACCGCTAATCCCACTGAGCAGCGCTGGGGCGGTGAGATGGACGAGGTGGCGGGGGAGGTCGAGTGCGAACCAGCGGTCGCCAAAGATCCGCGCCTGCAGGCTCGCCGAGTTCGGGACGGCCACCACGAGGAGGCCATCGTCCCGCAGTAGTCGCGCGGCGTGCTCGATAGCCATCCTCGGCTCCCGCAGGTGCTCCAGCGAATGCCAAAAGACGATTGCCCCCCAGCCCTCCTCCTCGACCTCAAGGATGTCTTCGGCCCGTATCCCCTGTTTCGCCGCGTTGCGCTCTAGCCCGACCGCCTCGCGGCCCCGGCGGCGCAGGGCGGCCAGAAGAGCGCCCTCTCCAGAGCCGACGTCGAGCACGGGCCCCGGAGGCGCAACCCGATCGATTCGCACCGCCGGCCGTGCGCGCAGGCGACGCAGGAGCCAGTCGCCAAACCCCGAGAAGCGCCCCTCTGCCGGTCGATACCAGCCGCCATAGGCGGCGTCGAGCTCCTGATCGGAAGGCGCGGGCTCCGTCACCGCAACTCCGCAACCGAGGCAGCGAATTCTTCCCCGCAAGCTCACCCCGCTCGCGAGCGACCCCCCGCACCAGGGACATTTCCGCTCGTTCAAGACGTCATTCTCTGCCGACCCGTGTTCGCTCTTAAACCATCCGCACCGCGTGCCGAGGCTCCAAATTCCCTTCGGCTTCGGCCTCGGCGCGCTTGGCCCAGCGGTTGAGCTCGCGGCGGGCTAGGACCATTTTGTGGACCTCGTCGGGGCCGTCGGCTAGGCGGAGCATGCGGCTGAAGCGCCACATGATCGCGAGGGGGGTGTCGTCGGTCATGCCGAGGGAGCCGTGGACCTGGATCGCTCGGTCGAGGACGTCCATGACCATGTTGGCGGCGACGATCTTGATTGCGGAGATCGCCTGGCGGGCGGCGCGCTTGCCCTCGGTGTCCATCTTCCAGGCCGCATAGAGGGTGAGGAGGCGGGCCTGGTCGATCTCCATCCGCGAGGCGGCGATCGACTCCTGGACGAACTGCTTGTCGCCCAGCGGCCCGCCGAAGGCGGTGCGTTCGTTGGCCCGGCGGCACATCATCTCGTGGGCCCGCTCCGCCGTCCCGATCGCGCGCATGCAGTGGTGGATACGCCCGGGGCCGAGCCGGTCCTGGGCGATCGCGAAGCCGGCGCCGCGCTCGCCGAGCAGGCTCCCTTTCGGCACCCGGCACTCTTCGTAGCGGATCTCGCAGTGGCCGGGCCCGCCGTCGTGCCCCATCACCGAGATCGGCCGCACGAGGTTGAAGCCGGGGGTGTCGGTGGGGACGCAGATCATCGAGGCGCGGGCGTAGGGCGGCGCGTCGGGGTCGGTGACGACCATCGCGATCGCCAGGTCGGCGCCGACGGCGCCGCTGGTGAACCACTTGTGGCCGTCGACGATCCACTCGTCGCCGTCGAGGGTCGCCTTGGCCTGCAGCAGCGTCGGGTCCGAGCCGGAGACCTCGGGCTCGGTCATCGAGAAGCAGGAGCGGATCTTCCCCTCCATCAGCGGCTCGAGCCAACGCTCGCGCTGTTCCGGCGTCCCGTGCTCGGCGAGGATCTCCATGTTGCCGGTGTCCGGGGCGGCGCAGTTGAAGGCCATCGGCGCCGCCATCGGGCTGCGGCCCATCTCCTCGCAGAGCAACCCGTACTCCCAGTTCCTCAGCCCCGGCCCGAAGCGCTCATCGGGCATGAAGAGGTTCCAGAGCCCGTCGTTGCGCGCCTTTTCGCGCACCGCGGTCAGGTTCTGCGGGTAGGGCACGCCCGGCTTCACCTCCGCGTCCAGCGCTTCCATCAGCTCCCGCTCCTGCGGGTAGATCTGCTCGTCGATGAAGTCGAGGACGCGCTCGCGCAGCTCTGCGACCTCGGGGCTCGGGTTGAAATCCATCGGTTCCTCTCCTCGTCTCCTACTGAGCGAGGAACGCTATTCGATGGGCGGCCTCAGGATCGCCGGTAGCGGGCGAACAGCTCGCCGTCCTCCTCCAGCAGCCAGGCTAGGTCGAAGTCGACGACCCCCGGCAACGGCCCCTCGAGGATCCGCGGTGCATCGCCGCCGCTCAGCTTCGGCGCGATCGTCAGGAAGAGCTCGTCGACGAGGCCGTCGGCCTGGAGCTGCTCGTGCAGGTGGGGGCCGCCCTCGGAGAGGAGCGCCCGCACGCCGTGCTCGTGCCGGAGTCGCGACAGCGCCTCGGTCAGGTTGACCGCCCCCTCGTGCCGCTGCACCTGCAGCGGCGTCGCGGTCTCCGGCGGCTCGGCCTCCGAGGCGGTGAGGATCAGGACCCGGCCCTCGCCAGCGGTGAACAGAGGCGCGTCCCAGGGCAGGTCGAGGCGGCCGCTGACGATCACCATCAGCGGGTTGGGGTCGAGCCCGATCGCTTCCCTTCTCTTCCTGGTCTCCTCTTTCGAAGCGAGCCGTCCGTAGCGCTCGACGCGCATCGTCCCGGCTCCGATCATCACTGCGTCGAAGCGGCAGCGAAGGCGCCCGAGCATCTCCGTGTCGGTCTCGGACCCGATCGGGCCTGAGCGTCCTTCGATCGTTGCCCTCCCGTCGAGGGTGGTGACGAAGTTGATCGCGACGAGGGGCCGCTGCTCGCCCGGCTCCTCCCAGGGCCTGTAGCTGTCGAGCTGACCCTCGACCGAAGTCTCGCCCGAATCTGGCAGGAGCCGCCGCATCGATTCAGAATCTACCCGCGCTTCCGACTTTCAGCACAGCGGGATGGGTCGAAAATCCGAAGCGCGGCTCAGCTGTAGTCGTGCCAGCCGGCGAACTCGCGGCCGGCGAACTTCTGCAGCTCGGCGACGTCCTCGGTGAAGCGGGTGCGGACGGTCTCGAAGAGGTCGTCGGGGAGCTTCGGCTTCGGCGCCGGCGGCTTGTCGGGATCGTGGACCACCTTCTCGACGATCCAACGCATCGACTCCGGCAGGCGGTCGAAGTTGCGATCGAAGGAGCGCAGGCCGGGGAGTTTCACCAGCTTCTCCATCAGCTGGTATTTGTCGCCTTCCTTGGCGCTGGACTTCTCCCACTCGCGGTCGAACTGCTCGGAGGTGAAGGTCTCTTCGACGCCGGCGAAGGCGAAGGCCTTGCGCATCGTCTCGTCGCGTTCGGTCTGCAGCTCCTCCTGGGTGATGATCGCGATCTGGTCGCGGTCGAAGCGCTCGAGGTAGGGCTGCAGCTGCATCCAATACTTGGAGCGGTTCATGTACTGGGTGTTCGGCCGGGAGAGGACCTCGACGAGGTCCCCCTGCTCGTAGCCGGCGCCGGTGGCGTGGACCCAGTGGGAGAGGATGCGCTTGATCGGGTCGCGGACCATGTAGAGGAGGCGCGCGTCGGGGCAGCTCTGCTTGATCCGTTCGGCGGCGCCCTCATAACGGGGGAGGTTCGTGTAGTGGGGCGAGGACTCGCCACGGACCTTGAAGCGATCGTCGAAGCGGCTCGCGTACCAGTCGATGCCGAGGTCCCAGTTCAGCTCCTCGACGAAGAAGTTGAGCTCCTTCGGCTTCGACATCTGGACTTCCGGATGGAGGCCGAGGTAGTGGTGGATGCTCGTCGTCCCGCACTTGAGGCCGCCGATGATGATCAGGTTCGGCAGCTGCGCGTGGCGTTTGCGGCGACGGCGCCAGCGGCTCTTGCGATCGCCGGCGTAGCGTTCGCGGGCACGCTCGCACATCGCTTCGTCAGCGAGGTCCTTGGCGGCGGCGGTGGGCAACGTGTGCGTGTCGGTATCCGGCACGAGCGTGGCTAGTCTAGCTGCGATGCCCACCGCCGATCTTCAAGGCAGCTTCAGGCGCTTCTTCGACGCCTCGGCTGAATTCTTCCGCCACCTCTCGGAAATCGACTGGGGCATCTTTGCGCTCGGCCTGCTCTGCCTGTTGGCGATGCAGTTGGCGCGCGCCTGGGCCTGGCGCAACGTGTTGCGGGCGGCCTACCCGGACAAACCGATCCCCTACCTACCGCTCGCCGCCGCCTACCTCGCCGGAGCAGGGATCAACGCGATCGTCCCCGCCCACGCCGGCGACGCGACCAAGGTCTTCCTCGTCAAACGCCAGATCCCCGACTCCTCCTATCCGGCGGTCACCTCCTCATTTCTGGTGCAGACGGTCTTCGACACCTCGGTCGGCGTCCTCGTCCTCCTCTACGCGATCACCCAGGGGCTGCTGCCGCCGCTGCCGCAGATCCCGAAGCTGCCGGCCTTCGAGATCTCCTTCTGGGCGGAGAACCCGAAGCTCTTCTTCATCACCCTCGGCCTGACCGTGCTGGCGATCGCGGTCGCGATCTATCTGCTCGCCCACCGGGTGCGCCGCTTCTGGGCCCGGGTCCGCCAGGGCTTCGTCATTCTCCGCGAGCCGCGTCGCTACATGCGCGAGGTCTTCGCCTGGCAGGGGGCCGGCTGGCTCTGCCGCTTCGCCGCCTTCTGGTTCTTCCTCGAGGCGTTCGGGATCGGCGGCTCGATCGGCAACGTGATGCTGGTGATGAGCGTGCAGGCGATCGCCAACATCGTCCCCTTCACCCCGGGCGGGGCCGGCGCCCAGCAGGCGCTGCTGGTGGCGACCCTGCACGGTCCGACCCGGACCGCGGTCCTCTCCTTCTCGGTCGGGACGCAGATCGCGATGGCGGCCTGGTCGGTTGTTCTCGGCTTCCTCTCGGTGCTGCTCGTATTCCGCACGACCGACTGGCGTGGCCTGATCCGCCAGGCTCAAGAGGAGGCGGAGGCAGACAAGGCGGCGACTGAGGGTGCGCCCTAGGACTCCAGAGTGGCGAACCGTCCCCACGCGCCCCGGGTCGCAATGGGGCGGAAGCGGATGAAGGCGGAGCTGCGGTGGAACGGTTGCTCACGGTCGGATGAGACCGCGGCGCGATGGGAGCCGCCCTCCCGGTAGGCGTAGTCCCGCATCGCCGCGGCGCTGCGCCAGAGCGAGAAGGTCGAGACGAGGGGCGGCCTGCCGAACCCGGTGGAGGCGAGCAGGCCGGGCTCGGCGACACCATCGGCTTCGGCCGGGGCGGCGGCTCGGAGGAAGGGGCGGAGGCGCCAGGGCTTTAGCCGCCCGAGGGTGAGGACGGCGACCGGCTCGTCGTCGGCGACCGGTAGCTGCCGGTCGGGCAGGCCGGGCATCTGCGGCCAGCTGCCGGAGACCCGCAGCGGTTCCAGCCGCGCCTGCCAGCCACCGACAAGGGCCTGGGCAACCGGATGCGACCCGAAGCGGTCGAGGGCCGCCTCGTCATCCCATGCTGCGATCAGGGCTACGTTGGCGAGGCTCGGCTTCGGGACGAGGCCTCCTCCGAGCGGAGCGGTGAAGACCGCCTCCGCGTAGCGCAGCCCTTCTACCTTCTTGACCTGCGGCCGTTTCGCCAACAACTCAAGCCCCTTGCGGGTTCCGACCTCAGCTATGTCGATAGAGACGATCAATGGCGATCAGCCTAGTGTCCAAGCTCGACATCTACCGGGAGCTGCGGGCCCTCGTCAGCTCGACCAGCCGGGGTAGCGGCCACTGATTCGCCATTGCCAGGGGGGACGTTCGGAGGCGGGGAACTCGTAGTGGTTGCGGCCCGGGAGGGTCTCCAATGGGACGAGGGCGGGGTCCTCTTGGAGCAGGACCCTTACGCCTGTGGCGGCTTCCACGTCCGCTTGCGTCGCCCGCCGCAGAAGCCGTTCCCAGCCGCGGGTGGGGCGGTAGAGCCAGTACGCGATCTCGACAAAGCCAGTGGAAGAGCGCAGATCCGTCACCTCCGTAAAGGCGGTGACGCGGCGACCGGAGGCGGTCTGGTGAGGCCCGGCGGCGATGGCGCAGCTCTCGCGGCGGCAGCGGCGGAAGTCAACCGGCATCAGCGGCAGGCCTGAAGGCCCCGCCGCTGCGACCGGGGTCGGGGCCAAGGCCCGGACGAGGCGCGCCAAGGGCCAGCCGTAGGCGGGTACCAGCGGGTGGTGGCGGCAGCCGTCCGGCAGGCGCGGGGCGCAGCGCAGCTTCCTCCCGATCGCGTCGGCGAGCCGTCGCCCGGCATCGACGTCGCCCCCGGCCGCGATCGCCGAGATTCCGGCCAGGAGGAGGAGCGCGACCAACGCCGCCAACGCCGCCTGCTCCACGCTTGCCGACCCCCTTTCCCCGGCTCCTCTGCTCATCGCCGCGACGCTAGGGCGCTGCGGCGCACAGGTGGCGCGCAGAACGTGCCGAGTTCGGGTCGGCGATGTGACCGGTCTGCTTACATGCAGGGTGATGGAGGGCTTCAACCTTTTCGGCGACCCGGAGGAGTTCCGCGCCCGCATGGAGGAGCTCCAGGAGCAGATGCAGTCCTCGCAGCGAGTCGCCTGGGCAGACAACGCGATCAAGCTGGCGGTGGAGATGACCGTCGCCTCGATCGGTCGCCTCGACCTCACCGGCAACGCCGACGAGCAGGCGATGCAGGTCCGCGACGCGATCCGCGTCCTGTTTCCCGAGGCAGTCACCCTGGTCCGTGAGGCCAGGGAAGGTCTTAGCTAGTCCGGCTCAGAACAGCTCGACGCGCACAGAGACGACGCTGCCGCGGCGGGCGACGCCGGCGGCTAGCTCGACCGGGACCGCGACGAGCACCGCCGGGATCGCGAGGACGACGCTCGCGAGGGCGTCGATCCGCCGCTGCCACCGTTGCGGCGCCGGCACCGCTGGGATGCCCCGCAGGGCGCCGAGAGCGACGTTGCGGCCGAAGGTGACGCTGTTGAGCAGGGTCTGCCAGGTCGTCGCCAGGCTTGCGCCGGGCTGCCAGCGGCGCGACTTGACGACCTGGTCGCGACGGGCGACCAGCCGCCGCACCGCCTCGGTGGTGAAGAGGTAGCGGGCCTGCGGCTGCAGCCCCGCCCAGCCGGCATTGCCGAGCGAGCAGGCGAAGCTGGCGCGGTTTTCGATCCTGACCGTCTCGCCGTCGCGCAGCGCGTCGAGCTCCCTCAGCGCCTCCTCGGGCTCACCCGGCTCGCCGACGACGCCGAGCCCGCAGCTCTCGCAGCGCAGCACCGGTCCCGCCATCCCCGGCTTCTGGCCGATCCAGCCGAAGAGCGGCTCCTCGCAGGCGGGGCAGGGTGGGTTCTCGGGGCCGGCGCCGGCCTCGAGCGGGACGACGGCGTGGGGGCTCTCGACCTGGTCCATGCTCGGGTAGCGTACGCGTCGTGCGCGAGCCGGCGGTGCCGGCCCAGTTCTACTTCCACGAGAGGGGATCGATGCAAGACAGCAAGGCCGCGGTGCGGGCCAGGGAGCAGCGCTGGGCGGTTCCGGTCGGGATCGCGAGCATCGTCGCGGTCGTCCTCCTGATCGCCGCGCGACCGCTCAACGTCAGCGGCGACGGCGACGCGGACTTCCTCCGCGAAGCCCACGAGCACGCCGGCTCGGTGCTGCTCTCCGGCCTGATGCAGGTGCTGGCCTTCCTCCTCCTGGCGCTGCCGCTCGTCTTCCTCTTCCGCGCCGTGCAGGCTCGCAGCGACCGCGTCCGCCCGCAGCTGATCGGCCTGGTCGTGGCGGCGCCACTCTTCCTCGCCGCCTCCTCAGGGCTCTCGATCGGGGTCACCAACGAAGGCGCCGATAAGTTCGTCGCCGGCGACGCCGAGGCCTCGCTCACCCCGAAGGAAGCGAACGACGAATGCGCCGACGAGCGCAAGGACGAGGGCAATGACTTTCTCGTCGACGAATACGAGCCGACGAAAGGCGAGAGCCCGCTGCGCGCCTGCGAGGACCGCAAGCTCGAAGACGACGCCGCCTCCGACGCGGTGACCGAAGCCTCGCTGGCGCCGCCGGCGACCGGTCTCGGCCTCGCCGGCGCCCTCGGTTTCGCCGTCGCCCTCCTCTACAGCGGCCTCTGGGCGATGCGGACCGGGTTTCTCTCGCGCTTTTGGGGCTCGCTGGCGATGGTCGCCGGGATCGCCTTCCTGCTCGGCCCGCTCTTCCTCGTCACCCTCGTCTTCTTCGTCTACTTCGGGATGCTCGCCTTCGGCATCGTCCCCGGCGGCAGACCGCCCGCCTGGGAGGCGGCCGAAGCGGTCCCGTGGCCGACTCCGGGCGAGAAAGCCGCCGGGGAACTCGAGCCGGAGGGCGGCTGGGGAGAGAACGATCTCGAAGCTGACGAGGTCGACGAGGAGACGGGCGAGCGCCGCAAGCGCAAGCAGCGCGAGTAGCCGCGGCTACTCGGAGTGGCCGGCGCCGACGCGTTTGCGGTGGGTGCGGATCTCGCTCATGATCCGCTCCAGCCGCGGCTCGGCCGAGGTGTCGACGTGGGACATCGCGGCGGCCACGCCGGGGTGCACGGCGGCGATCCGCTCGTGCATCGCCTGGGCGACGGCGCGGTAGGTGGGGTGGCCCTCGCGGCCTGAGCGCAGCTCGATCAGGTGCATCGCCTCGCGGGCGTTGAGGTCGAGCGTGTAGCGGATTCGGTAGGCAAGGCTGAGGGCGTAGGGGGCGAGATCGGTGAGGCCGCCCTCGGCGAGGCGCTCGTACTCGGTCCGGGACACCTCCAGCGCGCGCTCGAACTCGCCACCCACGCCCGCTTCCCGCACCTCCTCCGGGATCCCGGCGCCGAGGTCCGGGGTCAGCCGCTGCCACTGGCAGGTGAGCATGCGGTGGCGCTGCAGGTCGCGGAAGGCTCCGTAGTCGGAGACGATCTCGAAGCGGTAGCGCAGCGCCTCGAAGCCGCGTCCGGGCCGATAGCGGCGGTTGGCGCGGTCGCCGACGAGGGCGCCGAGCAGCTGCGAGCGCTCCTCGCGGTCGAGGACGTCGATGCGGGCGAGGATCTCCGGCTCCGGCGCCCTCGCGGTCTCGAACAGGGAGGAGGCGAGGAGATCCTCTTCGGAGCCGTCGACGTGGAGAAGCTCGACCGAGGGGGCGTCGTCGCTCTCGCCGCGGCGGTCGAGGCCGAGCCGGGCGACCCATTGCTCGGTCTGCTCGCGGCGGCGCTCGAGGTAAGAGATCCACTCGCCGCCGCGGTCGGGGCGGTCGACCCGCGAGACGAAGCTCGGCACCACCTGCTTCAGCTCGCCGAGAATCATCCCGCCGAACTCACGCGCCTCCGGCAGCGGTGAGGCCATCAGCCGCATGATCAGCTGCTCGTAGGCCTGCCCGGTTGCGTAGATGCCGACGTGGCTGAGGGTCGCCGCCGGCAAGAGGCCGCGCAGGAGGTCGAGCGCCTTCGCCTTGATCGAGCGTCGCCAGGCGCCCTCCGGCTCCTCGCCCCGGGGCCAGCGCTCTGCCGCCCAGGCTTCGACCTCGCTGAGCGAGCGCGAGTAGATCGCGAAGATCTCATCCATCGCCCCTGCGAACCCCGGCCCCAGCTCCCCGTCGCGGTAGAAGCGATAGCCGCCGTCGGGGAGCGGCTTGTCGTAGGGGATGTAGCGGGTCGACTGCTCGAGGTAGGCGGCGAGGCGGCCCCGCTGCAGCACCTTGGTGAGGATGTTGGAGACCCACTCGCAGGCCACGTGGGCGCCGCCGAGCTGGGCGATCGAGTCATCGCCGTAGCCGGCGAAGACGCGCTCGTAGAGGCCGGCGGCGCGGGCGCCCTCGTCGTGGTCGAATGGGCGGCCGCCCGCAGGCGCGTCGGCCGCGAACTCCTCCAGGTAAAGACGGCGAACCGTCCCGGAATACCGCGAATAGCGGGCAAAAAGCGCACCTTTGACCGTCTCCGGGAGGTTGACGAGGGCGAACACGGGACGGTCGAGGTTGGTGAAATGGGGGGCGAGCAGGCCCCGCTCCTCGGCGGTGAAGTCTTCGACCGGGTAACGCACCGGGGCATCGTAGTCGGCGACCCGGCGGGCCGCCGCAGGCAATCTAGACCTGTGGCGCCGGCGGCGCGGCCATCAGCTCGACGCGGTGTCCGCCGGGCGCGATCGCCAGCGCCCGCGGCTCGCCCCAGTGTTCGCGTTTCGGCTCCACCTCGAAGCCGCGCTCAAGCAGGCGCTCGACCGCTTCGTCGAAATCGGCGACGACCACCGCCAGGTGACCGGGCGATGGAACCGTCGGCTCCTCCTCCGGCATCAGATGCACCTGCGTCCCCTCGCGCTCGAGCCAGGTGAACTCCGAGAGCGTCGGCGGCGGCTCGACCCGCGCGAACCCGATCAATTCGAAGAAGCCGGCAGCGGCCTCGACGTCAGCGGGCGCAACCTCGATTCCGATGTGGTGGAGCATGTTCAAAGATTTACAGAAACGTTCCAGTTACGTATGCTTTTGTCTTCTACGGTTCCAACACATGGAGGCAGCGGTCGCAGAGAAGGAGGTGGAGATGACGGAATGGAACGACGGGCGCCTCGACGAACTCAGTAAACGAGTCGATGATGGCTTCTCCGAGATGAGAGAGGAATTTCGCCATGTCAGTCGCAGGCTTGAGCAGGTCGATCTCAGATTTGACGGCATACAACAACTCTTGATCCGGATGGCCTGGGCCTATGGCATCGGGATGCTTGCTTTTTCCGGGGCTCTCCTGGGGCTGATCGCCGCGAAGTTTTGATCACAGCAAAAGCGAACTCAGCGCCGCCAGCACCACGATCGCCGTCGACCAGGTCACGGCCTCGGCGGTGATCTCCATGTCGAGGCCGTAGGCGTGGGCGATGACCAGGGAGTTGAGGCCGGAGGGCATCGCCGAGAGGAGGCGGTAGGCGGGGGGGAGGTCGATCAGGGGGGCGGCGAGGAGCATGAGGAGGGCGGGGACGATCGCGAGGCGGGTGGCGATTACGAGCATCACCGGGCGGGTTAAGGGCGGGGGCATCGGCAGGGCACCGTGCTCGGCGTTCTCGGCCAGGGTGGCACCGACGGCGAAGAAGCCGATCGGGAGGATGGCGACGATCAGGACCTGGGAGGCGTCGACGAGGAGGTCGGGGGCGAGGGCGTCCGGTGCCAACAGGCCGGCGATCGCCGCGTAGAGCGGCGGGTTGCGGGTGAAGAAGGCGACGACGCGCTGGCGCGGCGTTTCCCCCGCCTTGGTGCCGAAGGCGGCGCCGACGGCGAAGGCGCCGAGCAGCAGGCACGGCCCGGTGACGAGGACGTCGTAGAGGACCGCGGTCGGGAGCTCGTCCCGTCCCAGCAGCGCCACCGCCAGCGGGTAGCCGAGGTAGCCGGTGTTGACGCTGAGGACGGTGCAGACGACGGCGCCGACCTGGGGTCGGGTGAGGTCGAAGAAGCGGGTGGCAACCGACCAGGCGAAGAGCGCCCCGAGGGAGGAGGCGACGATCCCGAGGAGGAGGCCGACGCCGTGGCCGACGTCGATCTCGCTGGCGGCGATGTTGAAGAAGATCACCGGCGGTAGCAGCACGTAGAGCAGCAGCGTCAGCGCCGTGCGCGAAGCGCCCGCCGCCCCCTGTGGCCAGCGACCCTCCGACCAGACGCCGAAGGCGACGGCCGCGACAATCGCGACGGTGGTGAGGAGGACGCCGATCGGGTGGTTCTACCCGAAGAGTGCCGCGCCCGCGTGCGAGGCAAACTCGACCAGCGGCTGCGGGATGATGCCGAAGAAGACGGTTGCGGCGCTGGCGAGGAGGGCCGGGCCGACGATGTACCAGCGGCGGCCCGCTTCCGGGTCGATCGGGTCGGCCTCCGGCGAGGCGCCGGCGATCACCGGCCGCGCCCCCGGCGCCGCTTCGGTCTCCGGCCGCATCCACATCGCCGCCACCACCCGCAGGTAGTAGGCGAGCGAGATCATCGTCCCGACCGCGATGAAGACCGCGAGCCAGGTGTAGTCGCCCTCGACCAGGGCCTCGATCAGGTAGAGCTTGCCGATGAAGCCCGCCGTCGCCGGCAGCCCGGCGAGGGCCAGCATCGAGATCGTCAGCGGCCAGGCCAGCAGCGGTCGCTCGGCGCCGAGGCCGCGGACGGCGCGGATGTCGTCGCCGAAGACCGTTTCCCGCTCGCGCCCGACGATCACGGCGAAGGCGGCGAGGTTCATGAAGGCGTAGGCGGCGAGGTAGAAGACCAGCGAGCTCGTCCCCGCCTCGGAGAGGACGACGACGCCGCCGAGCATGTAGCCGGCCTGGGCCACACCCGAGTAGCCGAGCAGCCGCTTCAGCGAGTCCTGCCCGAGGGCGCCGACGTTGCCGACGACGATCGAGATCGCCGCCAGCGCCGCCAGCGCCGGCTGCCAATCGTCGAGCTGGGAGCCGAGGGCGACGTCGAAGAAGCGGAGGAAGACGGCGAAGGCGGCGGCCTTGGTCGCGACCGCCATGAAGGCGGTGATCGGGGTCGGTGCCCCCTGGTAGACGTCGGGCGTCCACTGGTGGAAGGGGGCGATCGAGGTCTTGAAGGCGAGCCCGACCGCCGCCATCGCGATCCCGATCAGGATCAGCGGGTCGCCGTCGAGGCCGTTGCGGGCGATCCCGTCGGCGATCCCGGCGAAGTTGGTGGCGCCGGTGCCGCCGTAGAGGAAGGCCATTCCGTAGAGCAGCGTTGCCGAGCCGATCGAGCCGACGATCAGGTACTTCAGCCCCGACTCGAGCGAACCCTCGCGCCGCAGGTTGGTGGCGCAGAGGATGTAGAGCGGGATCGAGAGCGTCTCCAGGGCGACGAAGAAGCTGACGAGGTTGGTCGCCTGCGCCAACAGGACCATCCCCAGGACCGATCCCAATAACAGCGAGTGGTACTCGCCGGAGCCGGCTTCCTCGGTCGCCCGCTCGCGCAGCGAGAGGACGACGCAGAAGCCGGCGGTGAGGATCGCGATCAGCGAGATCGAGATCGCCAGGTCATCGAGCCGCAGGGCGCCGGTGATCAGCGTCTTCGGGTCGTCCCACTGCCAGATCAGCAGGCCGGCGGTCGCTCCCAGCGTCAGCGCCGTCAGCAGCGGTGCGCTCCGCCGCAGCGGCTTGAAGACGGCGCTGAGGAGGACGACGCAGATGCCGACGGTGAGGGCGATCAGCGGCGAGATCCCGGCGTAGTCGAGATGTGGCTCGTTGAAGCTCATGGGACGATCTTCAGGGCCCCCGACTCAACTTCTGCTTTTTCCTTCTTGCTCAGGCCGGCCAGCCGCGCCTCGGGCGCTTCGTTCTGGCGTACCTTCGCGACGGTCTGGGCGACGGACGGCGCGGTCCGCTCGAGGATCAGCTGCGGGTAGAGCGCGAGGCCGACGATGCAGAGGACCAGCGGCACCAGGACGAGGCCGTCTCGGAGGCCGATCTCACGCGAGAGCAGCTCCTGATTCTGTACTGATGGCTGGCGGTTGTGCATCGTCTGCTGGTAGAGCCGCAGCGCGTAGTAGGCCGACATCGCGACGCCGCTGATGGCGACGAAGGCGAAGACGATCTTCTCCTGGAAGAGGCCGTTGAGGATGTAGAACTCGCCGATGAAGTTGGCCGACCCCGGCATCGCCAGGGTCGCCAGGGCGACGATCAGGAAGAGCGCCGCCAGCACCGGCGCCCGCAGCGCCATCCCGCCCATCTCGCGGATGTCTTCGGTCCCGGTCCGCTCCAGCAGGATGGCGACGATGATGAAGAGCGGGGCGACGACGAGGCCGTGGTTGACCATCTGCAGGATCGCCCCGTCGGAGCCGTCGGCCCGCAGAGCGAAGATCCCGGCGGTGATGAAGCCGAGCTGGGCGACCGAGCTGTAGCCGGCGATCAGCCGCACGTTGGTCTGGGTGAAGGCCATCACCGAGCCGTAGAGGATCGAGGCCAGGGCGATCAGCAGGATCACCTCCTGGAATTCCACCGTCGCGTCCGGGAACAGCGGCAGCACCACCCGCAGGAACCCGTAGGCACCGACCTTGGCGAGGACGCCGGAGAAGACCGCCAGCGCCGGCAGCGGCGCCGCCCGATAGGCGTCCGGCATCCAACCGTGCAGCATGAAGGCCGGCATCTTGACCAGGAAGGCCGCGGCGAAGAACCAGAAGATCCACTGCTGGCTGCCGTGGCTGAGCCCCTGCTTCTGCAGCTCGGCGATCGAGAAGGTGAGGTGGCCACCGTCGGCGGCGATGATCCCGGTCGCGATCGCCGCCACCAGCATCAGCAGCGAGCCGATCAGGGTGTAGACGATCATCTTCAGCGTCGCCGCCGAGGCGGTGATGCCGCCTTCGCCGCTGCGGTCGTGCCCCCAGGCGCCGAAGAGGAAGTAGAACGGCACCAGCATCAGGTCGAAGAAGAGGACGAAGAGCAGCAGGTCCTGGGCGAGGAAGGCGCCTAGCGTCGCCGTCTCGGCGACCAGCATCAGGAAGTAGAAGTTCTTCGCCCGCTCCTGTTCGCGCAGCGCCGCGAAGGCGACGCCCCCGACCCAGAGGACGGCGGTGAGCAGGATCAGGAAGAGGTTGAGGCCGTCGACGCCGAGGCTGTAGTCGACGCCGAGGCCGGAGATCCAGGGCTCGTCGACCGCGTACTGCAGGCCCGAGCTGCCGTTGTCGAAGCCGAGGGCGATCGCGATCGCGACGCCGAGGGTGGCGACGGTCCCGAGCACCGCCCAGGCGCCGACCGCCCGCCGCGGCAGGAAGAGGCCGAGGAGCCCGAAGGCGAGGGGTGCCCAGAGGAGGACGCTGCTCATGAGCTGCTCAGCAGGAAGTAGAGGGCCAACCCGGCGAAGCCGGCGATCAGGAGCAGCGCGTAGCTGCGGACGAAGCCGCTCTGGACGGCGCGGACGACGCCGCCGGCGCCGCGCACGGTCTCGGCGGTACCGCTGACGAGGCCGTCGACGACAAGGCGCTCGAAGACGCGGTTGGAGAAACGGCCGATCGCCAAAGCCGGGCGGACGACGAGGAAGTCGATCGCCTCGTCGAAGTACCACTTGTTGGCGAAGAGCGTGTGCAGCGGGCGCAAGCGGGTTTCCAGCCGCCGCGGCAGCTCAGGTCGCGCCACGTAGAGCACGTAAGCGATCCCGATCCCGATCAGGGCGATGACGCCGCCGATCCCGAGCCCGACGTAGTCCTCGCCGAGCGAGGGGTGAATATGTGCCAGCGCTGAGCCCTCGAAGACCGGGTCGAGCCACTTCTCGATCACGTCGTCGACGCCGGGGATCTGGACCAGCCCACCGACCAGCGCCAGGACCGCGAGGACGCCCATCGCCACCCGCATCGGCAGCGACCCCTCGGCGACATGATGGACGGGGCCCGGGAAGCCGACGTCGGTGTCCTCGGGCTCTCCCGTCGCCGGGTTCTTCGGCGCCTCGTGGGCGACGTGGCCGGTGTCGATCAGCTCCTGCGCCTCCGCGCACGGCCTGCCCGGCAGGACCCGGAAGACGAGCCGGAAGCTGTAGATCGCCGTCAGCAGGGCGCCGACGTATCCGAGCACGGTGAAGATCAGGTACATCCCGCCGCGCGCCTCGGCGAAGGCGAGGATCTCGTCCTTGGAGAAGAAGCCGGAGGTGCCGGGGAAGGCGGCGAGGGCGAGGGCGCCGCAGACGAAGGTGATCGAGGTGAAGCGCATCGCCTTGCCGAAGCCGCTCATCCGGTCGATGTTCTGGTCGTTGGCCATCGCGGCGATGATCGAGCCGGCGGCCATGAACAGCAGCGCCTTGAAGAAGGCGTGGGTCATCAGGTGGAACATCCCGGCGCTGTAGGCGCCGATCGAGACGCCCATGATCATGTAGCCGATCTGGCTCATCGTCGAGTAGGCGATCGCCCGCTTCAGGTCGGTCATCACCAGCGCCATCGTCGCCGCGACCAGGAGCGTTGCCAGGCCGACGAAGGCGGCGATGTCGGCGGCGGTCGGGGCGAGTTCGAAGAGGACGTGGGTGCGGGCGATCAGGTAGACGCCGGCGGTCACCATCGTCGCCGCGTGGATCAGCGAGGAGACCGGGGTCGGCCCCTCCATCGCGTCGGGCAGCCAGGTGTGGAGCGGCAGCTGGGCGGACTTGGCGAAGGCGCCGACGAGGAGCAGCAGGCAGATCGCCGTGATCGTCCACTCGTTGGTGGTGAAGGCCTCGGGCGCTTTCTCGAAGACGGTGCCGTAGTCGAAGCTCCCCAGTTCGCGGAAGATCAGCAGGGCGGCGAGGACGAGGCCGATGTCGCCGACGACGTTGATCACGAAGGCCTTCATCCCCGCCCGCGTCGCCGTCTCGCGCCGGTACCAGAAGCTGATCAGCGCGTAGGAGGCGAAACCGACGAAGGCCCAGCCGACGGTGAGGAGGACGAAGTTGCCGGCGAGGACCAGCAGCAGCATCGAGAAGACGAAGAAGTTGAGGTAGCTGAAGAAGCGGTGGTAGCCCTCGTCGGACTGCATGTAGCCGTAGGAGTAGAGGTGGATCAGGGTCGAGACGCCGGTG
>DATFOB010000029.1:0-45384 GCA_035266025.1 Solirubrobacterales bacterium
CCAGCCGCGCTGGCGCATGTGGGTGCGAATCGCAAAGGTGAGGTCGTCGCGCTTCTTGAAGATCTCCCGGGACTCGGCGTTCGCCATCAGGTCGAGTTCGCGCTGGCGGTAGCGCGTCTCCGGGTCGGAGATCCCGTGGAAGAGGTCCGGCGGGTCTTTCAGCGCCTTCGCCAGCAGCACGCACTCGCGCACGCCGATCGCCAGCTGCCCGCGCTTGGTCACGTGCAGCGGCCCCACCACCCCGACCAGGTCGCCGATGTCGAGCTCCTCGACCCGCCCGAACGCCTCCTCCCCGAGAACGTCTCGGCGCGCGTAGACCTGGATCGAGCCGGTGATGTCGCGGACGTCGAGGAAGGCGGTCTTGCCGTGGCCGCGCTTGCCGGTGATCCTGCCCATCACCCGGTAGGTGAACTGCTCGTGCTCCCCCTCCCCCAGCTCGGCCGGGTCATGCGCGGCCTCGATCTCCTCGACGTGGTCGCGGTCTTCGAAGGAGTGTGGGTAGGGATCGACGCCGCTCTCGCGCAGGCGCTCGAGCTTGGCCCGTCGTTGCTCCTCGGTCGAGACGGCGACCGAGCGGTCGCCAGGGTTGCCCTCGTCCTCAGGGCGCGTAGCCGACGGTGACCCGGTCATCCCCTTCATAGTCCTGGAGGGTAGTCGCGTCGCGCAGCAGCTCGCGCATCGCCTGGCCGTGATGGGTGTCGTGCTCCATCGCCAGCTTCCAGCCGGACGGCGTTTCGGCGATGACGCTGCGGATCACGCCGAGCCCGTCCTCGCCGCAGTCGCCGGTGACGGCCATCCGCGGCTCCTTCTGGATCTCCGGCGAGCGATCGAAGATCGTCTCGTCGGTGACGTAGGGCATGTTGGCGATCACGAGGTCGACGCTTTCGGCTTCGACCGACTCGGGCAGGCCCCTGCCGACGGTGACCTCGAGGTCGAGGCCGAGGCGCTCCGCGTTCTCGCGGGCGGCTTCGACTGCTTCCGGCGAGAGGTCCGAGGCGGTGACCTTCAGGTCCGGCCGCTCGGAGAGCAGCGCCAGCGCGATCGCGCCGGACCCCGTGCCGACCTCGTGCACGCGCGCCCCCTCGGGCAGCTGCGTGCCGACCTCGACCAGGAGCTCGGTCTCGCGGCGCGGCCAGAGCACGCGCTCGTCGACGTAAATCTCAAGCTTGCGGAAGGGGGCGCGGCCGAGGATGTAGGCGATCGGCTCGCGCTCGACCCGGCGCTGGACGTTGCGCTCGATCGTTGCCGCGGCCTCCTCGCCGACCTCGCCGGCGCTCTCGACCGTCAGCTCGCCCGGCTTGACGCCGAGCGCGTCGGAGACCAGGACTTCGGCGTCGCTGCGGGCGTCGTCGACACCGGCGGCGGCGATCCGCTCAGCCGCATCGTCCAGGATCGCGCCCACGGTGCGCGCCGAGGGCCCCTCGCTTTGTACGTCAATTGCCGCCATTACCCCCACATCCTCCCTAAATCGACCGCTCCAAAGATTTTGCGCAAGATAGCAGTGAACCGTAGGTTGCGCCGAGCCTAGGCCGGCGCGCCAACCGCCCCATTCGCCGCCGGACGGCCGATGCCTCCGTGGCGGCGGTGGACGATAGCGAGCCAGATTCCTCCGGCGATCATCATCGCGACGCTCTCCAGCTGCGCCTGAGTCAGCCCGAGGAGCGCGTCGTCGTTGCGGCGCAGGAGCTCGACGAGGAAGCGCTCGGCCCCCGCGTAGAGGAGGTAGAGGGCGAACAGGACTCCCGGTCGGACCCGGTCGCGCAGCTGCCAGAGGATCCAGGCCCCGAGGCCCATCGCCAGGGTCTCGTAGATCGGCGTCGGGTGGACGGTGTCGTCGGTGGGCACGGTCCCGTCCGGATACGACATCGCCCAGGGCCCGTCCCAGGCCTTGCCGTAGTCGCCGTCGCCGGAGAGCTGGCAGCCACAGCGTCCGATCGCGTAGCCGAGCGCCAGCGCCGGGGCCGCCACGTCGAGCAGCGCCAAGCCGAGGAAGCCGCGGTACCGGGCCCAGAGGAAGACGGCGATGGCGCCGCCGATCGCGCCGCCGTACCAGGTCAGCCCCGAGCCGCTGAAGATGTTGCCGAGGAGGTCGTCCTTGACGTCTGAGTAGTTGTCGACGATGAAGTAGACGCGGGAGCCGATGACGCCGCCGATCAACGCCGCGAAGCCCATCTCATAGGCCCAGTCCGGCGGCTTGCCGATCTCTTCGAAGCGCTTCCAGATCAACGCCCCGGCGGCGAGGAAGGCGAGCGCGAACATCAACCCGAAGGTCTGCAGCGTCAGCGGGCCGATGTTGATCTCGGGATGCATCAGCCGCGGCTCACCCGTCGGTGAGGAGCATCTCCAGCAGCGCCTTCTGGGCGTGCAACCGGTTCTCGGCCTGGTCCCAGACGGCGGAGCGCTCGCCGTAGAGGACCTCGGCGGAGATCTCTTCGCCTGGATGGGCGGGCAGGCAGTGGAGGACGATCGCGCTGTCCTTGGCGGCGGCGAGGAGGTCGGCGTCGAGCTGGAACGGGGCGAGGTCAGAGCGGCGGCGCTGCGCCTCCTCCTCGTCGCCCATGCTGACCCAGACGTCCGTATATAGAGCGTCGGCGTCGGCGGCGGCGGCGCGCGGGTCGTCGGTGAGCCTCGCTTCGTGGCCCTCCTCGAGCTGGTAGCCGGGCGGGGCAGCGACGACGACTTCGACCCCGGCGAGCTCGCCCAGGATCGCCAGCGAGCGGGCGACGTTGTTGCCGTCGCCGACGTAGGCCAGGCGCAGGCCTTGCAGGTCGCCGAAGCGCTCGCGCATCGTCAGCAGGTCGGCAAGCGCCTGGCAGGGGTGGTGCAGCGGCGTCAGGGCGTTGACGACCGGCACCTCGGCCGCCTCAGCCAGCGCCGCGACGGTCTCATGCGACCCCGAGCGGATCACGATCGCGTCGACGAAGCGGGAGAGGACGCGGGCGGTGTCGGGGGTGGACTCGCCGCGCGCAAGCTGCAGTTCGTCCCCCCGCAGCATCACCCCATGGGCACCGAGCTCGGTGACGCCGACGTCGAAGGAGATCCGCGTCCGCGTCGAGGGCTTCTCGAAGACGAGGGCGATGCTGCGACCGGTCAGCGAATCGCGGCCGACGCCGTCGTGGCGGCCGGCTTTCAACTCGGCCGCGCGGTCGAGCAGCTTGCCGAGCTCGAAGGCGCCGAGCTCTTCGCCGGTGAGGAAATTCGTCAAGGGTGCGCTCCGCTTCGCTTCGCGATCAACAAGCCTGCTGATACTACGCGCGTGGAGATCACCGCACTGAGCTGGAACCTCTTCCACGGGCGCGACTTCCCGCCGGACCCGAAGCTGCGAACTTGGCCCTCGCGGCTGCTGCGCCTGGAGAAGCGCAACCGGACCCACGTCCAGGTCAACCGCGACCTCACGGAGGAGTTCGCGACGATGCTCTCGGGCTGGGAGTGGGACGTGGCGATGCTGCAGGAGTGCCCGCCCCGCTTCGCCGAGCCGCTCGCCCGCGCCTGCGGCGCCGAGTGGCACCGGACGCTGACCTCGCGCAACTCCCTCGGTGCGCTGCGGGGGCTGCTGGCGCGGCAGAACCCGGACCTGATGGCGTCCGGCGAGGGCGGCTCCAACGTCATCCTCATCCGCGTGCCGGGGAAGCTGGGCGGGATCGCCGAGCGGCGCGAGATCGCGATCCACGAAGGCGAGCCCGAGCGGCGAGCGATGGGCTTCGTCCGCACCGCCTCGGGCATCTGCGTCGCCAACCTGCACGCGACCAACGACTGGCCGAAGCTGGCAGCCGAGGACGTGGTCAAAGCCGCGCGGACGGCACTCTCCTGGGCCGGCGGCGCGCCGCTCCTCTTCGGCGGCGATCTCAACCTGCGGCCGGGCAAGAACCCGCGCGTCTTCGAGCAGCTGCGCGACGAGTTCGGCCTCGCGCCCTTCACCGCACCCGACGCGATCGACCACATCCTCTGCCGCGGCCTCGAGGTGGTCGAGCCGCCGGAGCGCTGGCCGGCCGAGCGCCGCGAGCTGCAGGTGGAGGGACGAGCGCTGCGGCTCTCCGACCATGCCCCGATTCAGGCACGTTTTCGTGCGACCTCGCTTGACGCCCTGCAGAACTGAGATAGTCGAGATCCACCAGCGGGACAACCGACACCACGGAGGCAAGACCTAGATGGCGGACAAAAAATCCGGCGGCAAAAAACCGAAAGCGTCGAAAGCAAAAAAATCGACGAAATCGAAAGCCAAAGCCACCAAAGCCAAAGCGAAAAAAGGCGCTCCCAAAGCCGCAAGCAAAAGCACGTCGGCATCGAAATCTTCTGCGAAAAAACGGACCGCCAAAAAAAGCACGAAACGCAGCACCAAAAAATCCTCCAAAGGCGCGTCGAATCGCAAAGCCTCCAGCAAAGCGACGAGCGGCCTCGACAAGAGCGTCGCCCAGTTCCGCGAGAGCCTCGAGCAGAGCGTGACCTTGAGCCGCGACCGCATCCAGGATGTCGTCGACGACGCCGTCAAACGCGGCCGGATGACGCGCACCGACGCCGAGAAACTGCTCGGCGAACTGGTGAAAAAAGGCAAGAAACAGCGTGACTCGCTGATCAAAGAACTCGAGCGGCTGGTCAACCAGGCGCGCAAAGCACTGCCATAAAGAAGGGGGAACAGCTCGAGCTCGAGATCGACTCGCTCGCTTTCGGCGGGCGTGGGGTCGCGCGCACCGAGGGGTTCGTCGTCTTCGTCGCCGGGGCGCTGCCAGGGGACCTGGTCCGCGCCGAGGTAACGAAGCCCAAGAAGCGCTTTGCCGAGGCGCGGACCGTCGAGGTGGTCCGCGCCGCGGCCGACCGCCTGCCGGACACCTGCGTCCACGGCGGCGAGCCCTGCCCGGGCGCTCCCTGGCAGGGACTTCCGTACGAGCGCCAGCTTGCGCACAAGCAGGAACAGGTCGCCGAAGCCCTCGATCGGATCGGCGGCCTCGAGGGCTTCGAGCTCGAGGAGATCGTCCCGGCGACCGAGCAGTGGCGCTACCGCAACAAGCTCGAATACTCCTTCGGCGAAGACACCGAGGGGGAGCTGACGCTCGGCTTCCACGCCCGCGGCCGCTGGGACCTGATCGTCGGCGTCGAGGACTGCCACCTCGCAAGCGAGGCCGGCAACGAGGCCCGGAATGCCGTCCGCGACTGGGCCCGGGTCGAGTCGATCCCCGCCTATGACGCCCGCGCCAGCCGCGGCGTGCTCCGCAACCTCGCGGTCCGCGAGGGCCGACGCACGGGCCAGATCCAGACCCGTCTCGTCACCACCAAAGCCCGCTTCTCGAAACCGCCGGTCGACCTCCACACGATCGTCGAGGGCGACGCCGGCAGCAGCGAGGGGCCGACCGGGGCCCTCGGCGAGGAACGACTGCGGGAGGAGCTCTGCGGCCTGAAGCTGGAGATGTCCCACGGCGCCTTCTTCCAGACCAACACCGAGATGGCCGAGCGCCTCTACGCGGTCGCGGCCGAGTTCGCCGGGCTCAGCGGCTCAGAGCGGGTCTTCGACCTCTTCTGCGGGATCGGCACGATCGGGCTGACGATGGCGCCGCAGGCGGGCGAGGTCTGGGGCCTCGAGATCGTCGAGGAGGCGATCACCGACGCCGAGCGCAACGCCCGCCGCAACAAAGTCGAGAACGCCCACTTCATGGCGGCCAACGCGCGCACCGGGGTGCGGCCGCTGCTGGAGAAAGCGGGCAAGCCCGACGTCGTCGTCGTCGACCCGCCGCGGGCCGGGCTCTCGCAGAAAATCGTCCGCCGGGTGATCGAGTGCGAGGCGAAGAAGATCGTCTACGTCTCCTGCAACCCGACCACGCTCGCCCCCAACGCCGCCCAGCTCAAGGAGGCCGGCTATAAGCTCGCCCGCGTGAGGCCGGTCGACATGTTTCCCCAGACCCCGCACATCGAGTGCGTCGCCCTTTTCGAGCGCCAGCCCAACCGGGTAGCCGCCCCCGAACCCGAAGTGGAGGAGACGGCGAGCGATGGCGAGTAGAGGTTTCGGAGTCGCAGCGGGGCTCGACCCGGAGGTGGCGCGGCCGCTGGCCGACCGCTGCGCCGAGCTCGGCTACGACTCGATGTGGTCGAACGACCACCCTGGTGCGAAAGGGCTGGCAACGCTGGCGGAGTTTGCCGCCGCCGCGCCCGCGGTAGAGCTCGGCGTCGCCGTGATCGCCCTCGACCGCACCCCGCCCGAGCAGATCGCCGCCGACATCGAGGAGCTCGGCGTCGACCGCTCGAAGCTCTGGCTCGGCGTCGGCGCCGGCTTCAACAAGAAGCCGCTGACGGCGATGCGCGAGGCGGAGCCGCGGCTGCGCGAGCTCCTGCCCGGGGTGAAACTCGTCCTCGCCGCGATGGGGCCGAAGATGTGCGCGCTTGCCGGCAGCTCCTACGACGGCGTCTTCTTCAACTGGATGACGCCGAGCTTCGCCGCCGGCGCCCGCGAGAAGGTCGAGGGGGGCGCCGCCGAAGCCGGCCGCGAAATCCCACCCGTCTTCGGCTACGTCCGCGCCGCCGTCGGCCCCGACGCCGCCGAGCGCCTCGCCAAGGAGGAGTCCTTCTACCGCGATCTCCACAAGGGCTACCGCGACCACTTCGACCGCCTCGGCGAGCCCGAGGGAACCGTCGGCGTAGCCGCCCCCGACGCGGCCGCAGCCCAGGAGGCTCTAGCCGCCTACAGCGCCTTGGACACGATCGTCGTCCGCGGCCTCGCCTCGGCAAAGGTCGAGGCGATGAGCACCGTCGCCGAAGCCGCAGCACCCTCCCGCTGACGCGACTGGAGAGTTAGCCTCGCTATAGGGGGTACAAGTCTCCAATCGCTGCCATTTCAGGTCGACAAACGGGGTGGCGTCGACAGCCTCAAAGCAGACGCCGAGGAGCTGAAAAAAGTCGCCAAAGGGGAGGGCAGCCTCACCGACAAGGCGAAAGCCGCCGCGGCTGCGCTCAAAGAACCGGGCACCCCTGGCGGTCGCCGTGCTGACGGTCGCCGTGCAGCAGACGTGCGCGCCGGGGGCGCATCTGAGCAAGCAGCGGGACGCCCGACGACGGACGAATAGCAGGGCTATTCGGGAGGAGGCGGGTGGCGCGATGCGCCGCTCAGAGGCGTCATTCGCGCGTGCGGATACAAGCGGCGCCCGTCAGTACGGCGGTAGGTCGTCGTACCAGACGCCGAGCGTCTTGAACGCTTGCCAGAAGCGCTGCTTGGCTCCCTCTTCGTCGAGGGATTCGTCGATGTCCGGGACGTAGAGGGCGTCGATCGTCGGCGTGAAGGCTTGGATCTCGCCCTCGCGCTCATCGACCGGGCGGGATAGCGGGACGCTGAGACCGTTGAGGATGCGCAGCGCCGGCTCGCCCATGACGACGACGATCTTCGGCTGCACGATCGCCAGCTCCTCGACGAGGCGGGCGACGCACTCGCCGGCGGCGAGGTCGGGCTCGGGGATCGGGCACTTGACGCAGAGGGTTCCGTAGACCACCAGGGGATCGATCCCGAGCCGCTTGAAGCTTTTCATCAGCGCGTTGCCGGAACGGCCGTAGAAGGCGACCCCCTCCTCGATCTCCGCCGCCAACGGCGCCTGCTTGAGCATGAAGACGTCCGCCTGCGGATGGCCGGAGCCGAGGACCGGCATCAGCTTGCCGCGCGGGCAGTGCTGGCAGTCCTGGATCTCGCGGCTCATCTGGTTGAGCTCGCGGATCGCCCGCTCCAGGTACTTCTCACGGATCTCGTCGTCGAGGCCTCGCATCGAGGCGTTCTTTGACGGGACCGGCGCGGCTCCTTTGCGGCGGTCCGTCTGCATCAGGACTTGCTCGTCCGCCGGTCTTCTTTGCGCCGCCGCGGCCGCCCGCCCCGCACCGGCTTCGCGTTCGGCACCCGTCGTTTCGGGGCCTTCGGCCGCCCCGTCGTCTGCAGGAACTTCAGCGTCTGCACGTAGACCAGGTTCTTGTGCTTGCGGGTGATGTCGGCGTCCCGCATCGCCTCGAGGAACTCCGCCGGCCCGTCGAAGTCGTGGATCCGCTGCCGCACGCTGCCGAGCCCCTGGGCGACGTGGCTGTCGGAGCCGGCAGCCGGGACGATCCGGTACTTGGCGGCGAAGCGCACCGCCTCGACGTTGAACGCGGTCACCGCCACCCGTGGGTTGAAGACCTCGAGCAGGTCGATCTCCTCGACGATGTCCAACAGGTGCTCGTAGTCGGGGACCGAGTGGAAGCGGTCGAACGGGTGCGGTACGTAGACGAGTCCGCTCTGCGCGCGGATCTCGCGGATCGTCTCCGCCATCGTCAGCCCCTTCGGAATCTTCTCCTCGAGGAAGAGACCGATCACCTCGCCCTGCTCGGCGGTCTTCACCTCCTCGGCGACGATCACCTTGATGTCGCCCAGCTCTTCGGCCAGCTTGCGCGCCTCCAGCGCCCCGGAGACCTCGTTGTGGTCGGTGATCGCGATCGCCCCGAGGTTGCGGTCGCGGGCAGTGTTGATGAGGACGTCGACCGGGGTCGCGCAATCGCCGGAGTGGTCGGTGTGCATGTGCAGGTCGACCTCGATCAGCGGCCGCTTCGAGATCCGCTCGCGCACCTCCGGGTCGCCCTCGGGATCGTGCCTCCTCGCCAGCAACCGCCTGTAGATCACTTCCAGGCGGTCGGCGACCTTCCCCCAGTCCGCCTCGTCGGCGCCATCCAAGAGCTCGTACCCGGCCGGGAAGTAGCGCTCCAGCAGCTCGGCGGTCTGCGGCCGCGTCACCGTCCGCGCGTCGATCCTCCCGAAGAAGATCTCGACCAGCGGCCGCGCCACCTGGGTCGCCAGCACCCGCTCCCGCGGGTCGTGGAAGGTGGCGACGTTGAGGTTGAAGGAGTGCCGCAGCGCTGCCGAGGGCGCGCTCGGCGCGAAGGGATCATGGACGTGGACGACGTCCAGTGGCCGCGATTTCAGCAGCCGTTTGACCGGGTCCCCGGTCGAGATCCGCAGCACCTCGTGCCCGCGGCGCTCCAGCTCCTCCGAGACGGCCCGGGCGAAATCGGCCGCCGGGTTCGCGCCGCTGCGGCGCACCGGAAAGACCTGGGCGATCGAGAGCGGCGTGAAGGTCACGGGGTGCAGGATAGGAGGCCCGAAAACGTCGAGTCCGCGAAAACCCGCGTACTACACGGGTTTTCGCGGACTCGGTGCTCTGGCTCAGGCCGACGCGGCGCCGGACGTCTCGGCCGGCTGGCCCGGCAGTGACTTCCCGCGCCCGTTCGCAGCGATGAACTCCTCGGTGTGTTCGCGAGCCTCGTCGTCTGGCCGCTGCGTGTGCGGGCTCTTCATCAGGTAGCTGGAGGGCCCGTCGAGCTGGCCGGCGACGCCGTTGTTGAGCGCCAGCTTGATCAGCCGCACCGCGTCGATGACGACGCCGGCGGAGTTCGGCGAGTCCCAGACCTCGAGCTTCAGCTCGGCGGTCAGCGGCACGTCGCCGAAGGCTTTGCCCTCGAGACGGATATGCGCCCACTTGCGGTCGGTCAGCCACGGCACGTAGTCGGAGGGGCCGACGTGGACGTTCTCCGGCGGCAGCTCGTGCCCCATGATCGAGGTGACGGCGTTGGTCTTGGAGATCTTCTTCGAGTCCAGCCGCTCGCGCTCGAGCATGTTGTAGAAGTCCATGTTGCCGCCGACGTTGAGCTGGGAAGTCCGCTCCAGCCGCACGCCGCGGTCGTGGAAGAGGCGAGCGAGGGAGCGGTGAACGATGGTCGCCCCGACCTGGCTCTTGATGTCGTCGCCGATGATCGGCAGCCCGGCCTCCTGGAAGCGCTTGTCCCAGTAGTCCTCGCGGGCGATGAAGACCGGCAGGCAGTTGACGAAGCCGACGCCGGCGGCGAGCGCCTGCTCGACATACCACTTGGTCGCCTCCTCGGAGCCGACCGGCAGGTAACAGACGAGGACGTCGGCTTTGGTCTCTTTGAGGATCCCGACGACGTCGGCGGTTTCGCCCGGCGCCTTGGTGATCTTCTCTTTCAGGTACTTGCCGAGGCCGTCGTGGGTCATGCCGCGATGGACCTCGATCCCCAGGTTCGGGACGTCGGCGAACTTGATCGTGTCGTTCTGCCCCGACCAGATCGCCTCCGAGAGGTCTTTGCCGACCTTCTCCTGATCGATGTCGAAGGCGGCGACGAACTCGACGTCGCGGACGTGGTAGCCCCCGAGCTCGACGTGCATCAGGCCCGGCACTTCGTCGGCCGGATCGGCGTCCTTGTAGTACTGGATGCCCTGGATGAAGCTGTTGGCGCAGTTGCCGACGCCGACGATCGCGACCCGGACCTTCTCGTCCGTGCGACCGACGCCGTTCGCGTGGCCGTTGCCTCCGTTGCTCTCACTCATTGATTCGGAAGTCCTCCTGGATTGCGCTGGGTGGCTGATGACACCGGGCGGCTTCGCTGGTTACACGTCCCCAGCGCCGCCGCCGCCGTCGTCCTTGACGCCGGAGGCCTCGCCGGATAGCTCGTTCCTCACATGCCATACCCGCTGGAACGTCGTGAATATCGTCAAGGCGGCAATCGCATAGACCGCCGGGGCCAGCAGTTCGAAATCTCCGATGCCGGCGCCCTTGGCGAAGATCAGACCGATCGAAAGTATCACCACGCGGACCGGCCTCGTGGCCAAGCCGACCTTGCATTCGACCCCAAGGGCCTCGGCCCGGGCCCGGGTGTAGGAGACCATCAGCGAGAAGAGCACTGCGACCACGCACATCGCCGCCGCGAAGTCGTCGCCCTGGGCGGCGAAGTAGCCGGCGACGGCGGCAAGCACGATCCCCTCCTCGATCCGATCCAGGGTCGAGTCGAGGAAGGCGCCGAAGAGCGTCCCCTTGCCCGACATCCGCGAGTAGCGACCGTCGAGCGTGTCCATCACCGAGCCGATGACGAAGGCGACCCCGGCGAGGAAGAAGAGGTGCTGGGTGACGAGAGCGGCGGCGACGAGATTGCCGACCAGGCCCATCAGCGAGATCGCGTTCGGGGTGAGCCGGGACTCGATCAGCCGATCGCGCGCGATCGCACGCAGCTCCTGCCCGTTGCGGGCGCTAGAACGACTGTTGCGCCGTGGCGGCGCCGAGGGTGCCATTACCGCGTGAGGCTATTACGCCTCGGCCTCACGGGGGGCCGGGGTGCGGGTGGCAGCGCGGAAGGCCCAGGCTTCCGGCCGGGCCTGGGCGAGGCGCTGGGCGACGAGGGCGGCGCAGAGCGCCACCATCCAGCCGAGCGCGGCATCGACCCAATAGTGATTGGCGGTGACGACCGTGACCCAGGAGACCAGCAGCGGCCAGAACGCCCACCAGGCTTTCGACCACCAGTGGCGGCAGACCATCACCCCGCTGCAGCCGATCATCATCGCGAAGGCGCAGTGCATGCTCGGCACCGCGGCGTAGGGATTGATGAAGCTCTTGGCGAGCGCCGAGTCGTGGTTGACCCCGGCGAAGGCGTTGAGCGTGTCGACGAAGCCGTACTCGGGGTACATCCGCGGCGGCGCGGTCGGGAACAGCGCGTAGCCGACCAGCGCCAGCCCCATCGAGACGACGAACATGTTGCGCACGAAGTAGTAGGACTGGTTGTGGAAGAGGTAGAGCCAGACCAGGAACCCGAGCGCGACCGAGAACTGGGCGTTGAGGTAGACCTGGTTGGCGAAGTCGATGATCCCCTGCGCGGGCAGGAAGAACGCCTGCAGGCTGGGCTCGAAGAAGGTGTGGGTGGAGCGCTCGAGGTCGATCACCTGCTGGCCGTGGACGATCGCGACAGCCCTCTCGCCGTCGGCGATTCCGCGCACGAACGTGTAGGCGAGGTCGACCGAGACGAGGATCGCGACCTGGCGAGCGAGGTCTCCCCAGCCCTTGGGAAGGCGGGCGGATATGGCGGCGAACGCAGCAGACACGAACGACCAATTGTAGCTCCGGCGTTAACGGCTCAATAGGGTGCGCGCCGTGGCGTGGAAACGGCCGGAGAGGCGACGTGTGCTGGCAATCCGGGACCGGCTGCGGGAGATGTACGGGGTGCCGGCGGAAGAACCGCACGGGGACCCGGTCGGGGAGCTGGTCAAGACCGTCCTCTCCCAGCACACCAACGACCGCAACCGCGACGTCGCCTACGCGCGCCTGCTGGAGGGCTACCCGAGCTGGGAGGAAGTGCGGGACGCGCCCGTCGAGGAGCTCGAGGACGCGATCCGGCCCGGTGGTCTCGCCAAGCAGAAGGCGCCGCGGATCCAAGCGATCCTCGAGCGGCTCGGCGACCCGCCCGACCTCGACTGGACCGAGGAGGCGCCACGCGAGGAGTCACTCGAGTTCCTCCTCGACCTCCCTGGCGTCGGCCGCAAAACCGCCGCCTGCGTGCTGATCTTCACCTGGGGGATCCCGGAGATCCCGGTCGACGTCCACGTCCACCGGGTCGGCGGCCGCCTCGGCATCTTCCCCGCCAAGGCCTCCTTCGAGAAGGCCCACGACGAGATGCTGGCGATCGTGCCGCCGGAGGACGCCCACGAGTTCCACGTCAACCTGATCCGGCACGGCCGCGCCGTCTGCCGGCCGAAACCGCGCTGCGGCGAGTGCGCGCTGCGACGGATGTGCCCCTGGTACCGCGAGAACCGCGCGACGCTGCCTGCGCTGCCTCCCGGCGGCTAGCGGCAGTAGTATGCGCGCCGCCGTATGAGCAAGCGCACCTTCATCTGGTTCGGGGTACTGGTCCTCGTCCTCGCAGTCGTCATCCCCTTCGCCGCCTTCCGCGCCAAGGGCGACGGCGAGGAGGGCGAGACGAAGGTGCCTGCCAGCCTCAAGGGCGCCCAATCGCTCTTCGTAGTCAACTGCGGCACCTGCCACGCCCTCTACAGCGCCGGCACCGACGGCAACTACGCGCCGGACCTCGACGAACTGCTCGCCCCCTCCGGCCCCGCCGAAAAAGAGAGCACGGTCAAATCGACCGAAGCCCGCGTCCTCAACGCGATCGAACAGGGTGTCGACAGCTCCACCACTCCGGGACGGATGCCGGGCGGCATCCTCAACGAAGAGCAGGCGCAGCAGGTCTCCGAATTCGTCGCCCGCACCGCCGGCCAGGGATAGACGACGAGGGACGGGGCCCCCACGCCCGCCCCTCGCACTGATCAGCCCCCTACCGCAGCAACCAGAGGGAGCTGAAGACCCCGGCGTGGTCTGAGTCCCAGAAGCCGTTGACCGGCTCGCGCCCGGTGACCGCCGAAGAGATCAGCTTCACCTTCTTCGGATCGCGGGTCATCACGTGGTCGATGTGGTGGTCGAAGTCGGCGATGCTGCCGCCGGACCCCACCGCCAGCAGGCTCGACTTGATGCAGCAACTCGGCGGCTTCGCGGTGCTGCGCTCCCGCATCCCGGCTTTGACCAGAGCCTGGTAGGCCTGACGGTCGCCGCCTTCGACGGTGGTGCCGTCCGAGTTGAGATCGCCAACCAGAACCACCGGCAGGCTGGTCGTCGCCGGGCCGCCTTTGGCGACCAGCTCACCCGCCTGCAGAGCGCGGATGCTCGGCACCTGGTTGGCGTCGTCGAACGCCTCCAGGTGGGTGTTGACGAAGCGGAGCTTGCCGCTGCCGCGGACCTTGGCGTCGATCGCGGTCCAGCCGCGAAGCACTTTCACTTCCACCCCGGAGAGCTGGACGGTCAGCATGTTCGCGAAATTGCTTTTCTGCGGATGGCTGGTGACGACGCCGGCGCCGAGCCGGACGAGGATGACGTCCCGCATCGTCAGCCGGCCGTTGATCTCGGCGTCCTTGATGAACCCGTTGGGTCCGTCGTTCGGGACGCCGTTCTCATCGCCCGGGGCCTCGAAGTCGAACTCCTGCTGGACGACCGCGACGCGATAGCGCTTCTTGCCCTTGTTGAGGCGGTCGAGCAGTTCGGTCAGGTAGTCGTAGCGGACCGTGGCCGCGGTCGGGCCGGCGGGGCTGAGCAGCGGTTCCAGGCTCGGCGGCCCGGTCCGCCACATCGCCACCTCCTGCAGGCCGACGAGGTCGGGCTTCTTCTGCAGGATCTCCTTTGCCAGTCCCTTGGCACGCACGGGGAAGTTATTGGCGGTGACTTCGCGCAGGATCTGCCCGTTCGCCTGGACGAATTCGTTGGTGTTTTTGGCGGCGATCGCCGGCGTCAGATCCGCCCCCAGGTAGAGGTTGCGGGTCATCACGTTGACCTGATGCCCCGGGCCGAACTTGGCTTGGGCGCTGCCGGCGAGCAACCCGGTCAGCAGCAATGCCGCGACGGCCATCAGTACCAGCCGGCGGACGCTTCTAGAGATGCGTTTCAAGATTTCCTCCTCGTCGGTTCCGGCCTCCCACCTCTATCTAACCCGCTGCAAAGGGGAACGAATCGCTCGTACCTCAAATCCGCCCCTTGAACGAGATTCACGATCTGCCATACTGCCACTTAGATTTCTAGAGCTTGAACAACCCAACTCAGCTGGAGGTAGGCGGAAAAGTGGCAAAGACGATCGGTATCGACCTCGGCACGACCAACTCGTGCGTGGCGGTGATGGAGGGCGGCGAGCCCACCGTTCTGGAGAACGCCGAGGGCGGGCGCACCACCCCGTCCGTGGTCGCGTTCGCCGAGAGCGGGGAGCGCCTCGTCGGCACCGTCGCCAAACGCCAGGCGGTGATGAACCCGGAGAACACGATCTTCTCGATCAAGCGCTTCATGGGGCGCAAGGAGTCCGAAGTCAAAGAGGAGGAGACGATCGTCCCGTACACGGTCGAGGCCGGCCCAAACGGGGACGTTCGCGTTGACGCACGCGGTAAGCAGTACAGCCCGCCGGAGATCAGCGCAATGATCCTGCAGAAGCTGAAAGCGGACGCCGAAATGAAGCTCGGCGACACCGTCGACAGCGCCGTCATCACCGTCCCCGCCTACTTCAACGACGACCAGCGGCAGGCGACCAAGGACGCCGGCAAGATCGCCGGCCTCGAGGTGAAGCGAATCATCAACGAGCCGACCGCCGCCTCGCTCGCCTACGGCCTCGACAAAGAGGAGGCCGACCACGCGATCCTCGTCTTCGACCTCGGGGGCGGCACCTTCGACGTCTCGGTGCTGGACATCGGCGAAGGCGCCTTCGAAGTGAAAGCAACCGCCGGCGACAACCACCTCGGCGGCGACAACTGGGACAAAGCGATCGTCGGGTGGCTGGTGGCCGAGTTCAAACGCGACCAGGGCGTCGATCTCTCCCAGGACAAAAACTCGCTGCAGCGCCTCTACGAGGCGGCGGAGAAGGCGAAGATCGAGCTCTCCTCGACGCAGGAGACGCAGATCAACCTGCCCTTCATCACCGCCGTCGAGGGGCAGCCGAAGCACCTCGACCTGAAGCTCAGCCGCTCGAAACTCAACGAGCTGACCGGGGACCTGCTCGACCGCGTCGTCGGGCCGGTGAAACAGGCGCTGAAAGACGCCGACACCGAGGTCGACCACGTCGTCCTCGTCGGCGGCATGACCCGGATGCCGGCGGTCCGCGAGAAGGTCAAAGAGCTGACCGGCAAGGAGCCCCACCAGGGCGTCAACCCGGACGAGGTCGTCGCCGTCGGCGCCGGCATCCAGGCCGGGGTGCTCGCCGGCGACGTCAAGGACGTGCTGCTGCTGGACGTCACCCCGCTGACCCTGGGGATCGAGACCAAAGGCGGCGTGATGACGAAGCTGATCGAGCGCAACACGACGATCCCGACGAAGAAGTCGGAGGTCTTCTCGACCGCCGACGACAACCAGCCCTCGGTCGAGATCCACGTGCTCCAGGGCGAGCGCGAGATGGCGAGCGGCAACAAGAGCCTGGGCAAATTCCAGCTCACCGGGATCCCCCCGGCGCCGCGCGGGATGCCGCAGATCGAGGTCACGTTCGACATCGACGCCAACGGCATCATCAACGTCACCGCCTCCGACAAAGGCACCGGCAAAGAGCAGAAGATCGAGATCAAATCCGGCTCCGGCCTCTCCGACGAGGAAATCCAGGGCATGGTCTCCGATGCCGAGGCGCACGCCGACGAGGACCGCACGCAGCGCGAGCTGGCGGAGGCGAGGAACGTCGCCGAGAACGCGGCCTACCAGGCGGAGAAAGCGATCGAGGAGGCGGGCGACAAAGTCGACGACTCGATCAAGGAGGACGTGCGCTCAGCGGTCAAAGAGGTGCGCGACGCACTCGAGACCGGCTCCAAAGAGGAGCTCGACGCCAAGGTCGAGGCGCTGACGGCGGCGATGACCAAAGCCTCCGAGCAGATCTACGCGGCTGCCTCGGCTGAGTCCGAAGCGGCCGGCGGCAGCGGCGAGAACGGTGCGGCTGCCGACGAGGAGGAGGTCGTCGACGCTGAGGTGGTCGACGAGGAGGGCAAATGACGTCTTCCCAGGATGAGGTGAGGGACGAGGACGCTCGGCCCGCGGGTCCTGTCGCGGCAGGGGACCCACCCCCTCCTGCCGAGCAGGAGGGGGTCCCCCCTACCACGCCACCCACGGGAGAGACCGATGAGTCCGGTGCTCAGGCCGTCGAGCAGGACTTCGATGCATTGTTGGCTGATGCCCATAAGGAGCGGGACGAGTACCTCGAACTCGCGAAGCGGACGAAGGCTGATTTCGAGAACTACCGCAAGCGGGTCGCCAGTGATGTGCAGGCGGCGCAGGCTCGCGGTAAGGCGGAGGTGGCGCGGGAAGTGATCGATGCTGTCGACAACCTGGAGCGGGCGCTGGAGGCTGCCGACGGCAGCGGCGACGGGCTTGCCTCGGGTGTGGAGATGGTGCTCGGCGGGTTGCGCGAGACCTTGGTCCGGCACGGGATCGAGGCGGTCGACCCGAAGGGTGAGAAGTTCGACCCCACCCAGCACGAGGCGCTCTCGACGATGCCCGTCGAGGGGACCGAGAGCGGGACGGTGGTCGAGGTGATGCAGAAGGGCTACCGGATGAACGAGCAACTGCTGCGACCGGCGAGGGTCGTGGTCAGCGCCTAGGAGGACTGTGGCTGACGAGCTCTACAAGACGCTCGGCGTCTCTAAGAAGGCGACCGACGAGGAGATCAAGAAGGCCTACCGGAAGCTCGCCCGGCAGTACCACCCTGACCGCAACCAGGGCGACGCCGCCGCGGAGGAGAAGTTCAAGGAGATCTCCTCCGCCTACGACGTCCTCTCCGATCCCGAGAAGCGCAAGGAGTACGACGAGGGCGGCGTCTTCGCCGGCTTCGGTGGCGGCGGCCAGGCTCCCTTCGGGACCGGTCCCGGTGGCTTCGGCGGCTTCGACTTCGGCGACATCCTCGGCTCCGTCTTCAATCGCGGCGGCGGCCGCGACCAGCCGCAGCAGGTACGCGGACGCGACCTCGAGACCGAAGTCTCGCTCAGCTTCGACGACGCCATCAACGGCGCCCAGATAAGCGTCACGGTGCCGAAGTCGAGCCGCTGTCAGACCTGCCACGGCAGCGGCGCCAAACCGGGGACCAGCCCCGTCACCTGCCCGCGCTGCGGCGGCCGCGGGGTGGAGAACCAGGGCCAAGGGCTCTTCTCGATCAGCCAACCCTGTCCGCAGTGCGGTGGCGCCGGCCAGATCATCGAGGACCCCTGCCCGACCTGCGGCGGCTCCGGCCTCACCCAACAGAGCAAGCGCCTCAAAGTGAACGTGCCGGCTGGGGTCAAGGACGGCAGCCGGATTCGCCTCGCCGGCAAGGGCGAGGACGGGCCGCGGGGCGGTCCGCCTGGCGACCTCTACGTGACCACGCGGGTCGCCTCCTCGCCGATCTTCAAACGACTCGACGATGGCAACCTCGAGGTCGCCATCCCGATCACGATTCCCGAGGCGCTGCGCGGCGGCACGATCGAGGTCCCGACCCTGAGCGGGACGAAGAAGATCAAGGTCGCGCCCGGAACCAAGCACGGGACGATCCAGCGCCTCCGTGGCGAGGGCCCGCCGAAGCGCAAAGGCGGCGGCCGCGCCGACATCCGCTACCGGCTCGAGATCGCGGTGCCCAAGGACCTGAGCGAGGAGCAGCGCAAGGCGGTCGATGAGCTGGCCGAGACCCTCAACGGCGGCGACCCGCGGGCGGAGCTGCTGCGGAAGGCGGGGCGCTGATGGCCACCTACCGCCGCCGGGTCAAGGCGAGCTTCGACGAGGAGCAGGGCGTGTTCATGATCTCGGTTGCCGCCGAACTCGCCGAGATGCACCCGCAGACGCTGCGGATCTACGAGCAGCGCGGCCTGATCGCTCCGAAGCGCTCGCCGAAGAACACCCGCCTCTACTCCCAGCGCGACGTCGAACGGCTGCGGCGGATTCAGCAGATGACCGCGGAGGGGCTGAACCTCGCCGGAGTGGAAACGGTGCTGGCGCTGGAAGCCCAGGTCCACAAGCTGCGGGCCGAAAACGGGCGGCTGCGCAAGCGGCTCGAGGAACTCGAAGCGAAATGAGTAGGAAGAACGGAGAGGAGGGCTGATGCAGGCGGACAGGTTCACGGAGAAGTCGCAGGAGGCGGTGGCGGCGGCGCAGCGGCTGGCCGTTGCCCGGCGCAACCCCGAGGTCGCTCCCCCGCACCTGCTCGTCGCCCTGATCGAGCAACCCGACGGGCTCATCGTCCCGATCCTGCAGAAGCTCGGCGCTGACACGGCGACCGTCGCCGCCCGCGCCAACGAGGCGGTCGCGGCGCTGCCGAAACTGAGCGGCGAGAGCGAGGAGGCGCGCTTCTCCTCCGCCCTCGCGCAGACGATCCGCCAGGCCGAGAAAGAGATGGCGGCGAAGGGCGATGAGTACATCTCGACCGACCACCTGCTGCTGGCGCTGACCGAGAGCGCGAGCGTCCGCGACTTCCTCCCCGACCGCTCCTCGCTGGAAGCGGCGATCGCCGAGGTGCGGCCGCAGAAAGTCACCTCCCCCACGCCGGAGTCGACCGCGCAGGCGCTGGAGAAATTCGGCCGCGACCTGACCAAAGAGGCCGAGGCGGGGAAGCTCGACCCGGTGATCGGGCGCGACGAGGAGATCCGCCGCGTGATCCAGGTCCTCTCCCGCCGGACCGAGAACAACCCGGTGCTGATCGGCGACCCCGGCGTCGGCAAGACGGCGATCGTCGAGGGGCTGGCGCAGCGGATCGTCCAGGGGGACATCCCGGAGAGCCTGCGCGACCGGCGCGTGATCGCCCTCGACATCGGTTCGCTGCTGGCGGGCTCCAAATATCGGGGCGAGTTCGAGGAACGGCTGAAAGCAGTGCTGCAGGAGGTGCAGGACGCCGCCGGCCGGATCGTCCTCTTCCTCGACGAGCTTCACACGATCGTCGGCGCCGGCGCCGCCGAGGGCGCGGTCGACGCCGCCAACCTGCTGAAGCCGATGCTGGCGCGGGGCGAGCTGCGGGCGGTCGGCGCGACGACGCTCGACGAGTACCGCAAGCACATCGAGAAGGACGCGGCGCTGGAGCGTCGCTTCCAGCCGGTCCTCGTCGGCGAGCCCGACATGAACGACACGATCGCGATCCTGCGCGGGTTGAAACCGCGCTACGAACAACACCACGGCGTGCGGATCGCCGACTCGGCGATCGTCGCCGCCGCGACGCTCTCGGAGCGCTACATCGCCGACCGCTTCCTCCCCGACAAGGCGATCGACCTGATCGACGAGGCGGCCTCGCGGCTGAAGATCGAGATCGACTCGGTCCCGACCGAGATCGACGAGGTCGAGCGGCGAATCCAGCAGCTGGAGATCGAGCGCGAGGCGCTGAAGAGAGAGACCGACGAGGCCTCGAAAGCGCGCCTCACCGCGCTCGAAGAGGACCTCGCCAACCTGCGCGAGGAGGCGGCCGAGCTGCGGACGCGCTGGCAGAACGAGAAAGAGCCGCTGGAGGCGATCAAGGGTGCCAAGGAACAGCTGGAAGAGGCACGGCTGGAGGCCGAGCGGGCCGAGCGCGAGACCGACCTCGAGCGGGCGGCGAAGCTGCGCTACGGCGACATCCCCGAGCTGGAGGCGAGGGTTGCCGAGCAAGAAGCGCGGCTGGAGGAGGTCCACGCCGGCGGCGAAGTCCTGCTCGCCGACGAAGTGACCGAGGAGGACATCGCCGAGGTCGTCGCCAAATGGACCGGGATCCCGGTCAGCCGGCTGATGGAGGGGGAGGTCCAGAAGCTGATCCAGATGGAGGAGCGGCTGCACGACCGGGTGATCGGCCAGGAGGAGGCGATCTCCGCCGTCTCCAATGCCCTGCGGCGCTCGCGCGCCGGGCTCTCCGACCCGAACCGGCCGATCGGCAGCTTCCTCTTCCTCGGCCCGACGGGAGTCGGCAAGACCGAGTTGGCGAAGGCGCTCGCCGAGTTCATGTTCGACTCCGAGCAGGCGATCGTCCGCCTCGACATGTCCGAGTACATGGAGAAGCACACGGTCTCGCGGCTGATCGGCGCGCCCCCCGGCTACGTCGGCTACGAGGAGGGCGGGCAGCTGACCGAGGCGGTGCGGCGCCGGCCTTACGCGGTCGTCCTGCTGGACGAGATCGAGAAGGCCCACCCCGACGTCTTCAACACGCTGCTGCAGATCATGGACGACGGGCGCCTCACCGACGGGCAGGGCCGCACCGTCAGCTTCACCAACACGGTTTTGATCATGACCTCCAACGTCGGCTCCGACCGGATCGTCGGCGAGCAGGTCGACGAGAAGATCCGCGAGGGGATCGAAGAGGTGCTGGCGGCGACCTTCAAGCCCGAGTTCCTCAACCGGATCGACGACACGGTGATCTTCCACCGCCTCTCCGAGGCGGACATCGGCCGCATCGTCGAGCTGCAGGTGGACCAGCTGGTCGGGCGGGTGCACGAGCGGGGGATCGAGATCGAGCTCTCCGAGGACGCCCGCACCCTGCTCGGCAACCTCGGCTACGACCCGACCTACGGGGCGCGGCCGCTGAAGCGGGTGATCCAGAAGCAGCTGGTCGACAAACTGGCGCTGAAGATCCTCGAGGGGGAGTTCCGCGAGGGCGACGTCGTCCGGGTCGACGCCCGCGAGGGGGAGGTTGTTTTCGAGCGGGCGGAGGCGGCTGCCGCGGCGGCCGCTTAGGCTGGGGCGGCGGAGGCGCTGCGGGGCTCATTTTCCCGGCGGTTTCTGCCGAAACAAGTCCAACGTAAAGGTGCTCTTTAATTGGACGGGCCACTCTAAGCTTGGGAGAGCACCGGCAGACCTTGATGGATAACGACCAGACCCCGATCAACGCGCGTCCGAAGCGGCGCTCGCCGGAGGCCCTCGAGGACCTCTCGCTGGCCCTGCGCGACCGCGTCCTCTGGCCGCTCGGAGACCGCTTCCTGGCACTTGGCGACAGCGGTCGCGCCGCGGTCGCCGGCGGTGCCGTCGTCTTGGCCCTGGCGGTCGGGGTCGGGGGCTACTCGCTGGTCTCCTCCGAGAACAACGAACCGACGACCGCCGCCCCGGTGGCGGTGACCTCCGCTCCAGCGCCCGAGCCGGCGCGGGTGAAGGCGGAGCCGAAGCCCGAGCCGGAGCCGACCCTGCAGGGTGCGGCCCCCGTCTTCGAGGCGCCGCAGGGCAAGGACTCGGGCGCCGCGGAGCCGGAAGCGAGCGAATCAGCCGCCATCGCTTCCACCTCGAGCAACACCGGCAACGCCGCCACCGACACGATCTCCTCCAAGCCGGGCGCGACCACCGCGGCCCGGGCCTCGACCGCGACCGAGAGCGTCGACGGGCCGCCGGCCGGCCCCGCCGCGATCGCCGTCGCCCGCAAGTTCGCCGGCGCCTTCGTCGTCTACGAGACCGGCGCCGAGAAGTCCGAGGTCCGCCAGGCTTTCAAGGCGACGGCGGCGCCCGAGGTAACCAAGGCCCTACTGCAACGGCCGCCGCGCCAGCCCGCGGGGGTCGAGGTGCCGAAGGCAAAAGTCCTCAATGTCGTCCCCGCGCCATCGCACGAGGAGATCTACCCCGTCAGCGTCTCGCTGCTGCGGGTCGGCGCCACCAGCGAGCTGCGCCTGGAGCTGGAACAGCTGAAGAACAAAGACTGGCAAGTCGTCAACGTCCTCGGCTGATGGAGCACGCGCGCAAGATCCGGGCGGTGATGGCAACCGCAGCAGCCACTGCGGCGCTGGCGGTGCCGGTTGCGGTGGCGCGCGCCGAGGCAGTCACTGCGGCACCGGCGCCCGTCCCGGGTGCGAGTCTGGAAGCTCCGCCCCCGAGCGAAAAGACCGCTCCGGTCGAGGAAGGCGACGCCCTCGTGCCGCCGCCCGCCCCGGCGACGAAGACGCCGCCGCCTTCCGGCGGGGTCAACGCCGGCGACGGCGACACGGCTGAACCCGAAGAAGCCGAACCGACTGAAGCGGCGTCCGAAACCGGGGCGACCCCTGCTCCCGCCGCCGGCGCTTTCGCGATCCCCTCGCTTCCCGCCTCCAGCTGCGCGATCAGCGGCGTGCCGCCGGTCCTGATCCCGATCTACCAGCGCGCCTCCGAGCAGTACGGACTCGGCCCACAGGGCCCGGCGATCCTGGCCGGGATCAACGCGATCGAGACCGGCTTCGGCCAGAACCTCGGGCCCTCCTACGCCGGCGCCGAAGGCTGGATGCAGTTCATGCCGGAAACCTGGGCGATGTACGGGGTCGACGCCAACGGCGACGGGGTCAAGGACCCGAACAACCCCGAAGACGCGATCTTCGCCGCCGCCCGCTACCTCAGCGCCGCCGGCATGCCGGGGGACGTCTGGGGGGCGATCTTCGCCTACAACCACGCCGACTGGTACGTCGAAGACGTCCTCGCCAACGCCGGCTGCTACGCGAACGAAGTCGGCAGCAACTACGCCACCCTCTCCCTCGCCCCGCAGATCCAGGTCTTCCGCTGCACCCCCGACGCGAACTGGAAGAAGCAGATCCCGGAGGAGTACCTGGCCGCCTTCGAGGCCGCTGCCGGCCGCTACGAACTCGGCAAGCGCGGGGTCTGGACGCTGGCCGCGGTCGCCCGGCTCGAGTCGAACTTCGGCCGCGGGATGAGCAAAGGGCAACTGCGGACCTGGGGCGCGCTCGGGCTCGACAAGACCGAGTGGCGCGACTACGGCGTCGACGGCGACAACGACGGCCGCGTCCGCCACGCCGACATCGACGACTCGGCGGCGACGCTGGCACGCCTGATGTGGTCGCGCGGCAGCATCGACGCCGGCGTCTTCACCCACAACCAGGCCGCCTGGTACGTCGACGCGGTCGCCCACGAGGCCGACCAGCTGGCCGGCAAGTGCGCGGTCAGCACGGAGGACTGGACGATCCTGCTCCCGGGCACCGTCGCCGCCCAGATCAACTGGCAGAACCTCACCCTCTCCAGCGACCTCGAGCTGCGGGACATCCAGGCGGGGATGCTGGACGAACGGGTCACCGGCCTGCTGGCGCTGATGACCAAAGACCACCAGATCACGATCAGCTCCCTGCGCTCCGACCACTCGCAGATGACCGCCTCGGGCAACGTCTCCAACCACTTCTACGGCCGCGCAATGGACATCGCCGCCGTCGACGGCGTCTCCTGCACCGACACCTCCACCACCGCCCCGTGCGCCGAGCTCGGCTACGCCCTCGCCCAGCTCCCCGACCCACTCCACCCGACCGAGCTCATCTACTGCTTCGACCTGGACGGCGTCGGCCCAGCCTTCGCGCTGCCCGACCACTGCGACCACATCCACGCCGGGTATTACGAGTACTAGAAGTGGTTGGTTAGGGAGGTGCCGGTGCGTGTCGTAGAGGGGGCAGGGGTACCTCCTCTGGGCACTTAGCACGAGGCGGGCTAGCGCCGACCGGGCGCCAGCCACAGAACGCCTTCCGCCGAGCTGCGCCCAGAGGAGGTACCCCTGCCCCCTCCCTCATCAACCCCCAAAGCAGTACGGTTGAACCCGAGGCTCGATCTACAGCTTGAAGGGGGCGGAGATGCCGACTTATTTGATGCTGACCAACTTGACCGCCGAGGGTGTGCGGACGCTGAAGAACAACCCCGGCAGAGTCGCCGAGGTCAACCGCGAGGTCGAACAGCTGGGGGCGAAGGTGGTTGCTCAGTACGCGACGCTGGGGCAGTACGACTTCGTCACCGTGGTCGAAGCTCCCGACGAGAAGACGATGGCCAAGGTCTCCGTCGAGCTCGGCTCGCGGGGGACGATGACGAGCCAGACCCTCGCGGCGATGCCCGCCGAGGATCTCTCCAACGCGCTGTAGCCGCTTGAAGGTCCTGGTCGTAGGCGGAGGCGGTCGCGAGCACGCGATCGTGCGGGCGCTGCGGCGCTCGTCGCAGGTGACCGAGGTTCTTTGCGCCCCCGGCAACGCGGGGATCGTCGCCGACGCCGAGTGCCTGCCCGACGTTGCCGCCGACGACGCGGTGGCGATCGTCGCCGCGGCGCAGGCGCGCGGCGTTAACTTGGCCGTGATCGGGCCGGAGGCGGGGCTTGTCGCCGGTGCGGTCGACGCTCTGGAGGAGGCGGGCATCCCGGCCTTCGGCCCGAGCAGAGCGGCGGCCGAGCTTGAGGGTTCGAAGGCGTTCGCGAAGGAGCTGATGGAGGAGGCGGGTGTTCCAACCGCCTCGCACGTGCTGCTGCGCAGCCGCGAGGAGGCGCTCGAGCGGGTGGCCACCACCACGTATCCCACGGTGCTGAAGGCCGACGGCCTCGCCGCGGGCAAGGGCGTGATCATCTGTCAGGACGAGACCGAGGCACGCGCCGCCGTCGACGTCTTCTTCACCGAGCAGCGCTTCGGCTCAACCACCGTCGTTCTCGAGGAGTTCCTCGAGGGCGAGGAGCTCTCGCTGCTGGCGATCTGCGACGGCGAGAACGTCGTCCCTCTCGCTCCCGCCCAGGACTACAAGCGGATCTTCGACGGTGACCAGGGGCCCAACACCGGTGGGATGGGCAGCTACTCCCCGGTCCCCGGTTTCGGCGCGGCCGAAGTCGAGGAAATCGTCGAGCGGGTCCACCGGCCGGTGGTCGCGGCGATGGCCGCCCGCGGCGTGCCCTTCCACGGCGTCCTCTACGCGGGCCTGATGATCGGGACCGAGGGGCCGAAGGTGCTCGAGTTCAACGCCCGCTTCGGCGACCCCGAGACCCAGGCGGTGCTGCCGCGGCTGCGCTCCGACCTCGCCGAGCTCTTCCTCGCCGCCCGCGAGCCCGGCGGCCTCGCCGGCGCCGCGGCCGAGTTCGAGGGCAACTGGGCCGTCACCGTCGTCCTCGCCTCCGCCGGCTACCCGGAGTCCTCTTCGAAGGGCGACGTAATCAGCGGCCTCGCCGAGGCGGCTGAGATCGCCGAGGTGACCCACGCGGGCACGGCCGAGCGCGGCGGCGAGATCGTTACCGCCGGTGGCCGGGTACTGAACGTGACGGGGCTTGGAGCGAGCCCCGCCGAGGCGCGCGATCGTGCGTACGATGCCGCCAGCCGGATCTCCTTCGAGGGAATGCAGATCCGCACCGACATCGCCGCCCGCGCCGTCGAGCGCGTCCCCAGTTAATTCAATTCATCAACAGAGTCTCACCAACAGAATCCGAAGGAGCGAGATGAGCGAGATCTCAGAGGAGCCGCAGCCGACCGGGACCGCCACGCCCGCAGGGGGCGGACCCGCCGATCCCACCCAGACGGCGACGATGGCGAGCGTCGAGGAAGCGTTCGGGGAAATCGACGTCGACGAGCCCCACGTCGGGATCATCATGGGCTCGAAGAACGACAAGCCGAAGATGGAACCGGCTGGGAAAGCCCTCGAGGAAGCGGGCATCCGCTACGAGGTGCGGGTGATGAGCGCCCATCGCGACCCCGAGCTGGTTCGCGAGTACTGCCAGAACGCGCGGATGCGCGGCCTCAAGGTGATCATCGCCGGGGCCGGGATGTCGGCGGCGCTGCCGGGCGTAGCCGCGGCCCACACCGACCTGCCGGTGATCGGGGTGCCGATCCTCGGCAAGAGCCTCGGCGGCCTCGACGCGCTGCTCTCGGCGGTGCAGATGCCGCCCGGGATTCCGGTCGCGTGCGTGGCGATCGACGGCTCCAAAAACGCCGGCGTGCTCGCCGGGCGGATAATCAACGCGTGATCCCCCGCTACACCCGCCCCGAGATCGGGGCGGTCTGGACGCCGCAAGCGAAGCTGGAGAGCTGGCTCGAGGTCGAGCTGGCCGCCACTGAGGCCTGGGCGGGCGAGGGCGTGGTCCCCGAGGAGGCGGCGCGCGCGGCGCGGGAGAAGGCGGCCTTCACGGTCGAGGCGGTGGAAGAGCGCGAGAAGGTGACTGACCACGACGTCGCCGCCTTCGTCGACGTCGTCGCCGCCTCGGTCGGCGAGCACGGTCGCTGGATCCACTACGGCCTCACCTCCTCCGACGTCCTCGACACCGCCTTGGCGCTGCAGCTGCGGCGGGCCGGCGAAGTGGTCCTCGGCAGCGCCTGCGCTTACCGCGACGCGCTGGTCACCCGGGCACTCGAGCATCGCGACACCCTCTGCGTCGGCCGCACCCACGGCGTCCACGCCGAGCCGACGACCTTCGGGCTGCGGCTAGCGGGCTTCGCCTTCGAGGCCGACCGCAACCTCGACCGGCTGGAGGAGGCCTTCGCCCAACTTGCCGTCGGCAAGCTCTCCGGCGCCGTCGGCACCTACGCCTCGGTGCCGCCGGCGGTCGAGGCGCGGGTGATGCAGAAGCTCGGCCTCGGCCGCGAGGACGTCGCGACCCAGGTGGTCCCCCGCGACCGCCACGCCGAGCTGCTGACGGCGATCGCGATCGCCGGCGCCGGCCTCGAGCGCTTCGCGACCGAGGTGCGGAACCTGCAGAAAACCGAGGTGCGCGAGGTCGAAGAGCCGTTCGCCGCCGGCCAGAAGGGCTCCTCGGCGATGCCCCACAAGCGCAACCCGATCCGGACCGAGCGGATCACCGGGCTCGCCCGCGTCCTACGCGGCTACGCCCAAACCGGAATCGAGAACGTCGCCCTCTGGCACGAGCGCGACATCTCCCACTCCGGCGCCGAGCGGGTGATCCTCCCCGACGCGACCATCGCCCTCGACTACATGCAGGACCTGGCGGCGAGGGTCGCCGCCGGGATGAAGGTGAACGAAGAGCGGATGCGCGAGAACCTCGGCCTCACCTACGGGGCGCTCTTCAGCCAGCGCGCCCTAACCGCCCTGGTCGAGTCCGGGATGACCCGCGACGACGCCTACCGCGTCGTCCAGGAGAACGCCCAGCGCGCCTGGGACACCCGCACCGAGTTCCGCGACCTACTCGCCGAGGCGGCGCCCGGCCTCGACCTCGACAAGATCTTCGACTACAGCGCCTACCTCACTCACGTGCCGGAGATCTTCGAACGGCTCGAAGCCCTGCGGTCCTGACCCCGATCAGGCTCGACTGTAGGCTGCACCGATGATCCTCTACACCTGTGGGCAGAAGAAGCGGGGGCCGGGCTTTGCCCATCCCTGCGCCAAGGCCGGCAAGGCACTCGACGCGGCCGGTCACGAGTACGAGCTGAAAACGGTGAAGGGCTATCGCGGCATGCCGCTGACCTGGGGCAGCCGCAGCGGGGACCGGGCGGAGGTCAAGCGCCTCAGCGGCACCAACGAGGTCCCGATCCTCGTCCTCGACGACGGCGAGGTGATCTCCGGCTCCGGCACGATCGCCAAGTGGGCGCAGGAGCACCCGCACCCGCCGGCCAAGGCCGGCGCTTAGCCACCGCCTTCAGATCTTGCCCGTGAGCAGGCCCACCACCAGGGGGAGCAACCCGACCACCAGGGACCCCATGAAGGCGAACTGTAGGTAGAAGAGTTTGTCGATCCGGTCGACCAACTTGTCGAACTTGGCGTCGACCCGAGTGAAGCCCTCCTTCATCTCGTTGTCGACTCTCGCGAAGCCCTCCTTCATCTCTTTGTCGACTCTCGCGAAGCCGGTCCTCATCTCCTTGAAGCCGTCGTCCACCCGCCGGCTCAGTTCGTCCATCCGCTCGTCGTTCCAGCTCTCCACGTCCGCCTCCTTCTCCAGAAGTGCCTCCATGGGAGGAGTGTAGACAAAAACGTTCGTAACGTGTTGTCAGATCGCTGCGGGCTCGCTGGCGCGCTCGCGAGCCGGCTCGCGTGAGGTGAGGACGACCGGGGTTCCCGCCTTCGGCGAGAAGGTGATGTTGCGGCGGCCGGTGCGCTCGGGCTCCGGGCTCGCCTTGCGGAGCTCGCAGCGGGTCAGCACCTCGCGGAGGACGACGCGCATCTCGAACTCGGCGAAGGTGGCGCCGATGCAGCGGCGGACGCTGCCGCCGAAGGGGATCCAGGCGTAGGTGTCCGGGCCCTCCTCGAGGAAGCGCTCGGGCCGGAAGGCGAACGGTTCGGGATAGATGTCTTCGCGGGTGTGGGTGAGCCAGATCGCCGGGGTGACGTCGGTGCCGGCGGGCAGCGTCATCCCGTCGGCGACGAGGTCCTTAGAGAGGCGGCGGCCGGCCAGCGGGATCACCGGTCGCAGCCGCAGCGACTCGGTGATCGTCGCCCGCAGGTAGTCCTCGTCCCCCGCCGCCAGCGAGTCGCGCAGACGGCCGAGCTCGGTCGGGTGGCGCAGCAGCAGGTCGAAGGTCCAGGCGAGCGCGGTCGCGGTCGTCTCGTGACCGGCGAGGAGCAGGGTCATCAGCTGGTCGCGCAGCTCCTGGTCCTCCATCCGGGTGCCGTCCTCGAACTCGGCGGTCATCAGCATCGAGAGGATGTCCTCGCGCTCGGCGAGGTCGGGCCGCTCGCGGTGCTCGGCAATCTCGGCGAAGAGCAGGTCGTCGACTTCGCGCAGCTGGGTCTCGAACTGGGCGAACATGCCGCGGCCGCCGAAGCGCTGCAGCGCCAGGCCCAGCACCTGCCGACCCGGGGTTGCGGTTTCGGTGAGGACGGTGCCGAGCATCTCCCGCAGCCGCTCGAGGCGCGGTCCGCTGGAGATGCCGAAGACGAGACGCAGGATCACCTCCAGCGTCACCGCCTGCATCCGCGAGTGGATCGGGAACTCCTCGCCGATCGGCCAGGAGTCGATCTCGGCGTTGACGATCTCCTCCATCGCCGCCTCGTAGGAGCGCATGCGCTCGCCGTGGAATGGCGGCAGCATCAACCGCCGCCGGCTCAGGTGTTCGGCCCCCTGCTGGATCAGCAGCGATTTCGAGCCGACGATCGGCTCGAGGATGATGTTGCGCCCCGGCGGCAGCCCGTGGCTCGGCTCGCGGTAGAGCGCCTTGATCGCCTCCGGGTCGGAGATCAGCACCATCGGCCGCTCGAAGCCGAGGAAGCGGACGCTGAAGGAGTCGCCGAAGCGGCGGCGGCAGTCCTGGAGGAAGGCGACCGGGCGGAAGGCCCAGCGCAGCGTCTGCACCAGCGGCGGACTGCTCGGTTCGGGTGGCAGCGCCACCAGCCAAGCATCGCAGAGGATGGATAGCATCGGTCCTGTGCCGAGCGTTGCCGACCTGAACCTCCTCTCGACGGGGAAGGTGCGCGAGATCTACGCGTGGGAGGACGACCTGCTGATGGTCGCCTCCGACCGCATCTCCACCTACGACGTCGTAATGCCGACGCCGATCTCCGACAAGGGCAAGGTCCTGAACCGGATGTCGGTCTTCTGGTTCGGGCTGACCGAGGACATCGTCCCGAACCACTTCATCTCCGAGGACGTGCCCGAGGAGGTCTCCGGACGGGCGATGCGCGTTCGCAAGCTGGAGATGTACCCGGTCGAGTGCGTCGTCCGCGGCTACCTCTCCGGCTCCGGCTGGAAGGAATACAGGGAAGAAGGCGCCGTCTGCGGGATCGAGCTCCCTTCCGGTCTGGTCGAGTCCGACCAGCTGCCGGAGCCGATCTTCACCCCGTCGACCAAGGCCGAGATCGGCGACCACGACGAGAACGTCGACTTCGACCGCGCCGCCGAGATCGTCGGCGACCGGGCGCTATTGGAAGAGCTGCGGCGGGTCTCGATCGAGGTCTACAAGCGCGGCTCCCAGCACGCCGCCCAGCGCGGGATCATCCTCGCCGACACCAAGTTCGAGTTCGGCCGCCACGCCGGCGCCGAGATCGTCCTCGGCGACGAGGTCCTCACCCCCGACTCCTCGCGCTTCTGGCCCGCCGCCAGCTACCAGCCGGGCGTCACGCCCCCCTCCTTCGACAAGCAGTTCGTCCGCGATTGGGCCTCGGAGACCGGCTGGGACAAGAAGCCGCCGGCGCCGGAGCTGCCGGCCGACGTGGTCGAGCAGACCCGCGCCAAATATGTCGAGGCCTACGAGCGGATCACCGGAGAGACGTTCTGAAGGCTCGGGTGCTGATCCGCCCCAAGGAGGGAATCCTCGACCCTCAGGGCAAGGCCGTGGAGCGGGCGCTGCCGGCGCTCGGCTTCGAGGGAATAGAGCACGTCCACGTCGGGCGGATGGTCGAGCTCGAGGCGGAGAGCCCCGAGCAGCTCGGCGAGCTCTGCGAGAAGCTCCTCGCCAACACCCTAATCGAGGACTACGAGATCCAGACCCTGTGATCTGGGGCGTCCTCCAGTTCCCCGGATCATGCGATGAGCGTGACGCCCTGCACGCCTGCGAGGTGCACGGCGCCGGCGCCCGGCTTGTCTGGCACGAGAGCCGCGACCTCGACGGCGTCGACGGCGTCGTCGTCCCCGGCGGCTTCTCCTACGGCGACTACCTGCGGGCCGGCGCAATCGCGCGGTTCAGCCCGGCGATGGAGGCGGTCGCCGAGGCGGCCGCGGGCGGGATGCCGGTGCTGGGGATCTGCAACGGCTTCCAGGTGCTCTGCGAGGCGGGGCTGCTGCCGGGGGCGTTGCTGCGGAACGTCGAGCTGCGCTTCCGCTGCCACCAGGTCGAGCTGGTCGAAGAGGGCGGCGGCGAGCGGCTCTCGATCCCGGCCAAGCACGGCGAAGGCCGCTACTACGCGTCGGACGAGATGCTCGACCAGATGGAGCGCGGCGGCCAGGTCGCTTACCGCTACGCCGAGGGGCACAACTCCAACGGCTCGGTCCGCGACATCGCCGGCGTTACCAATCAGCGCGGCAACGTCCTCGGTCTGATGCCCCACCCCGAGCACGCGGTCGACCCGCTGACGGGGAGCACCGACGGCCTCCGCGTCTTCGAGCGGATGAGCAAGGTCGCGGCTTGACCGTGGACACTCCCAAATACCGCGAGCTCGGGCTGACCGACTCCGAGTACGAGCTGATCGTCGAGAAGCTCGGGCGCGAGCCGAACGACGTCGAGCTGGCGATGTTCAGCCTGCTCTGGTCTGAGCACTGCGCTTACAAGCACTCGCGCAAGCTGCTGGGGAAGCTGCCGACCGAGGGTGAGCGGGTGGTGATGGGGCCGGGTGAGAACGCCGGCGCGGTCGACGTCGGCTCCGGCTACGCGGTCGCCTTCAAGGTCGAGTCCCATAACCACCCGAGCGCGGTCGAACCGTTCCAGGGCGCGGCCACCGGCGTCGGCGGGATCATGCGCGACGTCTTCGCGATCGGGGCGCGGCCGATCGCGCTCCTCGACAGCCTCCGCTTCGGCGAGCTCGACTCGGTCCGCTCGCGCCACCTGCTCGACGGCGCCGTGCGCGGGATCGGCCACTACGGCAACTCGATCGGGGTGGCGACCGTAGGCGGCGAGATCTACTTCGAGGAGCCCTACGAGCACAACTGCCTCGTCAACGCGATGTGCATCGGCTTCGCCAAGATCGAGGACATGGTGCGGGCCGCCGCCGCCGGGGTCGGCAACTCGGTCGTCCTGATGGGCGCCTCAACCGGGCGCGACGGGATCGGCGGCGCCTCGGTGCTCGCCTCGGCCGAGCTCGGCGAGGCGGACGAGGCGAAGCGGCCGACGGTGCAGATCGGCGATCCCTTCGAGGAGTCGAAGCTGCTCGAGTGCTGCCTCGAGCTGCTGGAGAAGGGCCTGCTGGTCTCGCTGCAGGACCTCGGCGCCGCCGGGCTCACCTCCTCGGCCGGCGAGATGGCCTCCGCCGGCGGGGTCGGGATCGAGATCGACGTCGCCAAGGTGCCGCTGCGCGAGGCCGACATGGAGCCCTTCGAGATCATGGTCTCCGAGAGCCAGGAGCGGATGCTGGCGGTGGTCGAGCCGGCCCGGGTCGAGGAGGTGCGAGCGATCTGCGAGAAGTGGCAGACCAGCTCGGCGGAGATCGGCAAGGTGACCGATGGCGGCCTCGTCCGGATCCTCCGCGACGGCGAGACGGTCGGCGAGATGCCGGTCGAGGCGCTGGTCGACGGCTGCCCGCTATACGACCTCGAGCCGACCGAGCCGGACGGCTGGATCTACGGCAACCGGGCGACGCTCGAGGTCGGAGCGAGCTCGAAGGAAGAGCTGCTGTCGCTGCTCTCCTCCCCCAACATCGCCTCCAAGCGCTGGGCCTTCGAGCAGTACGACTACCTGGTCGGCAGCCGCACGGTGCGGCGTCCCGAGCAGGCCGACGCCGCCGTCCTGCAGCTGCCCGAGGCGGGCAACGCGATCGCCGTCTCGATCGACGGCAACGGCCGCCGCGTCGCCTGTGAGCCCTACCTGGGGACGATCGAGGCGGTCCTGGAGTGCGCGCAGAACCTCGCCTGCGTCGGCGCCGAGCCGCTCGGCCTCACCAACTGCCTCAACTTCGGCAACCCGGAGAAGCCGGCCGGCGCCTGGCAGCTCGACCGCGCGGTCAGCGGCCTCGCCGATGCCTGCAACGCCCTCGGCGTCCCCGTCGTCGGCGGCAACGTCTCCCTCTACAACGAGGGACCGGACGGGCCGATCTACCCGACTCCGGTGGTGGCGCTGGTGGGAGAGCTGCCCGACCCCGAGCAGGTCGCCGGCAGCGGCTTCGCCCGCGAGGGCGACGCTATCGGCCTGATCGGCCCCTTCGAACCGAACCTCGCCGGCTCAGAGCTGGCGAAGCAGCGCGGGGAGCTGAAGATGGGCCTGCCGCGACCGGACGTCGAGGCCGTCGCACGAGCCTGCGAGATCGTCCGCGACGCCGTCCGCGCCGGCAAGCTCTCCTCCGCCCACGACGTCTCCGACGGCGGCCTCGCCGTAGCCCTCGCCGAGTCGGCGATCGCCGGCGGCATCGGCTGTGAGGCAAACGTCGAACACCTCCGCGAGCGCGGCGCCCAGCCCGAGGAAGCCCTCTTCGGCGAGGGCCCGGGCGGCTTCGTCGTCAGCGGCGAGCGGGCGGCGCTCGAAGAGCTCGGCGCCGTTCTCGTCGGCACCGTCGGCGGCAAGAAGATCGCAATCGGCGCCGGCGACCGCAGCCTCTCGGTCAACTTGACGGAGGCGCGCGACGCCTGGCAGTCGCTGGCCCGTCAGGCCGAAGACGTCGACTGACGCTCCAGCCCAAACTCCTCGCCCAGCCGCTTCAAGGCGTAGCCGTGCGTAAGGCGGACAGCCGAGTTCTGGTTGGCGAAGAAGTCCGAGTCCCGGATCGCATCCTCCCTGCCACGGGTCTCAATCCAGCGCACCGGAACCACCCACTCAGCCGGGAAGGCTCGGGCGCCCGGGCGATCGCCTCCTCAAAAGCAGCGGACCCGTCGACCTCCCGCCGCGACTTTGAAGCACTTCGCGCCGCGACCGCGGCCGGCGTCCGCTCTCCCGGGTGCTCCGGGTCGACGCGCTGGGGGACGAGAAGCTGCTCGGAGCCCGCCTGATAGGCGGAGACGGTGATCAAGTCGAGGACTATGCCGCTGCTGATCCCCTCCAGATAGCCGATGAGCTGGACTAGTTCAGAGGGGGCCTCATCGAGGACCAGCACCAGGCGGGAATGCGCCGGCGGCCAGTGAGTCGACAAGCCCTCCCGAGAACTCGGCCTCTTCGACTTCCTGCGACTGGTCCGACTTCCGCACCAGGTCGAGAATCGACCGCGCCTCGACCCGGTCGAGATGCGAACGCAGGGTACGTTCCAGCTCCAGCACCCCAAGCCCCTTCAGATAGGCGGAGGAAAAGCTCCACGACCTCGTGGAGAGCTCCCCGGGCCTGCTGCCTCTTTCGGGAAGAGTCGAACTCGGATGGAGTCAATCGCCGCCATTCCTCGTCCTGCCGGCGCCAGATCGTCCCACAAGCGGACTCTAGCTCGCATCCGATTTTTGACACACCAGGGTGGGTCGAATCTCGGCTGCGCGATCCTGTTTAGACAAGCAGTCACCCGGGCAGCTTCTTCAATGCACCGTTGGGAACGGTGGATCATGGAGAAGAGACCTTGAAATCCAGTTGGGTCAAGCGAGCGGCAGTTGGTCTCGCCGCCTCCGCTCTCGCCGCCATCGCCCTCTCCGCCTGTGGTGGCTCCTCGGATGAATCCGGCCCGCGGGAGCTCACCTTCTTCGTCGCGATCCAGCCGGGCGGGACGATCGAGGAAGTCTCGAAACGGTGCTCGGAAGAATCGAAGGGCAAATACACGATCACGCCGGAATTTCTCCCGACCGACGCCAGCCAGCAACGCGAACAGCTGGTGCGGCGGCTGGGGGCTGAGGACTCCTCGATCGACATCGTCGGGATGGACGTGATCTGGACCGGCGAGTTCGCCAACGCCGGCTGGGTCGAAGCGTGGACGGGCGCAGACGAGAAAGCGGTCACCGAGAAGGTCTTCCCCAACGTGATCGAGACGGCCTCCTTCGAGGACAAGCTTTACGCGGCGCCGTTCAACACCAACACCCAGTTGCTCTGGTACCGCAAAGACCTCGTCAAACAGCCGCCGAAAACCTGGGACGAGATGATCGAACAGGCCGAAGGGCTGAAAGAAGCCGGTTCGATCCAGGTGCAGGCGAATCGCTATGAGGGCTACATGGTCCTCGTCAACGCGCTGATCGATAGCGCCGGCACCGAAATCCTCTCCGGCCCCGAAGAAGTCGACCTCGAACAGGGGCCGACCGAGAAAGCCCTGCAGGTGATCGGCCAGCTCGCCAACGGCGGCGCCGCGCCGCCGAGCCTCTCGACCTCCGACGAGGACAGCGCCCGCCTTGCCTTCGAGGCCGGCGAATCGGCCTTCATGACCAACTACACCTTCGCCTACGCGAGCGCCCAGGCCGAAGCGCCGGACATCGGCAAAGAGATGGGCTTCGCGCGCTTCCCCCGGGTCGACGCGAGCAAGCCGAGCAAACCGCCGCTCGGCGGCTTCAACCTCGCGGTCAGCTCCTTCTCGAAGAACAAGGACGTGGCCTTCGAAGCGGCCACCTGCCTGTCCAACAAAGACAGCCAGAAAACGGCGGTCGAACTCGACGGGCTGCCGCCCTCGCGCTCGGACCTCTACACCGACAAAAAAGTGACCGAAGCGTATCCCGGCTTTGCCCAGCTGGTGAAGGAATCGATCGAAGAATCTGGCCCGCGGCCGACCACCCCCGCCTACCAGGACGTCTCGCTGGCGGTCCAGCGGGCGCTGCACCCGCCGGACAAGATCGATTCCTCTGACACGGAATCGATCTACGACGAACTGAAGTCGAAGGTCGAAGACGCGGTCAAGCGGGAAGGGCTGCTCTGATGAGCGTCAACGTCCCCGCCAACCCCGACCCGCCGGAGGCAGCGCCGGCCAAGGCCTCCTCCCGCACGCGCTCGGAGCACAAACTCGCCTGGATGCTGTGCGCGCCGGCGGTGCTGGCGATGCTGCTCGTCACCGCCTACCCGATCGCCTACGCCGTCGTCCTCTCGCTACAGGACGTCGACCTCCGCTTCCCCGACGAGGGCGGCTTCGTCGGCCTCAGCAATTACAGCGCCGTCCTCAGCTCCGACCTCTGGTGGACGGACATCTTCAACACCGTCTTCATCATGTTGATCTCGGTCTCGATCGAGCTGGTGCTGGGGATGGCGATCGCGCTCGTCATGCACCGGGCGATCTTCGGCCGCGGCGTCGTCCGCACCTCCGTCCTCATCCCCTACGGAATCATCACCGTCGTCGCCGCCTTCGCCTGGCAGTTCGCCTTCTCGCCGGAAACCGGGTTCGTCAACAACCTGCCGCTGATCTCCGACGAAATGGACTGGTTCGGCGGCCGCTTCAGCTCCTTCGCCGTGATCATCCTCGCCGAGGTCTGGAAAACGACCCCGTTCATGGCGCTGCTGCTGCTCGCCGGGCTGGTGACGATCGACGGCCAGCTCTACGAGGCGGCGCGGGTCGACGGCGCCACCGCCTGGCAGCGCTTCACGCGGATAACCCTGCCGCTGATGAAGCCGGCGATATTGGTTGCCCTGCTGTTCCGCACCCTCGACGCCTTCCGCGTCTTCGACACGATCTTCGTCATGACCCGCGGTGCGCTGGACACCGAATCGGTCTCGATCCTCGGCTACAACCAGCTGATCAGCCGCCTCAACCTCGGCCTCGGCTCGGCGGTCTCGGTGCTGATCTTCCTCTGCGTCTTCCTGATCGCCTTCGTCTTCGTGCGCGGGTTCGGTGCCAAGGTCGAGGAAGGGAGACCGGGAGGCTGAGATGGAACGAAGCGGACGCGACTACGCCCTCTGGACCATCGCCATCGCGCTGGTGGTGATCTTCGCCCTGATCCCGGTGGTCTGGCTGATCTCGATCTCGCTGAAGCCGCCGGAAGCGCTGACCGACCAGCGCTTCATCCCCTCCGACATCTCCTTCGACAACTACAAGAGCCTGTTCGAAGGCGGGATCGACGACAGCCCCTTCATCAAGCCGCTGATCAACTCGATCGGCATCGCCCTGATCACGACGGCGATCTCGATCGTGCTTGCCTCCTTCTGCGCCTACGCGATCGCCCGCCTCGAATTCCCCGGCAAGCGGGTGATCCTCGCGGGAGCGCTGGCGATCGCGATGTTCCCGCCGATCTCCACCGTCGGGCCGCTCTTCGACATGTGGCGGGCGCTCGGGCTCTACGACACCTGGCTCGGGCTGATCATCCCCTACCTCACCTTCTCCCTGCCGCTGGCGATCTACGTCCTCGTCGCCTTCTTCCGGGAGATCCCCTGGGAGCTCGAGCAGGCGGCCCAGGTCGATGGGGCGACGCCGTTCCAGGCCTTCACCAAAGTGATCGTGCCGCTGGCGGCGCCGGGCGTCTTCACCGCTGCGATCCTCGTCTTCATCTTCTGCTGGAACGACTTCCTCTTCGCGATCTCGCTGACCAGCTCGGACGCCTCGCGGACCGTTCCCGCCGCCCTCGCCTTCTTCACCGGCGAATCGTCGTTCACCGCGCCGACCGGCAGCATCGCCGCCGCCGCGGTGGTGGTGACGGTCCCGATCATCATCTTCGTACTCATCTTCCAGCGCCGAATCGTCGCCGGGCTCACCGCCGGCGCCGTCAAGGGATAAGGAGCAAACCGATGTCAGAGATAGTCCTCGAAGGAGTCACCAAGACGTTCGCCGACGGCTTCGAAGCCGTCAAAGACATGGACCTCGACATCCAGGACGGCGAGTTCATGATCCTCGTCGGGCCGTCGGGCTGCGGCAAGTCGACGGCGCTGCGGATGATCGCCGGGCTCGAGGACATCTCCAGCGGCGAGGTGAAGATCGGCGGCGAGACCGTCAACGACCGCTCGCCGAAGGACCGCGACATCGCGATGGTCTTCCAGAACTACGCGCTCTACCCGCACATGACCGTGCGCGAGAACATGGGCTTCGCGCTGAAGCTGGCGGGCGCCGACAAGGGCGAGATCGACAAGAAGGTCGAGGAGGCGGCGCGGACGCTCGACCTCGAGCAGCACCTCGACCGGCGGCCGGCCAACCTCTCGGGCGGCCAACGCCAGCGGGTGGCGATGGGGCGGGCGATCGTCCGCGACCCGAAAGCGTTCCTGATGGACGAGCCGCTCTCCAACCTCGACGCGAAGCTGCGGGTGCAGATGCGGACCGAGGTGGCGAAACTGCAGTCGAAACTCGAGACGACGACCGTCTACGTCACCCACGACCAGACCGAGGCGATGACCCTCGGGGACCGGGTGGCGGTGATGCGGGCGGGCGTTCTGCAGCAGGTGGGGACGCCGGCCGAGCTCTACGACAACCCGAAGAACCTCTTCGTCGCCGGCTTCATCGGCTCACCGGCGATGAACTTCATGCCGGGGGAGCTCAGCGGCGGGCGGCTGAAGCTGCCGATCGGCGAGGTGGACCTCGGCGACCTCGACGTCCAAGGCCACGACGGCCAGGTGATCGTCGGAATCCGGCCCGAGAACTTCGAGGACGTCGAGGTGATCGGCGACCTCAAGGAGGAGCGCGGCGTCACCTTCGAGGCCGAGATCGACCTCGTCGAGTCCCTCGGCTCGGATCTCTACGCCTACTTCCACATCGAGTCCGAAGGCGTCCAGTCCGACCAGCTCGCCGACATCGTCGAAGAGAGCCTCGCCGAAACCGGCGCCGGCGAAATCCGCGAGGGCCACGAGCAGATAGTCGCCCGCCTCGACCCGACCAGCAAAGTCAAACGCCGCGACACCGCCCAGCTCTGGGCCGACACCTCGAAGCTGCACCTGTTCGATCCGGAGAGCGGCGACAGCTTGCGAAGTGAGTCGCGAAGCAGCGACTAGCCGCCCGCGGCTTCCAGATCCTCCAGGTCGGCGAGATCGCGGGTCCGTCCCGCCGCCTTCTTCATCGCCTTCAGGTCGTCAACTGAGCAGACCGCGACGGTGACGCCGAGGATCTCAGCCTCGGTGGATCGAGGGCGGAGTTCCTCGTAACTTGGCACGCCCTCGAGGCCCTGAACTATGTCGAGGCGACCGAGATCGGTCTCGATGGCGACCTGCTTCCCCTCGGCGAGAGCCGAGGCAATCGAGATAGGGCTGCCGAGCAGAGCCTCTCCTTGCTGCACGTGGCCTCCTGCCGCGACAGCTACATCAGCCAAATGCCTGAGGTTCTCGGGCTCAGGAGCAACGACGACATCCACGTCCTTGGTACCTCGCACGACCCCCCAAGCATTGACAGCAAGCCCACCGACGACAACGAACTCAACCTCCGCCGCCGCGAGGCGGCGGAGCAACTCGTCGAAAGCCGGCTCGCTCAAACTTGTCGGGCCACCCCGGTAAAGCGCATCAGCTTGTGGCTGAGCGCGATGCCTTCGGCCAGGTTCACGCTGATCGGCCGCTGCGCGTCCTCGCGTAGCCGCTGCTTTCGAACCGCCTCCGCCTTCGCGGCGGGCGACGCTTCGGTTTCTCTGTGCTCCTGCATGAACAGGATGCTAGCCCCAGCGGCGACCAGAGCCGACATCAACTGGGCGGCCTGGCGGTTGTCGAGGCCCTGAGTCTCGGTCAGGTCCTGCCAGGTGCGGAAGGCGAGGGCGTGGCCGATTGCGGCGCGGGTGCGCTTGGCGGCGTTGCCGCGGAGGCCGCGGCCGCGCATGAGGATGTCGCCGGCGATCGCCAGGAACTGGTGGTAGGCGGCGAACTTCTCGGCAACTGCCGGCACCGCGTTTTCGTCGCGGAGGAGCTTGTCGATCATCCCCCCGCTGCGGTGGTAGTAGGCGTACATCTCGTTGAGGGCCTGAGCTAGGCGCTCTTCCGGGTCCTCGACCTGCTCCCAGCGGCTGATGTCCGGCGGCGGGTTGTTTTCGGCCCAATGCGCTGAGCAGGCGCCGAAGAGAGCGCGCTCGTCGGGGAAGTGGCGGTAAAGGGTCGAGCGCCGCACGCCGGCGCGCTCGGCGACGGCGCTCATCGTGGTTTGGGCGGGGCCAAGGGTGCCGTGCAGTTCGACCGCGCTTTCCGTGATCCGCAGCCGCGTCTGCGTCTCGGCTTCGGCGCGGCGCTTCTTCTCGTACTTTCGCTTTCCGTCGGACATGTATGTACGGCCAATGTTGACAGATCTGTCAACGGGCGCTACGTTTTCGCGAAACAGCAGTGTTCAGCGAATTTTAGAAGGAGATTGAGATGGCAACGGTTATCGGTCCCGGCGACGGCAAGGCAGGCTTCCTCGGCAGCATCGGGGTGCGGTTCATGATCGACGGCGAGGACGCGGGCGGGGACTTCTCTCTCGTCGAACATCCGCTCTCGCCGCGGGCGCTCGCAGCGCCGCTGCACCGGCACACCCGCGAGGACGAGTACAGCTTCGTGCTCGAGGGCCGGATGGGCGGGCTGCTCGGCGACGAGGTGGTCGAGGCGGGGCCCGGCGAGCTCGTCTTCAAGCCGCGCAACGAGTGGCACACCTTCTGGAACGCCGGCGAGGCGCCCTGCCGGATCCTCGAGATCATCGCCCCGGCCGGCTTCGAGCACTTCTTCGAGGAGCTGGTCGACATGGGCGGCGTGGTGAACGCGACCGAGGAGAAGCTGCAAGCTCTCAACGCCCACTACGGCCTGGAAATGCAGCCGGAGAGTGTTCCCGGGCTGCTGGAGCGCTTCGGCCTGGTGATCGGGGAGCCGGTGGAGGGTGCGCTGCAGCTCGCCTGAGGTTGACCTGGCGGTGCCGGACCAAGCGGGGCAAGGACGCAGGGAGGCCGAATAGCAGCGCTATTCGGCCAACCGAGGACGCCGCACCGCGCAGCGTCCGGCGCCGCCAGGAGCGTTGCTACTCTCCGCAGGTAGGCAGAGTGTCTGCCTGCGCGTCCGTCTTCGACCGCAGCGAGGAATACGCGCTTTGACTCCCGACCAGGGGTTCAACTTCGACCGTGAGGGGCCGCGAGATGAATGCGGCGTCTTCGGCGTATACGCACCGGGGCACGATGTCGCCCGCCTGGCCTACTTCAGCCTCTACGCGCTGCAGCACCGCGGCCAGGAGTCGGCCGGGATCGCCACCTGCGAGGGCGGGATGATCACGACGATGCGCGAGCAGGGCCTCGTCTCCCAGGTCTTCGACGAGGAGAAACTGCGGGCGCTGCAGGGGGACATGGCGATCGGCCACGTCCGTTACTCGACCACCGGCGGTGGCTCCTGGGAGAACGCACAGCCGATCTGGCGCGACGACGGCCGCGAGGTCGCCCTCGCCCACAACGGCAACCTCACCAACGCGGTCGAGCTCTGGGGCGAGCTGAAGGAGAAGGGGCTGCAGTTTCGCGGCACCTCCGACTCGGAGATCATGGCCGCCTTGCTCTCCTCCCACGACGGCAAGATGATCGAGGACGCCGTCGAGGACGTGATGCCGCGGCTGCAGGGCGCCTACTCGACCGTGGTGATGACCAAGCGGGCGATCGTCGCCTTCCGCGACCCGCACGGGATCCGGCCGCTCAGCCTCGGCCGCCTCGACGACCGCTTCGTCGTCGCCTCCGAGAGCTGCGCCTTCGACATCATCGGCGCCAAGCTGATGCGCGAGATCCATCCGGGCGAGATGGTCAGCCTGACCGAGCGCGGGCTGGAGACGCGGCAGGTGGTGAAGACCGAGCGGCGGGCGACCTGTGTCTTCGAGCACATCTACTTCTCCCGCCCCGACAGCCGGCTCGAGGGCAAGGTCCTGCAGCAGTCGCGCGGGCGGATGGGCGAGATCCTCTGGCGCGAGGCGCCGGTCGAGGCCGACCTGGTGATCTCGGTGCCGGACTCGGGGAACCCTGCCGCGGCGGGCTTCGCGCGCGCCTCGGGTCTCCCCCGCGACGACGGCCTGATCAAGAACCGCTACGTCGCCCGCACCTTCATCCAACCCGGCCAGGAGCTGCGCAAGCACGGCCTGCGGCTGAAGTTCAACCCGCTGCCGGAGATCGTCGCCGGCCAGCGCCTCGTCGTCGTCGACGACTCGATCGTCCGCGGCAACACCACCCGCCAGATCGTCGGCATGCTGCGCGACGCCGGCGCCGCCGAGGTGCACCTGCGGATCTCGGCGCCGCCGATCCGCAACCCCTGCCACTACGGCGTCGACATGTCGACCCGCGAGGAGATGATCGCCCACAACCGCTCGATCGAGGAGATCGCCGACGAGCTCGAAGCCGACAGCCTCGCCTACCTCTCGATGGCGGGCGTCTACGAGGCGATCGAAGGCGACCCGGGAGAACACTGCGACGCGTGCTTCAGCGGGCACTACCCGCTGGGCGATCCCGACGAGGCGGATGGCAAATTCGCCCTCGAGACGATCGCCGCGCCGGCGGGGGGATAGGGTGAAGCCGCTGATGGGCGGCAGGCAAATCATCTTCGCGACGGTCCTTGTCGCCCTGGCGTGCCTTCTGCCTGTCACCTCGGCGGCGGCCAAGTTCCGCGGCGCGCCGAACTCGAAGCTGCAGGGTCAGCTCGAGGCGATCGTCAGCGTCAAGGGCGGACCGCCGGGCGTCGCCGTCCTGATCGACCGCGGCCGCCACAAGGAGTACCTCGCGGCCGGCCGCGCCGAAGTCGGCTCGCCGAGGGTCCCGAGCCCGTTCGACCACTTCCGCATCGCCAGCGTCGCCAAGGGGTTCAACGCCTACCTGGCGACGAAGCTGGGTGGGCGGGGGCTGTCGCTGAACACGACGCTCGCGCAGTCGATCCCCGACGTCCTGCCGGCTGCCGAAGGAGTGACCCTGCGGCAGCTGCTGCAGCACACCAGCGGCCTCGCCGACTACATCCGCGACCCCGCCTTCGTCGAACAGCTCCTGGCCGAACCCAGCCGCTACTTCTCCCCCGCCCAGCTCACCGGGTTCGTCAGCGCCGCGCCGCTGGAGTTTGCGCCCGGCTCGAAGTACCACTACTCCGACACCGACAACATCGCCGCCGGGCTGATGGAGGAGAAGGCGAGCGGGCTTCCCTACGAGCAGCTGCTGGCGAAGCTCATCTTCAATCCCCTGGGGATGCGCGGCAGCAGCCTGCCGCGGACCGTGAAGATGCCGCGGCCCTTCCTCCACGGCTATGACATCGAGCCCGGGAAGAAGCCGGACGACGTCAGCGAACTGATCAACCCGGCGGGGGCCTGGGCCTCGGGGGGAATCGTCTCGACGCCGACCGACCTCTCCCGCTTCGTCGGCTCCTATGTGCCGGCGGTGCTGAAGGCTTCGCGGGAGGGCGAGGTCGTCTTCCGACCGGGCAGCTCCTCTCCGCCGGGGCCGGGCAAGAACGATGCCGGGATCGGGATCTTCCGCTACCGCAGCGGCTGCGGCACCGTCTACGGCCACACCGGCTCGTTTCCCGGCTACCGGATCCTCGCCGCCGCCAGCGCAAACGGGCAGCGCTCGGTCGTCTTCGTCGCCAGCGCCCAGATCGTCCCCGGCTCAGGCTCGCAAAAGGTCGCGAAGGCGATCACGAAGGTGCAGGCGTCGGCCGTCTGCCGCGCACTGAGCTGATCAGCCGCCGGTCGCGAGCTCGAGCCCGAGCCAGACGATCCCCAGCGAAGCAAGCAGGATCGCTCCCTGCAGCGCGTGCAGTTTCGGCCGCCGCAGGTGAACCAAGGTGAGGGTGACGACCAGCGCAACGAGCGCAAGCTTCCACTGCAGGGTCGAGCTGTCCCAGAGCTCGAAATGGGAGGCCATCGCCCAGCCGGTGACGATGAGGACGCCCAGCGCGATCAGCGAGCCGTAGCCGAAGCGGCGGGCGATCGCGCGCATCTGCGTTCGCTCCGGGTCGGGGTCGCCGCGAAGGATCGGCACTACCGCGATCCCGAAGACGAGCTGGCCGCCGACGAAGAAGGCCATCGCCAGCAGGTGGAGGTAGAGGACCGCTTGCCAGAAGCCGCTCATCGTCCCGAGGCTACTGCGAAGATGCGCGCGTGAGTGCCTTTCGGATCGTCGTCCTCGCCTCGGGCAGCGGCACCAACCTGCAGGCGATCCTCGACGGACTGCACGGGCAAGGTTTGGTCGAGGTGGTCGGCGTCGGCTCCGACAAGCCAGGCGCCGGGGCGTTGGAGCGCGGGCGGCGCGCCGGGGTCGAGACCGCGGTCTTCGCCGCCGCCGACTTTGAGGACAGGACAGCGCGCGATGCGGCGATCGGCGCCTGGATCGAATCGCTGCGGGCGGACCTCGTCGTCCTTGCCGGCTATATGCAGCTGCTGAGCCCGCAATTCGTCGCCCGTTTCCGCAACCGTGTCGTCAACATCCACCCCGCCCTGCTGCCGCGCTTCCCCGGGCTGGACGCGATCGGGCAGGCGCTTGACGCCGGCGTCGAGACGACCGGCGTCACCGTCCACTTCGTCGACGAGGGGGTCGACACCGGGCCGGTGATCGCCCAGCGCGAGGTCCCGGTCCCGCCCGGCGTCTCCCGCGCCGACCTCGAGGCGACGGTCCATGCCGTCGAGCACGAGCTCTACCCGGAGGCGATCCGCATGATCGCGGAGGGCAGGGTTAGGATCGATCCCAGCGACCCGCGCAAGGTCGCGATCGAATGAGCGACCCCGCCACCGACACCCAGCAGGAGAACCTCGAGGACGGCCAGATCAAGGTCCGCCGGGCCCTGATCTCGGTCTCCGACAAGACCGGGGTCGCCGACTTCGCCAAGGGGCTGGCGGCGCTCGGGGTCGAGATCCTCTCCACCGGCGGCACCGCGACGGCGCTGCGCGAGGCCGGGCTCGAGGTGACCGACGTCTCCGAGTTCACCGGTCAGGAGGAGATCCTCGGCGGCCGCGTGAAGACGTTGCACCCGCGGCTGCACGCCGCCTTGCTTGCGCGGCGCGGCGACCCCGACCACATGGCGACGCTGGAGCGCGAGGGGATCGAGCCGATCGACATCGTCTGCGTCAACCTCTACCCCTTCGAGCAGACCGTCGCCGCGCATGAAGTGAGCCACGAGGTCGCGATCGAGAACATCGACATCGGCGGGCCGACGATGATCCGGGCGGCGGCGAAGAACCACGAGAGCGTCGCGGTGATCGTCAAACCGGAGTCCTACGACGCCGTCTGCGCCGAGCTGGAAGAGAGCGGCGGCGAGGTCTCCGCCGCCACCCGGCACTGGCTCGCCAACGAGGCCTTCGCCCAGACCGCGCGCTACGACGCCGCGATCAGCCGCTGGTTCTCGATGGAGTACGAGGACTTCCCCGAACACCTCGCGGTGGCTTACGAGAAGGTGCTCGACCTCTCCTACGGCGAGAACCCCCACCAGCGGGCGGCGCTCTACGCGGAGTCGGGGCTGCGCAGCCACATCCTCTCGCGGACTTCGAAGCTGCACGGGCGGGCGCTCTCCTTCAACAACGTCCTCGACCTCGACTCCGCCCGCAGCCTGGCGAGCGACTTCGAGCAGCCGGCCTGCGTGATCGTCAAGCACAACAACCCGTGCGGGGTGGCGATCGGCGTCGACGCGCTCGAGGCCTATTTGAAGGCGCTGGCCTGCGACCCGGTGTCCGCGTACGGCGGCGTCATCGCCCTGAACCGCCCGATCGGCCGCGAGCTCGCCGAGAAGCTGCACGAGAACTTCGTCGAGGTCCTGAGCGCCCCGGCCTACGAGAAGGGGGCGCTCGACGTCCTCACCCAGAAGGAGGCGATCCGGATCCTCTGCGAGGAGGAGCGCCGCCAGCCCGACCCGCGCGAGCGCGACGTCAAGCGGGTGCAGGGCGGGCTGCTGGTCCAGGACCACGACGGCGACCCCGAGCCGCGGGAGATCATGGAGGCCGTCACCAAGGCCGAGCCGACCGAGGAGCAGTGGCGGGACATGTGCTTCGCCTGGACCGTCTGCCGCCGCGTCCGCTCCAACGCAATCGTCCTCGCCAAGGGCGGCGCCACCTTGGGCATCGGCGCGGGCCAGATGAGCCGCGTCGACTCCGTCCGCCTGGCCGTCGAGAAGTGCCGCGAGGCCCG
>DATFOB010000030.1:0-116936 GCA_035266025.1 Solirubrobacterales bacterium
GTCCCGGTGTCAACGACGCTGCGCGGGGAAGCCGGCGACGACAAGTTGACCGGCGGCATCGGCTCAGATGAGCTGCGAGGCGGCATCGCCTCCGACACCTTGTTCGGCCGGGACGGTGAGGATGCCCTCTACGGCGGTCCCGGCGAAGACACCTTGATCGGCGGCGGCGGCGAGGACCGCTGCGTCGGCGGCTCTGGAGCCGACACTGCTTCCACCTGCGAGCGAGGGAGCGAAGTGCCTTAGCCGTCGCTGTGCAGGCCGGGCACCGGGCGCCCGGTCGTCCTGTACCTGCAGTTGACGGGGGGCGGGTCGAAGGGGTCGGTGATCGCCCGTCCGCTCGCGTGGCCTCGCCCGCACTGGATCGCCTCGTCGCGGACGCCGTCGCGGGCGTCGATGATGTCCTCGCCGCCGCGTCCGTAGAAGCGGTCTTCGCCGGGCTGTCCGAGCATCATGTTCGCGCCGGCATCGCCGATCAGGACGTCGTTGTCGAAGGAGCCCTCGATGTTCTCGATGCTGCGCGCGAGGCCGACTTTGTGGCAGCCCCGGATCGCGTCGATCCAGGCGGCTCCGGCAGCCAGGGAGATGTAGAGGAGGCCGGGGTGAGCCTGGGTCTCGGCGAAGGAAGCGTTGTCCCGGCCGGGGCCGCCGACCAGCGCCCCGCCCGCGCAGCCGCCGCCGGCCGCCAGCAGGTCGCCGTTGGCACCGCCGTCGAGGAAGGTCGGTCCCGGCAGGCCGCCGATCAGCCCATCCGCGCCCGCGCCGCCGTAGATGCGGTCGGCGCCTGGTCCTGACTCGATCAGGTCGTCCTCCGGGCCGCCTTCGATCCGGTCGTTCCCGCGGCCGCCGCCGATGCGGACGCTGCCCACCGAGGCAAGCGAGCCTTCCACGCGCAGCCTGTCGTTGCCCGGTCCGAGGTCGGCCATCAGCCAGCGGGCCGGGCCTTCGGGGTCGCAGATCGCCCCCTTGGGGTCGCCCTTGTAACTGATGCAGCCTTCGCCGAGGACAATGCCGGCGGAGGCGAACACGCCGAAGAGACCCCTGGCTTCGTCGTAGACGACGCTGAGAACGTCACTGCCGTCGCCGCCGACGAAAGCGAGGCCCCCTCCGCCGCCCGGGACGCGGTCGATCTCGACGTAGGCGGAGGCATCCGGTGCCTGTTCGGGACCGCAGGAGTGGCGGACCGGCCCGCCCTTACAGCGGTCATGGCCCTGGGCGCCTTCCAGCGCGTCGATGCCGCCGCCGCCGAGGAGGCGGTCGTCTCCCGCCCCGCCGTCCAGCAGATTCACTTTCGGGTTGCCGATCAGGGTGTCGGCGAAGGCGGAGCCCTGGATGCTCCCGAAGCGAAAGAGCCGATCGCGGCCGTCGCCGCGCGCCTTGTGGGCGCGGAGCGAGACCCACACGCCGCTGCCCTTGCGGCCCGCGACCGCGGTGGCAAAGGAAGCTATGTCGTCTTTGCCGGGGCCGCCGTCCATCCGGTCCCAGCCGTAGTCGCCGCGGACCAGGTCTTCGTCCCCGGAACCGCCGTTGACGTAGTCGATGCCGAGCCCGCCTGCGACTTCATCGCGAGCGCCGGGACCGCCCAGCACCTTGTCGTCGCCGAGGTCGCCGACTACCCGGTCGCCATCTCCGGCTCCGCCGTCGAGCAGGTCGTTGCCGCGTCCGCCGTGGATGAAATCAGCGCCAGGCCCACCACAGATCAGGTCGTTGCCGAGGCCACCGAGGATCGTGTCGTTGCCGAGCCCGCCCCAGATCACGTCGCGTCCCGGCGTTCCCCGCAGCATGTCGTCGCCGTCGGTGCCGACGATCTTCGCGACTCGGCCGTGGCAGCGGACCTGCTCTGGCTCGGTGGGCGAAGCTGCGATTGCCTGGACGGCCAGAACCGACCCCAGCACAGCCATCGCCCCCGCTGCCGCCCAACCTCGCACGCTCACGGCGGGGATCGTAGCCGAGGATCAAGGAACCGCCGATAGGGTGCGCGGCCATGCCCCTGGCCACCGAGGAATCACTTGTCGGCGCCATCGTCGGCGTGCTCCTCTTCGCTGGCTTGATCGCGGCCTGGTACGGAATCCGGGCCTGAAATGCAAGCGGCGCGCGTTTGTAGCATGGCTGTATCCGCGCTGAAGGAGGTATGTCGATGTCACCCGCCGAGCGGTCTTCAACTGGTCGCATTCCATCCCCGAACCGCCCGCTGAGCTCGTTTGTCGAATCTTCGACGCCTGTCTACATGGCGGGAGCGATCATCGGAATCTCTGCTGCCTTCCTGCTGATTCTCGGCTTGCTGCCGCTCCTGCGATGAGCCCGCGCTGGTTTCGACGCTCGCGCGACCGCGCTACCGCCTCGGAGAACGATGAGCCGCAATCGACCAGATGCCCGGTCCTCCTCGAACGACAGGAGGCCACGGAGCGAGGCGACAAGACGATCGAAGCGTTGGCCGAGCGTTACTCCGTCGAGTCATTGGAGCCGGGGTTGCAGTTCCAGGTCATGGTCGAGGATGCACGCTTCCCGCACGAGGCGGTCGTGCGGCTGGCCTCTGTGCTTGACGAGATCGACCCCGATTGGCCGGAGTGCTTCGCCTGGCCGACGTCGATGTCGCCGGCTACGTCCTGATCCCGTTCGTCCGGGGACGATCCTGGCGTTGGCGTGACGGAGATGCTGCCTTACTCGCTGGCGTGTATTCAGATTTCGCGAAGATTTCGTTCCCCCCGGGGTTCCCCCGAGGCAATAAGGGCCACGATTGGCCATACGGAGCCGTGCACCGGCGTCCAAAAATCGGCGATTCCAGGTTCGAGTCCTGGCTGCCCCGCTCGGACTCTTTGGCTTGACAAGCCGCAATCCCGCTTCCGGCGCGGGATCGGGCTGGTCTCGACCTGAACCGGCCGGAAGGTCAACGAAGGTCAGAAAAAGGCTATCTTCGACCCCTTTCATTCCCCTGGACATTCACCTGAGTCCCTAGCTAACAGCTCGGGAAGTTCCGCCCCTCGGGAGCGCTCGTCAGGCGCACTTATGGATTCTCACCACCGGCAGAGTCGGCTGACTCGTCGTTGACGCCTTCACTCTCGACCAACCTCCCTTCGGATTGCGCTTCTTGTTCTTCCTCGCGCCTCAATGCTTCTTCCAGCTCGGAGACCTCCTTCATCGAAACCCCGATGGCTTCTGCGATCCAGCGGGCGGTGTTCCAGGTCGTCTCGCCCTCGCCCTTCTCGATGCGTTCCAGGGTTCGCACGTCGAGTTCGGCCCGCTTCGCCACGATCGCCGGCGTCAGATGCTCATGCCGTTCACGGAGCATTTGCAGCGCTCGGCCGAGGGCTCTCTGAGGTTCGTGTCGACGGGGTTTAGGCAAGGCGCCGTGGGCGCTTCCTAGTGACCTCGAGCAGCCAACGTAAAACGACCAGACGACCAGTCTGCGACCACGACGCCCGCTCCCCCTGCGCCGGGCGAGGCTGTTGGTGGCGGAAGCTCACTGTGGCGCTCAGGTTGTCGGCCGGAGTTCAGGAGCCGATGAGACGTGGGCGGCAGAGACCGAGCGGCGCGCCAATTGGGAAGGGGGCGTGCCGCTCGGCGTCCGCCGCAGGCCGACTCGGGCCTCGGCCAAGGGGCGCAAAGTCGGCGGTGGGGTGGCAATCAGTTCGGCGTTCGGACGGACGCCGAGAAGAAGTGCGGTTCCGATCGCTGCCGCGCCGCCTGCCACCGTGAAGGCTGCCGAGGCACCGGCCGCGCTCGTCACAAAGCCGGAGGCTAGGAGACCCACGGCGATGCCAGCCTGCATCACCGCTTCATTCCCGGCCAGGACTCGGCCTCTTATGCCGTCGGGCGTCCGGCGCTGGATCAACGAGTTCTGAGCTGGCTCCCAAAGTCCCTCGCCGACTCCGCCGAGTGCCATTCCCATCAGCGCCACAGCGAAGATCGGGGCAGCGCCGACTGCCAGGAAGCCGACCGCCAGAGCGACAGCCGCGAGGCTCAACACCCTTATGTCCCGAACATGCCCCGACAGCCGTTCCGCTGCGGCGGCTCCGAGAAGCATCCCCACTCCCCATAGGAAGATGAGTCCCGCGAACCCGAGAGACCCAGCGCCGAACTCCGAGGCAACCACGATCTCGGCGGGGATGCTCACCCCGATGCCGATGAAGATGAGGCCATAGGCCAGCGTCACCGGCCGCAGGATCGGGCTTCGCCGCAGAAAGGAGAATCCCGCTGCCAGTCGGCGGCCGTGGTCGGAGGGGGTCGGACGAAAGTCGCCCTTCACCGACGCGATCAGCCAGGCTGAGATCAGGAAGGTGACAACGTTGGCGACGAAGACCCAAGAGCCTCCCGCAGTCGCCAGCATCAATCCCGCAAAGGCCGTTCCCACTAAGCAACCAGCGGTCCCCGCCTTCGACACCGCCGCGTTGGCTCGGTCGAGCTGGTCGTCTGCCACAAGGCCCGGAAGCGCCGCAGAAGTCGCCGGAACCATTGGGGCACATGCCACGGAGGCGACGACTCTCAGGCCGATGAGCGCCACCGGCGACACCACCAGCGCCATTGCCAGAAAGATGAAGGCACCCGACAGCTCAGACGCGATCATCACCTGCCGCCGATCGAAACGATCCCCAATCAGGCCGGCGAGCGGGCTCAGCGCTGCGGGAACCGAAAAAGAGGCCAGGGCTGCAGCTGCGACCAGCGTCGGCGAATGAGACTGTTGGTACAGAATTGCGGACAGCGCCCAAAAAGAGGCGTTTCCGCCAAAGAAAGTGATGCCCCGAGAGAGGGCGAGTCTCCGTATCGCCCGATCTTCCTGTTGCTTCAGAGTCGCCGCCACCGCACACCACATCTCCGCTTTGAAGTCTCTATGAAGGTCGACTTATCTCGACCGTGGGCGGCGGAGTCTTGTTGAGGTTCAGCGCATTTTCAAACCCATTAGGGAATAAAAACCCGGAGTAGCTAAGTCAAAAAGGTCGCCGCGTGCCATGCAACCGGGTCCTCGAAGCCCGCGAGGAGAAAGGTGGCCAGGTAGGGCGGAGTGTCACTTTTGTACCGAGCGGTCTCCTCAACCCTGAACCGTGCTGCTCCGGCGACGCCGCTCAGCTGTTTGTCACACCGCCGCAGGGCTAGGCGGGCTTGCTTCCATCCCTGACGATCGAGCCGAAAGCTGAAGGACGTCAGGTGTCGGTCGGAGCGGGCGTTGAACGAGCCTCCGCGCAGGGCCGCCGAAGCCTTGCCGCAGAACTCGTCGAAGACCGGCCAGCTCTCCGCCTGCTTCGCCTCGTGTGGAATCTCGCTCCAGACATCTGCGTCGAAGACTTCGGGACCAGCGGCTCGGTAGAGGACCGAGCGTTCGTCGGTCGCGTCGCCGGCTCTCGTCAACCAGCCGAGCTCCGTCAGCACCTGACACCTTCGATCTACCGACCACAACGACCCTCCGCCCACCTTCGCGTGCAGCTGCGATGGACTCAGCCCGGCGCCATGCAGCGCCTTGACGATTTCGAGGTTGATCGGGTCTCCGAACACCTTTGCCATCCGGGTCGACAGTGGGATTTGATCCAGATCGAGCCGAAGGGGGACGGCGCCCTCTACCTCCGCCGATTCGTGCGGGTTTTCCCCTTCAGACTTCGGCATTTCAAATCCAGCCACGGCGAAGGTGAACAACATGCCCGGCTCAGCCGACTTGTCGAGACGGATTTTCGCGTCAAGCTGCTCCTGGGCGAGCGTGTAGAAGCAATCGGCCAAGGCCGCCATTGAGTCTCGCCACCCCTTGTTGTCGATGCCCTCGGTTCGACAGCGGAAGAACCGATCGCCGGCTGTGTCCACGTTCCCGGCCGCCAGCGCTCCACCTACCCGCTCGCCGAGATGCTGGAGCGTTCGCGCGGTGAAGGCGACCTGGATCGAGGTCGGAAGTTCAGCCCAGGTGTCGTCGTCTACCACCGCCAGTTCAGTCGCGCGGTAAATGTTGCGAGGTCGGCCCCTGCCCCCGCTCGGCTTCTCGCTACGGACTCGGCGTATCCACCCATGCTTCTCGAGGATGTGGAAGTGGCTCAGGATCTGGCCGTAGGAGCCACCTCCGAACTCCTTGAGCGCCTCGGTCGGGCTCATTTCCCGCATGTAAAGCTCGCTCGCGATCTTGATTCGCAGCGGGTGCGCGTACAGCACCCCCAAGCGGACGAGATAGGACGGCTCTGCGCTTATCCGTACTCGGGGCGTTTTCGCACTTTTCACTCTCTCTAGTTACCAAACGGCTTGAGGCGTACCCCAGGCCGCCCCCTTTCACATGGGTTTTTATTGCGGTTAAGCAATAAAAAAAAGGGGGTGAAATATGAAGCTGGCAGAGACCACGCAGACGGTGCCCGTCCTGAAGATCAACAAGGCGGGCTAGGCACAGAGCGGTCCAGCCGCCCCGATGAGGTTTGTCGGGGCGGCTGGACTCGCCCCCCTGGGCCCCGAGTGGCTGAGGCGCTTTTTATTCGGCGGGGGCCGCTCCAAAGCAAAAGTTGGATCAACTGTTCAATTCCCAAAGACCACCGCCCGCGTGCCGCATCGACCTCGGTCGGCGCCTCCTCATCGCCCCGGCTTCGACCTCCGCGTTGACGGGGTCGCTCCGAGCCTGGCAGAGACAGGCAGTCGCTCCAAGGCCCGCTCCGCGGGCCACGCTGTCGCGCCCTCGCTAAGGCTCGGGTTCCGCGCCTCCCTGTCCCTGCCGGACGGCTCCGCGACACCCGTCAACGAGTCAGGAGGACACGATGGACGCTTCATTCGACCACCACAGCCCACTTCGGGAGATCGTTCCGGGCCGCTTCACTCGGGTCTCGGTTCAGACGCCTGCCGGTGAGATCGAAGCGAGGTTGAGCGAGCGCGGGAATTGGGAGCTGCGGGTCCGGCGCGACCAGGAGACGAATTGGCGGCTGGCTTGCACCGGCGACCTTGACTGCGGGATCGTCACCGCCCAGCCGGTCGCCGCCGTGCAGGAGGAGGTCATCGCGCTCGGCGCGCTGATGGTCGACCCGGCCGGACGTCGAGTCACCGTCGCCGAGCAGGAGGTGCAACTCGCCCGCAAGGAGTTCTCGCTTCTGCTCGTCTTGGCCGCGCAGCCGGATCGGGTCTTCTCAAAGGAGGAGCTGCTGGCGACGGTGTGGGGACACACCGGGACGACCCACACCCGGACCCTCGACAGCCACGCGAGCAGATTGCGGCGACGGCTGCGGACGGCCGGGGCGCCGGGACTCATAGTCAACACGCGGGGGGTGGGGTATCGGCTCAGGGACCGTCCCGACCTCGTTGCCCTGCCGGCGCTGGATCCTGCGAGCAAGGTCGCATAAGGCACCTCGCTCGTTGCCGGGAGTCGTCTGAGCCTGGCAGCGGCCGGCGTCACGTCAAGGCCCGCTTCGCGGACCTCGCTGGCGCGCCCTTCGGGTGACGTGCCACCTTACCCGCCGCCGGGCGGCTCACGACTCCCACCAACGAGCCAAGGAGGTGCGCGATGAGCGCCACGGCAATCCATTCCCAATCCCCACAGCTTCACGAACTCGGCCGCTACAGCCTCACCGATCAGGAGCGGGTCCTCGTCGGTCGACGCATCGACGGCGAGGTCTTCGTCTACGACTACCCGCGCGACGGCCAGGGCCGGGGCTTCTTCGTTGAGTCGGGCTTCGAGTCCAAAGCCGAGCTGGCGGTGATGGTCGCCGACTACCGCCGTGAGGCCGCACGTTTGGGCACCTGCCCGATGAGCGGCGAGGCAATCGAGCGGAGCTTCCAGCTCGCCGCCCTCGCGTGAGCCGGCGACCGCCCCGATGATCGCACGCTTCGCGTGCGGGGGCGGGCGCACCGGCTCCCGCATCGGGCGGGGGCGAGCACCAGAAGGAGACAGCAATGGCTACCGCAATGCCCTTGATGATCCCGGTCGACAAGATCGTGGTCCAAGAGGGCCACAACGCTCGAAAGAGCTTCGATCAGAAAGCCCTCAAAAGGCTCGGGAAAAGTATCTCCGCCAACGACCTGATCGAGCCGCTGAGTGTCAGGCCGATCGACGGCGGCAAGTTCATGCTCCTCGCTGGAGAGCGTCGCCTGCGCGCGGCAAAGCTCGAAGGCATCAAAGAGCTGCCGGGCCACGTCAACACCAAAGGCAATGCTCGAACTATCGCCCTCGTGGAGAACATCCAGCGGGAGCAGCTGAACAAGGTCGAGGAGGCCGAAGGGGTCGAGGAGCTGGCCAAGGAGCTGAAACTGACCACGAACAAGGCCATCGCCGAGGAGATCGGCATGTCCGACAAGTGGGTCAGCGTCCGCCGCCGAATCCTCACCCTCCCCAAGAAGGTGCAGGACGCCATCGCTCGGGACGCCGTTCCGATCGAGGCCGTCTCGCTCTTGAAGAAGGCCGCTGACGCTTCACCTCGCATCGCCGAGTGCGTCTGCGAGGTCTTCGAGGGAGACGAGGCGTACACCGATTTCGTCCGCGACTTCAGCGACATGCTGACCGCCGTCGCCGACGGGGCGGTAGACGACCCGCCGACGATGATCGACCCCGCTCACATCAGGTTCAGCGAGGTGTTCGACAAAGCCCAGGAAAGGGACAAACACGCGGCTCGCTACCGCGCCGCGGTCCCGACCCACGTCTCCGGTCCCCAGGGCGACCCCAGCATCTCGCTCGGCGAGGCCGAAATGACCGTGGCGCGGGCGGGAAAGGTCCTCCTCGAGCACAAGGACGAAAGCGGCTCCTACAGATACACGACCACCTACCTCGTCGACAAGACCTGGGGCAAGGATCTCGTCGTGTCCGCGATCGAGAGGGCCGAGAAAGAAAAGAAACGGCGCGAGAAGGAGGAGAAAAAACGTGCCAAAGAAGCCGGCGCATCGTCGGACAACGGCAAGGCCCCCTCGAACGCGAAAGACGAGAGCGAGTGGGCGAAGAAACGGGAGGCTGCCAAGAAGGAGGCCGAAGAACGGTGTGAGGCCGCAGCGTCCTTCAACGACCGGCTCGGCCATGCGCTGATGAAACACCGGACGGTCGAGAACCGGAAGAAGTACGGCCTGGCTCGGGCGAAGGCGGCAGCAATCGCCCTCGTTCGGCACGATCGCGAACTGGCCGCCGCCGGGCTCCGCCTGGTTCTGCCGCAGCTGCAGCAGGGTCAGATGGAGAACGAAGGTGACGAGGCCAAGACCGGCAAAGTCACCTACGCCACGACCACTCAGGCGATGGAGTTCCTGGTCGGGAAGATCGAAGCCTGCAAGTCGATCTCCGAGGTCACTGAGTGGGTCGCCCTGGCTCAGATTGCCGCCGCGGTCGCCGACGAGGATGCAGTCAAACCGGGCGAAGGCGGGACCTACCGGCACGACCCCGCAGAGACCCAGGTGAAGGAGCTGCTGGCGGAGGAGATCAAGACCGTCAAGCCGCGCCGCTCTCCGAAACAGAGGAAGGAGGAGAAGGAGACCGCGACCGCCTAGGTCGCGGGGCAAGGGGTCGGGGCTTGTGGATTGGTCCCGGCCCCGACGCCTAGCAGACCTCCCCCGGCCGGGCTGCGCCCGACCTCCTCCGGCCTGCTCTGGCTGGGCCATGACCAATCCACAGCCACACTCCAGCAACCCGCCCACCACTAGGCAGATCAGTTATCTCCGCGACCTCGCGGTCAGCCGGGGGCAGTCCTTCGCCTACCCCTCAACGTTCGACGACGCAGACCGCGAAATCAAGCGACTGCGGAAAGTGAAGCGAACCAGCCGCGCGGACCGACGCCGTGAGTCCCAAGGGGTCAGCGCGGCCCTCGCCCGAGGCGGCGACGCCGCCAGCATCCGAGACCACGAGGTCGGCGGCTACGGCTCCAGCGCTCACTGGAGGCAGCGGTCCTGACAACGCCTCCCGATGGCGGACGACCCCTCTTGACTGTGGCACGGCTTCGCCGCGCTCTGGGTCGGGGATCGCCCGCCATCGGGGCGGGCAACCATGAACGGAGGAAAACAATGGCCCATGCCGGCGCTTGTCCCAACTGCCTTCGGCGGTCCTGGCTCCTCAGCCTGATCGCCCCCTACATCGAGAAGGCGCTCGACCCTGCGAAAGACGAGCTGCCCTTCGACCTCCTGCGCCTCGACAACGGCGCTCTCGTCGAGGCCGTCGCTCCCAAGGTCGCTTCGTCGGTCCTCGCGCGGATCGGCGCTCTCCGTGAGAGCCACTTCTCCGACGCGCTCCGCCTCGCCGATGCCTGGTCGACTTGCCGTCACGATCCCTTCTACCCGGCGTCACTTCACGAGCTGCCGGCTGCTCCGAGCGCGCTCATCGGCCTCGGCGACCCTCGCCTCCTAGTGGGCTTCCACTGGAGCGAGACGGTGACGGTCGTCGGCGCCCGTCGCGCCACCAGCTACGGACGAGAGATGGGCCGAGCTCTCGGTGCGGACCTGGCCGCCAGCGACGTCACTGTCGTCAGCGGCATGGACTTCGGTATCGACTCCTGCGCCCTGCGCGGCGCCGTCGACCACGCCGGACGCACCATCGCCGTCCTTCCCTGCAGCGCCGACGTTGCCTACCCCGCGTCCATGCGCTCGCTCTGGCGCAGGATCAAGGAGACCGGGTTAGTGATCTCGGAGTTCGCGCCTGAGACCGGACCCTGGCATTGGAGCATTTCGGCCCGCAACCGGATCATGGCGGCCCTCGCCGGGGTCACGGTAGTAGTCGAGGCTCGGAAGGATTCCGGCTCGCTGGTGACGGCGAAGGAGGCGCGGTCTCTCGGCAACGAGGTCGGAGCCGTGCCGGGCCCCGCCACCTCGGTCGGCTCCGTGGGCACCAACGCACTCCTCGCCAACGGCGCCCAGGTCGTTCGCGGCGCCGAGGACGTGCTGCTCATGCTTCGCGGCGGAGGCGTCGTCACCGAGGACCCGCAGGAGCGGGCCGCTGGCCCCACCGACCACCGCCGCTAGGCCCACATCGCCAACGCTGGCAAGCGACCCCTCCCGATGCTGGCACGGCTTCGCCGTGCATCGGATTCGGGGATCGCCCGCCAGCGGGGCGGGCTTGGAAAGGAGATCGTCATGGCAAAAAGAAAACGCCGAGCGCTGACCGAGGAGGAGCGGGCTGAGAAGCGGGTCGCCGAGCGCGAACTAATCGAAACCGCGATCGACCAGCTGCGCTCCAGCGAGGGCTGGCAGACCTGGCTCCGCGTTCGTCGCCACTTCCACTCCTACAGCTTCCGCAACCAGGTCTTGATCGCGTTCCAGCATCCCGGCGCGACGCGGGTCGCCGGCTTCTGCCGCTGGCTCGATCTCGGCTACGCCGTTCGCAAGGGTGAGCGCGGCATCAGCATCTTGGCTCCCTGCCCGCCGTCCAAGAAGAAGCTGCGGGAATGGCGCGAAGCCGGAGCGAACCCGGACGACAAGCCGCGCACCTTTTTCCGCCTGGTCAAAGTCTTCGACCGCTCCCAGGTCTACCCGCTGCCCTATGACCCCCGCGGGGTCGCCGACCTCGAGCCGCCGGCGATCTTCCAGCCCATCGAGGGCAACGGCCTGGCGCGCTTCCTACTGCCGCTCCAAGCCTTCGCGGCCTCGATCGGCTACTCGTTCGTGGTCGAGCCCACGCCCCAGGGCGTCAACGGCTACTGCTCACCGTCCGACCACAAGATCGCCGTCCAACCCGTCAGCGAGCGCTACTCGCCCAACGCGCAGCTGAAGACCGGAGTCCACGAGGTGAGCCATGCGCTCCTGCACGTCGACAATGGCGAGGACGACCCCAAGCTCCGCCGTGACGAGGAGGAGGTGGTTGTGGAGTGCGTCGCCTATTCCATCTGCTCCAGCCTCGGCTTCGACACCTCGGGTTTTTCCGTCCCCTACATGGCGACCTGGGGGAACGGCGAGGAGATCGGGCGGTATGGCGAGCTGATCGACCGCCTCGCGACCCGCATCGAGGACGCGCTTCTCCCCGATCCTCAATCCGAGGATTCCACGGTCGAGTCCTCCCCCGAGCCGATCGCCGCGTAGCGCATGAGCGGCGGCACCTATCACCATGCCCGCGGCGACGTCGCTAACCGCGCCTACGAGCGCGGCTGGAGCGAGGGGTGGAATGCCTGCCTGGCCCGAGTTCAAGAGCGCGGCTTGGAGGCGGTGCTGGAGCTGGAGATGCAGCAGAGCCTGGTCGGGCAGATGGCATTGCCGGCCACGGCCGAGATTCACGGCAGCGAGGGAGGATCCTCACCGCCAGCAGCTGAGCCTCGTGGCAACGGCATGAGTCAGGTTCCGAGACAGCGACAGCAAGGATCGGGCTGACTTTCAGGTCCGCCTGTGAGAGGCAGTCCAATTTCCTCACGCCAGGGTGGCACGCGCCGCCCGCGCTTCAACCCCCACAAGGGGGGTTCCCCTCACCTCCGACATTCGTCTCCGGCTCGGTTCCGCGCGTTCGGTCGCGCGCCCTACCTGGGCTCGTCAATCGAACCACCTCTCAAAGGAGGCCCCGAAATGCAAGGCATCAACGTCGTAGTCCTCAGCGGAAACCTGACCCGCGATCCGCAGCAGCGATCCACCGAAGGCGACAACAAAGTCACCAACCTCCGCTTGGCGGTGAACGGCCGGCGCAAAAATGGCAACGGCGAGTGGGTCGACAAGCCCAACTACTTCAACGTCAGCGTCTGGGGCAAGCAGGGCGAGCGCTGCTACGAGTTCCTGAGGAAAGGTCGCGCGATCACCGTCGAAGGCCGCCTCGACTGGAAGGAGCAGGGCGAGGGAGACGACCACCGCGAGTACGTCCAGGTGGTCGCCAACGTGGTCCAGTTCGGCGGCAAACCGAACGGCAACGGCAACGGCAACGGCGGCGACCAGCAGGAGCTGAGCGACGAGCAGAAGAAAGAGGGCGACGGGCAGAAGAAGGACGGCGAAGACGACATCCCGTTCTAGGCCATCCAGCTTCGAGGGCGTCCACCGCGAAGGTGGGCGCCCTTTTTTTGCCCTCGGCCGGCCAGGCTCCCGTTCTTCGACTTTCGATCCGCCAGGGGGGGACAACTTTCGCGCCCGTCGACTTACCCCTCTTGACAATCCATATGCGCCCTGGGGCGGCGCGGTAACGCCAACCCCAGGACGACTTCACAGGAGAAACGAGGTCTCCCATGCACGACGACGATAACCCGCGTTGCTCGTTTACGACGACGCACGAGGAAGACGACAGGACCGAGGCGGCGATCCTCGGCCTCGTCTTGGAGGAGCATCCGGCCCAGCTGACGCACGCCGAGCTGACGCTGAGGATGGTCGGCCCCAACCCGGACACCGGGGACGCCGACGCGATCGACCGGGGGGTGCGCGACTTGACCGGGACCGGCCTGCTGCATCGCAACGGGGACACCATCCGGCCGACCTACGCGGCCCTGCGCTTCCACGACCTCCTCATCGAACGCTGAGGAGCTGGGCGGCAGCGGCTTCTCGGGCGTCGGGACACCGCCTCGGCGGCCATACCTCCTGTCTCGGCTCCCGGCAAGCCGCTGCCGCCCCTCTTGTGGGGGGATAATCTGCGCTCCCCTCGACTTCACCCCCCCGACACTGTTCAAATCGGCCTGGCCCGGGGGCCGGCCTCAAGGGGGTTTGGCATGAGTGATGAGACGTTTCGGGTCGGCGACTGTTTGCCTGCTGGGCTTCCTGCAGACGACGACGAGACCGCGCAGGTCCTAGTCCTCGCCGTCCTCGCCTCGATCCACCCGGAGGGGATGGCGATCGTCGACCTCGTCCGCGAGCTGAACGATGGAGGCGACGGCTGGGTCGAGCGAGCCGTCCGCGACCTTGCCGTCGCCAACCTCGTCCGTCGCGAGGACGGAAGGGCCTTCGCCACCTTTCCGTTCGGTCGCTTCCACTCTCCGATTTGGGCGGCGACTCTGTAAGGGTTCGGCGGCGGCCGGCATCGCGGCGTCCCCGGCGACTGCCTCGCCGCTCGGCCCAGCGCCCCGGTCGCTCCGCTCCCTCTGCCCTCGCTGCGCTCGGGCGGCGCGGGCCTTGCGGCGTCGGCGTCGAAGCAGCCGCCAACTGACGCCGGCCGTCAGCTGCAGGGCTCGCCGACTCGGCCTCGCGCCCTCGGTCGCTCCGCGACCTCCCCTCGCTCCGCTCGGGGGGCGCTCGCCTCGCCGGCATCGCGGCGTCCCCGGCGACTGCCTCGCCGCTCGGCCCAGCGCCCCGGTCGCTCCGCTCCCTCTGCCCTCGCTGCGCTCGGGCGGCGCGGGCCTTGCGGCGTCGGCGTCGAAGCAGCCCACCCGACGATCCCGACGGCGATCGAGCCAGCTTTAGAAGCCTCTACTCAGAGACGAGCTAAGCAGCCATCTAGAAGACACCCGACCGAAGCCGAAGCCCAATGCTAGAGGCACCTGAAAGGTCGAAACAGCAGGTAACACGAAGCGAATCAGCAACCTGTCCCAGCGTCCCCCTAGCACCAACCTCACAGCCCGACACACTACGAACCCTCCGGTTCGTCCCGATGCAACCGGGCCGCGCGGTGGACAACAGGGGCGATGGTGGGAGTCTCGAAAATCGGCCGCGGGAACGCGAATTACTGGATCGAAGCGGTCGCCGAAGGCGGGGACGACTACTACACGAAGCCCGGCGAGGCACCCGGCGAGTGGATGGGCGAGCTGGCGGCGGAGCTCGGGCTCTCCGGCGAGGTCGACCGCGAGGCATATGCCGCCGTCCTCAACGGCAAGCACCCCGTCACCGGCGACGTCCTCGTCGACCGCCCCAAGCCCCGCAAGTTCATCGACGCCGAAGGACGCAAGCGCACCCTTGAGCCGATCCTCGGCTACGACATTCGTTTCGCCGCTCCAAAGTCGGTCTCCATTCTCTACGCGATCGGCTCGCCCGAGGTCCGGGCGGCCGTCCTTCGCGCCCACGACCATGCCGTCGCCGATGCGGTCGGCTACCTCGAGAGGACCGCCTGCTTCGTCCAGCGCGGCAAGGGCGGCGTCGTGATCGAGCCGGGGTCGGGCTTCCTCTCGATGGCCTTCCGTCACGGCTCCTCGCGGGCCGGCGACATGGCACTTCACACCCACCTCGTCACCGCCAACATGACCCGCGCCGCGACGGATGGCCGCTGGCTCAGCCTCGCGAACCCGAGGCGTCAGTCTCCGCTTCTGCGGGAGGCGAAGGCAGCCGGCTACGTCTACCAGGCCGCGCTTCGCGCACATATGACCCGCGAAGTCGGGGCGGAGTGGCAGCAGGTCGTCAACGGCTATGCCGACCTCGCCGGCATCGGCCGGCCGGTGATCGACCACTTCTCGCAACGGCGGGCCGAGATCGTCGCGGCGATGGCCGAGCGGGGAACCAGCTCGGCAGCCGCCGCCGAAGTCGCCGCCTACCGCACCCGCGATGCCAAGGACTATTCCGTCAACCGCGACACCCAACGCCAGGAGTGGATTTCCCGAGCGGCCGAGTTCGATCTCACCCCCGACTCCATTGACCGGCTGCTTGCTCGCGCTCGGCCCCGAGAGCCGCAGCCGATCAACGCCGATCACCTCAGCCGCGCCATCGCCGACCTTGAGGCCCACCATTCCCACTTCGACCGCCACGATCTTTTGTCTGCGGTGGGGAATCAGCTTCGCGAAGGCGGCGATGCCGCCGCCCTGGAGGGTGCTGTCCGCGCGATGATCGACAGCGACCAGCTGATCGAGGTCCACCGGGGAGCCGGACCCCTCGACGCCACCTACTACACGACCCCCCGCCTTTGGGAGCTGGAGCAGCGCTTCATGGCAACGGCGAGGAAGGGCGAGACGGCGGGCGCGGCCGTGGTCGACGGCGCGACGCTGGCGGCCGTTCTCGATCGGCACCGCTACCTCAGCGACCAGCAGGTCGAGATGGTGAGGAGGCTCACCACCGGAGGCGAGCGGGTGATCGCGGTCGCTGCCCTGCCGGGGACGGGGAAGACCACCGCGCTCGCCGCCGCGCAAGAGGCGTGGGCGGCGGCCGGGATCCGCGGAGTCGGGGTCGCCACCGCCCGCAGCGCGTCAGGCGAGCTCTCCGATGCCGGCGTTCCCGCGACGTCCGTCACCCATTTCCTGATCCAGACGGGCGAGCTGTCGGAGCGCGGAATCGCACCCCTGCCTCGCGGGACGGTGATCGTCGTCGACGAGTCCTCGACCACCCCGACCCCGGACATGGCCGCGCTCGCCGACCTTGCGGAGGGATGCGACGGCAAGCTCGTCCTGATCGGCGACCCGCGTCAGATCGGCGCGGTCGGTCCCGGTGGCCTCTACGGCAACCTGACCAACGAGATCGAGCCGGTGGTGCTGACGCAGGTCCGGCGTCAACGTGATCCGGTCGACCGCGAAATCGTTGAACTCGCCCACGAAGGACGAGGATCAGACGCGCTCGACGTGCTTCGCGCCCACGACCGCCTCGTGATCGCCGACACGCTCCCCGAGGTCTTCGACGCCCAGGTGCTCGATTGGCACAAGCGCTACGCCGCTGGCGAGGACGCGGTGATGATCGCCCGCCGCACCCGCGACGTCGCCGAGCTGAATGAACGCGCTCGCGAGTTGCTCTCCTCGCAAGGCGCACTCGGCAAGGACACCTTGATCGTCGGCGGGCAGCCGTTCTCTGTTGGAGATCGAGTCGAATGCTGCGCGACGTCTCCGACCGCGACCTGACGACGACGGTGCTGGGGACGGAGATGCCGGCGCCGCTGCTGCTGGCGCCGATCGGGGTGCAGAAGGTCGTCCACTCCGACGGCGAGCTGGCGACCGCCCGCGCCGCCGCCTCGCTGGGAGTGCCGATGATCGCCAGCACCGCCTCGCACTTCTCGCTCGAGGAGATCGCCGAGGCGGGCGGCAAGGCGCCGCGCTGGTTCCAGCTCTACTGGCCCGACGACCCGGACCTGGCCCGCAGCATGGTCGAGCGCGCCGAGCGGGCCGGCTACGAAGCGATCGTCCTCACCGTCGACACCTTCATCCCCGGCTGGAAGCCGCGCGACCTGCAGCAGGCCTGGCTCCCCTTCCTCAACGGCATGGGCGTCGCCAACTACTTCCAGGACCCGGTCTTCCGCACGGCTCTGGAGAAGACGCCGGAGGAGGACGTCGGCGCCGCCACCGGCCACTTCCTCGGCATCCAGGCCAACCCGGCGCTGAGCTGGGATGACCTCTCGCAGCTGCGCGAGATGACCTCGCTGCCGATCCTCGTCAAGGGGATCCAACACCCCGAGGACGCCCGCGAGGCGGCACGGCGGGGGCTCGACGGAGTCGTCGTCTCCAACCACGGCGGCCGCCAGGTAGACGGCGCGATCCCCTCGCTCGAGGCGCTGCCGGCGATCGCCGCGGCAGCTGGCGAGGACCTGGCGATCCTCTTCGACAGCGGCGTCCGCGGCGGCGCCGACGTGCTGAAGGCGCTGGCACTCGGCGCCGACGCCGTCTGCCTCGGCCGCCCCTACCTGTGGGGCCTGGCCCTCGATGGACAGTCCGGTGTCGAAACCATCCTCAAGATGGTCCTCGCCGAGCTCGACCTGACGATGGCCCTCTGCGGCCTTACCCGGCCCGAGGAGATCGGTCCGGGCCTGCTCGCAGACAGTTAGTTCGGGCAGCTGAAGCTGGGCAGCGCCGTCGGCACGCTCACCGGGCTGAAGCCGATCAGCACCGCGTTGAGCACAGTGTTCAGCGAGGTCAACGTTCCGCCAAGGGCGGTGGTCTGATCGGTCAGGTCTTCGGCTTGCTCGCAGAGGGCACCCACCGCCGGGCCCGCGTCGATCGCGTTCAGCAGGGCGGTGTTGGTCACCCCGCTGAGGATTGCTTCCAGGCTCTGGACTTTCGTCAGCAGTTCACTGACTTTGTTTTCCAGTCCCTCGACTTGCGCGGGCAGCGCACCTTGCCGTTGCGGACCAGGCGCAGCGTTCCCTTGCCTTTGCCCTTCGCCTTGTAACAGGCGTGGATCTTGCCGTCCTTTGCGATGGGCGATGCCGCTGAGGCGGTCGAGGCAAAGGCCAGCACGGCGAGATTGGCAAGGGGCAGTGCGAACCGCGCTCGTATGGTCATGGCGCGAAGGTACCCCGCGTGTTCATCGTTCGATCACCGATTGGACGTTCGGCTCGTGGAAATCGCTGTTGCGACCGCTAGAGATCGCGGCGCGAGAAGGCAAAGGCGGCGAGCCCGACCACCCCGAGCAAGTAGGCAAAGGCCCAGGCGATCAAGCCTGGCCCCGCGGCTTCCGAGGCGCCGAAGGGGCCGAGCTGGAGGACGACGCCGGTGAGGCCAGAGGTGCCGGAGATCAAGGCGTGCAGGCTGGCGGTGTAGAGGCCCTCGAACGGGAGCGCCCAGGTCGCGACCCGGCCGATCGTGTGCAGCGAATCTGAGTTGATCGCCTGGCCGATCTGCGCCAGCAGCCCGGCGGTGAGACCGGCGCCGAAGACCATGAAGACGACAATTCCCTGGGCGGTCACCGAGAGGAGGGTCGAGGCGAGCAGCGAGAGCGCAGCGATGATCGCCACCGCCAGCGCCAGGCCCAGCGCCGGACTCAACAGGTGGTCCGGCGACCAGTCGCCGGTCGCCTCCGTGATCGCGCAGGCGGCGAAGTAGACGATCAGCACGTAGCTGGCCGAGAGCAGGGCGGCCCCGGCGAAACGGGCGACCAGCATCGTCGTGCGGCCGATCGGGCGGACGACGATCGGCTGCAGCAGCCCCGACTCGGCATCGCCGCGGACGACGCCGAGGGTGAGGAAGACGGCCAGCACAGCTCCCAGGAACAGGGTCGCGAACATCGCCAGGCCGAAGATCACCGCGCCGGTGAAGGCGTGGGCGTCGAGGATCGCCGGTTCCCCGGCGGCGAAGCCCTCGACGTCCCGGAACGCGAAGTGGGAACCGAGGCCGAAAAGGGCGAGGAAGCCGGCGGTGAGCAGCAGCACCGCGAGGAAGACGCGTCGGCGGATCCCCTCCTGAATCGAGAGGCCGACCACCGCCGCGGCCGAGCGCAGCTGGGCGCTCATCCCGTCTCCCCGCCGACCGCGTCGAGGTAGACGTCTTCGAGCGAGCTGTGACGGACCTCGACCCGGTAAACGCTCTCGCCCGCGGCGACGAGGTCGGCGACTATCCGCGGAGCGTCCTCGCGCGTCGCCCCCTCGAAGGTCCTGACCCCGGACTCAGTCTCGACCTCGACCGCCGCCGGCCCCGCCAACCCCTCCGGAGTGCCGGCCTTGACGAGGCGACCCCCGGCGATGATCGCGACGTGGTCGCAGACCAGCTCGACCTCGCTCAGCAGGTGCGAGTTGAGGAGGACGGCGCCGCCGCGGCGGCGCAGCTCCTCGAGCAGCTCGCGGACGATCCGCCGCCCGACCGGGTCGAGAGCGCTGGTCGGCTCATCGAGCAGGAGCAGGCGCGGCGAGCCGACCAGCGCCTGGGCGACGCCGAGCCGCTGCTGCATCCCCTTCGACATCGCCTCGATCCGCTTATCCGCCGCCTCGCCGAGGCCGACCAGCTCCAGCAGCTCGCGCCGCTCCACCCCGCCGCCGGCCGAGCCGGCTAGGCGCTGGTGGAAGCGCAGCAGCTCCTCGGCCGTGCACCAGCCCGGGAAGCGGAAGAGCTCGGCCAGGTAGCCGAGGGCGGCGCGCGCCTGCGGCGAGCCCGCCGGTTTGCCCAGGACCTCGACGGCGCCGCCGCTGGGACGGACGAGCCCGCAGGCGATCTTCGTCAGCGTCGACTTGCCGGCGCCGTTGGGGCCGAGCAGCCCGACCAGCTGCCCCGCGCCCACCTCGAGGTCGACACCGCCGAGCGCCTCCTGGCTTCCGTAGCGCTTGTGCAGGTCCCTGACGGCGAGGACGGGCTCGGCCATCAGGCCGCGGGCGTCTCGATCTTCGGGAAGAGCGGCGGCACCCGCTCCACCTTCTGGCCGCCCCCGCGGGAGCCGAGCTCGGCCACCGCGCGTCCCGCTTCGGCCAGCGCCGCCAGCAGCGTCTCGCTGGTCTGCGGCAGGTAGGGGACGAGCAGCAGCGTCACCACCCGCAGGCCCTCGACCAAGCTGTAGAGAACCTCGTCGAGCCGCTCGGGGTCGGCCTCGTCCTTGGCCAGGACCCAGGGCTGGGTTTCCTCGACGTAGCGGTTGAGGCGCCGCACCAGCACCCAGACGACGTCGAGCGCCTGGCTCAGCTCGGCCCGGTCGAGCAGATCGCTGAAGCGGGCGGGCACGCCCTCGAAGTCCTCGGCGAGGACGGCGTCGACCTGCGCCGCCGGGACGGTGCCGTCGCGGTAGCGGTCGACCATCGCCAGGACGCGGCTGGCGAGGTTGCCGTAGTCGTTGGCGAGCTCGGTCTCATAGCGCTGCTCGAATCCGGCGGTGGAGATCGCGCCGTCCTGGCCGAAGCTGACCTCGCGGAAGAGGTAGAAGCGGAGCGCGTCGGCGCCGAAGCGCTCGATCACCTCAAACGGGTCGAGCACGTTGCCGAGGCTCTTCGACATCTTTTTCTCGCCCATCAGCAGGAAGCCGTGGATCACCATCCGCTTCGGCGGCTCCAGGTCGGCTGCGAAGCAGAGCGCCGGCCAGATCACCGCGTGGAACTTGAGGATGTCCTTCGCCATCACGTGCAGGTCGGCGGGCCAGAAGCGCTCGGTCAGGTCCTCCCCCTCGCGGGCGAAGGTCAGCGCCGTCACGTAGTTGAGGAGAGCGTCGAACCAGACGTACATCCGCTGCTCGGGGTCCCAGGGCAGCGGCAGGCCCCACTTCAGGTTGGGACGCGAGAGGGAGACGTCTTCGAGCCCGCCCTTGATGAACGAGAGCGCCTCGTTGCGACGGAAGTCGGGGACGACGAAATCCGGCCGCTCCCCATAAAGCCCTTCCAGTTGCCCCTGGAAAGCGGAGAGCTTGAAGAAGTAGTTGTCCTCGCGTTCCTTCTGCAGCGGGATCTCGTGGATCGGGCAGGTGTTGCCGGGCCCCAGCTCCCGCTCGGTTTTGAAGTCCGCGCAGCGCGGGCAGTACCAGCCTTCGTAGGTCCCTTTCGTCACCCAGCCGTTGTCGTGGACCCGCTGGATGATCTCCGCGACCTTCGCCTCGTGCCGCGGATCGCTCGTGCGAATGAAAAAGTCATTCGTCGCGCCGATCGAAGGCATCATCCCTTCGAACTTCGCCGCATTCTTGTCCGCCAGCTCCTGCGGCGTCACCCCCGCCTTCTTCGCCGCATTCTCCACCGGCTCCCCGTGCTCGTCGGTCCCGGTGAGGAAGAAGACGTCGTCCCCCCGCTGCCGATGATGCCGCGCCAGCACATCCGCAGCCATCGTCGAATACGCGTGCCCAAGATGGGGCTCCGCGTTGACGTAGTAGATCGGGGTGGTGACGTAGAAGTTACTTTGACTCATCCGGGAGGACGCTAGCTGAACACAGTGCGCCTAATCGAGCAGACGACGGAGGTCTTCTCTATTGAGGTCAGCGTCGCGGAGGATCCCGCCGAGCGTCCCGCGCTTGATCTCCTTGTGCAGCGGCACGACGAGGGCATTGCGACGGCCGACCTTCTTCAAGCGGACGTGGCTGCCGCGTTGACGGACAACTTCCCAGCCGTCTACTTCCAGTGCCTTGATAAGGCGCTTGCCGGAACCACCGGCTGATGTGGGGTCACGCGGGCAGTGGGATCTTCCGCCGGATTACGCCGGTGTCGAGGGATTCGCCGTCTTCACGCAAACCCTCCACGTAGAGGGCGACTGCCTCGGTGGCATTTTCCATCGCATCATCGATGTCGTCCCCCTGCGTGTGGAGGCCGGGAAGGTCGGGGGCATAGACGTGGAAGCCACCTTCCTCCTGGGGCCCGAAAACCAGCTCGATTTCTCTCGCGATGTCCGCCATTGACTACCTAAAGGTTACTGACCCCGGTCAGCACGGAACTACCGCCGCGCCTCGCGTCCCGTCAGCGCTTTGTAGAGGTCGTTCGCCCGCGTCCCGGTGAGCGCGGCGACGACGCTCGCGGCCGCTCGCGGGCGGGCGCCGGACTGGACCAGGTGACGCAGAGCGTCGACGGCGAAGCCGACGTCTTTGTCGTGCTCGGAGGAGGCGGCGGGGCCGATGACGAGGACGATCTCGCCTTTGACGTCGCTGCGGAAGCGGCGAGCGAGCTCGGCGAGGCTGCCGCGGGCGACCTCCTCGTGGACCTTGGTCAGCTCGCGGCAGACGGCTGCCTCCCGGTCGGGCGCCAGGGAGGCAAGGGCGGCGAGGGACTCGCCGACGCGGCGCGGGGACTCGAAGGCGATCACGGTCTCCGCCGAGCGCAGGACGCGCTCCATCTCCCCCGCCCGGCGCGGCAGGAAGCCCTCGAAGCGCCAGCGGTCGGTCGGCAGCCCGGAAGCGACGAGGGCGACCGGGATCACCGTCGGCCCCGGCAGCACCGTCACCTCCAGCGCCCGGTCGATGCAGCGTCGGATCAGCTTGTAGCCGGGGTCGGAGATCGCCGGCATGCCGGCGTCGGAGACGAGGGCGACGAGGTCGCCGCGCTCGATCCGCTGCGCCAGCTCCAGCGCCCGTGCGGCTTCGTTGCCCTCGTGAAAGGAGACGAGCCGCGGCGCCGGCCGGATCCGCAGCTTGTCCAGCAGCGAGCCGGTGCGGCGGGTGTCCTCGCAGGCGATGTAATCGGCGCTGACCAGCGCCTCGCGCACCCGCGGCGTGATGTCGTCGAGGTTTCCGATCGGGGTCGGGCAGACGACGAGGCAGCCCGGCATCAGGCGCTCACCTTGGCGAGCTCGCTGCGCGCCATCGCCGCGGCGCCGATCATGCCGGCGTCGTTGCCGAGGGTGGCCTCGAGGATCGGGGTCTCGTTCATCGGCCGCAGCGCCCGCTCGCGGACTTCGCGCCGCGCCGGCTCCAGCAGGAGGTCGCCGGCGGCGATCACCCCACCCCCGACGACGATCGCGTTCGGCTGGAAGATGTTGGCGAGGCTGGCGCAGGCAACCCCAAGCCTGCCGCCGATCAGGTCGAAGACGCCGATCGCCAGTTCGTCGCCGGCCAAGGCCGCCTCGGTCACGGCCTTGCCGTCGACCTCCTTGCCTTCGGTGAGCAGCTTGCCGAGCGCCGAATCGGCGGCGCTTTCGGCGGCCGCGCGGCCCTCGCGCCCCAACGCCGTCCCGGAGGCGAGCGACTCGACGCAGCCGTGGTTGGGGCAGTTGCCCTGGCAGGGTGGGCCGTCGGCCTGGATGACGACGTGGCCGAGCTCGGCGCCGGCGCCGGTGGAGCCGCGGTAGATCTCGCCGCCGAGGATGAGGCCGCCGCCGATCCCGGTGCCGACGGTCAGCATCACCATGTGCGGCTTGCCCTGGGCGGCGCCGTAGAGGTACTCGGCGAGGGCGGCGACGTTGCCGTCGTTGTCGACGAAGACCGGCAGCCCCACCCGCTCGCTGACGATTTCGCGGATCGGCAGGTCGGCGAGCGGCAGGTTGACGGCGGAGACGGCGATGCCCTCGTCATGGTCAATCGTCGCCGGGATCCCGAGGCCGACCGCGGTCACGTTCGGGTGGGCGTCCCGCGCCTCGGTCACCTCGCGGACCAACAGCTCGACCAGCTCGTCCTCGGTCTGACCGGTCGAGGCCTCGCGCTGCTCGTAGAGGCGCTCCGTTCCCGAGAGCACCCCGATCAGCATCTTCGTGCCGCCGAGGTCGACGCCGATCGTCTCGCTGCCGCTCACGCGGGACAGGAGGGCTGAAGGCGGACGACCGAGTGCATCGCCATGATTTCTAGCCTTTCATGGCCCCCGACGGCGACCAGCGGCCCCCCGAGCCGCCCGATTACAAGATCTACCGCTCCCGCAAGGGGCTGTTTTCGCGCCTGAAAGGCGCGGATCTGTCGGGATTGCGTGACCGTGCAAGGTTGCCTTCACGAAAGCCGCGGGGCGAGAGGGAGCCGCGCCGCGCCGGCTCGCCGCGCGCACCATTCAATGTCCGCCGCATCCTCAAATGGGTCGGCTCGGCCGCGATCGGCTGGATCCTGATCAGCCTCATCGCTTTCGGCGTCTCCGCCCAGATCCAATCCTTCAAGCTCTCGGGGGAAGCGAGGGACACGCTGCACGGCAACCCATTCCTGCTCTTCCAGCCGCAGACGATCCTCGTCCTTGGCACCGACGCGCGGCCGCCGGGCAGCAGCGACGACAACACCTCCGAGGAGTGCTTCGAGCAGCAGTCGAAGGGCGAGAAGCCGCACGCCCCCTGCTCGGAAGGCGAATTCCGCGCCGACACGCTGATGCTGATCCGCGCCGGCGGCGGCGCCTTCCGCAAACTCTCGGTCCCCCGCGACTCCTTCGCCGAGATCCCCGGCAACGTGCCGACGAAGATCAACGCTGCCTTCGCCTACGGCGGCGCCGCCCTGCAGATCAAGACGATCGAACAGTTCCTCGACATCCAGATCGACCACGTCGCGATCGTCGACTTCACCGGCTTCGAAGACCTGATCGACGCCGTCGGCGGGGTCCAGGTGGACATCCCCGTCAAGCTCTGCGCCGACATCTCCGGTGGCGCCGGCGGCGGCCAGGGCGGAACCAGCATCCGCCTGCACAAGGGCGAGAACACCCTCGACGGCGAAAAGGCCCTCGCCTACTCGCGGATCCGCCACGTCGACGAATGCCCCGGTCCCGGCAAGAGCGTCTACTCGGTCGGCGGCTACGACGACCTCGACCGCGAGGAAGCCCAGCAGGAAGTCATCAACGGGATCAAGGACCGCCTCACCGACCCCCTCCGCCTCCCCTACAACTTCATCCACGGCCCGATCATCGGCTGGGACGCGCCAAAGGCGTTCGTCAGCGACATGGGCTTCTTCACGATGCCGCAGCTGGTCCTGGCGGCAGGCATCGGCGGCAGCGCCCCGGCCGAAGTCCTCTGCGCCGAGGGCGGCTGCGGCGAAGGCCCCGAAAGCTCCATCGAAGTCCCCGAGTCGGTCCGCAAGAAGGCCGTCGACAAGTTCCTCAACGGCTGAGCCCGCCGCGACTGGAGAGTTAGTCTCGCTATAGCGAGGTCAACTCTCCAGTCGTCAGTCGCCGGTCTGTTTCGTTCCCACTAAGGCGGTGACGATGAGGGCGGTGAAGCCGGCGGCGAGGGAACCGGCGGTGTTCTTGAGATCGGCCGTGGAGGAGGAGCCGTCGGCGAGGACTTCGACCGCGATCCACTCGCCGAGGCCGAGGGCGAGGAGGACCATCAGCGCGTAGATCCTCGCGGCGCGGGTGTACCAGCGGGCGAGGCTCTTCACCTCGGCCTCGCCGAACTGAAGCTCGGAGGGCAGGGCGGGCATCGACTGCCCCTGCGTGAAGTAGCGCTGCTCGATCGCCAGGGCGAGCAGCAGCACCGGCAGGATCTGGGCGATGGCTTCGTAGTACTCCTTCTCGGCCGTCCCGTCGACAAGCAGCGCCGCCAGGCCGTAGGCGATGACCGGCAGGAGGATCGCGCTCAGCGCGAGCAGGGACCTACCCAGCCAGAAAAGTCGCCTCGCCCGCTCGAGGTTCTCCGGGATCACGCCCGCAGCGTTCCAACCAGGGCGGACGCGGAGGTGTTCAGTCCGCGGTCGAGGCGGCCGGCTTCGAGTCCGACTTCGAATCGCTCTTGCCGGAAGAGGAATCCGACTTCGAGTCGCTCGACCCCGACCCCGAGTCGCCCGAGTCCCCGCCCGACTCCGAGCCGCCGTTGCCGCCGCCCCGCTTCGTCCCGTAGTCGGTGTTGTGGAAGCCGGAGCCCTTGAAGTGGATCGCCGGGGCGCTCAGCACCCGCGAAGCCGGGGCACCGCACTCCTGGCACTCGCGCAGCGGCTCGTCGGTCATCTTCTGGATCACATCGAAGACGTGGCCGTTCTCGCATTTGTACTCGTAGATGGGCATGGCGGTGCGGGATTATCGCAGCCGCTACGGTTCCGGCCATGGCGACCGAGCAGGGAACGCGACCGACCGAGGTGACGATGGAGGAGATCGTCGCGCTGTGCAAACGGCGCGGGTTCGTCTTCCCTTCCTCGGAGATATACGGCGGCCTCGGCTCGACTTACGACTACGGCCACTACGGCGTCCTGCTCAAGAACAACGTCAAGTCCGAGTGGTGGCGGGCGATGCTGCAGGAGCGCGACGACATCGTCGCGCTGGACTCGGCGATCCTCCAGCACCCGCGCGTCTGGGAGGCCTCCGGCCACCTCGAAGGGTTCACCGACCCGCTCGTTCAGTGCCTCGGCAAGTGCAAGAAGCGCTGGCGCGAGGACCATCTGCGTGAGGCGATCGAGGCCGAGGGCGGCGACCCCAATGCGGAGCTGCGCTGCCCCCAGTGCGACGGCGAGCTCTCCGAGCCGCGCCAGTTCAACCTGATGTTCGAAACCCACGTCGGCCCCGTCGCCGAGGAGGGCGCGACCGTCTACCTGCGCCCGGAGACGGCCCAGGGAATCTTCATCAACTTCAAGAACGTCCTCGGCTTCGCCCGCAAGAAGCCGCCGTTCGGGATCGCCCAGGTCGGCAAGTCCTTCCGCAACGAGATCACCCCGGGCAACTTCATCTTCCGCACCCGCGAGTTCGAGCAGATGGAGATGGAGTACTTCGTGCCGCCGGCCGAAGCGCAGAAGTGGCACCAGCACTGGATGGGCGAGCGCGAGCGCTGGTACACCGAGCTCGGGGTCCGTCCTGACCATCTGCGCGTGCGCGCCCACGGTGAGGACGAGCTCTCCCACTACTCCTCGGCGACCAGCGACATCGAGTACCTCTTCCCGATCGGCTGGTCGGAGCTGGAGGGGATCGCCGACCGCGGCGACTTCGACCTCACCCAGCACGCCAAGTTCTCCGGCGAGAAGCTCGAGTACTTCGACCAGCAGACGAAAGAGCGCTATGTACCCCACGTGATCGAGCCCGCCGCCGGCGCCGACCGCGCCACCCTCGCGTTCCTCGTCGACTCCTACGAGGTCGAGGAAGTGGAGGGCCGCCGGCGCACCGTCCTCCGCCTGCACCCGCGCCTGGCCCCGGTCAAGGTCGCCGTCCTCCCCCTCGTCTCCAAGGAGGGGATGCCGGAGAAGGCCCGCGAGATCTTCGCCGACCTCCGCAAGCGCCTCCCCGCCGAGTTCGACGAGGGCGGCTCGATCGGCAAGCGCTACCGCCGCCAGGACGAGATCGGCACCCCCTGGGGCATCACCGTCGACCACCAGACGATGGACGACGACACCGTCACCCTCCGCGACCGCGACTCCCTCGAGCAGATCCGCGTCCCGATCAAGGGCTTGGGCGACGAGCTGGTCGGGCGCCTGGAAGCGCCCTGGCGCAGCCCGAAGCTGGGCTAGCCCGACGTGCTCGCGGAAGCGGGCCGGAGGTGAACCATTTTGACGATGTACTCGACAGTGCCCGCGCGAAAGAGCAGATTCGAAGGAATGATCATCTGTCGCCGGCCCCCCACCCTCATTCCGATCAGCGCCTCTTCCCAGTCCTCGCCGCCCAGTTGACGACTCAGAACCGGCTGTGGAGGCCAGCGGAAATACTGGGGCTTTCCGGTGCTGTAGTTGACGCCGAAGTAGAAGATGGAGACGCGATCTCTCCGCTTGGCTGCGGGTCCCTCTCCTATCTTCAGATCCCGGATAAGAACCTTCTTCGGTGGCGGTCTACGGGGGAGCTCGATCCTCGGCTTCTTCTCACCCGAGTAGTAAGTGATTGCCCCAAAGTGCCCCTGGGGGTCGCCCGGGTAAGTCTTGACCTTCTGGGGGGGATCGTCTCGATCATCCTTGGCCGGACCAGTGGAGGCCATTCGATTTTGACCGCAGCCCGGTGCCCCGATCGCGAGAAGCGAGCCGAGCACTAAAGCGATCAGAGTCTTCTTCATGTTCAGCCAATTTATACGACAGCATCGCCTACGCGACGATCAGCAGATCTGCGTTTTCGCGTAAGTCAGCTACCGTCCTGCTGCGCCGACGCCGGCTCGAGGCGCTTCATCTCGATCACGTAGTCAACGGCACCTGAGTGACCGAGGAGACGGGACGGGACGATCAGCTCGCGGCGCGCGCCGGCTCGCATCCCTTCGATGCCCCTTTCGAAGGCTCCCCCCATTCCACCGGAGCCGAGCCCGAAGGGACCTGCCGTCCCCCCGTATCGGACTTCCCCGCTCTCGTACATGGCGCCGGCATAGCGGATCGCCACCTCGTCGCCACGCCCGGCGGGAGGTCCCGATCCCCCCTCCAGTTCCCGGTGCAGGAGCTTTTTCGGCGCTGGTCGGTCCGGCGGGTCGAACCTTGGGTCCTTTCCGTCTCCCCTCACCTCGATGGCCGAAAATGGGCCTCTCTCCCGATACGTCCTCGGGCCTGGTTCGACCTTGAGGAGCCTCACGACATAGGCGAGGTCCCCGTCGCCGAAGAGCTGGTCGGAGGGAATCAGCAGTTCTCGCCGCCCGCCAACCCTCATCCCCTCGATCCCCTTCTGCCAGCCGGGCCCGACCATCTCGCCGTCGAGCTCGAAGTCAAAGGAGAGGTTCCAGTGCTGGGAGTAGATCTCCCCGTTCTTCAGGTAGACCCCGACATAGCGGACCGTCGCCGTGTCTCCCCAACGCGCCACGGCTCCGTCTCCGACCTGGAGTTCCCTCGAGACGAGCCTCTGGAGAGGCTCCTTCTGCGGAGCCGCCTCAGGCACCGGATACCGAGCCTCCTGCAGGGAAGCGTTCGTTGCGGTCGGCTCAACGGAGCTCTGGGTGCCGGAGCCAGTCGTCTCGCCGCTGCCCCCGCAGCCGACGCAGAGCAGCAGGCCCAGAGCCAGGATGACACTGCAAATCCTCATTACTCAGACCTTACGGTTCCTTTGCAGACTGACATCTTTTCGCGCGCGATCTAGGTCCTGCACAACAACGTCTGGGAGCAGGAGGCCGAGGTGCTGCCGGGTCAGCCGTCGCCGTCGGCGCAAGCCGAGGAGATGCCGCCGCGCCCCTAGAGCGCTCTACAGGTTTCCCCCCTGCCGCCGATAGCTTTCGAATGGAGCATCGGCAGCAGGGGCTGGGGCCCGAACGAGGGTCCCGCCGGGAACGAGGCTGGCGGCTGACCAAAGCCTCCTGGCGGCTCGCCCGCCGGGACCCGACGCTGGTGCCGCTGTCGCTGCTGTCGCTCGGCTGTTTCATCCTCGTCGCGATCGCCTCGATCGCAGCGATCGCGTCTTTCGACGGGCCTGGTCAGGCGCCGCAGATCATCCTCGTCACGATCTTCGGGGGCTTCCTCAGCACCGGTGTCTTCGTCTTCTTCAGCAGCGGCCTCGTCCATGCCGCCAACGGCGGCTTCGAAGGTCTGCCGCTGACCATGCGCGAGGCGATGGCCGAGGCGAAGATGTCGCTCGGGCCGATCGCCGTCTGGGCGCTGATTGCCCTGGCGGTCACTGTCCTCTTGCAGCTCCTCGGCGCCTCCGGCGCGGGGACCGGCCTGCTCGGCCTCCTCCTGGGGCTGGCCTGGGGGTTCCTGGTGACCTACGTCATCCCGATCATCTCGCTTGCCGGGGCAGGCGCGGGAGAAGCGATCTCCGAGTCGGCCGACCTGGCGCGTCGCCGCTGGGGAGAGCAGATCAGCGGCGGCATCGCGATCTTCGTCCTCTCGATGCTCGCGACCTTTGGCTGGGGGCTCCTCTGCGGCTTCGGGTCAGCCACGGTCGACGAGGGCCATGAGGGAATCGGCGCCTTCATGCTGGTGGTGGGCGGCCTCGGCCTTGCCTTCACCTTGGTCCTCAGCTTCGCCACCTCGCAAGCGTTCGTCGTCGCCCTCTTCGTCTTCGACGGAGAGGAGCTCTCGCTGGAGGAGCTCGAATCCCCGCCCCCGGCGGAGCCGATCGGCCGCAGCGCCGTCTTCAGGGTCGGCGGGGTGATAGCCGGGCTGCTGGTGATGGCAACGCTGGTCGGCGCCATCCTCCCCCACCCCGATCGCCACTCCGACACCGACTTCGGCTTCTACGTCCCGGAGAACGGCTGGTACTACGCCACCTTCGATGACGGGGCGCAGGTCCCGCTCGCGGCCGGCTCTCCCGTCGTTTATGACGAGCGCCAAGTCGGCGTCGTCGTCGAGGCCCGCCTCGAGACCAACCGGGTCGTCGTCTGGTTCCGCGCCGATCCGGCGCTGGAGGAAGGGATCGAAGCCAACCCCAAAACGGTCGGTGAATTCAACGGGAGCCACTACCTGCAGGTCGGGCCGCGGGCCGGCCCTGCCGGCTCCGTCGGCCCCGCCTAGCTCATCCCCAAGAACTCGCGGACCCGCTCCGCGTCCTCCTCGAGGACAGCTGCGTCCTTCCTGCTCACCTTGCCGAGGTGCTCGATCGTCACCTTGCCGCCGCTGAGGCCCCAGCGGGCGACGGCGCGACCGTCGACGAGGGCGAAAGGACGGAAGAGGCCGTTGTTGGTAACCAGGATCTGGTGCGGGCCGACGACTTCCTCGCGTGAGGTCCAGCCGAGCAGAACGGGGTCGTAGGCGCCGAGGAGGCGAGGGGGCGGCAGCGGCTGGGCGGGGGCGCGCTTCGCCAGGTCGACGAGCCCGTCCGGGCGCTGCTCGAGCTCGGAGGCGATCGCCGTCAGCCCGGCGCGGGCGTCGCGCAGCGGCAGCCCGGCCCAGCGGGCGAGGTCGCGGTCGTCGGCAGGGCCGTGGCCGACGAGGTAGCGGCGGGCCAGCTCGGCCAGCGCCTTCTCGCGGTCGATCGCCACCGGCTCCCCGAGCCAGTCGCGGACAAGGGCGTAGGCATGTTCTTTGCCGACCATCGGCCCCCGCACCGCGATCCCGCGCACGGCCACCAGGAAGAGGAGGTGGATCAGCGCCTGCTTCGCGGTCGGCACCTTCCTCCGTTCCAGCCGCTCGCGCAGCTGCACCCGCGTCTGCGGCCCCTCGTCGGCCAGCGCCTTCTCGATGATCCGGACCGCCCGCTCGACGTCCTTCTCGCCCACCCCTTCTTGCCGCAGCCGCCGCTGCGCCGAGGTCTGCAGAGGCGGGGTGGTGAGCTGCTGCAGCAGCGGGTAGTCCTCGCTGCGAACCAGGTGCAGCGTCCCGCGGTTGAGCCAGGTGATCAGCAGCGAGCGCTCCTCGCTCAGCGCCCGGTCGACGTCGGCCGCGGTGACGCCGGCGGTGCGGGCGCGGACAGCCAAGCGCGCCCCGCGCGGATCCTGGCCCTGCACCGCGAGCAGCCGCTCCGCCACCGCCTCGGGCGAGCGCAACGGCTCACCCGAGAGGGCCTGGGCGGTCAGTCGTTCGGCAATCGGGGAGCGCGGCACAGGGCGATGATGCCGCGCCGGCCCGCTATTCGACCGCTTCGAGGTCGACGACGAAGATCAGCGTTTCGTTCGGCGGGATCGCCGGCGGAGCGCCGGCCGGCCCGTAGCCGAGTTCCGGCGGGATCACCAGTTCGCGGCGACCGCCGACCTTCATCCCTTCGATGCCCTGGTCCCATCCCTGGATCACTTCCCCGGCACCGAGGGTGAACGTGAACGGTTCCCCGCGGCTCCAGGAGGCGTCGAATTCTTTGCCGGTCTTGTAGTTGACGCCGACGTACTGGACGGTCACCGCGTCGCCTGCTTTGGCCTCGGCCCCGCTGCCATCTTCGAGGTCTTTGGTGACCAGCTGCTTCGGCGGTGCCCCATTCGGCGCCTTCACCTTCGGCTTCGTCTTCTTCTCCGGCGCTTCGGCCTGCTGCGAGCTCGACGTGTCGTCGGTAATGGAGGACGAGGTGGTCGAGGAGTCGTCGCTGCCGCAACCGGCGACCAGCAGCGCGAGGCAGGCTCCAATGATCAAGATAAGTTTCCGCATCGGCGGCATCCTAATGCGAAAGCCGCGGCCGCGACTCACCGCCGGCGCTTCGGCAGCTCGGCCGCCTCGGCGGCGTCGATCTTGAGGACGACTCCCCGCTCGTAGATCGTGTCGACCTCCGGGGCGTCGACGAAGCGGCGCCCGTTGAGACCGCCGGTGTCGAAGATGATGCCGTCGAAGAGGTGGGCCTCGTGGGCCGCGAGAACCTTGCTGACGCGGCCGACCTTCTCGCCGTCGCTGGAGAAGACGGGAATCCCGCCCTTGGCCACGAGATAGGAGACGGCGTGCCCGAGATCCTCCATCGCGGCGAGCCTAGCGAACCCGACTGGTCGCGATCCCTCCTAGACTGGCGCTCGGGAACACTCGCACCGGGAGGAACACGATGGGCCTGAATCTCGCTTCGACCGTCATCGAGAGAGCCGCCGCCGATCCGGCGGCCGTCGCCGTCCGCCTCGCCGAGCTAGAGCTCACCTACGCCGATCTCGACGATCGCAGCGGCCGCCTCGCCGCCTTCCTGCGCCAGAACGGGCTGCAGCAGGGAGACCGGGTCGGGGTGATGCTGCCAAACGTGCTCGAGTTCCCGATCGCCTACTACGGCGTCCTCCGGGCCGGCGGCGTCGTCGTGCCTATGAACGTGCTGCTGAAGCGGAGGGAGATCGCCTTCTACCTGGAGGACTCGGGCGCGAAGCTGCTGCTGGCCTGGCACGGCTTCGGCACCGACGCGCGCGCGGGCGCCGCCGAGGGGGGCGCGGAGCTGGTCGAGGTCGAGCCACAGAGCTTCGCCGAGCTGCTCGCCGGCCAGGAGCCGGAGACCGATCTCGCTGACACCGAAGAAGGTGACACTGCGGTGATCCTCTACACCTCCGGCACCACCGGCAAGCCGAAGGGGGCGGAGCTGACCCACTTCAACCTCAGCCGCAACGCCGAAATCGCATCTGAAACGACGTGCACGGTCAAGCGCGGCGACGTCGTCCTCGGCTCGCTTCCCCTCTTCCACTCCTTCGGCCAGACGGTCAGCATGAACGCCTCTTTGCGGGTCGGCGCAACCCTGACCCTGCTGCCGAAATTCGACCCCGGCGAGGCGCTGGAGATCATGCAGCGCGACAACGTCACCCACTTCTACGGCGTGCCGACGATGTACGGGGCGCTGCTCCACCACCCCGGCCGCGAGGACTTCGACACCTCCTCGCTGCGGATCTGCATCACCGGCGGGGCCTCGATGCCGGTCGAGGTCCTGCGCGGGTTCGAGGAGGGCTTCGATTGCGAACTGCTCGAGGGCTACGGCCTCTCGGAGACCTCGCCGGTCGCCAGCTCCAACCATCCGGGCCGGCCGCGCAAGCCGGGCTCGATCGGAACGCCGCTGCGCGAGGTCGAGATGAAGGTCGTCGACGAGGACGACCACGAGGTCCCGCAGGGCGAGGTCGGCGAGATCGTGATCCGCGGCCACAACGTGATGAAGGGCTACTGGCAGCGCCCGGACGCCACCGAGGAGGCGATGCGCGGGGGCTGGTTCCACAGCGGCGACATGGCCAGAGTCGACGAGGACGGCTACTTCTTCATCGTCGACCGCAAGAAGGACCTGATCATCCGCGGCGGCTACAACGTCTACCCGCGCGAGGTCGAGGAGGTCCTCTACGAGCACCCGAAGATTCGCGAAGCCGCGGTGCTCGGGGTGCCGCATGACCAGTGGGGCGAGGAGATCGGCGCCGCAGTCGTCCTCCACGAGGGCGAGGAGCTCTCGCCGGAGGAGGTCAGCGGGTACGTGAAGGAGCGGATCGCCGCCTACAAGTACCCGCGCCTGGTCTGGTTCATGGACGACTTGCCGAAGGGACCGACGGGCAAGATCCTCAAGCGCGAGATCGAGGCGCCGTCACCGGCGGAGCCTGGCGCTTCCACCTGATACCTGCTTTACTCAGGCGCTCTCGAGTACTTAACCAGTCTGCTCGGGTCACCCAGCAGCGCGCTGTGGGAGGCGCCTGCGCTCACTAACACAGGAGAGAAGATGCCCAGTAGACGTCTGTCGGCGTTCGTCGCCGCAATCGCCCTCTGCATCACCGGTACCGCTCTTGCCCCGATGGCCTCGGCACAGGATCCGATCCTGTTCGTCCATGGCTATTCGGAGAGCTCCTCGGTCTGGAGCACGATGATCAAAAACTTCGAAAAAGACGGTTACCCGAAATCGTATTTGAGCGCCTACAGCTACAACACCAGCACCTCGAACAAAACGCTGGCTGAAACCGAAGTCAAATCCCGCGTCGAAGCGCTGAAGAAAGCGACCGGCGCCGCCAAGGTGGACATCGTCGCCCACTCGATGGGCAGCCTCAACAGCCGCTGGTACATCAAGTTCGTCGCCGGCGGGGAAGCGAACGTCGACGACTGGGTCTCGCTCGGCGGACCGAATCACGGCACCGAATTCGCGAATTTCTGCTTCAGCACTTCGTGCGTGGAGATGCGGATCGGCTCCAAATTCCTCGCTGAACTGAACGCCACCGACGAGACGCCCGGCGCCGTCAACTACGGCACCTGGTGGTCTCCTTGCGACGAAATCATCAATCCCGATTCCAGCGTGGCCCTCTCCGGCGCCACCAACACGAAAACGGCGTGCATGTCGCATAGCGCGCTGATGAGCGACTCGACCGTCTACGGACAGGTCCGCGAATTCGTCAAATAGACAGCTAAGGCGCGGCGGGACCCTGGCCACGACCCGGGGTCCCGCCCACTCTCATAAGGAGGACCACATGGCTCGCAAACGACTCTCGGCGTTCGTGACCGCGATCGCCTTCTGCCTCGCCGGCGCGGCCTTCTCGCCCGCCAGCTCACTCGCCCTCGACCCGATCCTCTTCGTCCACGGCTGGAACGGGAGCGCCTCGAACTGGAGCACGATGATCTCCCGTTTCGAAAAAGACGGCTACCCGAAATCGTATTTGAGCGCCTACACCTACAACAGCAGCACCTCGAACAAGACCCTGGCTGAAACCGAAGTCAAATCGCACGTCGAAAGCCTGCTGAAAGCGACGGGGGCGACGAAGGTCGACATCCTCGCCCACTCGATGGGGAGCCTCAACAGCCGCTGGTACGTCAAGTTCGTCGCCGGCGGGCAGGAAAAGGTCGATGACTGGGTCTCCTTCGGCGGCCCCAATCACGGCACGACCGCGGCCAACGCCTGCTTCGGCACCACCTGCCTGGAGATGCGGCCCGGATCAGCGTTCCTCACCGAACTCAACGCTGGCGACGAGACGCCGGGGACCGTCAACTACGGCACCTGGTGGTCGACCTGCGACGAATTCATCAACCCCGACGAAAGCGTGATCCTCAGCGGCGCGACGAACACCAACGTCGGCTGCGTCTCGCATCTCGGCCTCGTCAGCGACGAAACGATCTACAAACAGGTCCGCGAATTCATCAAATAGCAGCAGTTCACCGATGTCTCGGCGCGATCCTGGCCAGCTGGCCAGGATCGCGGTAGTCTCCCCGCAGCGAACCAGGACACCAAAAGGAGACACGATGAGCGTCGCTTCCCAGCGTCTGATGGACAACATCACCTACACGGACCTGTACCAGCGCTGGGAGCAGGGCAACTGGAGCGCCTACGACCTCGACTTCTCCCAGGATCGCGCCGGCTGGGACGCGTTGAGTGAGATCCAGCGCCGCTCGGCGATGTGGATCTACTCGATGTTCTATTACGGCGAGGACCGGGTCGCCGACACCCTCGCTCCCTACGTCACCGCCGCCCCGACCGAGGAGATGTCCTACTTCCTGGCGACCCAGCAGGTCGACGAGGTCCGCCACTCGATCTTCTTCCACCGCTTCTTCAAGGAGGTGATCGGGGTCGGCGGCGACTCGATCCAGCAGACGCTCTCCTCCACCCTGCCGCAGCTGAACTGGGGCTACCGCGGCATCTTCGACCGCCTCGACGCGATGGCCGAGGAACTGCGCAAGGACCGCTCGGTGCCCAAGTTCGCACAGGCGATCACCCTCTACCACCTGATCGTCGAGGGCAGCCTCGCCCAACCTGGACAGCACTTCATCGAGGACTTTTTCGCCTCCGAGGACACGATGCCCGGGTTCAGCGCCGGGATGGAGAACGTCTCCCGCGACGAGCAGCGCCACATCGGCTTCGGCGTCAAGGTCCTCTCCGAGCTGCTCAACGACCCGACTCCGGGCTGGCAGGAAAACCGCGCCGCGGTGATCGAGCTGCTGCGCGAAACCCTCCCCTACGGGCCCGCCGTCTTCACGCCGCCGAACATGGACCGCGAATACACCGAGTGCTACGGCTTCTCGCTCGAGGACATCTTCGCCTTCGGGATGAAGCTGATCCGCCAGCGCTGGCGGACGATCGGCTTCCCGACCGAGGAGATGCCCCCCGGCGTCTTCCCCTTCCCGCCCGAGGACGACGAGCAGGACGTGGCGAAGCGGCAGGTGGAGATGATGATGGCCGGCGTGATCGGTTCGCCCGAAGGCCCGCCGCCGAGCAAGGACCCCGAGATCCAGCGCCTCTACTTCGACCTGATCAGCCGCGTCGCCAACCCGGCGGCCGCCAACGGTTCCCCCTTCGTCCTGCAGTGGCAGTTCACCGATGCGCAACCGTGGCACCTGGTCCTCGACAACGGCTCGACCCGTGCCGAGCCGGGCCAGGCGCCGAACCCGAACGTCACGATCGAGGCCAGCTGGGCCGACTGGATCGCCGCCGGCAAACCGGACGCCAACCAGCTGAAGATGATGCTGCAGCGCCGGATCCGCCCCCGCGGCAAGGTCCGCGACCTGGCGCGGTTCCGCAAAGTCTTCGGCTAGGCGAGCGAGCATCGTGTCGCGCAGGCGATGGGCGATAGTCGCCTGCGCGGCTGCGGCGGTCGCCCTCGCGTTGGGCGCGGCATCCGCCTGGCACTACTCCTCGGCGGTACTGGCTCCCGATCACTCCCCCTGGCCGGCGGAGACCGAGGTCGAGTCCTTGACGGGGGGGCGAATCGTCCTCGAGGGCACCGAGGAGAGCAGGCGTCCCGGCGTCCACGGCCTCGAGTGGCAGGGCGGGAGGGCGATCGTCGGGCCCATCCTCGGCGAAGAGGACGGCATGGTGACGCGCCGGCTGCGAGAAGTCGACGGTTACCTGGCGCCGGAGATGGAGGTCGCGTTCAACCCGACCGTCTGGTCCGGTAACCCCACCGCGGCCTTGGGCCTGCCGTCGAGGACCGTGCCGATCCAGGGCGAGCTCGGCGCGATGCCCGCCTGGCTCGTCCCCGGGCGCGAGCCCACTTGGGCGATCGTCGTCCATGGCATCAACAGCACCCCGCAGACGGGGTTGCGGATGGTGCCGGCCTTGCACCGCGTCGGCATGCCGACGCTGCTGATCACCTATCGCGAGGACCTCGGCGCGCCGGCCAGTCCCGATGGTTTCCACCACATGGGGCTGACCGAGTGGCGGGATCTCGGTGCCGCCGCCCGCTACGCCCTCTCGCACGGAGCCAAGCGCCTCGTTCTCCTCGGCTATTCGATGGGCGGGGCGCTGGTCACCCAGTTCATGGAGCGCTCTCCCCTGGCGTCGCAGATCGCCGGCCTCGTCCTCGACGCGCCGGTCCTCGACTGGCAGGCGGTCCTCTCCTTCAACGCCACCGAGATGGGCTTCCCTTCTTTTCTCTCCAAGCCGGTGGAATGGGCGATCGGGACCCGCATCGACGCCGACTGGGAGAGCCTCGACGCGATCGCGCACCCGGAGGATTTCAAGCTGCCGATCCTCCTCTTCCACGGAACCGAGGATGCCGTCGTCCCGATCTCCAGCAGCGACCACTTCGCCGCCGAGCTGCCCCACCGGGTCACCTACTTCCGCGTCCCCGAGGCGGGCCACACCGAAGAGTGGAACGTCGACCCCCGCCTCTACGAACGACGGCTCGAAGACTTCCTGCGGAGGGTTGACTAGGAGATCGGGGGCCGGCGGTCCGCCCAGGGCCGCTCGGCCTCGATCTGGGTGGCGAGCGAGAGCAGCGTCGCCTCCTCGCCGGAACGGCCGATGACCTGAATCGAGAGCGGCATTCCTTCCGCGGAAAAGCCCGCGGGGACGGCCATCGCCGGGTTGCCGAGGTGGTTCCAGGGGACGCAGTAGGGATAGAAGCGGCTCATCCCGAGCACCGTCTGCAGGGCGCCCTTGCCCTCCCAGCGGCGGATCGGCAGGGCCGTCCCACCCATCACCGGCATCACCAGGACGTCGTGGTCGTCGAAGATCGCGTTGACGCGGGCGGAGTCCCCGGCGCGGCCCTCGCCGCGGGCTTTCTCGTAGAGGCTTTGAGGGAGGATTCCGCCGAGCCGACCGAAGCCGCGGGTTCGGCTTTCCAGGCGCTCGCGGTGCGGAACTGCCTTGACCGTCTCGGCGACGCCGCCGAGGAAGCGGGCGGTGATGTTGTTGCCGATGTTCCCCCAGTCAGGGTCGCGCCGGGAGACGTCGTGGCCGAGGCCGGTGAGCAGCTCGACGGCGTCGGCGACCGCGCTCTTGGCGTTGTCGTCGACCGTCGGCGGCGCCGCCGCGCGAGGTGGCTTCGTCGACCAGGCGATCTTGAGCTTGCCGGGCGGCGTCTTCGCGGCCTCGACGAAGGGCCGCTCGGGTGGCGGCGGCGCCTCGGGCTCACGGGAGCCGCCGGAGACGACGTCGAGCCAGAGGGCGGTATCGAGGACCGAGCGGCTGAGGCAACCTTCGACCGCCAAACCGCCCCAGCCTTCGAGGTTGGGGTCGAGCGGGACGCGGCCGCGGCTCGGCTTCAGGCCGAAGAGGCCACAGGAGGCGGCGGGAATTCGAATCGAGCCGGCGCCGTCGCCGGCGGAGGCGATCGGGACCAGTCCCGCGGCGACCGCCGAGCCGGAGCCGCCACTCGAGCCGCCAGGCGTCCGCTGCGGGTTCCAAGGGTTCCGCGTCACTCCATAAGTCGCCGACTCGGAGAAACCGCAGATCGCCATCTCCGGCAGCAGCGTCAGGCCGACGATGATCGCCCCTGCCTCGCGCAGGCGGCGGACGAACTCGGCGTCGGCCTTGGCCGGTTCGGTGAAAGCGTCGGTGCCATGGGTGTTGATCTCCCCGGCGACGTCGACTTCGTCCTTGATCGCAATCGGCACCCCCAACAGCGGCCGCTCATCCCCAGCCTTGATCCGCGCCTCAGCCTGCTCGGCTTCCAGCAACGCCTTCTCGGCAAAGACCTTGCGAAACGCGTTCAGCTCAGGATCAAGCCGAGCGGTCCGATCAAGGCTGAGCTGCACCAGCTCCTTAGGAGAAACCTCCCCCGCCCGAACCATCTCCGCCTGCCGCGCGGCCCCAGCAAAAGCAATGTCATCTCCACCCGGAATCACGGATCCATCTTATTGGCTGAACAGCCAGGGTTTATTCGGGAGGGGTTCGGTGGGGGTCCCTGGGAGCACCTCCGCCGCGAGAAGTGGGATGGCTGTAGTTCCGTGGTTCCTTAGTCGTCTCTGGACGGACAAAAGAACCACGGAACTCAATTCCCCCAGCTATCCGATGTTCCGTGGTTCCTTTTGCACGTTCTCGGTGCAAAGGGAACCACGAACCCTGTCGCGGAGGGGGCGGGTGCCCCTCTCACAAAGGCTCAAGAAGTTACGTCCGCACCCTTAAGTTCATCCCAGCTGCGCGACGGTCTTTGGGAGAGGGGCACCCGCCCCCTCCCCACCACCTAAGCCTTCGCACCCTCCGGCTCAGGCTCAGCCGAGCTCCCCTCAAAGCTGAAGTCCGGGACCAACCGATCCAGCCAGCTCGGGAACCACCAGTTCCAGTTGCCCATCAACTTCATCGCCGCCGGAACCAGGATGAGGCGGACGAGGGTGGCGTCGAGGGCGATCGCGACCGCGCAGCCGACGCCGAGCTCCTTGATCGAGGGGACGCCGGTGAGGACGAAGACGGCGAAGACCGAGGTCATGATCAGCGCCGCCGAGGAGATCGTCCGAGCGCTGGTCGAGAGGCCCTCGGCGACGGCGCGCTCGTTGTCGCCGTGGACCATGTAGCGCTCGCGGATCCGCGACATCAGGAACACCTCGTAGTCCATCGAGAGGCCGAAGACGATCGCGAAGATCAGCGGGATGTTGATCGTGTCCAGCGCCCCTTGGCTTTCGAAGCCGAGGAAGCCGTCGAACCAGCCCCACTGGAAGATCGCGACGAGAACGCCAAACGCGGCGCCGATCGAGAGCAGGTTCATCAGCACCGCCTTCAACGGCAGGATCAGCGAGCGCAGCATCACCATCAGGACCAGGAAGCTGAGCGAGAGGACGAAGAGGATGATCTTCCACATCGAGCCGCTGACCTGCTGGCGGACGTCCTCCCCGCGTGCGGTCTCGCCACCGACGCTGACTTCGGCCTGCTGCGCCAGCGCCGAGCCGGGGACGACGCTATCGCGCAGACGGTCGACCAGAGCGACCGCCGCGTCCGACTCGCTCGGTGCGCTCGGCGTCGCCTGGACGAGGGCGCTCTCGCCGGCATAGGCTGGGAGGCCGACGGCCGCGACGCCAGTCGTTCCCTTCAGTTCCTGCACGAAGCCGAAAGTGGCGGCTCGGTCCTCGCCGCCAGCCGGGCCGTCGAAGCGGGCGACGATCTGGATCGGGTCGGTGCCGCCGCCGAGCTCATCGGAGGCGATTTCGGTGCCAACCCGGACGTCGCTGTCCTTCGGAAACTGGGCGATGGCTTCGGTCCCGGTCTCGAGCGAGAGCAGCGGACTTGCGAGCAAGAGCAGGACGGCGGAGACGCCGACGATCGCCGTCCACGGCCGCGCCATCACCCGTTCGGTCCAGGCGCGCCAGAAGCGGTTTTTCCCGGCCGCGGCCTGCTCGGGCGTGCGGCGGCGGTAGAAGCGGCGCTGAAAGAAGCGCTCAACCCTGCCGACGACCCCGCCCGGCAGCACCCGGTCGCCGAGCATCGCGATCAGCGCCGGCAGCAGCGTCGTCGCGGTCAGAATCGAGACGGCGACCACGGTCATCGCCCCCAGCGCCATCGAGCGCAGCGCCTGGTTGTCGACCATCCACAGCCCCGCCAGGGAGATGATCACGGCGAGGCCGGAGAAGGTGACCGCGAGGCCGGAGGTCGAAAGCGAGAGCGCCCGCGCCTCCGCCGGCTCACGCCCGGCTTCGCGCTCCTCCCGGTAGCGGGCGAGGATGAAGAGCGAGTAGTCGACGGCGACGCCGATCCCGATCATCGAGGCCATGTTGGTGACGAAGACCGAAGTCTCCAGCTGCAGCGAGAAGAAGTAGATCAGCGCTCCAGTGACGAGGACGCTGACGAAGCCGAGCGCCAGCGGCAGCGCCGCCGCGGCGAGCGAGCCGAAGACGACGAGGAGGATGATCGCGACGATCGGGAACCCGGTCCCCTCGGCCTTTGCCAGGTCTTCCTTGGAAATTTCCTGCATCCCCGCCCAGATCGTCGGCTGCCCGACCAGGTAGGGGGTAACGCCGGCGTCGACCGTGCCCGGGTCGAGGTCTTCGCGCAGGGTCGCGGCAGGGTCGATCAGCTCGTCGGAGGAGAGGGCGCTGCGAAGCGGCACCAGCACCACATCGCTGCCGGCGAGAAGCTGCCGCCGCGCCTGGCTGGCCGCAGGAGCGGGGAGGGTGACGTCGTCGAGCGTCGCCACTTCCTTCTGCACCCGCGCCACCGCAGCCGCTCGATCGGCCGCACTCGCCCCCGGCTCCGCTTTCAGCACTACCGCGATCCCGTCCGCCTGCGAGCCGAAATCATCCTGCAGCGATTCGCTCACCTTCATCGACTGGCTGCCGGGAACGTCGAAGCCGCCCCCGGTCAAGTGATCGGTCTGTTTCGAAGCGAACGGCAAGGCGAAGAGGACGATCAGCACCCACCCGCCGACGACCCAGCGACGGCGCCTGCCGAGCACCTGCGCCAGTGACCTCATTGCGTCTTTCACTGCGAAACCTCCTCGTCGCCGGGTTGAGCTCGTTCCAGCCTCCCCCGGCAGCGGGACCCGGGTCTGTGATCCGCATCACTCCGTGCGCGCCGTCACGCCTTAGCCGGCTGAACCCTGGCGAAGCTTGCGCACGGCCCGATCAACCACCATGGTCGAGCGCTCGGCTGCGCGGTTCAATCTCCGCGAGCGATTATTAGCTTGCTTGATCGCTGCTTGATTTCGTTCCAGGGTCCGCTCTACGCGCTTGTTTAGCTGCTCTGACGTCATCTTTGCTCCTTGTGCGCCGCGTTAACGATAGCTCTCTATCGGAGGGTTCATCCGCCGTCGAGCATGTTGTGAAGCTGCTCGATCAGCTCATCGGATTCCTGCAGGCGCTCCGTCAACTCCTCGACTTACTCCTGCCCTGCCAGCGTCGCGGTTCGCCAGAAGTCGACTTGTCCTTCGATCTCGCTCACGGCGGTCTCCGATATCTCAAAGGGGCCGGCGCGTCGCAGCCACTCGCCGTTCTTCATTCGAATGCCGGTGGAAATGACAATGAACAGTCCGCCGAATGCGAGGATGGCAGCGGCCGAAACAAGGAGGAGCCGAGCCGCCCAGACGACCGCTCGGTTGTCGAACACGTTGTCGATGAAGTCCGGATCCTTGGTCGTTGGAAGATCGGCTGGATATAGACCCTTGATGAGGAGGATGAGCCCTGCCACCAAGGCCAGAATTAGCAGTAGGGCAAGTGCAGTGCTGATCGGCCCCCCGTTGGCCTCTCCCGCCTCGGACTCTCCCCGCCCACTCATGCAGTTGAGCCTACTGCGAGCCTCAGACAGAACATTTCGTCTGCCGTCCTGTTCAACCCATAGTCTGAGCCGATGATCGTCGATTGCGCGGCGTATGAGGGGGGACGGCGGCGGGAGGGGGAGCTGTCGTTGGAGCGGGCCGGGGAGGCGGCCTCCGAAGCGGGGACCTTTGTCTGGATCGGGGTGGTCGAGCCGAGCGAGGAGGAGTTCGAGGCGGTCGCGGCGGAGTTCGGGCTGCACGAGCTGGCGGTCGAGGACGCGGTTCGGGCGCACCAGCGACCGAAGGTGGAGGAGTACGGGGAGACGATCCACGTGGTGGTCAAGACCGCCCGCTACGTCGACCCGAAGGAGGTGATCGAAGTCGGCGAGCTTTCGGTCTTCGTCGCTCCCGGGTTCGTGATCACCGTCCGCCACGGCAACGCCGACCTGGCCAAGGTGCGGGGGCGGCTCGAGGACCGTCCCGACCTGCTGGAGAAAGGCCCCGGCGCGGTCCTCTACGCGATCTGCGACCACGTCGTCGACGGCTACATCGAAGCGGCGCACGGGTTCGACGAGGACGTGCGCGAAGTCGAGCTTCAGGTCTTCGGCGAAGGCCAGAACCCGACCGAGCGGATCTACAAACTGGAGCGCGAGGTGCTGGAGTTCCAGGCCGCTGCGGTTCCTCTCGCCGAAGCGCTGGAAGAACTCTGCCGGGCCGAGGGCACCGTGATCCCGCAGGCATTGCACGAGTACTTCCGCGACGTCGAAGACCACCTGCGGCGGCTGACCACCCGGATCGAGAACTTCCGCCAGCTGCTCGACAGCGCCCTGGAAGCGAACCTGACCCAGGTCTCGATGCGCCAGAACGAAGACATGCGGAAAATCTCCGCCTGGGTCGCGATCGCCGTCGTGCCGACGATGATCGCGGGGCTCTACGGGATGAACTTCGAGCACATGCCCGAGCTCGAATGGACCTTCGGCTACCCCGCGGTGCTGGCGCTGATCGCGGCGATCTGCCTCGTCCTCTACTGGCGCTTCAAGCGCGCCGGCTGGCTCTGAACGCGGCCGGCTACTCGGAGCCGAGCAGGTAACGCGCCGAGGCGACGCCGACGGCGAAGGCGCCGGCGGTGTCGCGGGTGGGGTCCGAGAGCGCCTGCAGCGCGAACCCATCGCCGAGGGCGAAGAGGTAGGAGACGACGTCCTCGGCTGCGAAGCGCAGCTTCAGCACGCCCTCCTCTTCCTTGCTCTGGAGGACCTCGGCGACGTGGGAACGGGTCCTCTCGAAGAGCTGGCCGACCTCGCGCTGGATGTCGGGGTTGCGGCGGCCGGCGCTGAAGAGCTCGTAGAGAAGGAGAAAGAACCCGGGTTCGTTCTCGATCATGTCGGTGAGGCTGGCGACGAGCGCGTCGAGCACGCCGTCGACCGTCTTCGCCCCGGCCAGCCGCTCGTCGAGGCGATCGACCCGCAGCTCCGTATCGCGGCGGACTACCTCGACCAGCAGCCGCTCCTTCGTCCCGAAGTAGTAGTGGAGAAGGCCGCGGCTGACGCCCGCCTCACGGGCGACGTGCTCGAAGGTGGAGCCGGCGGCGCCGCGCCGGGCTACGGAATCCCGCATCGCGTCGACGATGCGCTGCGCCTTGTCGCCGCTCAGCTCCCGTTCTTTCGTCGCAGCCTCCATCGTCAAGTCAGTTTAGTGACGGCTGACGCGGTTCAGGGATCGTCGGGCAAGGACGCAGGGAGCGCCGCGTGCTCCGCACGCAAGCGACTGAGGACGCCGGCCGGCGGTTCCTGAACCCGTCAGGAGCCGTTGATGCTGGTGGTCGAGGTGTACTCGAACTCCTCTTCGGCACCGAAGAGCGCGTCGAGTACGGCCTTCCGCGCACCCTCGCTCACAGCCAGGGCGATCGCGCCGCCGATGATCGCGATCAGCAGCAGACGGCCGATCCCGCCCTTGCGCCGCTTCGGCTTGCTGCGAATGCTCTCGGAGGCTTCCTGCAGGCTCTCGGCGGCCTTGCGCAGGTCCTTCTGGACCTTCTTGTCGGTGGTCACGGCCTTGACCGTGCCCTTGCCGTTGCCGGTCGCGCGGCCGTAAGCGTTCTTCGCAGACTCGAAGGCGTCTTTGAGACTTTCGCGGAGGTCTTCGTCCTCCATCAGCCGCTGCACATAGGGGTTCTCGCGAGCGGTCTCGTAAATGTCACCGGCGCGCGCAGTTTTCGTCTTGCTCATGCCATCTCCTCACTGGATTCCGTAGCCGATACGCAGAATAGCCCTCTACCCCGGGTGAGCGTGACCAAGCAGGCCAAGGACGCAGTGAGCGCCGTGTGCTCTGCACACAAGCGAGCGAGGACGCCGGCATGCGCCGGTCACGGTCACCCGGGGCCAACACCGTCGAGGAGGACGCCGTTGTTGCGGAATCCGGTCTCGGCGTTGCGCAGGCTCCGAAGCCGCAGCGGCACCAGCTCCGGACCAGGGACGCGATAGCGGCGGATAAAGAACTCGCCGACCTCTTCGTGGCCGGTTTCGTGGAAGCGCGGGCCGATCAGCCGCGACGGTGGCGGCGGCGCTTCGCCCATTGAGACGAAGGTGACTTCGCGAACCAGCCAGTCGTAGCCTTCCGAGGCTTTCAACTGGATCGCTCCGGTCGAGAGGTAGTAGCGGAGCGGCGCCTCGCCGATCACCCAGGTGACCGTCGCCCGCGGCCCGTCGGGCTCGCCGAGGTGCTTCGCCACCGCCTCCCAGTCCGGCCGCTGCAGGTCGGGGTCGGTGCTGGCCCGAACCGAGAACCCGAACGAGTAGAGGACCAGAAGGACCGCCACGGCGGTGCCAAGCCGGCGGGCCCGCTCGACCGTCAGCGCGACCGCGACCGCGAGCAGGAGCGGGACGAGGGCCGGCAGCAGGTTGCGGGCGAGGACGAAGTCCTTGCCGCCCGGCCCGAGCGCGAGCAGCAACGGGATCCCCACCGCGGTCGCCCCCACCGCCAGCGGGACCGCAGCCGCCCGGCGCTCGTCGCGACCCCCCCGCCAGATCAGGAGGGCAAAGCCGACGAGGACGAGCGCGAGCGGGACAAGCGCCGGCTCGGGTTGCTCGGCCCGGCCGATGATGTCGCCGATCTCGCCGACGGTGAAGGTGACCGCGGTTTCCCCGAGCCGGTGCCCGAGGCTGAACTTGCCGATCCATTCGGCATGGCCGTAGGACATCTGGTGGTAGGCGAGCGGCGCCAGCAGCAGGATCGCCAGCCCGACGATCCAGAGACCGGGCAGCATCGCGCGGCCGCGCCGGCGCGCCAGCAGCAGGATCTCGGCGAGGAGCGGGAAGACGGCGAAGTAGTGCGTCGCCAGCGCCAGCGCCGAGAAGACTCCCCAGAGGACGAAGTCGCCCTTCCCGTCGGGGCGCTCGGACTGCAGCGCCCGCACGCAGTAGAGCAGCGAGAGGGCGCAGAAGAGGCCGAGCAGCGAGTAGGCGCGGGCCTCCTGCGAGTACCAGAGGAGCATCGGGTTGACGGCGACCAGTGCCGCCGCCAGCACCCCGGCGCGGGCGCCGCGCAGCTCGCGCCCGATCAGGTAGGCGACCGGGATCGTCACCACTCCCGCGACAGCCGAGAGCGAGCGCAGCCCCCACTCCCCCGTCCCCGCCACCTGGGTCCAGAGCCAGGCCAGCGCGTAGTAGAGCGGCGGCGCCGACTCGGAGAACCCGACCGCGTCCATCGCGTGGCCGAAGCCGACCCGCAGCACCCGGCTGGCGGTGACGATCTCGTCGTGGTGGTAGGCCTGGACCCCGAGGGTGGCGAAGCGCAGACCCGCCCCGAGGGCGGTCAGCCCGACGACGATCCAGAAGGCGCGCGAGCGGTTGCGCACTAAGAGAGGGCGACGTCGAGGGCCCCGGAGACCTCGTCGACGTAGACGAACTTGAGGTTGCCCAGCTCGTGGTCGGGGATCTCCGCGACGTCCCCCTCGTTACGGCTGGGCAGGATCACCGTCTTGATCCCGGCGCGCTGCGCCGCCAGGGACTTCTCCTTGACGCCGCCGATCGGCAGCACCTGCCCCGTCAGCGTGATCTCACCGGTCATCGCGATGTCGTTGTGGATGGCGCGGCCGCTGATCAGCGAGGAGAGGGCGACGGTCATCGCCACCCCGGCCGAGGGACCGTCCTTGGGCACAGCGCCGGCGGGGACGTGGATATGGACGTCGTGTTTGGCGAACCAGTCGTCGTCGACTTCGGGGGCGACGTCGCGGCAGTGGCCGCGCACGTAGGAGAGCGCCGCCTGCGCCGACTCCTTCATCACGTCACCGAGCTGCCCGGTGATCGTCAGCTTCCCCGAGCCCGGCATCGAGGTCGCCTCGATGAAGAGGACGTCGCCCCCGGTCGGGGTCCAGGCGAGGCCGGTCGCCACACCGGGGTCTTTGGTCCGCCGGCGCTGCTCGGCGAAGACGCGGCGGCGGCCGAGCAGCTCCCGCGCTTTTTTGCCCGAGACCTTCACCTTGCCTTTGGCCTTGCCCTCGGCGACGTCGCGGGCGACTTTGCGGCAGATGGTTCCGATCTGGCGCTCGAGGTTGCGCACCCCGGCCTCGCGGGTGTACTCCTCGACGATCGCGGTCAGCGCCGCGTCGGCGAACTCGATCTGCGAGGGCTTCAGCCCGTTCGCCTCGATCTGGCGGCGGACCAGGTAGCGGCGGGCGATCTGGCGCTTCTCCTCCAGCGTGTAGCCGGCGAGCTCGATCGTCTCCATGCGGTCGAGCAGCGGCCCGGGGATCGTGTCGAGGACGTTGGCGGTAGCGATGAAGACGACGTCGGAGAGATCGAACTCGAGGTCGAGGTAGTGGTCGCGGAAGCTGTCGTTCTGGGCCGGGTCGAGCACCTCGAGCATCGCCGAGGCGGGGTCGCCGCGGAAGTCAGCGCCCATCTTGTCGATCTCGTCGATCATGAAGACGGGGTTGCGGGAGCCGGCGTCGCGCAGAGCCCGGATGATCGTCCCCGGCATCGCCCCGATGTAGGTGCGGCGGTGGCCGCGGATCTCCGCCTCGTCGCGGACGCCGCCGACCGAGATCCGCTCGAACTCGCGCCCGAGCGACTTCGCGATCGATTTGCCGAGACTGGTCTTGCCGACGCCGGGCGGACCGACGAAGCAGAGGATCGGCCCGGGCGAAGAGGGGTTGAGCTTGCGCACCGCCAGGTACTCGAGGATCCGGTCCTTGATCCGTTCGAGGTCGTAATGGTCGGCGTCGAGAACCTCGCGGGCGTGCCCGAGGTCGAGGTTGTCCTCGGTCTCCTGCGACCACGGCAGCTCCGTCAGCCACTCCAGGTAGGTGCGGATCACCCCGTGCTCGGCCGCGGCGGGCGGCAGTTTCTCCAGCCGTGAAAGCTCCCGCTCAGCCGCTTTCAGCGCCTGCTCGGGCAACTTCGCCGCCTCGATTTTCTCGCGCAGTTCTTTCGCTTCGGCCTGCTGCTCGTCCCCCTCGCCGAGCTCCTCCTGAATCGCTTTCAGCTGCTGGCGCAGGAAGAACTCGCGCTGGCCCTTGTCGATCTCCGACTGCACCTGGGTCTGGATCTGGGTGCCGAGCTGGACGACCTCGAGCTCGCTGGCGAGAAGCTGGGAGAGGTGGCGGAGCCGTTTGGCGACGTCGACCTCCTCCAGCAGCCGCTGCTTCTCCTCGGTGTCGATCCGCAGAGCACCGGCGATCAGATGGGCGAGCGCGGCGGCATCGTCGATGTTGGCGACCGCCATCTGCAGCTCCTCCGGCAGGTAGGGAATCTGCTCGATGATTTCCGAGAAGGTGCGCTGGACGTTGCGGCTCAGCGCCTCGAGCTCGGCGCTCGGCTCGATCACGTCCGGCAACGGCGAGATGCGGGCGACCATGTAGGGCTGCTCGGCGACGAAGCCGCCGAGTTTCACCCGCTGCATCCCCTGGACGAGGACGCGGAGGCTCTCGTCGGGAACCTTGACCATGCGGGCGACGGCGCCGACGACGCCAACGTCATAGAGGTCCCCCGGGCCCGGTTCCTCGTTCTCGGGGTCGCGCGCGGCGACCATCACCAGCATCCGGTTGGCGCCGAGGACGTCGTCGATCAGCTGAATCGAGCGCTGCTGGACGACCGCCAGCGGCGCCAGCGTTTCCGGGAAGGCGACGGTGTCGCGCAGCGGCAGGATGGGGAGCGCCTCCGGTAGCGGCTCTCCGGCGCGGATCGCGTCCTCCGCGTCGAACGGGGAGTCGACGACTTCCAGGACCGGGGCGCCCTCCATCAGGATCGGTTCGTCTTCGGTCATTTGCGCCCTATCGGGACGCGGCGCGTGCTCTCGGAGGGATCGCGAAGCGGCAGCTCGATTCGCAGGATCCCGTCTTCATAAGTGGCGCCGGCCGCCTCGGCGTCGACCTCGACCTGGAACTCGACGACCCGGCGGAACTGGCCGGAGGGAATCTCGACCTGCTGGTAGACCCGGCCCTCGGTCTCCTGCACGTGGCGCTCGCCGACGATCGCCAGGTGGCGGCCGCTGACCTCGATCCCGACCTCGGAGAGCTCCACCCCGGCGAGGTCGACTTTGACGATCGCCCGCTGCGGTTCGCCGCAGTAGTAGACGTCGATGTTGGGCGAGAACCCGCTCTCGCGGCGGGTCACGTAGCGGGTGCGGCTCCAGTCGACGTAGAGATCCCGGCGGGGCATCGCGCCAAAACATAGTGCGCGATGGCGGAGTAGGCGACTAGGCGGGGCGGGAGGCCCAGCGTGGGGCGCGCATCAGAAGCACCGGCTGCCGGGGTGGGATCAAGCCCTCGGGGCGGTTCGGCCGGAAGGTGGTGCAGGCCTCGTTCAGCTCGAGGGCGCAGAGGAGATTTTTGCGGAAATAGCAGTCCTCGCACGTCGGCGGCTTTGGCTTGCGCGGCACGAGGCGCATGTTTGCATCGGCGCCGGGTAAGCGTCGGGGCCGATTCCGCAAATCGCTACCTCTTTGAAACAGCTTCGTCACAGCTTCCCTGCGTCTTGCGGGAACGTGGGTGCCCAACGCTAATATCGGGGGCGATGGAGAGTCATTCCAGGACCGAGAAGCTCTCCGCTTCTCCGCCACTTTTCAAGAGCGACTTCCTCAACTTCTTCTCCCGCGTCCACCCCGCGATCCCGGCGGCGATCTTCCTGCCGGTGGTGGTGGCGATGGAGTGGGTCGGGGTCGATCGCGGCTACGCCGCCTGGCAGCTGGCGCTGCTGACCCTGGCCGGCGTCGGCGTCTGGACGCTGACCGAGTACTGGCTGCACCGGCTCGTCTTCCACTGGGAGCCCGACAACGCCTTCGGCCGCCGTATGCACTTCATCATCCACGGCGTCCACCACGATCACCCCAACGACAAGATGCGGCTGGTGATGCCGCCGTCGGTCTCGATCCCGCTCGCCGCTCTCTTCTTCTTCGCCTTCTGGGCGATCCTCGGCGATGCCGCCTACCCGGTCTTCGCCGGCTTCATCCTCGGCTACCTCTTCTATGACTACACGCACTACTACGTGCACCACTTCGTCCCCCGGACCGACTTCGGCAAGCGCCTGCGCGAACACCACATGCGCCACCACTTCCAGGACCACGGCTACGGCTACGGCGTCTCCTCGCCGCTCTGGGACCACGTCTTCAGGACGTATCCGAAGAACCGCAGCAAGTACAGGGGTTGAGTCCGGGCCGCTCCTGTAGCGACACGTTCTTCAGTTGCCACAGATCGCCATGCTTCCTCGTCTAGGGATCATGAACGGATCTAAGAAGGCCATAGTCATCGGTGGTGGGCCGGCCGGGTTGGTTGCGGCGAGTCGGCTGGCTGAAGGCGGGCTCGAGACGACGGTGCTGGAGGCTGCTTCGCATTTCGGCGGGCGAGCCGCCTCTGAGCAGCGGGCGGGGTTCTTTCTCAACCAGGGGCCTCACGCGCTCTATGCGGGGGGCCCGGCGATGCGGGAGTTGCAAACGATGGGGATCGAGCTGGAGCGGTGGAACCCGGCGTCGCCTAACTCGGCCTTTGTGCGGGGCGGTAAGGCGCGGCGCTCACTCGGCGGGATGCTTGGGCTGATGCGGTTGCTGAGGCCGCTCCTGCGCGACGACCCCGAGGATCTTCGGAGTATCTCCGCAAGTGAGTGGCTGGGGCGGAATCTGCCATCTGAGAAGGCTCGGGCCGCCGCCGCGGCCCTGGTCCGAGTGACGACGTTCGTCGCCGACCAGGAGAGCCTCAGCGCCGAGGTCGCGGCCACCCAGCTGAAGCTGGGGTTCCTGCCAGGCGTCCGCTATCTGGAAGGGGGCTGGCAGCAACTGGTCGACGCGCTCGCCGCGCACGCCGAGCAAGCGGGGGCGACACTGCGGAGCCGTGCGGCGGTGCGCCTGCTGCACCAGGAGGGCGGCGGCTGGACGGTGGCGCTCGACGAGGAGACCCTCCCCGCCGACGTCCTCGTCGTCGCCGCGGGCGGTCCCGAGGCGGTGGCGAAGTTGCTGGGCGCGAAGGCTCCCGCCGCGCCCGGGCCGGCCGCCGAGCTGAGCGTGCTCGACCTCGGCCTGCGGAGCCTGCCGCGGCGGACGCGGCGGTTCGCGCTCGGGATCGACGCGCCCACCTATCTCTCCCGGCACTCTCCTCCAAACCACCGCGAAGGGGTCCTGCTCAGCCTCGCCAGCTACGCGCGCGAACCGCGCGAGGCGCTGGAGGCGATGGCGGACACCGTCCAGCCCGGCTGGCGCGACCGGCTCACCTTCGACCGCTTCCTGCCCCGCATGGTCGCGGTCTCGGCGATCGCCTCGCCCGCGAGCGGCGGACTCGGAGGACGGCCCGCAGTTGACCGCGGCGAGGCCCTATACCTCGCCGGCGACTGGGTCGGGCCCGAGGGGTGGCTGGTCGACGCCGCGATCTCCAGCGGCGCCGCGGCCGCCGCGGCCGCCCTGCGCGAGCCGGCGTGAACGCCGACGCCTTCGCCGCCTGCCGGCCGCGCCTGCTGGGCATCGCCTATGGGCTGCTCGGCGAGCTCTCCGAGGCCGAGGACGTGGTCCAGGACGCGTGGCTGCGGTGGGAGCGGGTAGACCGCGACGCGATCCGCAACGCCGAGCCGTTCCTGGTCACGGTGACGACGAGGATCGCGTTGGACCGGCTGCGCTCGGCCCGCGCCCGGCGCGAGGCTACACCGACGGCGGGGGAGTCGTCACCGCAGCCCGCAAGCCCATCTACGGCGCCGCCAAGATCGCCCGCTTTCTCGTCGGCGTCCAGCGCAAGTCCCAGTTCCCGGACGACCCCGTCTACACGCCGGTCTTGGTCAATGGCGACCCTGGCGTACGCATGGACAGCGCCAGCGGGGGCTTCCTCAGCATCGTTGCGATAGAGGTTGCCGAGGGGACCGTGCAGGGGATCCGCTTCTTCAATAACCCAGAACGTTTCCCGGTGAAATTCTCCGTCTCCTAGACACACATCTGAAACATCTTTCCGATTTGTGTCCCGAACTGTCACAGTTCGGGTGACTCTGGCAGACTGGATGCCAGGGTATTTTTAACTTTGGATGGAAAGGAACTAGATGCCCCCCACGAATAACGTGCTCGACGAGGCCCGGCAGCTCGTAGAGAGACGCCTTGCCGACCTCGACGAGGAGCGTCAGCGCCTCGAGCGCGCCCTTGCGGAGCTGGGCGGGAAATCCAGCCGCCGCCGCCCGGGACGCCCTCGCGGTAGCTCGAAAAAAGCCACCACCGGCGCCAGCGCCACCGGCTCCACCGATACGAGTGCGCCACGCCGCCGCCGCAAACGCCGCGGCGGTACCCGCGGTGACCAAGCGGTGAAACTGATCGAGGACCAGCCCGGCATCAGCGCCTCGGACGTCGCCAAAAACATGAAAATCAAGCCCAACTACCTCTACCGGGTCCTCGGTGACCTCGAGAAAGAGGGAAGGGTGAAAAAGGACGGCCGTCAGTACTACCCGGCGGGCGGCTGAGCACCACCGTTACTCAAAAAAGAGGCCGGCAAATGCCGGCCTCTTTTTTTTGCTTTTCCCTCCAGTCCACACTGAAGGTTTCTCCACTATCTAGATCAGTCCGAGCTGGCTGACGGCGTCGCGCTCCTCCTGCAGCTCCATCACGCTGCGGTCGATCCGCTCACGCGAGAAGTCCGGGACGTCGAGGCCCTGGACGACGTTCCACTCGCCACCGCTGCAGTTGCACGGCATCCCGCAGACGATCCCCTCGCCGATCCCGTAGGAACCGTCGGCTGGCACTCCCATCGAAACCCAATCGCCGTCAGAGGTACCCAGCACCCAATCGTGGACGTGGTCGATCGCCGCATTGGCGGCCGAGGCGGCGCTGGAGGCGCCGCGGGCGTCGATGATCTCGGCGCCGCGTTTTGCCACCCGCGGGATGAACTCGTCGGCGATCCAAGCCTCGTCGTCGACCGCGTCCCAGGCTTTCTCACCGTCGATCCGGGCGTTGACCAGGTCGGGGTACTGGGTGACCGAGTGGTTGCCCCAGGCGGTCATGTTGGTGACTGAGCTGACCGGCTTGCCGAGCTTGTTGGCCAGCTGGGTCTTCGCTCGGTTGTGGTCGAGCCGCATCATCGCGGTGAAGCGCTCGCGGGGCACGTCGGGTGCGTTCGACATCGCGATCAGGCAGTTGGTGTTGGCGGGGTTTCCGACGACGAGGACCTTGATGTCGTCGGCGGCACCGGCGTTGATCGCTTCACCCTGCGGCTTGAAGATGCCGCCGTTGGCCTCGAGCAAGTCGGAGCGTTCCATGCCGGGGCCGCGGGGGCGGGCGCCGACGAGGAGGCCGACGTTGCAGCCGTCGAAGGCCTGCTTCGGATCATCGGTGATGTCGATCCTGCTGAGCAGGGGGAAGGCGCAGTCGTCGAGCTCCATCGCGGTGCCCTCGGCGGCTTTGATCGCCGGCGGGATCTCCAGCAGGCTGAGCTCGACCGGCGTGTCTGGACCGAGCATCTGGCCGCAGGCGATGCGGAACAGCAGCGCGTAGCCGATCTGGCCGGCGGCGCCGGTAACGGTGACCTTGACAGGGGTGGTGCTCACGGAATCCTCTCCTCGGAGTCGGGGGTTTGGAAGGTGGGGAAGGCCGTTAAGCCATCGCGCGCTGGAGGTTCTCGTCAATCGAGGCGAGGAACTCCTGCGTGGTCTGGTACTCCTGGCCACCGCCCACCAGCAGCGCCAGGTCTTTCGTCATCTTCCCGCTTTCCACGGTCTCGACGCAGACGCGCTCAAGCGTCTCCGCGAAACGTGAAACCTCGGGGGTGTCGTCCATCCGGCCGCGAGCGCTGAGGCCGCGGGTCCAGGCGAAGATCGAGGCGATCGGGTTGGTGGAGGTCGGCTTGCCCTGCTGGTGCTGGCGGTAATGGCGGGTGACGGTCCCGTGCGCGGCCTCGGCCTCCACGGTCTTGCCGTCGGCGCTCATCAACACGCTCGTCATCAAGCCAAGCGAGCCGAAACCCTGGGCGACGGTGTCGGACTGGACGTCGCCGTCGTAGTTTTTGCAGGCCCAGACGTAACCGCCCTCCCACTTCAGGGCCGCCGCCACCATGTCGTCAATGAGGCGGTGTTCATAGGTAAGGCCGGCGGTCTCGAACTCCTCTTTGAACTCGGCCTCGTAGACCTCGGCGAAGAGGTCCTTGAAGCGTCCGTCGTAGCGCTTGAGGATCGTGTTCTTGGTCGACATGTAGACGGGGAAGCCGCGGTCGAGTCCGTAGCGCATCGAGGCGCGAGCGAACTCTCGGATCGAGTCGTCGAGGTTGTACATGGCCATCGCGATGCCGCCGCCCGGGAAGTCGTAGACGTCGAGCTCAACCGGCTCAGAGCCATCCTTCGGCGTGTAGGTAAGGGTCAGCGTCCCCTCGCCCGGCACCACCAGGTCGGTGGCGCGGTACTGGTCGCCGAAGGCGTGGCGGCCGATCACGATCGGCTTCGTCCAACCCGGGACCAGCCGCGGGATGTTCGAGATCACGATCGGCTCACGGAAGATGACACCGCCGAGGATGTTGCGGATCGTCCCGTTCGGCGAGCGGTACATCTCCTTCAGGCCGAACTCCTCGACCCGCGCCTCGTCCGGGGTGATCGTCGCGCACTTGACGCCGACCCCGTGGCGCTTGATCGCTTCCGCCGCCTCAACCGTGATCCGGTCTTCGGTCGCGTCGCGGCTCTCGATCCCGAGGTCGTAGTACTCGAGCTCCAGATCGAGGTAGGGGAGGATCAGCTGCTCTTTGATGAACGACCAGATGATCCGGGTCATCTCGTCGCCGTCGAGCTCGACGACCGGGTTCTCAACCTTGATCTTCGCCACCGAGCGGCGATGCTATCTGGGTTGCCGCCTGGCTGACCGGCCAGGGCGTGTCACAATCGCCGGTGGATGGCAACGGTCGAACGCCCCAGCTTCGGTACGCACGAGGTGGCCAACCAGCCGCCGCCGCTGGCCGGCTACAACGTCTTCGAGAGCGACACCGTGCTGGTCGAAGCGGTCAAGCGCGAGGGAGCGGAGTGGGACCTGCAGCGGATTGCCGCGGCGGGTGAGTACGCCGGCAGCGAGGCGGCGCAGGAGCTGGGCCGCTTGGCCAACGAGAACGGGCCGAAGCTGAAGACCCACGATCGCTACGGCAACCGCGTCGACGTCCCGGAGTTTCATCCCTCCTGGCACGAGCTGATGGCCGTCGGGGTCGGGTTCGAGCTTCACTCCTCGCCCTGGAAGGACCCGCGGCCGGGAGCCCACGTCGCCCGCGGCGCCGCCTTCATGTGCATGTCCCAGGCCGAGGCCGGGATCGGCTGCCCGATCTCGATGACCTACTCCGTGATCCCGGCGCTGCGGACGCAACCAGAGCTGGCCGCCGAGTGGGAGCCGCGCTTCCTCTCCGCGACTTATGACCCCACCAATGCGCCGGCGCCGCAGAAGACCGGCGCCCTCGCCGGGATGGGGATGACCGAGAAGCAGGGCGGCACCGACGTCCGCGCCAACACCACCGTCGCCCGGCCGGTGAACGGCGGCGGCCCCGGCGCCGAGTACGAGCTGACCGGCCACAAGTGGTTCATGTCGGCCCCGCAGTGCGACGCCTTCCTCGTCCTCGCCCAGGCCGACGGCGGCATCTCCTGCTTCCTCTTCCCGCGCTGGACGCCGGACGGCGAGCGCAACCGCTTCCGCCTGCAGCGCTTCAAGGACAAGCTCGGCAACCGCTCCAACGCCTCCAGCGAGATCGAGTTCGACGGCGCCTCCGCCTGGCTGGTCGGCGAGGAGGGCGGCGGGGTGCGGACGATCATCGAGATGGTCAACCACACCCGCCTCGACTGTGTCCTCGGCGGCGCCACCGGGATGCGCGCGGGGGTCGCGCAGGCGATCCACCACGCGAGCCACCGCTCGGTCTTCGGCCGCGAGTTGGTCGAGCAGCCGCTGATGCGGAACGTCCTCGCCGACCTCGCGATCGAATCCGAGGCGGCGACGATCTCGGCGCTGCGGCTGGCCCGCGCCTACGACGAAGCGCTCGCCGGCGACGAAGAGGCGTCGCAACTGAAGCGAGTCGCCAACGCCGTCCTCAAGTACTGGATCTGCAAGCGCGCGGTCGTCCACGCCGGCGAGTCGCTCGAGTGCCTCGGCGGCAACGGCTACGTCGAGGAGTCCGGCCTGCCGCGCCTCTTCCGCGAGAGCCCGCTGAACTCGATCTGGGAGGGCTCCGGCAACGTCCAGTGCCTCGACGTCCTCCGCGCCATGGTCAAGAGCCCCGCCTCCGTCGAGGCTTTCTTCGCCGAGGTCGCCGAGGGCGCCGCGGCCGAGCCCCGCCTGCAGCAGTTCACCGCCTCGCTACGGGAGGACCTTCCCGGCGATCTCGAGACGATCGAATCCCGCGCCCGCCGCATCGTCGAGCGCATGGCCCTCGCCCTGCAAGCGTCCCTCCTCGTCCGCTACGGCGACGAGGCCGTCGCCGACGCCTTCTGCGCCTCCCGCCTCGGCGGCGAATGGGGCCAGGCCTTCGGGACGCTGCCCGTCAGCACCGACTTCGGCCGGATCATCGAGCGCCACCGCCCGCTCTGATAATCTGATTTAAGTGAAGCAGCTCAGCGCAACTGATGCCTCGCGTCGCTTTTCCGAGCTCCTCGACAGTGTCGAGCGCAGCGGTGAGTCATTCGTCGTGATGCGCCGCGGCCGTGCGGTGGCAACCATCGGCCCCACGGGCGGGGGCGCCGGAAGGGCGCTCAAGGACGTGCTTCGCTCAAACCGCCCCGATGATGCTTGGGCAGATGAGCTGCGGGAGCTTCGCGAGGGCCTTGAGCCGGTGACCGACCCCTGGCGCGGCTGATCCTTGACACGACGGTCCTGATCGATGCCGAGCGAGGAGGCAATCATCTCGCAGAGGCAATCGAGGACAACGACGACGTCGCGGTGGCTGCAATCACCGTGGCAGAGCTGCGGGTGGGCGTGCAGTTGGCAAAGGGGGCGCGGCGGAAAAAGCGCGGGCAATTCGTGTCTGCCGTATTGGATGCCCTCACGATTGAGCCGTACGACCTGCAGGTAGCCGAGGCACATGCGGCCTTGCTGGCCCACGTTCGAGGCACGGGCACTCCTCGCGGAGCACACGACTTGATCATCGCGGCAACGGCACGAGCCCGCGACCGCCAGGTCGTCAGCCTCGACCACAGCGGCTTCGCCAAGTTGCCTGAGGTCTCCCTCGCTGACCTTCTTGACTAGCGCCCGACAGTCGCGTCGCGTAGCGCTCTTCCTACCTGCTCGATCGTGATTACGCCTGAGAGGCGACCGTCGGCGTCTACTGCCATCAGGGCGCCTAGGCGACGCAGGTTCTGGTTGGCGAGGAGGGCGTCGAGGGGGGTGTCGTCGCGGACGTAGAGGCCGATGTCGTGGTCGACATATTCAGAGACGTGGGAGTTGGAGCGGGAGAGCTCGGGCACCTCGTCGGCCTTATCGCGCTCGATCAGGCCGAGGAAGCGACGGCCGGCGTCGACGACTGGAAACCAGGGCCAGCGGTAGCGGAGGAAGTATTCGTCTAGTGCCTGCTCGACGCTGAGGTCGCCGGGGATCGTCACCGGCTCGCGGTCCATCACGTCGGCGACGCGGACGTCGCCGATGCGACTGCCCAGCGCCGTCTGCATCGCGGCACCGCGGGCGGAGCCGTTGATCACCATCCCGATCAGGGCCAGCCAGATCCCCCCGAAGGCGTTGCCGCTGAAGGCCCAGGCGAGGCCGAGGCCGATGAAGAGATAGCCGAAGACGCGACCCAGGTTGGCGGCGAAGCGGGTCGCGGAGTTGCGGTTCCCCGATCGCTGCCAGGCAATCGCGCGGGCGACGCGGCCGCCGTCCATCGGGTAGGCGGGCAGGAGGTTGAAGACGAGGACGAGGATGTTGATCGTCACCAGCCAGGCGACCAGCGCCATCGGGCCGGAGACGTCGGAGCGACTTTCCAGCAGAACCGCCTCCTGGAACCCGGTCCAGCCGGAGGCGGCGATCCCGGCGACAGCGAGGACGATCGCGATCAGGGCGGTGACGGCGGGCCCCGCCAGCGCCACCTTCATCTCGGTCCCGGGGGAGTCGGCTTCGCGGTCCATCCGCGCCATCCCCCCGAAGATCCAGAGCTGGATGCTGGTGATCCCGATCCCGTTGCGCATCGCCACGATCGCATGACCGAACTCGTGCAGGAGGATCGAGCCGAAGAAGCCGACGGCGCTGAGCAGGGCCAGCAGGAACGGCGTGCTCCCCCCTTCCCCGAGCAGGTCTTCGAAGAAGTCGGCCATGTAGAGAATGACCAGGAAGAGGACGATGAACCAGGACCAGTCGACGGTGACCTTGATCCCGCGGAAGCGGAAGAGGGTGATCTGCCCACCGCCGAACATCTGCCCATGGTAAGCGGCTAGGTTCCGAAACCATGGCCGACGAAGCGATTTGGTTGCGCGAGCGCCTCGAGGAACTGGAGCGGATCGAGCGCCCGTCCGCCTCTGACGGCGAGCGACAGGCGGCCGAGTGGCTGGTCTCCCAGTTCGCCGAGCTCGGTGCTGAGGCGCGGATCGAGGCCGAGGATGCCCACGGCACCTACTGGTGGCCGCTCGGGATCGGCGCCGCGCTCGGAGCGCTCGGCGCGATTGCCGCGCTGCGCGGACGGCGCCTCCTCGGGACGCTGCTAGGAGCCATCGGCGCAGCCGGGATCGCCGACGACTTCCCGCCTGGCAAGCGCCGCATGCGCCGCCTGCTGCCTAGGCGCACCACCTACAACGTCGTCTGCGAGCTCGGCGATCCCCAGGCTGAGCGCACGGTCGTCCTCATCTCCCACCATGACGCCGCCCACTCGGGCCTCGTCTTCCACCCCGCGATCCCGGAGCTCGCCGCGCGCTACGGGCTGACCGAGAAGACCGACACCAGCCCGCCGCTGATGGCGCCGGTGGTCGGCGGCCCGATATTGGCGGCGATCGGCGCCGCCACCGGCCGCAAGCTGCTGAGCAAGATCGGCCTCGTCCTCGGCCTCGGCTCGGTCGCGGCGATGACCGACATCGGCGTCCGCAAGTCGGTGCCCGGCGCCAACGACAACGGCACCGCGGTGGTCGCGCTGCTGGCGCTGGCGCAGCGCTTCATCGCCGAGCCGCCGCAGGGAGTGAGAGTGGTCCTCCTCTCCACCGGCTCGGAGGAGAGCTTCAGCGAGGGGATCAAAGCCTTCGGCGAGCGCCACTTCGACCAGCTCCCGCGCGAGACCACCTTCTTCCTCTGCCTGGAGACCCTAGGCGCCAGCCATCTGCTCGCCCTCAAGGGCGAGGGCTTCCTGAAGATGCGCGACTACCCGCCCCGCGCCCTCGCCTTCATCGAGGGCCTCGCCGGGGAGCTCGACATCTGGCTCTTCCCCAACCTCCGCACCTACAACGGCACTGACGGCCTCGAGTCCCGGGTAGCCGGCTACGAAACCGTCGCCCTCTGCAGCTGCACCGACCACAAGCAGCCGGGCCGCTACCACTGGCCCAACGACACCGCGAGCAACGTCAACTTCTCCACTCTCCAAAGAGCAATCGCCCTCTCCGACGCAGCAGTACGCCGCCTCGGCGAGCGCTGGCTGTAGCCGCGAACGGCCCGAGTGGGAGGCGGGGGTGCCCCCTCCCGGACCCTCCCCGCTGTTGTCCGGGAGGGGGCACCCCCGCCTCCCCCACCACGCCCAAACCGTGACGAATTACAAAGTGACGAATCCCGACTACGCAATCGGGATTGTCCGCTATAGCATCCGGCGCCGTGCCATCCCATGACGTTCTCGTAATCGGAGCCGGACTCGCCGGCCAGCGGGCCGCCCTCGCCGCCGCCGAGGAAGGCGTATCGGTCGGGATCATCAGCAAGGTCCACCCGGTCCGCTCCCATTCCAACGCCGCCCAGGGCGGCATCAACGCGGCGCTGAATCCCGGCGACTCCTGGGAGTCCCACGCCTTCGACACGATCAAGGGCTCCGATTACCTGTCAGACCAGGACGCGGTCGAAATCATGACCCGCGAGGCGCCGGAGGAAATCCTCCACCTCGAGCACCTCGGCGTCACCTTCCACCGCAACGAGGAAGGCAAGCTCGGCACCCGCGCCTTCGGCGGCGCCTCCGCCGCCCGCACTTACTACGTGGCCGACATCACCGGCCAGGCGATCATGCACGTGCTCTACGAGCAGCTGATGAAGTACTCCGAGCAGATCGCCCGCTACGAGGAGTGGTTCTGCAGCAGCCTGGCGATCGACGAGAACGGCGAGTGCTGCGGCGTCGTCACCCGCAACGTCGCCGACGGCTCGATGGAGCTCTTCCAGGCGAAGTCGGTGATCCTCTGCACCGGCGGCAACGGAATGGTCTGGAAGCCGTCCACCAACGCCTTGATCTGCACCGGCGACGGGATCGCGATGGCCTACCGCGCCGGCGCCAAGCTGATGGACATGGAGATGATCCAGTACCACCCGACGACGCTGGCGGGCAAGGGCTTCCTGATCACCGAGGGCGCCCGCGGCGAGGGCGCCCACCTCCTCAACGCCAACGGCGAACGCTTCATGGAGAAGTACGCACCGAACAAGATGGAGCTCGCCTCGCGCGACGTCGTCTCCCGCGCCGAGCAGACCGAGATCAACGAGGGCCGCGGCTTCCCCGACGGCACGGTGGCGCTGGATATCACCGTCGTCCCGAAAAAGCGCGTCCACGAGGCGCTGCGGGAGATCGTCCTTGTCGGCCGCGACTTCGCCGGCGTCGACATCACCCGCGAACCGATCCACATCAAGCCGGGCAACCACTACACGATGGGCGGAGTCAAGACCGACGTCGACGGCCGCACCGACATCCCCGGCCTCTACTCGGCCGGCGAGACCGCCTGCGTCTCGGTCCACGGCGGCAACCGGCTCGGCGCCAACTCCCTGCTGGACACGCTGATCTTCGGCAAGCGCAGCGGCCGCGACGCGGCCGCCCGTGCCAAGCGCACCGACTACTCGCGGATCTCGCGCAAGGTGCTCGAGGACGAGGAGACGTTGATCGCCGACATCGTCAGCCGCGAGAAGGGCTCGGGCCGCCGCATCTCCGAGATCAAGCTCGAGCTGGGCCAGGCAATGGACGCCAAAGTCGCCGTCTTCCGCGACGAGGCCGGGATCACCGAGGCACTGGAGACGGTCCGCCGGCTCAAGGAGGAGGCGAAGACCGCCTACATCGACGACCACGGCAGCGTCTTCAACCAGGACCTGATTGCCGCAATCGAGCTTGGGTACATGCTCGACAACGCCGAGTGCACCTGCGTCGCCGCGCTGGAGCGCAAGGAGAGCCGCGGCGCCCAGTACCGCACCGACTTCCCGGAGCGAAACGACGAGGAGTGGCTCAAACACATCGACCTCGAGCTGACCGACGACGGACCCGAGATCTCCTACTCCGAGGTCACGGTCACCCAGTGGGAACCGCAAGAGAGGACCTACTAATGGCCGATTACACGATCAAAGTCCGCCGGTTCCAGCCCGAGAGCGGCGAGGGCCCCTACTGGGATGAGTTCAACGTCGACCTCGATCCCTCGCTCTCCGTTCTCGACGGGTTGCTGCAGGTCAAGGACCGGGAGGACGGCTCACTCGCCGTCCGCTGCTCCTGCCGCGCCGCGATCTGCGGCTCCTGCGGGATGAAGATCAACGGCCAGTCCGGGCTCGGCTGCAAGACCCAGATCGGCGAGGCCCAGGAGCTCGCCGACAAGCAGGCGAGCGCCACCGGCTCCGGCGGCGAGGGCAACTCGATCGTGATCGAGCCGATGGGGAACATGCCCGTGATCAAGGACCTGATCACCGACATGGAGTCGACGCACTGGAAGAAGATTCGCCGCGTCACCCCATGGCTCTTGCCGCACGGCGAGCCGCCTGAGCGCGAGTACGTCGTCGATCCGGAATCGATGATCGACATCACCCAGTCGATGGCCTGCATCCAGTGCGGCGCCTGCGTCTCCTCCTGCCTCTCGATGGAAGCCGACCCCGACTTCATCGGCCCGGCGGCGCTGGCCAAGGCCTACCGCTTCGTCGGCGACCCGCGCGACGCCGAGACCCACGAGCGGCTGCACGACCTCGCCGATGACCCGCACGGGATCTACGACTGCACCCACTGCTTCAGCTGCATCGACGCCTGCCCGAAGGGCGTGGCGCCGATGGACCAGATCATGCGCCTGCGCCGCAAAGCCGGCGAGGAGGGAATCGAGGACCCCAACAGCGGCCACGACCACGAGATCGCCTTCGTCAAGATCATCGAAAAGAAGGGCACCCTGGACGAGTCCCTGCTCCTGCAGGAGTCCTTTGCCCCCGGGGTCAAGGGCAAGCTGAAACCGAACAAGCGGGCGATCCGGGAAATGCTCGGCTCGATCCCGATCGCGATCCGCGGGATCAAAACCGGCAAGATGCGCTCGCTGCACAAGCTGATCCCCGGCGTCCACCCGAAGCTCCCCGACCAGGACGACGTGAAGGCGATCTACGCCCACGCCGAGGAGCACAACGAGGAATTCAACCTGTACATCAAGGGCGAGGAGGGGGAGCTCGCCGAGGCGGACGTGGAGAAGGGCATCGAGCGCTCCACCGACCCGGACACCCCCCAGGAGGTCAAAAGTGGCGAGTGATCAGATCAAAGTCGCCTACTGGCCCGGCTGCGTCTCCCGCGGCTTCACCCCGGAGCTGCACGGCTCGATGGCGCTGGTCGCGCAGAAGCTCGGCTGGGAGCTGGTCGAACTCGACCGCGCCAACTGCTGCGGCGCCGGCGTCATCGCCGAGCACAACCAGGAGCTGGCCGACACGCTGAACGCCCGCACCTTCGCGCTCGCCCAGCAGACGGGGCTCTCGATGATGAACATCTGCTCGACCTGCCAGGGCGCGCAGTCGGAGTGCCAGCAGCGCCTCGACGCCGACTCGGCCTACCGCGCCCACGTCAACGAGGCGCTCTCCGGCCAGGGCCTCTCCTACGAGAAGGGCGAGGAGGGCGGCTGGACCAACAAAAACTTCCTCTGGCTGCTGGTCGAGGACTACGGGCTCGACCGCCTGCGCGAGCAGGTCGTGCGCCCCCTCACCGGCCTCCGCGTCGGCCCCTTCTACGGCTGTTACATCGTGCGGCCGAAGGAACGCCTCGGCTACAACCACCATCCCGACCGCGACATCTACCTCGAGCAGGTGATCGAGGTCCTCGGCGGCCAGGTCGTCGAGTACGACGGAGCCCGCAAGTGCTGCGGCTTCCCGGTGATCACGATGGCCCGCGAGACCTCCCTGCGCCAGGCCGGGACCCACGTCGGCGACGCGATCGACGCCGGCGCCGACTGCCTCGTCACCCCCTGCCCGCTCTGCCACCTCAACCTCGACATGCAGCAGCCGGAGGCGGCCAAGGTCGTCAACCGCGACCTCGGCCTCGCCGTCCTCCACCTGCCGCAGCTCGTCGGCCTCGCCCTCGGCGTCGAGCCGAAGGAGCTGGGAATGAGCAAGCACATCGCCTCGACCGGCTGGGTCGAGGACCGCCTCACCGCGGGCGCAGCGGCTTAGCTACCGGTCAAGGAACCCAGTGGGCAGTTGGACACCCACATGGTGCTCAACTGACACCTCGTTCGATAGCCTGGGTTCAGGTGAGCCGGGAAGACTGGTCGGCAGCTAATTCGTCGACCCCGAAAGGCTTCCGATGGCCATCGCCGTAGGCACCTTCCTGATCGCTCTCGCCGTGATCGCGGCGGAGAAGCTGCACCGCACCAACGTCGCCCTGCTGGGTGCGGCGATTGTCGTCCTCTTCGTCGGCGACTTCTCCCAGGAGCAGGCAATCGAGTCGGTCGACTTCAACACGATCGGCCTCCTCGTCGGGATGATGATCATCGTCTACCTGACCCAGCAGACCGGTGTCTACGACTACGTCGCGATCCGGGCGGGGCAGCTCTCGGGTGGGAGGTCGCTGGCCGTGACGATGAGCCTGGCCGGGACGACGGCGCTGCTCTCCGCCTTCCTCGACAACCTGACGACGATCCTGCTGATCGCGCCGATCACGTTCCTGCTCGCCGATGCCCTCGACATCGAGGCGGTGCCGCTGCTGATCATCGAGGTGATCGCCTCCAACATCGGCGGCACCGCGACCCTGATCGGCGACCCGCCCAACATCATCATCGCCGGCGCCACCGGCCTCAGCTTCAACGCCTTCATCGTCAACCTGGCGCCGATCGTGATCGTCACCTTCGCCGTCGTGATCCCGCTTCTCTACCTCGTCTTCCGCAGCCGGCTGCAGGTGGATGAGCGAAACCGGATGGCGGTGATGGACCTGAACGCGAAAGCCTCGATTCGCGACCCCGAGGAGCTGCGGCGGACCGGGCCGGTCCTGATTCTCACGGTGCTCGCCTTCTTCGCCCACCAGGCCCTCCACATCGAGCCGGCGACCGTCGCCTTGACCGGCGCCGCGATCGCCCTTTTCGTCACCCGCATCGATCTCGAGGAGGCTCTGTCCCACATCGAGTGGACGACGCTCTTCTTCTTCATCGGCCTCTTCGTGATGGTCGGGGCGCTGGAGGCGACCGGGGCAATCGACCACATCGCCGACGGGGTCGAGGATCTGACCGGCGGCGGGCGGACCGCCGAGCTCTTCGGGATCGCCTGGGTCGCCGCCCTCGGCTCGGCGGTCGTCGACAACATCCCCTTCACCACCGCGATGGTCCCGGTCGTCCAGGACCTGCAGCATGCCGCCGGCACCGAGGGCGACGACGCCTACTGGTGGTCGCTGGCGCTGGGCGCCTGTTTCGGTGGCAACGCGACGCTGATCGCCGCCGCCGCCAACGTCGCCGCCGCCGGGATGGCGGAGCGAGCCGGGATGCCGATCAGCTTCATGACCTTCCTCAAGGTAGGGCTGCCTGCGACGATGATCTCGATGCTGCTGGCCAGCGCCTACATCGCCGTCCGCTACGTCCTGATCTGAGGAGCGAAATGTCGAAAACGATCATCACCCAGACCCTCCGCGAGATCGAGCCGCTCAGCGCCGACGAGCTGATCGGACCGGCAGCGCGGGTAGTGATCGACCTCGGCCTTCCCGCCCTGCCCGCGGTCGAGGCAGACGGGAAGTTCGCCGGGATCTTCGGCGAACGGGAGTTCATGGAGGCACTCTTCCCCGGTTACGTCCGCGAGCTCGGCTCCGCAGCGATGATCTCCCGCTCGGCCGACGAGACGATCGAGCGCCGCAGCCACTGCAGCACCGAGCCTGTCCGCAAGTACCTGACCACCGACCACGTGCTGGTCGAGGACGACTACTCAGACACGCAGCTGGCCGAGATCTTTCTCCATCACCGTGTCCTGATCGCCCCGATCGCCACCAAGGGCAGGGTCCACGCAGTGATCACCCGGCACGATTTCTTCTGCGCCCTGGTCGGGCGCTTCGGGGAAATCGCCGAGGATCTCGGCGACTAACGCGCGTTGCCGAGCAGGCCGCGCTCGATCAGGAGCTGATGCTCACAGAGCCTCCCAGAGGGACGAAACCGGCCACGCTTCGAGGCCCTCTCCGAAGGTGACCCTCCGCTCGCCGCAGTAGAAGACGACCCCGCGGACGAAACGCGGCCCCACCAGCTCGCGTAGCCGCTCGAAGCGCCGGAAGTCAAGCGCGTCGACGCTGCTGGACCCCTTGACCTCGACCGCGGCGATCCGGCCGTCGGGCGCTTCGAGGACGAAGTCAATCTCAACGCCCTTGGAGGTCCTGTAGTGCAGCAGCCGGGGGGCGGCGGGGTCGACGTCCACGGTCTTCACAAGCTCGGTCCCTACAAAGCACTCGAGTGCCAGCCCGAACGACGTCGGGTCGTCGAGAAGGCGTTCTCCCTCCCACTGCAGGAGGTGGCAGAGCAAACCGGAGTCGCAGAGCAGGAGCTTCGGAGCTTTGACGAGGCGCGGAGCTTGGCGGTTGTGCCAGGCCGGAAGACGACGAATGAGAAATACCCGCTCGAGCAGGGTCAGGTAGCGGTCGAAGGAACTGGCAGGCACCCCGAGGTCCTGGCCCAGAGCGCTCTTGTTGAGCGGGCCCCGGGTGCGCAACGCCAGCGCGGTCAACAGCCGTGGCAACTGCTCGAGGCGGGAGATGTCGGCGATCGTCCGCACGTCGCGCTCGAGGATCGTCGTCAGGTAGCTCGAAAACCAGCGCCCCCGCCGGTCAGAGCTCTCTCGCGCCACCGCCTCCGGAAAACCGCCACGGACGATCCGGGTAACGAGGTCCTCGCGATTCGTGGGCGAATACGGCGTTTGAGGTTGCCCGTCCCCAAGGAGGAGACGGGCAATGTTTCGCTCCGGGCGGCCGGCCAGCTCGGCCTCCGAGAACGGCCAGAGCGTCAAGACCTCCATCCTCCCCGCCAAGGCCTCGGCGACGGCGGGTACGAAGAGGGGGTTCGCCGAACCGGTCAGCAGAAACCGGCCCGGACGGCGATCCCGATCGACCGCCGCCTTGATCGGCAGGAAGACCTCGGGTGCTCGCTGCACCTCGTCGATGATGCTGGCTTCGCCGAGGCCCTCGACGAATGCGGAGGGATCCGATCGGGCAGCGGCCAGAAGAGTTGGATCGTCGAGCGTCAGGTATTCGGTGTCTGCGCCGTCGGAGACGCTGGTGACCAGCGTGCTCTTCCCGGTCTGGCGGGCGCCCACGAGCATCGTCACAGGCGTGTCGCTGAGTGCAGCACGCAGCGACGGCTCTAGCGAGCGGGAGATCATGGGTGCAAATCTACCATGCTGTGGGGGAAATACACCCACGGCGTGGGGATTTTGCTCTATCGAGTCTTCAGAAGGCCGCGCTCGATCAGGAGCTCGCCTAGCTGGACCGTGTTCGTCGCGGCGCCCTTGCGCAGGTTGTCGGAGACGACCCAGATGTCGAGTGCGCGCTCATTGCCGGGGTCGCGGCGGATGCGGCCGACGAAGACGTCGTCCTTGCCGGCGGCATCGATCGCCATCGGGTAGCGGCCGGCGGCGGGGTCGTCGACGACGGTTACGCCGGGCGCGGCGGCCAATATCTCGCGTGCCTGCTCGGCGTCGAGCGGCTCCCGGGTTTCGACGTTGACCGTCTCCGAGTGACCGGTCTCGACCGGGACCCGCACGCAGGTGGCGCTGACCTTGATCTCCGGGTCGCCGAGGATCTTGCGGGTCTCGTTGATCAGCTTCCGCTCCTCGTCGGTGTGGTCGTCGCCAGCGGGGAAGCTGCCCGCCTGGGCGAGGACGTTGAAGGCGATCTGGTGGGGGTAGATCTCCGCCGCGGGCACGTCGTAGCCGCCGACGACGGCGCGCGCCTCGGCGCGCAGCGCATCGATCGCCCCTTTGCCGGTCCCCGAAACCGCCTGGTAGGTGGAGATCACCAGGCGCTCGATCCCGGCCGCGTCGTAGAGCGGCTTCAAGGCGACGACCATCTGCATCGTCGAGCAGTTCGGGTTGGCGATGATCCCCTTGTGCCCCTCGAGGGCGTCGGGATTCACCTCGGAGACGACCAGCGGCACGTCGTCGTGCATGCGCCAGTAGCTGGTGTTGTCGACCACGGTTGCGCCCGCCTCGACGATTTTCGGGGTCCACTCGGCGCTGACCGAGCCGCCGGCAGAGGAGAGGACGAGGTCGAGCCCCTGGATCGACTCCTCGCTCACCTCCTGCACCGTCAGCGACTTGCTTCCCCACTCGATCTGTTTGCCGGCGGAGCGCTCGGACGCGAGCGGCCGCAGCTCGGCGATCGGGAAGTCGCGCTCGGCCAGGAGGTCGAGGATGGTCGTGCCGACGAGACCGGTCGCACCGAGGACGCCGACCCTGTAGCCGTCGCTCATCCGCTTCTCCGCGGGCTCAGCCGGCGACCGTCGGCCGGTGGCCGGGGCCGGTCGGGTCCTCGGGCTGGATCGCGTCCTCGCCGAGCTCGAACGCCTTGTGGAGGACGTTGACGGCGTCGGCGACGCGGTCGGCGGAGATGACGCACGAGATCTTGATCGGCGAGGTGGAGATCATCTCGATGTTGATCTTCTCGTCGCCGAGGACGCGGAAGACTTTGGCCGCGACGCCAGGGTGCGAGCGCATGCCGGCGCCGACGATCGAGACCTTGCCGATCCGCTCGTCGGTGAGGACATCGACGGAGACGTCGCCGAGGGCGGCGATCGTGTCCTTCGCGGTCGCGAGGTCGGAGCGGTCGACGGTGAAGGAGAGGTCGGCGAGCTGGTCGCCGCCCACCGGCTCGTTCTGGATGATCACGTCGACGTTGACGTTGGCGTCGGCGAGGGCGCCGAAGACGCGGCCGGCGACCCCGGGCTCGTCGCGGAGGCCGGTCAGGGTGACCCGGGCCTCGGCGTCGGAGTGCGTGACTGCGGTTACGAAAGGGTTCTCCATGGTCTCTTCCTCTGAGACGACGAGGGTACCGGGACCGTCCTCGAAGCTGCTGCGGCAGTGGATGCGGACGCCGTGGTTGCGCGCGTACTCGACCGAGCGCAGCTGCAGGACGCGGGCGCCGGAAGCGGCCATCTCCAGCATCTCCTCGAAAGAGACGACGGGCAGCTTGCGGGCGCTGGGGACGATTCGCGGGTCGGCGCTGAAGACTCCGGCGACGTCGGTGTAGATCTCGCAGACGCTGGCGCGGAGCGCTGCAGCCAGGGCGACGGCGGTGGTGTCGGAGCCGCCGCGGCCGAGGGTGGTGACGTCGCGGCTGTCGGTCGAGACCCCCTGGAAGCCGGCGACGAGGACGATCCGATCCTGCTGCAACGCCTCGGAGATGCGGTCGGCGCGGACGTCGATGATCCGTGCCTTGGTGTGAGAAGAATCGGTGACGATGCCGGCCTGGGAGCCGGTCAGGGAGATCGCCTCGTGGCCCATGTCGTGGATCGCCATTGCCGCCAAGGCGCAGGAGATCCGCTCTCCGGTCGAGAGCAGCATGTCCATCTCCCGAGCCACCGGTCGCTCGGAGATCTCGTGCGCCTGCCCGACCAGTTCGTCGGTCGTCTTGCCGCGGGCGGAGAGCACCGCGACGACGCGGTTGCCGGCCTCGCGGGCGGCGACGATCCGCGCCGCGGCACGCTTGATCTGCTCGGCACCGGCCACAGAAGTGCCGCCGAACTTCATTACGACGATGTCGGATCCATCCCCTGACATGAAGTCTTGAGGATAGTCAGGGAGACGCTCTTACTCGGCTGAGCCTCCGAGGTTCCCGAGCATCGCTTGTTCGGCCATCCGGATCAGGCCGAGGCCACTGTGCGGGCGCATGTCGCTGCTGCGCACGCGCACGTGAGAGCCATGCGGCCCCACCACCTCGACGATCGTGCAGACGTCGCCGATTTCGCAGTCGTCGCCGTAGTCGTTCTCGATCGCCTCCATCTGTTCGGCGACGACCCTGCCCACCTTGCTCTGGTCAAGCGACATCTGACACCTCTTCCTCTCTGCCTGAATACGGAGGCATGACGATAAGCGATGGCCAACGGGGGACGCGAATACTTGAATTAACCTGATCAATGAGAGACTTGTCTGCTTCAACAGCAAACTAAGGAGTTGGAAGATGCGGAACCTGAAGAAGTTAGGGACCTTCGTAGTTGCTCTGCTTGCGCTCAGCGCGATCGGCGTAGCGAGCGCTTCAGCAGCAACGTTCACAGCCAGCGCAACCGGAAAACTCGAAGGTCACGCCCTCAATACCCAGGTCTTCACGACCAACGGAGGGACGGTGAAATGCACCGCGGCAAAAACCACCGGCAACATCCTCTTCACCGCGACGACGGAACAGCACGTCACCGTCGAATACAGCGGCTGCACCGCCTTTGGAGGCTTTAAAGCCACCGTCTCCCCCGCGACATACATCTTCACAGCGAGCGGGGTAGTCCACATCGAGAACATCATCACGATCGACGTTCCAGGCCTCCTATGCAAAGTGACCGTGGGCGGCCAGAGCGTGAACTCGGTGATCTACGACAACAACAGCTTCCATACCAAGATCATCGAGACAAGCACGATCAGCAACATCGCTTACAGCTCGAGCGGCGGCTTCTGCGGCACCTCGGGGACCAACGGGACCTACACGGGGAACAACGAAATCGAACGCCTGAACGGGGGCTCCGTCACATACGACAGCTGATTGCGCCGGGAATCCAGTCTCCGGGCGGGCGCCTACAGGCGTCCGCCTTCATCTCCCATGTGACCACGGTCACACTTGACGATATATCGGGTTGATATATAGAGTCGAGACGTGGAGCAGCTGAGTGCCACCGCCTATGTGATCCTCGGATTCGTCCGCAACGAACCGCGGTCGGGCTACGAGATCAAAGCGGTGGTGGACAACTCGACCCGGTTCTTCTGGGCGGCCAGCTACGGGCAGATCTACCCGGAGCTGAAGCGATTGGCCGAGGCGGGGCTGATCGTCGGCTCCGATGTCCCGACCGGGAGCCGCAAGCGGACGGTTTACGAGATCACCGCCGACGGCGAGGAGGAGCTGCGGGCGTGGCTGCGGCAGGCGCCGCAGACCTTCGAGATGCGCGACGAAGGGCTGCTGAAACTTTTTTTCGCCGACGCCCTCCCCCGGGATGAGGCGCTGGAGATCCTGCGCTCGATGAAGGCGCAGCGGCTCGCGATCAACGAGCGGCTGCGGGCGATCGAGCAGATGAAAGGCGAGATCGAGGACCCGTTTCCGATGATCGTGCTGCGGGGCGGCCTCGAGTTCAGCGAGTGGTTTGCGGATTGGTGCGAGCGGATGGAAGCCCAGCTTCTGGATTCCGCTCTCGAGAAAAGGAGCGAGTGATGTTCGATTCCCTGGCACGACTGGCAAACGACAAGGCGAAACGGGTTGGCTTGCTCGCGATCGTCCTCTTCCTCCTCGCGGGCGCCGTCGGCGGCTCGGTCGCAGACCGGCTGGACCCCTACGGCGCCGACGATCCCGACACCGAGACCGTGCAGGCGCGGGAGCGGCTGCAGGACGCCGGGCTGCGGGTGCCGGCGGTGCTCGCCGTGATCGAGGACGCGCCCGTCGCCGACCCCGCCACCCGGCAGCGGGTCGAGAAGCTCGAAGACGAAGTCGCCGCCCGCTCCGACGTCGCCTCGGTCAGCGGCTACTACGACACCGGCTCCCGCGCCTTCGCCTCCCGCGACGGCCAGTCGACCTACTTCGCCGTCGCCCTGAAGGCGACCGAGGACAAGGAGCTGCAGGAAGCCGGCGACGAGATCGCCGAACAGTTGAGCGCCAATCCCGGCGTCGTCGTCGGCGGCTTCGCGGTCGCCCAGGAGCAGGTCAACAAGCAGGTCGAGGAAGACCTGAAAAAGGCCGAGTTGATCGCCTTCCCGCTCCTCTTCCTGCTCTCGCTGCTCTTCTTCCGCAGCCTCGTCGCCTCGGTCCTGCCGTTGATGATCGGCGGCCTCGCGATCGTCGGCACCTTCCTGATCCTGCGCGTCGCCAGCGAATTCGGCTCGATCTCGATCTTCGCGCTCAACCTGACCACGGCGCTGGGGCTGGGGCTGGCGATCGACTACAGCCTCTTCATCGTCTCCCGGTATCGGGAGGAGATCGCCAAGAACGGCCCCGGCCTGGAAGCCATGCGCCGCGTCCTCGCCACGGCGGGACGGACGGTCTTCTTCTCCTCGCTGACGGTCTCGGCGGCACTTGCCTCCTTGCTGGTCTTCCCGCAGCGCTTCCTTTACTCGATGGGCCTCGGCGGCTCGCTGGTGGCGCTCTTTGCGGCGCTGATCTCGCTGACCGTCCTGCCCGCCGTGCTGACCCTGCTCGGCAACCGGGTCAACGCCGGCGCGCCGAAGTTCCTGCAGCGGCGGGCCGAGGCCGATGCACGGCCCGCGCAGGAGGGCTTCTGGTACCGGCTCTCGCGCTTCGTCATGCGCCGGCCGCTGCCGGTCGCGACCCTCAGCGCCCTCTTCCTGATCGTCCTCGGGCTGCCCTTCTTCCAGATCAAGTTCAACACCGTCGATCCGACCGTGCTGCCGGAGACGGCGAGCGCGCGTCAGGCCTACGACACCGTCAGCCAGCAGTTCCCGCCCTACCACGACACGCCGATCTGGATCGACGTCGAAGGCGGGCCGAAGGCGGCGGCGCAGTTCGCGAAAGAGTTGCGCGGGGTCGACGGCGTCGCCGAAGTGGCGCCCCCGCAGCCGCTCGCGCCCGGGGTGACGGCGCTGCAGGTCGTCTCCGCCAACGCGTTCGCCTCGGAGTCGAGCCAGACGACCGTCAACGCGATTCGCGACCTGCCGGCACCGCCCGGCGCCGAGGTACTCGTCGGCGGCGCCACCGCCGACTTCGTCGACTTCCAGTCGAGCCTGGAGCAGAACCTGCCGATCGCGCTGGCGATCGTGATCGCGGCAACCCTGCTGATCCTCTTCCTGATGACCGGCTCGGTGGTGCTGCCGATCAAGTCGCTGATCATGAACTTCCTCAACCTCAGCGCCGTCTTCGGCCTGCTGGTGCTGATCTTCCAGGACGGCCGGCTGGAGGGGTTCCTCGACTACTCCAGCCCGGGGGCGATCGAGCAGACGATGCCGATCCTGCTCTTCGCCGTCGCCTTCGGCCTCTCCACCGACTACGCCGTCTTCCTGCTCTCGCGGATCAAGGAGGCGCGCGACAACGGCGCCTCGGAATCGGAGTCGGTGGCGATCGGGCTGGAGCGGACGGGGCGGATCGTCACCGCCGCGGCGCTGCTGTTCGCGGTCGCGATGGGCGCCTTCGCCACCTCGCAGATCATCTTCATCAAGGAGAACGGGGTCGGCACGGCGCTGGCGGTCCTGATCGACGCGACCATCATCCGCGCCCTGCTGGTGCCGTCGCTGATGGAGCTGCTCGGCAAGTGGAACTGGTGGGCGCCGGCGCCGCTCCGCAAGCTGCACGAACGCTGGGGAGTCAACGAGGCACCGAGCGCCCCAGTCCCCGATGGCTCAAAGGCGTGAGGCAGTGCTCTACCGCGCGATCGTCAAGCGCAAGGCCCGCGGCGTCTTCGCCGCCCTCAGCCGCGGCGACTGGGAGGCGGTCAGCGCTGATCTGGCCGTGGACGTCCACCACGTCTTCGCAGGCGACAACGCCCTCGGCGGCGAGCGCCACTCGCGAGCTGCCTTCGAGCAGTGGCTACAGCGCCTCTACCGCTTGATTCCGGAGATCGAGTTCGAGGTCCGCGACGTCGCCGTCCGCGGCTGGCCCTGGGACACCGCCGTCGCGATCGAGTGGGTCGACCGCGGGAGGGGCGCCGACGGCACCCCCTACGTCAACGAGGGCTCGCACTGGATCTGCCTGCGCTGGGGCAAGGCAGTCGAGGTCCACGGCTACCTCGACACCGAGAAGCTGACGAGGCTTCTCGACGGCATGGCAGCCGCCGGGATCGAAGAGGCCGGGGCAGCGCCGATCTTCGGTTAGAGGCCATAGCAAGGCCGGACCCCTTTGAAGCTGACTGAACGGTTTAGAGCGGCCGCTCGTGGCGACCGCTCCGTCTTCGGTAATCAGGCGCTGTCCTCGATATATAGAGGAGAGGGGCTGACGGCAATGTTGTACCAGCCGTACCACGTCGCTTCTTTAGGACACACCCCGCCTTCATAAGACGTACCTGCGAGTTTCACTCGATTCGCACGGTAGCGCCAAGTACTGCCTCCAAAGGCTTCGAGAATGGGCGTCCCAAAATTGAATTCGCACTTAAGAAGCGTTGCCCCACAGTCAACTTTCGCCGTCATGTTTCCTAGCCCGGTGCTAGAAATGGAGAGCGTTCCATTGACGGTCCCGATGGAATGATTGATAGTTCCCGTGTATGGACCGTTTAAAACGGTTACCGTGCATAAATGACTGACTGCCGGTGTCCGGATTGAACATCCAGTAAAGAAATAGGAACCGATTTTAATTTGAACGCTAGATATATTGCTTCCTGTAGTCGTAGTTTTGCTTTCAGTTGCAAAGCCCGATTTTTCGCACACTACATTTCCATTAGTCGTTAAGAATTCCGCCGCCGTACTATATGCGACAAGAGAGGTTCCAATCCCGTAATGGTTTTCGGCGGAACAGGGGCTTTCTTCTTTTTTGCAGAGTGTAGTTCCACCCGTGGCTGAAGCTGCGCCTCCTAAGAAAACAGATAAATAGAGCACTCCACCTAGGACTGCTAGTCCGATCGCTGCTCCTATTCGTTTCATCCTTGCCTCCTAGTTAATCCATGTGAAAGGACATTGCTCAGGAGAGCATGAGTGAACTGAAGAACCTCGTCAAGCGACAATAGCCCCGCTATCCGCCATTGATCAGCCTTCCACAGGGAGCAGCGCGACTTAACCGCCACGCTGCGCGCAGACCCCCGACCCCAAGTACCGGATGTCTAGGCGAAGGCCTGAGAAGCGCGGCGGCGAAGATCGGCGTTGAGCATGCCGGTGACTTCGCTGGGGCGGCTGCCGGCGGAGGGAACGGCAGCGCCGATCACGCCGTCGGCGCGGAAGCCGTAGAGCGGGGCGACGAAGCCGAGCTCGCGGATCTTGCGGACCAGCTTGACGGCGCCCTGGGTGTCGGCACCGGGGCCGCAGAGGACGATCGCGGTCGGGTCGAGGGCGCCGAGGGCGCGGCCGAGGCGCTCGTCGCCTAGCTCGTTGGAGAGGACGAGGACGCGGAAGCCGGCGCGACGCAGGGCGAGGTCAAGGGCCTGGGTGTAGACCTCCTCGGCGCCTTGGCCGTGGCTGGAGTCGAGCAGCAGGATCCCGGCCGGACGAGCGGCGGCGGAGGCAAGGCGGCGGGCGCCGTGCAGCCAGCCGGTAGCCCAGCGGGAGGCGAACTCGAGCTCAGCCTCGCGCTCAGGGTCGGCGGCGAGCTTGTCGATCGCCGGCAACAGCAGCTCCTCCACGGTCCGCTCCAGCGAGCGCAGGGCGAGGCTCTCCTCGACGGCGCGGTCGGCGGCGGACTCATCGAAGCTCTCGAAGGCGGTGAAGAGGCTGCCGTCGTTGGCCGGCGCCGCCTGGCGCTGGCGCGCCAGCTCGATCGCCGAGGAGATGTTGCCGGTCTCCGCCAGCGCGTCCCGCAGTGCCTGCAGCTCCACCAGCTCGTAGTTGCGGTGGTTGCCGACGGTCCGCTTCGGAACCGGGTAGCCGTAGCGGCGCTCCCAGCTGCGGAGAGTGTTCGGGCTCACGCCTAGGACTTCGGCGGCGGCGTTGGTGCGGATTCCTGGCATTTAGATAAGAAGGTCGAACGGGTGGACTGCGCGTCTATTCGACACTCGCTGAAGATTCTCCCACCGATTTCCCGGGTTTACACCGGTTATCGGCAAATTTCGCAGAAACTGTTAGCGATCTTGCAAGGCGCCTACGCCTACGGGCTGCCCCACAGCCCGCGCTCGCCACATCGCCGCGTCAGCCTTGTGCAGAAGTTCTTCGGCGTCTCCCCCGTGCTCTGGGCAGGCGACAACCCCGGCCGAGATGCTGATCCGCAGTCCACCGGCGCGCTCGAGATCGTCGAGCTGGCCGAGCAGCCGCTCGCACATCTGCACCCCTTCCACCGTGCCGATGTTGGGAGCAAGGACACAGATCGCCTCCTCCTCGAGCCGGAAGGCTTCATCGACGATGCGGATGCTGTCCCGCAGCGCCGCCCCGACGATCGAAAGCACCGTCTCTTGCCCTCCCGCTACATCATGCGACCGCACTCCGGGACCTGAAGCATCGAACACCGCCAATCCGAACGGATGCCCATACCGCCGACTCGTCTCCAACAACTGTTCCAACCGCCGCCGCATATGGCCCGGGCGGTACAGACTCGGCAGTTCTTCCAACTGCGCCTCAACCGAAACCGAACCCACATCCCCGTTAGAGCGCCCCGGGGGGGTGCCCTCCGGAGACTCCCCGCTTTTGCTCCGGAGGGCACCCCCCGGGGGCGCTCCCCCGTTTTGGGTGGCCCCTATCGCCGCAGCGGTAACCGACCCGAACTCGCCAGCGAGCCGCTGGGCGGCAACAACGAAGTCGTCTCCATTGGTTTCAATCTCCTCGTGCAAGCTGCCTAGAAGATCGGCGTGAAGCTCGGACACCTTGAGGGCGATCCTGCTCGCCGCCGAGCCATCTTCGCGACGGCGGCCGAGGTTGGACTGGTCAGACACGGAATGACCTTCGCGAAAGCGGCGGACGCTCGATCTTCAAAACCTCGCTATTTGCGAGACGACGGTCGTCCAGGACGAATGTCGGGGCCCGCTTATTCCAGGCTTCTTCGGCCCGCGAGAGCCTTGCCGAGAGTCACCTCATCGGCGTGCTCGAGGTCTGCCCCCACCGGTAGTCCGCTGGCCAGCCTCGTCACCGTCACCTGGCCACGCAGCATCTCGGCGATGTGGAGCGCGGTCGCCTCACCGGTGGTCGTCGGGTTGGTCGCCAGCACCACCTCGCCGACGCCGCCGCGCTCGACCCGCCGCCGCAGCTCGCCGATCTTCAGGTCTTCGGCGTCGACGCCGTCGATTGGGGAGAGGGCCCCTCCGAGCACGTGGTAGAGGCCGCGGTATTCGTGGGTGCGCTCGATCGGGATCACGTCTGAGGGCTCCTCAACGACGCAGATCATCGTCCGGTCGCGGTTCTGGTCCCCGCAGATCCGACAGAGCGGGCCCTCGGCGAGGTTGAAGCACTCTTCGCAGAGGCCGACCTTCTCCTTCACTTCGCGGATCGCGTCGCCGAGCGCGAACGCCTCTTCGTCGGGGGCGCGCAGCAGGTGGAAGGCGAGCCGCTGCGCAGTCCGCTGGCCGATGCCCGGCAACCGCGAGAGCTCGGCGACGAGGCGCGCCAGCGGTGCCGGGCCGTCGCTCAACCCCCTAGGCCCGCAAGGCCGCCGATGTCGCCGCCGGCGATACCGCCCATTTTTGAGCTGGCGAGCTCCTGCGCCGCGCGCAGCCCCTCGTTGACCGCCGCCTGCACCATCTCCTGGAGCAGGTCGGCATCCTCGGGGTCGATCGCTTCGGGGTCGATGACGATCTCGCGCAGGGTCAGATCGCCACCCATCTTCACCTTGACCATGCCGCCGCCGGCGCTGGCCTCGACGACCTCGTCTTTCAGCTTCTCCTGGGCCGCCAGCATGTCTGCCTGCATCTGCTGGGCCTGTTTCATCAGGGCGTTGACGTCAAAGCCGCCGGGCCCTCCTCCTCGTGCCACCTAACTGACCTCCTCCGCGTCGAACTCGCTCTTCAGCCGCTCCAGCAGCTCTTCCTCGTCGATCTCCTCGCTGCCCGGCGCCGGCGTGTCCGGCGGCGCCTCCCCGTCGAGCAGGACATAAGTGGGTCGCAGCCCCACCCCCGTCACCGCGGCGAACGCTGCCGCCACCGTGTCCCGCTTCTCGGGGCTGTCGGCATTCCGTTTCAGGAAGGTCATATCGGGAGGGAACCCAACCTCGAGCCCCTCCTCACCGAAGCTGACCGGGCGCGCTCCTTCGAGAGCCCCGGCGAGCGCAGGGGCGGTCTCGTGCAGCTTGTGGAGGACGGCGGGCCACACCCTCTGAATCTCCTCCAGGCTGAGGTCGGGTTGGCCGGCGGGTCCTGTCTCCGATACGTCCCCCTCGCCAACTGGCGAGGGTCCCGCATCGTCGCCACCCGCCGGAGGGGCCGCTTCGGCCTCTTCCTCTTCGGCTTGTGGTGGATCGTCTTGCTGCGAGGCCTCTGCCGTGGGTGGCGTCGTAGGGGGGACCCCCTCCTGCTTTGCAGGTGGGGGTGGGTCCCCTGCGGCGACAGGACCCGCGGGTCGTGCGGCCCCGCCTTGCTCAAGTCTCTCGATACGCCGCAGCAGTCCAGCAGTGTCGGGATCCAAATCAGGGCGCGCGGCCTTCAACAATGCAATCTCCACCGCCATCCGCGCGTCATCCCCCTCCCGCACCGCCGTCAGCGCAGTTGCCAGCTCGTCGATCGTGCGGATCAGGTTCGCGGGCTTGATCGCCTGGGCCTGGGCCTGCATGCGGCCGGTGTCGGTGGCGGTGACGACGAAGGTGGTCGGGACTTCACCGGTCGTCTGCACGATCAACAGGTGGCGCAGGTGGGCGAGCAAGTCGCGGGCGAACTGCGAGGGGTCGCGGCCGGAGCGGGCCATCCGCTCGATCCCCAGCAGGACCTGCTTCGGGTCCTCGGCGACGACCGCGTCGATCGTCTCGAAGAGGAGCTCGGCGTCGGCGGCGCCCAGCATCTCCAGCACGCTGGAAAGCTCGACCCGGCTGCCGCCGAAGGCGACGAGCTGGTCCAGGGTGCCGAGGGCGTCGCGGAAGCTGCCGGAGGCCGAGCGGGCAATCATCGCCACGGCGCCGTCCTCGACCTCGATCGACTCGGCGGCGGCGACGCGGTTCAGCACCTCGGAGATCTGCTCCAGCGAGGGGCGCTGGAAGTCGAAGCGCTGGCAGCGGTCGGCGATCGTCGCCATCACCTTGTGCGACTCGGTGGTGGCAAGGACGAAGACGGTGTTCGGCGGCGGCTCCTCGAGCGTCTTCAGGAAGGCGTTCCAGGCCTCTTTGGTCAGCATGTGCGCCTCGTCGAGGATGTAGACCTTCCAGCGCCCGCCGGCGGGCGCGTAGGCGACGCGCTCCCGGAGGTCACGGACGTCGTCGACGGAGCGGTTCGAGGCGGCGTCCATCTCGATCACGTCAACCGAGGTTCCGGCGGCGATCGTCACGCAGGACTCGCATTCGCCGCAGGGGGTGATGGTCGGGCCGCCGCGCTCGCAATTCAGCGAGCGGGCGAGGATCTTCGCCATCGAGGTCTTGCCGGTGCCGCGCGAGCCGACGAAGAGGTAGGCGTGGTGGACCTTGCCCTGCTCGACGGCGTTGCGGAGGGTGCGGACGACGTGGGTCTGGCCCACGACCTCGTCGAAGGACCCGGGGCGGTGGCGGCGGTAGAGGGAAGTCGACTCGCTCATCGGCTCTAGCTGAGTGTATCCACGCCCAGTCAGCCACCCGAGAGGGGTGTCTGAGTTCAAGGGTGGATATGACCCCTTGAAGTCAGACACCCCCTCCGGGGATGGCACCGATACCGTGCCGCCCGTGCCGAAGGGGGCCCGCAACTGGCTGACGCCCGCCGCCTGGGTCGCCGGAGTCACGGCGGCGCTGCTGCTGCTCTTCCCCTACGGGTTTCCCAACTACGACACGATCTACGCCCTCGTCTGGGGGCGCGAACTGGCCCACGGGGAGAGCCCTGACTACGGCGCGGCGCTGCCGCCGACGCCGCACCCGCTGACCGACCTGCTGGGGCTGGTGACGACGCCGCTCGGCGGTGGCGCGATCACGGTGACGATGATCGTCGCCTACCTCTCGCTGGGCTTGATCGGCTTCTTCGTCTACCGGTTGGGCGCGATCTGGTTCGACCGCTGGATCGGCGCCGTCGGCGCGGCGATCGTCCTCACCCGCGCCCCCTTCCTCTCCAACGGGCTGCGCGCCTATATCGACCTCCCCTACATCGCCCTCTGCCTGGCGGCGCTGCTGGTCGAGGCGAAGCGCCCGCGCGCCGGCTGGCCCGTCCTCACCCTCCTCGCCCTCGCCGGCCTGCTCCGCCCGGAGGCCTGGCTCTTCGCAGGCGTCTATTGGCTCTACCTGGCGTATTCAGCCGACCGCGGCGACCGCTCGCGTCTGAAGCGAGAGCTCGCTCCTCTAGCTGGGCTCGCCCTCGCGGGGCCGATCCTTTGGGTGCTGTTCGACTGGATCACCACCGGGAGCCCGACCTACTCCTGGACGGGGACGAAAGAGACGGTTGAGACGCTGGAACGGCAGACGGGGCCGGTTGACCTCGTCCTCTACGGGCCGCGGCGGCTCGGCGAGGTGCTGCAGTGGCCGGGGATGGTCGGCGCCCTCGGCGGCGTCGCCCTCGGCCTCGCCTTCCTGCGCCGCCGCTCCGTCCTCGGAGTCGCCGCGGCGGCACTCGCGCTTGCTGCCTTTGCGCTGCTCGCCTGCGGCGGCCTCGCGATCCTCCCCCGCTACACGATGCTCGCCGCCGCGATCCTGGCGATCTTCGTCGGCGTCGCCCTGCTCGGCTGGCGTCTGCTGGAGCCAGGGCACCGGTGGCGCCGGCCCTGGCAGGTGTTCGCGGCGCTAGTCGCGCTGATGTTCCTGGTCTGGCTGCCGAACCAGTGGGACCTCGACTCTCGCGTCGACACCGACCTCACCAACCAGGCCGGGATCGAGAACGACCTCACCGCCCTCGTCGACGAGGGCGCCTTCGAGCCGCTCTGCGGCAAGGTCGCGGTGCCGAACCACCGCGCCGTCCCCCGCCTCGCCTTCGGGCTCGACGTCAAGCCCACCCAGATCGTCAGCGCCAGTGAGGAAGAAGTCCCGGCGCGTGGCTATTTCGTCGCCCCGGCCTCCGACTTCGTCATCCATAACTTCATCCTCGACCCCAACGACCCGACGGATCCATCGTTTCCCGCGCCCGATGGGTTTAAGCGCATCGCCGCCAACGACTCCTGGATCGTCTACCGGCGCTGCTGAACGCAGTTGTCCCCGCATACCGGGGACAAGTGCGTCCGGGTCAGCCGCGCTCCACTGCCGCGACGGCAGCGTGGGTCTCAGCAGCTAGGTCGGGGTCCTCGAGCTCGACCGCGGGCGGGAGCTCGACGTGGAGGTCGTTCGACGGGTCGAGCTGCACCCGCAGCCCCTGCGACCGAGAATCGAGAACGTGGCCGCCGCGGCGACGATCGGCGTCGGCGAAATGGAGGTGGTAGCCGCCCACCTCGATGCCCTCGGCATAGGTCGGGAAGCGGAACCCGACCATCGTCCCCTCGACGTCCTCCAGCTCGAAGATGTGCTGCTCGGCGACAACCTCGGTCAGTGGCCGGTAGGGCGGTTCCTGCCGCGGGACCGAGCGGGCGCGGACCAGCTCGAAACGGCCATCGAGGCGGATCGCGCAGGTGGTGGCCCCGGCCGGGATCAGGCCGTCGAGCCGGGCGAGCAGCTCCTCGTGGCCGAGCACACTGCCTTCCAGGACCTCGTCCACCTCGGCTTCGAACTCGGTGACGACGGCAAACGGCGTCCGCTCCTCCGGGGCGATGCGGCCCAGCCGACCGTCGACGTCGGCGCGGAAGAACTCGCCGTCGACCGCGATCATCTCGCCGTCGAGGTGGTTCAGCGTCCCCAGCCCGAGGTCGCCGTGCTCGCCCAGCTCGGCGAAGGAAAGGTCGCCCTCGAAGGCTCCCTCGAGCAGCGCCCCGATCGTCGAGGCCTGGAAGAGGACGTGCGGCTCCCGCTCGCGATGCAGGTCGGCGCGGCGCATCGACTCGACGTGCAGCGACCGGATCCAGCGCTCGTCGAGCATCGGCGGCAGTCTGCCAGGCGGCGGGGATAGGCTGCCGCCGGTGTTCTCGGGGGATTTCAAGCGCTCTTCGCGCTTCGGGCTGATCGGTGTCTTCGTCGTCGCCGCCCTGGCGGCGGTGATCGGGCTGACGTTGGGCGAAGGCGAATCGAACCCGAAGCTCGCCCTCGGCCTGATCTTCGGGGTGATCGGGATCTTCGTCCTCGTCCTCCTCCTGCTTCAGCGAGCGGATCTCGAGCACGTTGCCGACGGCGATGGCGCCGCCCGCACCCGCGCCGCGGCCGAAGGCGGCGGCCGGGTCGAGGATCCGACCAAGGTCGGCGAAGCCGAGCTCTGGGCGTCACTGGCAATCACGCCGATCGACGCCGACGCAGCAGAAGCGCAGGCGGAGACGTGGGACGCCGGCCGCCGCAGCATCAAGCTCGGCGCTGTGATCCTCGCGCTGATCTTCCTCACCGTCCCGCCCGCCTACCTGCTCGAATCCTTCGTGCCGCTCCTGATCGGGGTGCCGCTGATCGTGATCGCCGCCGTCTACGGCGCCTTGCGGGCGATCGGCCCGGGAGGCGAGCTCGACCAGGGCTACGAGCGCACGGACCGGGCGATGAAGCCGCTCGGGCTGCAGGTGACGGCGCGGCCGAAAGGCGGCTTCGAGCCCCGCGGCCCGGGGACGCCCGGCTTCGACTACCGCCTGCGCGGCGTCACTGAGCTAGCGGGAGAGCGGCACGGACGGGCGGTGGTCGTGAGGTTCGGCGGGGATGAAGACGCTCGCCACAGCAAGGTTGTTCTCAGCGTTCCCTGTAACGAGTTCTCCGCGGAGTCGAAGCGGGTCGCCGTCCGCAGCGACCCCGAAGGCCTCGTTATCTCCCGCCGCAAAGCGGCGCCGGGGGACTGGCTCTGTGACCTCTGGCTCGCCGAGCGGCTGCTCGCCGGCTGACCACCCGGTACTAAAAGGTCCGCTCATGAAACCATCCGGTCATGGCGGCGATCGAGCTACGCAACGTGGTCAAGACCTTCGGGCCGATCACCGCGGTCGATGGACTTGACCTCAACGTCCCGGAGGGGATCTGCCTCGGGCTGTTGGGGCCGAACGGAGCCGGCAAGTCGACGACGATGCGGCTCCTCACCGGCCAGGCGGTCGCCGATTCCGGTGAGCTGCGGGTGCTCGGATATGAGCTGCCGAGGGACGCGAAGACCGCGCGCTGGCAGATGGGCGTCGTCCCTCAGCTCGACAACCTCGACGTCGACGTCACCGTCGAAGACAACCTCGCGATCTTCGCCCGCCTCTACCGGGTGCCGGACGTCGGCGCCGCGATTGACAAAGCGCTCGACATCGCCCGCCTGCAGGAGCGACGGCACGATGCGGTCGACGAGCTCTCAGGCGGGATGCGCCGGCGCCTGTTGCTCGCCCGCGGCCTTGTCCACGAGCCGCGCCTGGTCCTGCTGGACGAGCCGACGGTCGGCCTCGACCCGCAGATCCGGACGGAGCTCTGGACGCTGATCGGCGATCTGAAAGCACGTGGGACGACGATCCTGATGTCGACCCACTACATCGAGGAGGCCGAGCGCCTCGCCGATGAGGTCGCGGTCATGCACCAGGGCAAGATCATCAGCCGCGGCCGTCCGGTTGAGCTGATCACCGAGCACGCCGGCCGACAGACCGCCGAGGTCTATGGGCCGCCGGACAAGTTGGCCGAGACCCGCGCGGAAGCCGAGTCCCAGGGCCTGTCGGTACGCCCAGCCGGGCCGGCGATCGCGATCGTGGGCTCCGAGCGGGCTGACGGGCTCGTCCCCGACGATGCCGTCATCCGCGCCGCCTCGCTCGAGGACGTCTTCGTGCTGCTGACCGGCGAGGAGGCCGACTGATGGTTCGCCTGTTCCTTTTCCGTCCCCAGCAACAGAAAGGAACAGGCGAGTGACGGCCGATACGCAAACCGCGCCGCGCAAGCTGCGGCGCCTGGAACGGGCGGCGATCGCCGGCGTGATGAGCCGCGAGGTCGCCAACTTCCGCACCTACTGGAAGGGGACCACCTTCTCCAGCGTGATGGAACCGCTCGTCTACCTGCTCGCCTTCGGGCTCGGCCTCAGCGCCACGCTCGTCGACGAAGTCGAAGGCGTCCCCTACATCGAGTTCGTCGGCACCGGCATGGTGGCGACGGCGGTGATCTTCTCCAGCGCCCTGCCGGCGATGTTCGGCACCTTCGTCAAGCACCGCTTCCAGAACACCTACGACGCGATCCTTGCCGCCCCCGTCGACGTCGAGGAGCTGGTCAGCGCCGAGATGCTGTGGATCGGGCTGCGCTCCGGCAGCTACGGCTGCGTGCCGCTGCTGGTGACGATCGCTTTCGGCCTGAATCCCGCGCCGGGGATGTTGCTGACGCCGCTCTTCTGCTTCGTCACCGCGCTCGGCTTCGCCGGGTTCGGGGTGGCGATGGCGGCAACGGTGGCGAAGATCGACCAGTTCAACTACGTCACCGCCCTCTTCGTGACGCCGCTCTTCCTCGTCGCCGGCACCTTCTTCCCGATCGACGGCCTGCCCGAGGGGGTGCAGGTGGTGGCGCAGTTCAACCCCCTCCACCAGCTGGTCGAACTGGTCCGCGGCGGCGCCTTCGGCTACGAGTGGGAGGACCTGCTGCGCTTCGCCTTCCTCGCCGCCTTCGCGGCGATCACCTGGCGGGTGGCGATCCGCCAGATGCGCAAGCGCCTGATCGACTAGGCGGCGTTCGTCCTTTGTTCGCCGTACGCGGAAAAAAGGACGAACGCCGCTGAAGTTATGGACCGTGCACCCGCCTTCGAAACGAGGCCACCGGGCGTGTCCGTCGCTTGAGGCTCGGGTCGGGCTCTCCTGCGGCACCCGCGGCATCCGCTTAAGGCTGCTTCCTTCCGGACCTGACCTGATTCGCGTGCCCACGTCGCGCAGGACCCGGCCGTCAACGCCCGCCGCGACGCACCGACCCCGATGGCCAGTCCCTCGGAACGGTAGTCGGCCCCGCTAAGCGGATTTCGGGTCACAAGGCACCGCTGACACCCCGCCTAGCACGGTCCACGCCTGATCCTAGCGGGCGGCGGCCATAGGATCACCGCCGTGATCACGGTCGACACCGACTCGTTCTTCGCGATCGTCGTCGTCGCCGCCATCGCCGCGATCACCGTCGCCTTCGTCCCCAAGCGGTTCGCGCCGCCGGTGGTGGTGCTCGAGCTGATCCTCGGGATCGTGATCGGGCCGGAACTCCTCGACCTCGCTCACAGCGACGACTTCGTCAACTTCTTCGCCGATCTCGGGCTGGGGATGCTCTTCTTCTTCGCCGGCTACGAGATCGACTTCGAGCGGATCAAGGGGAAGCCGATGAAGCTCGGCGCGCTGGGGTGGGCCCTCTCGGTCGCGATCGCCTACGGCCTCGGCGGGCTGCTGGCGATGGCCGGAGTAGTGGTCTCCTTCCTCTACACCGGCTCGGCGTTGGCGACGACGGCAATCGGGACGCTGATCCCGATCCTCCGCGACAACGGCGAGCTGAAGACCCGCTTCGGCACCTACCTCCTGGCCGCCGGCGGCGCCGGCGAGTTCGGCCCGATCCTGCTGGTGACGCTGGTCCTCTCGACCACCAACCCCTTCCACGAGGCGGCGATCCTGCTCGCCTTCGTGGCGCTGGCGATCGCCCTTGCCGTGGTCTCGGTCCGCTACGCCTGGCGCGGCTGGCCGGCGCTGGAACGGACCTTCGAGGCGAGCAGCCAGCTGGCGGTGCGGGTGACGGTGGTTCTCATCTTCGGCCTCGTCCTCCTCGCGGGCCAGCTCGGCCTCGACATCCTCCTCGGCGGCTTCGTCGCCGGAATGATCACCCGCCTCGCCCTCAAGGGACACGAGCTGCAGGTCTTCGAGTCGAAGCTGACCGCGGTCGGGTTCGGCTTCTTCGTCCCCTTCTTCTTCATCACCAGCGGGATCGAGTTCAACCTCGCCGCGCTCGGCTCGGCGGAAGCGATCGCCAAGCTGTTCCTCTTCCTCGGCCTCTTCCTGGTCGTGCGAGGAACCCCGGCGATGCTGCTCTACCGGGGCCTCCTCAGCACCCGCGACCGGGTCGCCCTCGCCTTCTACAGCGCCACCGAGCTCCCCCTCGTCGTCGCGATCACGACGATCGCGATCGACGCGGGCGAGATGCGGTCCTCGACCGCCGCCGGGCTGGTGGGAGCGGCGATGCTCTCGACCTTGATCTATCCATTCGTCGGCATGGCCTTGCGCAAGGAGCCGGTCAGCGACGCAGCAACCGCAGTGGCCTGAACTCCCCCGCTCCGTCGTACAATCCCCATCCCGGGCGCGTAGCTCAGTGGGAGAGCGCTCGCTTCACACGCGAGAGGTCGCTGGTTCGAAACCAGCCGTGCCCATCCAGGCAACCGGCATCTAGAATCGCAGCGTGAAGTTCAAGGTTGAACCGCGATTGCTGGATCACTTCGGCGTCGCGATGTATAACACCGTGCCGAAGGCCATCGCCGAGCTCTGCGCAAATGCGTACGACGCGGATGCCACCAGGGTGGTGATTGATTATGCGGACGATGCCATCTCGATCCTCGACAACGGAACGGGGATGACGAAGACGGACCTCGAGGAGGGCTACCTCCGCCTCGGAAGAGATCGAAGAGACGTGCCCGACGGCGAGCTCACGAAGAAGGGGAGAGCCGTGATCGGCAATAAGGGGATCGGCAAGCTTGCCGGATTTGGGATCGCCGAGACCATGCTGGTGCGAACTTGGCGAGGTAGCAAACAGATCTCGATCCGGCTCAATCGGGACGAACTCGAGGAAGCAGATGACCTCGAGTCTTTTGAGATCGAACCGATCATCGCCCGGAAGAAGCGGGGCACGCACGGAACCGAGGTCCAACTGATCGACCTGATTGAGGACGTGATCCTGCCGGAAGAGCAGAAGCTGCGGGAGTACCTGGCGCGCCATTTACCTTCAAGCCCAGGTTGGACCGTAAACGTCAACGGGGTGGAGTGCTCTTCGGCCGACATCCCGGGCAAGAGGGTCGCCATCTCGGAGACGATCAAGGGCTTCGGGAAAGTGAACGGCTTCTACATCGTCGCCAACGACCGTCGGGGGCTCGACGCCGGTTTTGCTGTCCGTGTGCGAGGGCGGATCGTGCAGGAGCGGTCTCTGTTCGGCCTTAACCAACAGGCCCACGGCTTCTTCAACGTTGCTCGGATAGTCGGCGAGATCGAGCCTGACTTCCTCGATCCGGTCGGAGGCTCCCACTCTCGCCGAGAACAGTTCGTCATCAACACCAGCCGCAGTGGATTCAACCCCGAGGACCCCGGCGTTCAGGCTTTGAACGAATGGGCCAACGGAAAGCTCAAGGCGATCGCCGACGGCCTTGCGAAAGAACGCTCGAAAGAGCGTAAGAGAGCAGCTCTGAAGCGGACCCCCGAGTTGGAGGCACGCCTAAAAGAGCTGGGTCCAGAGGTATACGCAAAACTGGACGAGGCGCTTGACTCGGTCATCTCGAAGCTCTCGAAAAACGAGAGCGACGAGACCGTGGACATGATCGTAGACCTGATCATCAGGTACTACGAGTCCGACGCGCTGCGGGTCATCCTGGAGACGATCCGCGAAGCTGCACCCAAAGAGGTGGAGCGCCTGAGTAAGCTTCTTGCCGAGTACGGGGCGGCACGGGTTGGAGAGGTCACGGGGACTCTGCACACGCAGATCGAGGTGATCGAAGTCCTCCGTCGCAAAGTGGCGGAGGGGGTGCTCGAGGCGGAGATCCACAAAATCATCGCCAAGAACATCTGGCTCTTGCGCGACGACCTAACCTACTGGTTCGACAACAAGCCGTTCGCCACGACCCTGGGGCAAGCGCTCAAGAGGAAGTTCAAGCTGTCGGCGCGGAAACGTCCCGACCTCGTCTGCTTTGACGATCGGCCCTTACGCGAGAAACAGGGTCAGGATCCGCAAAGGCTCTTGGTTGTGGAGTTCAAGCGACCGGGGGTGAGAGTCGGACTTAAGGAGCTAACCCAGGTGATGCAGTACAAGAACATCTTCGAAGAGTCGCTGGGGAACATCGATGCGGCAGATATCGAGGTCATCGTCCTCGGCGACAAGTTCGATACTGGGTTCGACCGCAAATCCCTCAACGAAACTCCGAATTACAAGATCATGAGCTATGAGGAGCTCCTGGTAAACGCGGGTGACCGATACCGCGACCTCTACCGCCGCCTCGTTCCGGAGGGTCTCGGCTCGATGCCCCCTTCACCTGAGCCGGACGAACGCAGGGCCGCGCCGAAAACAAGGAAACGCAAAGTCCCAAAGTAGGCTCAGGCTTCAGCAGAGGCCTGTCGCCGCGTCCGCAGTATGGCCTCTACCCGTTCCGCGACCTCGCTGGGATCCTCGTGCTCCCAGACCCGCACCACCTCCCAGCCGGCCGCTTGCAAGGCCCGGTTCGTTTCGGCATCCCGCTGCCGGTTGCGGCGGAGCTTCTGCTCCCACCACTCGGCGTTGGCCTTCGGCCGGGTGCCATGCTCCGGACATGAGTGCCAGAAGCAGCCGTCGACGTAAACGGCGACCCGGGCGGGCCCGAAGACGATGTCGGCACGAGAGCGGATCCCAGGGACGGGGGGGCGATCGACTCGGAAGCGCAAGCCGCGGCGATGAAGCTCGGAGCGGATCGCTAACTCCGGCAGGGTGTCGCGCCGTCCGATCTTGGACATCTCTGCGCTCTTGGCGGCTGAAGGACGTACGGGCCGAGAGCGTGACTTCACCGTGACTTCAGGCTAACGCCCCCGATCAGCTCGCTTCTGTCGCTGCAGGTTCGCCGTCTCCTCGAGATGGTCCCGGTGGCAGAGCGTGATCAGGTTGGCGATGTCGTTGCGCTCAGACTTAGGCATCTCGGCGAGTTCATCCGCCACCGCAACCTTGTGGTGCACCTCTAGGTAGAACCGGCTGTCCCCCGCAGCTTCAGCCCTTCGCCGATTGCCTCCACAGATCTGGCAGGTGTAGTCGTCCCGGACGAAGATTCTCTGTCGAAGGTCCTCCTCATAAAGGCGCTGCAGCGAATCACGCCGGTCCTCTGGGTTATTCGAGATCAGGCGGTACTCGCCGGAGCTGAGGGTGGGGTCGTCGATGTAGGAGTCGATAGGCCAACCCTGCTCATCCCTAAGTTCCCGGACACGGCGGATGCTTTCACGAGCCCGCCCCACGTAGTCGATCTGCTCTCTCGTCACCACCTCCCCGACGCTGGAGTCAAGAAGGGCTGCGACGCGTTGCAAGGCCGATCCCGACTGACGCCGGATGACGTTGGCCCGCTTCCAGAGATCGGCCCGCTTTTGATCAGGCGCAGGAGATTCAAGCCGATAGACACTGGGCCCTACTCGCCGGATCTCATATCCCTCCTCTACCCGAAGCTCCCGGACCCGACGTGCCCATTCGGAGATAGCTCCCACCTGGGCCAACTCTTCCCCTCCGACATCCTGGCCGACACGTTCAAGTAGATAAGCGAGAATCCGCGCCTTGCCCGCATTGCCCGAACGCCCTTTCGGGCGGGGGCCGAAGATTTGATTCTGCACACGCCGCAGTTCGGCGGCGAAGAAGTCGATCGACTCACGTTGAGCGGCGCCCGCCGCGATTTTCCTCTCGATCTCACGAAGGCGGTCGACCAACAACCGCAGCTGCTGAAGACCGTCCTCCGCCGCTGCGCCTCGCTTCTCAGTCATCGCCCTTTCGCCGCCGCTCGTCAAGCTGCCGCGAGCTCGGTAATACCAGCCCCCGCGTCTGCCTCGATCCCATCCGTCTGTTCACGATCGAGGTGTACAGCCAGTGCCTCGGCAATCCGGCGCGCCAGCAAAGGGGGGACCGCGTTGCCGATCTGGCGGGCGACGCTGGTCATCGATTGATCCTCGGGAAAGACGAAGTCGTCGTCGAAGCTCATGCAGCGGGCAGCCTCGCGAACGGTGATCGGCCGGTGAGCGGTGGGGTGCAGGTAGCGGCCTTTCTCCGGCTTGAAGAACTCGGTGCGGATCGTGTAGGCCGGTTTGTCCCACCAGAGGCGGCCGAAGACGTCCGTCGTCCCGGTCGGCTTCTCGCGCCAGCAGCGGGGAACGAGGTCGGCGAGGCCGGCGCGGTCGAGGTTGCGCTGCATTTGGAAACGGTTGCCGCCGTCCCGTGGAACCGCCTTGTACCGCCGTACGCTGAACGGGCGCGGGTTTCGGGCACGGTGCCAGGCCTTGCCATCCGGCGTCCGTGGAAGGCCCTCGACAGCCGCGCGGAAGGTCGCCCAGTCTTCGAGTTCGTGCGGCCTATGCGGATCCGCATGGGTCTGGGCAGGCCACGGGGCCGAGCCGGTCCGGCTCCCGATCGCGATCGCGCGCCGTCGCCGCTGGGGAACACCGTAGTCGGCGGCGTTGAGAACGTCCTCCTCAACGCTGAATCCCAGCTCCTCAACCCTCGCCTTGAACTCGGTGTACTCGGCGGAGACGAGGAGCTCGGGCACGTTCTCCATCACGAAGGCGTCCGGTTGAGCCTGTTCGAGCGCCCGCAGGTACTCGCGCCAGAGACCGCGGCGCTCGAAGCCGACGGTGTCCCGGTTGAGCGGCGAGAACCCTTGGCAGGGCGGGCCGCCGATCACCACGTCGGCCTTGTCGAAGACCGCGACGTCCTCGATCGGGAGCACGATCACGTGATCGCCGAAGTTCTCGCGGTAGGTCGCAGCGGCATCGGGGTCGAACTCGACCGCGCGCACCGAGCGGAACCGGCCGCTGTCGAGGAAGCCGCGGGTCATCCCGCCGCAGCCGGCGAAGAGGTCGATCAGGTCGTATCGGCGAGGCCGCGGCACGAGCGTCAACGCTAGAGCAACCGCGGGCGGAAAAGCGGTACTGAGATCGTAGTTGCAGAGGCGGCGAATCCGGCTTCCCTAACCTGCTTCCCGATGCCCCGCGTGCACGTCCTCGAGCGCCACCAGCAGGTGGGGATTCCGATCGACCAGGCCTTCGCCTTCTACGGCGACGCGCACAACCTCGAGCGGATCACGCCACCTCTGCTTCGCTTCGAGGTGACGACGCTGCGGCCGATCGAGATGGGGGTCGGGACCGTGATCGAGTACCGGTTGCGGCTGCATGGGGTGCCGGTGCGGTGGCGGACTCGGATCGAGGCTTGGGAACCGCCGCGGCGGTTCGTCGACGCGCAGATCAAGGGGCCCTACTCGCTCTGGGAGCACACGCATACGTTCGAGGAGGACGGGCCGGGTGGGACGGTCATCAGGGACCGGGTGCGGTACTCGATCCCGTTCGGGCCTCTGGGGGAGCTTGCGAACCGGCTGCTCGTGCGGCGGGACCTGAGGCAGATCTTCGATTACAGGTGCGAGGCGGTGGCACGGGAGCTGGCGCGGCCGGCTCAGTAGTTCACGCCGCTGATTCGGCGGTGGGGAGCCGATTACCTATCGGGGTCTCGGCTCTACCTTGCCGCCATGGAGGAGAGCGGACAGCTGCGTGATGCCTACGTCCCGAACCGGCGGGTGCGGCTGGCCAGCGACGTTGCCGGCATCGCCGCCGTCCTGCTGCTGATCGGGCTGCTCGGAGCCGCCTTCACCTTGTGGGGGCGTTCGGACCTCTTCGACCTCGCCGGAAACTCGCGAGAGTCGATCAAGATCGACACGGGCTTCCTTATCGGGCCGATCCTGATCCTGGTGGCGCTGCCGCTGGTGATCGGCCGCTCCCGGCAGCTGGCGCTGAAGCGGTACTTCAAAGAGCGTCTAGCGGTCGCGTCGCTGCTGTGGATCGCGGGGCTGGTGACCCTGATCGGCCAATGTGTCTGGACTGGACGGGTACACGCTCGAGGTCGGAACCTACGTCTCAGCCGGTCTGATGATCCTCGGCCTTCTCGGCACGCTGGCGATGTGGCCGGGAGACCTACCGGTGGTCCAGGTCGACCGGCGCGGATTGCAGCGCGAACTTACTGCTGCAGGATTGAGAGGACGTTGCCCGAGGGGTCCTCGAACCAGGCGATTTGAGGTCCGGGACCGCGGACGATGCCCTTCTCGTCGTGGTCGAAGCCCTCGTAGCGCTGGACCTGGATCCCGCGCTCGCCAAGCTGCTCCACCGCAGCGTCGATGTCGTCGACCTCGAAGTTGAGGATCGTGTAGCTGGGCGGGGTCATGTCGGCGCTGAGGTACATGAGGACGTCGTAGCCGCCGGTCAGGTGGAGCACCGCCACCCCGTGCTGCTCGTCGAGCACCTCGATCTGCAACCCCAGCGTCCCCTCGTAGAACTCCTGGGCGCGGCTCATGTCCTGGACCGCGAAGCCGCTCGTTGCTTTGCTTTTTCCAAGCATCCGCTCACTCTATCGGCGGACGGCGGCGGTCGCGCTTTTTTTCTCCGGTCCGCTGCTTCTGCTCCAGGCGGCGCTTGCGGGAGGCGCGGGTCGGCCTCGTCGCTCGGCGCTTGCGGCGCACGCGCAGGCCGGCTGCGATCTTCGCGGCCAGCCGCTCCAACGCGAGGTTGCGATTGCGAGCCTGCCCTCGCGTGTCCTGGGCGACCGCGGTGACGATTGGGCCCAGCCGCTCGAGCAGCCGGGAGCGCTGCGCCTCGTCGAGGCTCGTCGATGCTTCGACGTCGAAGAGTGCTTCCACCCGCGAGGCGGTGACGTTGGCATGCTGACCGCCGGGGCCCGAGGAGCGGCTGGTCCGCAGCTCGATCTCGCTCAACGGCAGCGAGAGCCGCTCGTCGATCCGCAGCCGCTCCGCCACCTCCGGTGCCTACCCGGCCAGTTCGGGGATGTGGCGCTCGAGGTGCTCGGTGATCGTCTGCCGCACCCAGCGCTGCGTCTCGGCATCGGCCATCCGGTAGCGGCCGAGCAGCATCTTCTGGTCCTCGAGCGGCAGCCCGGCGATCTCCCAGTGCACCGCAAGGCGCTCGAAAAGGGCCTCGGAGCGACGGCGCCAGGCATCCTCGACCGAGGCAGCGTCCCCCGACGGCGGCTCCCCCACCTTGGCGATCGTGCCGGCGCTCAGCGTCTGACGCAGAGTGAGGACGTTCCCCTCCGGGTCGACGTAGTCGACGGTCGGCACCTTCTCCCGCTGCCGCCGCTGCTTCTTCCGCTTCGCCACGTCAGTCGAGGGCGTCGATCTTCTTCGCCAGCTCGAAGTCGGCTGCGGTGAGACCGCCCTCGGAGTGGGTGGAGATGGTCACCGTCACCGTGTCCCAGGAGATCGAGAGGTCCGGGTGGTGGTTCATCTCCTCCGCCGGCTCGACCAGAACGTCGACGAAGCGGACGCTGCCGACGAAGTCGTCGTGTTTGAAGGTCTTCGCAATCACCTCGCCCTTGCGCTCCCAGCCGGGGAGCGCCGCAAGCTTCTCATCGATCTCCGCGTCGCTCAGCAGTGCCACGCGCTTATGCTGGCAGGCGCACGATGGCGACGCAATCGCAGAAGCCGCTCCTCTGGCAGCTCGAGTACTCGCATTACGCCGAGAAGGTCCGCTGGGCGCTCGAGTACAAGGGCATCGACCATGTCCGCCGCTCGCCGATGCCGGGCACGCACATCCCGATCGCCCTGGCGCTGACGCGGGGCGCGCAGCCGACCGTCCCCGTGCTGCAGATCGACGGGCGCACGATCGGGGACTCGACCGAGATCATCGCCGCGCTCGAGTCCATCCACCCGGAGCCGCCGCTCTACCCGATCGATGCCGCGGAGCGCGCCCGGGCGATCGAGCTCGAGGACTGGTTCGACGAGAACCTGGGCCCGTACACGCGGCTGCTCTCGTTCTACGAGCTGATCCAGGAGCCGGAGGTGTTCGCCGAGGTCGCCGCCACCGCGGTACCGGGCCCGCTCGGCAAGGCAAAGCCCGTGGTCGGCGCCTATGCCCGTGCCTTCACCAGCATCCGCTTCGGCGCCAACGACGACGAGGCCGCCGAGCGCGCTCGCGAGGCGATCGTCGACGCCCTCGACAAGCTCGAGGCGGAGCTGGCGGAAGGCGACGGCGAGTTCCTCGTCGGCGAGCACCTCAGCGTCGCCGACATCACCGCCGCCTCGCTCTTCTACCCGGTGGTGCTTCCACCTGAGGGTCCGCTCGACGCGAGCCTGCCGCGCCCACCCGCGCTGGAGCGGTTCCGCCAGAGCCTCAGCGACCGCCCCGGCTTCAAGTGGGTCGAGGAGACTTTTCGCAAGCACCGGGGACGCTGAAGACAAAAGACTTCGACAGGCTCTGACTGTGCCTGAGAGACAGTCGAGAGCCAATGACACTGCTGCTCTGATCACCCAACTGAAGCGCTCGCTCTTCTATTTTGAGCTTTCGATCTAGGTCACTTCCGCCGGAGTGATCTCAGCAATCCTCGCCAAAGGCGGCTGAATTAGCCCCCGATCGGAGCTCTGGGGTTCGCGCCCCAGAAGACGACCGTGCCGAGCATGCCGATGATGTGGACGGCGACGATGTTGAAGACCATCGATTTCGCCGTCGCGGTGCCGACGCCGACGGGACCGCCGGAGGCCGTGTAGCCGTAGTAGCAGCCGACCAGCACGATCACGGTTGCCATCGTCATCCCCTTGATCACGCTGAAGATCAGGTCGGGAGGGCTCTGGTACATCCAGAAGATCAGCAGGTAGCCGCCGGAGGAGACGTCGCCGACCTGGTTGACGACGGAGAGGAAGCTGGCGGCGTAGATGATCCCGATCCCGACCAGGTAGAGGAACGGGATCGCGATCCAGGCGCCGAGCAGGCGGGTCGCGCAGAGGAAGGTGAGGGGCTGAATTCCCATCACCTCGAGCGCGTCGATCTCGTCGGAGATCCGCATCGCCCCGAGCTCGGCGACGATTCCCGTCCCGACCTTGGCGGCGAGGATGTAGCCGAAGGCGTAGGGCAGCCCCTCGCGCAGGTCGCAGTAGGCGGAGAAGAGGCCGGCCAGCGAGGGAGCGCCGATCGAGCGGTTGAAGTAGGCGCCCTGGAGGCCGCACTGGAGGCCGAGGATGAAGACGAAGGCCCAGATGATCAGAGCCGAGCCGAAGATCAGGATGCCCGCCTGCCGCAGACCCTCGCCGAAGAACTTGAAGACGCGGCCCGAGTAGACGAGGCCGGCGACGCGGACTCCGAAGCGGCCGATCTCCCCGAAGGAGTCGAGCCAGCCGCGGGGGACGGCGAGCCAGCCGATCACCGGACCGCCTGCAATTCCGGGTTGGTCGCGAGCAGGATCGAGCTGACCACGAACTGGAAGAAGAAGACAGCGACGAGGGAGATCACCACCGCCTGATTGACGGCGCGGCCGACGCCGGCGGCGCCGCCCGAGGCGGACATCCCTTTGTAGGAGCAGACGACGGCGACGATCGCGCCGAACATCGTGCACATCAGGACCGAGGCCCAGAGGTCGGTGATCGTGGCGTTGCTGAAGAGGGTGGCGAAGAAGCCGCCAAGCGGCTGGTTGTAGAGGAGCTCGGCGGCGATCCCGGCGCTGAGGCCGAAGACGATCGCGAAGATGTCGAGCAGGGCGGTGACGATCATCAGCGCCAGGAACCGCGGCACCACCAGGTTCTTGACGGGATCGACGCCGAGAACCTGGAGTGCGTCGAGCTCCTCGCGGATCTTGCGGGCGCCGAGGTCGGCGGTGATCGCCGTCCCTGCCACGCCGGCGACGACGACGGCGGTGACGAGCGGCCCGATCCAGCGGATCGCGATGACGACGAAGAAGCCGCCGAGCCGGTCGAGGGCGCCGAAGAGGGAGAGCACGCCGGCCGCCTGCAAGCCCGGGGCGCCGAGGTTGAGCGCGAAGGTGGAGATCATCAGCGGGAACCAGGAGAGCTTGAGGACGAAGAGGAGCTGCCAAACCAGCTCCTCGCCGTAGGGGTACGGCGCCCGCACCGCCGAGATCAGCGTCTTGACGGTGAGGATCATCATCACCCCGACCTGCTCGAAGACGTTCTTGACGGGCAGCAGCCCGCGTTCTACCGCGCCCGCCACCGGCTCATCGCCCTGCCGAGGGGACCGCGGCTCTCCGCCCGCTGCCGCACCTCCTGCTCGCTCTCCCGCTGCGCCGCCGCCAGCTGCGCGATCAGGGTGTCACGCGTCTGCTCCAGCTCCTCGACGCCGGCAACGTGGGCAACGGCTCGTTTCGGCGCGGTCGGCAGCTCCGCCGTCAGATGGCCGGTGTAGCTGGCGAGCTCGGCCTCGAGGCGGGCGATCTGCCGCCGCAGCTCCTGCCTAACCTCGAGCGTTTCGCTCTCGTCCGGAAGGCTGGCGCAGGCAATCGCCACGATTGCCAGGTCGCGAGCCCCGAGACCGGCCTCGCTGGCCCGCCGCAGCGCCTCGGCAGCGATCTCTTCCAGCTGGGGAGCAGACTCGACTCCCTCGGCGACAAAGGTCCCCTGGCCGTGGCGGGTGACGACGAGGCCGTCCCGCTCCAGCCCCTCGTAGACGGTGCGGACCGTGCCGACGTTGACCCCCGCCCACTCAGCCAGCTGGCGGAAGCTCGGCAGCCTCTCCCCTGCGCCCAACTCTCCAGTCCGGATCAGGGCCCGCAGCCGCCAGCCGAGCTGCAACCCGACCGGCAGCTCATCAGCCGGGTCGATCCGGAAGGGATTCTCTAACTGTGCCACCAACGCGCACAGTAGCTAACCTGTCTGTATCAATCAACCGGCACAGTGGGAGGATCGGGGGAGACCCGGAGGAACCTCCCAATCTGTGACGGAGGGTCTCCCCCGATCCTCCTAAGGGGTCAACACGATCTTCAGCGCTTCCCGCTGGTCGTAGACCTTGTAGGCCTCACTCACCTGGTCCAGTGGCATGTGGTGGGTAACGAGCGGGCTGGGGTCGAGCTTCCCGGCCTCCATCAAGCCGAGGACGCGGTCGACGTGGGCGATCACGTTGGCGAGGCCGAGCCGCAGCTGCAGCCCCTTCAGCCAGGCGAGGCCGAGCGGGACCTCACCCTTGCCGGCGTAGGCGCCGATCCCGGAGACGGTGCCGGCGTCGCGGGCGAGGCTGACCGCCAGCGCCAGCGGGCCGGGGTCACCGACCGCGTCGACGACGACGTCGACGCCCAGACCTTCGGTCGCCGCGCGGATCGCCTTCTTCGGGTTTTGCTCGGTCAGGTGCAGCGGGGCGGCGCCGAAACGCTCGGCCGTCGCCAGCCTTTCGGCGACGGTGTCGACCGCGAAGACCTTGACCGCGCCCGCCGCGAGCGCCGCCTGCACCGCGCATAGCCCGACGGGCCCGAGGCCGAGAACCGCAACCGTGTCTCCCGCCTTCATCTCAGCGTGGGCGATCGCGTGGTAGCCGGTCCCCATCACGTCACCGGCGAAGAGGGCGACGTCGGCGGACATCCCTTCCGGGACCCGCCGCAGGGTCAGGTTCGCCCGCGGCACCAGCAGCAGCTCGGCCTGGGCCCCCTGCAGGTCGCCGAGGTTGGCGCCGTGCCCGAAGGTCTGGCCGCTGCGGCAGCGGTGGTAGTCGCCGCGAAGGCAGGAGGCGCAGGTCGCACAGGCGGTGTGGAAGGTGCCGAGGACGCGGTCGCCGACGCCGACCCGCTCGACCTCGTCGCCGGCGGCAAGGACGGTGCCGACGAACTCGTGGCCGATCGTGAAACCGGGCTCGACCGGCACGCGGCCGTGGTAGATGTGGAGGTCCGAGCCGCAGATACCGCTCGCCTCGACCCGGACCAGAGCATCGTCGGGCGCGCCGATCTCGGGATCGGCCTTCTCCTCGATCCGCACCTCCCCCGGTGCCTGAAAGGTGACCGCGCGCATGCCGCGCGCAACGCTACTAGTTGACGCCGGCGACCTGGAAGCGGCTGGCTTCGCCGCCGGGGCTGGCGGTCTCTTCGATCCGCGCCTCGAGCGCGAGCTCTTTCTCGAAGTCGGCCGCCTCGCCGTGCTGAAAGGAGACGTCTTTGCCCTCGAGCAGCTCGATGAAGGTCTCGACGAAGCGGGCGTCGAGCTGTTTACCGGCGACCCGCCGCAGCTCGACGATCGCGTCGTAGCTCGACATCGGGGTCCGGTAGGAGTCGCGCGCGGTCATCACGTCGTAGGTGTCGGCGACGGAGATGATCCGGGCCAGCTCCGGAATTTCGTCCCCGGTGAGGCCGCGCGGATAGCCTTTGCCGTCGATTCGCTCGTGGTGGGCGAGGATGATGTCCGCCACCGGCCCGTAGCCATCCAGCGAGGAGACGACGCGGGCGCCCTGCTGCGGGTGGCGCTTGATCAGCATCCAGTCCTCGTCCGTCAGCGGCACGTTGGCCTTGAGGATGCGGTCGGGGAGGATGAACTTGCCGATGTCGTGGAGCAGGGCGGCGATGTGGACCAGCTCCTCCTCGCGACGCGAGTAACCGGCGCGCTGAGCGATCGCCCGCGAGTAGCGGGCGACGGCGGCGCTGTGGCGGGCGGTCATCTGGTCCCGCAGGTCCAGCGTGCGCAGCATCGCGCTCAACATCCCGACCTGGAAGCTGGCCAGCTGCTTACTGCGCAGCTCCAGCTCCTCCGCGCGCTGCTGCGAAACCAGAAGGGCACCGAGCAGGTACTGGAAGGTCACCAGGACGACCCCGAACAGCGCGACCCCGGCGAGACCGACTTGAACGTAGAGGTATGCAACGCCGCAGGCCATAAGCGCGGCCGCAAGCTCGGATGGCAACAAGGGGATCAGGGCCGTCTGCGCCTTGGCGAAAAACGAGCTGCGGTCGAGATAACACGAGTAGGAGGCGATCATCGTGAAGTTGATGGCCAGAGCGACGAGGAAGACCGCGAAGATCAAGGCGTAGAAGGCCCCGTCCGTATCGGCGATCTGCGACGAGACGACGATCTCGTGGAACGCGAAACCGCTGACGAGGGGGAACGTCGCGTAGGTGAGCACGTTGTTCAGGAGGTAGTGCCCCGCGTCCCGCCAGCGCAGCCACCCCGCGAGAATCGTAAGCATCCCGATCAGAGCTGCAGGGGTGCCGCCGAGAAAGACCATCGCCAAGACCAGAGCAAGGAAGCTGCCCGAGATTTTCACTTTGGAGGTGGTGCTGATCGCGGTCAGGTCGCTGAAGACGGAGAAGCCGAGAAGGATGAACAGCAGCGGCAGGTCCCAGTGGGCTTCGGGAGCGCGCCAGACCGCCACGATTGCGGCCAGCAGCAAAGCCACGACCATGGTGCCGAGCGCTCTTGGGGTGGGACGAGGGCTGTCCATCTCTGATTCGAATTTGGGCACTGCGGGAACCCGTGCCGGACATCCCGGCTACTCCTTCTTCACGGGCTCTTTCTTTTTCCCTGCGCGAAGCAACGATTTGATGCTTCTCGCAATCGGGAACCCAGAAGTTAACCCGCCATGTATTGCATCGGCAACACCTTTAGCCAGATGGCCAAAATCGCCCAGAGAACGACGAAGGGCGCCCCCATCCGAGGCGCCCTCCAGAAGTCTTGTGCAGACCTCGATCAGATGGTCTGCGGAAAAAGCTTAGTGACGGTAGCCCATGTTTCTCGCCCCTTCCGTAGTCGTTGAAGCCCGCAACGTTGTGCGCTGCATCGTGGAAACTTCTTAATTCCTGGTCACTTTGTAGCACAGCTTTGCGGAAACTTGTGCATCTGCAGGAAAAGTTGTGCAGAAATGCGGTAGTACCCACGGCCAAGACATGCCCAGCCCCCGCCTAACCGACCCCCTGCGCAGGCCTCTCTTCCGACGCCTGGCGGCTTCCTACGCGCTCAACGAGCTCGGAGACTGGATGGGGATCATTGCCCTCTCGGTGCTGGTCTACGACGCCACCGAGAGCGCCCTCGCGACTGCGGCGCTCTTCCTCGGGACCCGCTTTCTGCCTGCGCTTTTCGCCCCGATGCTGGTCACCCAGGCCGAGAAACCGGCGCCGCGCTACGCGTTGCCCCTGATCTACTGCGGCGAGGCCGCGGCCTTCGGCGGCCTGGCGCTGCTCGCCGGCGACTTCTCGCTGGCGCCGGTGATCGTCCTCGCCGCCGTCGACGGGGCCCTCGCCCTCGCCGGCCGGGCGCTGACGCGAGCAGTGGTGGCGACGTCGCTGGAGCCGAGCGGCGAACTTCGGGCCGGCAACGCTCTCCTCAACGTCGCCTTCACCGGCGGCGCCGCCATCGGCCCCGCCCTCGCCGGCCTCGCCGTTGCTGGATTCGGTGTCCAGTCGGCGTTGCTCCTCGACGCCTTCTCCTTCTATGTGGTCGCCTGCATCCTCTTCAGTGCAGGCGACATACCGCAGGCCGAGCCCGAACCGGGGCAGATGCGCGACCGCGTCCGGGCCGGTGTCGCCTATATCCGCGAGCAAACGATTCTGCGGCGGCTGCTCACCGCGCAAGGTGCCGCCTTCGTCTTCTTCGCCGCCGTCCTCCCGGTCGAGGTCGTCTACGTGAAGGAGACGCTGGGCTCGAACGACACCGGCTACGGGCTGATGCTCGCCGCCTGGGGGATCGGGATGGTCGCCGGCAGCCTCCTCTTCGCCCTGCTGCGCCAGGCTTCGCTGGCTCTGCTGCTGCTTTTCAGCACGCTCGCCGTCGCTGCCGGCTACCTCGGCCTCGCCGTCGCGCCGACGCTTGCGGTCGCCTGCATGGTCTCCGTCGTCGGCGGCGCCGGCAACGGCGTGCAGTGGGTGGCGGCGATCAGCGCCGTCCAGGAGCTGACGGCGGAAAACATGCAGGCGCGGGTGATGAGCGTGCTCGAGTCGATCGGCGCGGCGATGCCGGGCATCGGGTTTGCCCTGGGAGGCCTGATCGCCGCGGCGGTAAGCCCTCGGATGACGTTTCTTGTCGCAGGCGCCGGGGTAGTGGCCATCGTTGTCGTGATGGCGCCGTTATTGGGAGGGAATTGGGCGAAACGCGACGAAGTGACTGATGACGCATCGCTTGACGGGCGTGGCGACGTTGTGGTGGAGTTGATCCCGGGATTACAAAAGCCCGCCAATCCGGACTCGGAGGAAATACTTTGAAGAAGCTAGGGGCAGGCATCGCGATTGTCGTCTTGGGAGCGCTCGCGACGATCGGCTTGGCGTCATGCGGCGGCGGCGACACCTCGGGCGGCGGCGGAAACGGCCAGCAGGGCGGCATCCTCAACGCCACCTATGCCTCCTTCCCGGATTACATGGACCCGGCCCTCTCCTACACGGTCGAAGGTTGGACGGCGATGGCCGACGTCTACATCCCGCTCCTCACCTACAAGCACGCCAACGGCGAAGAAGGCAGCGAGGTCATCCCCGGGCTGGCGAAAGAGATGCCGAAAATCAGCAACGGCGGCAAGACCTACACGCTCTTCCTCCGCCCCGGTCTCAAATACTCCGACGGCACCCCGGTCAAAGCCTCTGACTTTCCGGCCTCGGTCGAACGGATGATCGAGCTCAATTCGCCCGGTTCCCCCTTCTACCTAACGATCGAAGGCGCCGAAAAATTCGCCGAAACGAAAAAGGGCCCGCTTCCCGGAATCAAGGCCGACGACAAAACCGGCGAAATCGTCATCAACCTCGAAAGCCCCCGAGGCACCTTCACCGCGGAGCTGGCGATGATGTTCGTTTCGGTCCTGCCGCAGGACACCCCGGTCGAAGACCTCTCGGCCGATCCCGCGCCGGCAACCGGTCCCTACATGATCACCAAATCCCAGCCAGGCAAAGGCTGGGAATACCAGCGCAACCCCTACTGGGCCAAGGCCAACGGCGAGGCGATGCCCGACCTGCCCGAAGGAGTCGTCGACGGGGCGAAGGTGACCGTGGTCCGCAACGAGCAGTCGCAGGTCGACGACGTCGAACGCGGCGTCTATGAGTGGATGCAGAACCCGCCCCCCTCCTCACGCTACGCGGAAGTCAAGGAAAAGTACGAGGGCAGCCAGTTCCGGGTCGAGCCCACGATCAGCACCTACTACTTCTGGATGAACGCGCAGGAGCCGCCGTTCGACGACGTCAAAGTCCGGCAGGCCGTGAACCACGCGGTCGATCCAAGGGCCTTGGAACGGATCTACGCCGGGCAGCTCAGCGGCTCACAGCAGATCCTGCCGCCCGGCATGCCTGGCCACAAGGAGTTCGAACTTTATCCGTACGACTTGGCCAAAGCCAAGCAGATGGTCAAAGAAGCGAACCCGTCGGATATGGACATCACCGTCTGGACCGACACCGAAAGCCCCAACAACGAGGCGGGCGAATACTTCAACGAGGTGCTGAAGGACATTGGCTTCAACACGACCCTGAAACTCGTCAACGCGGACAACATCACGACGATCACCGGCAACCTGAGCACGCCCAACCTCGACGCGGGCTGGTCCAACTGGTACGAGGACTACCCGCATCCGAATGACTTCCTTCAGCCGCTGCTGGCGGGAGAAAGCATCCAGCCCACCAACAACTACAACTTCGGCCAGTTCGACGACCCCGCGATCAACAAGAAAATCGCGGAACTGGCTGAAGAGCAGCTCGGGCCGGAGCAGGAAGAAGCCTACGCTCAGCTGGATGAAGAAATCATGGAGCTCGCCCCTTGGGCGCCATTCGGCAACCGCACCGTCTCGACCTTCGTCTCCGACGAGATCGACCTCGACAGCGTCATCTTCAACCCCACCTTCGGCCACTACCTGAGCAGCTTCGAATTCAAGTAGCTCTTCGGGATAGAAGAAACACGTGCCTACCGAACCGAGCGCAGAGCGAGGGCAATGGTCTCTTGCTCTGCGCCGGTTCGTGCGCAACCGTCTCGCACTTGCCTTCCTTGGGCTCTTCTCACTGATCGTCGCCTTCGTCCTGGCGGCGCCGCTTTGGGCCAACCACGTCGCCGGCACCGGACCGAATGAGGAGCACACCGTCGAACAGATCACGGTCGACGGCGAGAAGAAGGACGTCGTCACGGTAGAAGGCAAGCCGATCGGTCCGCAGTGGCTTGCCGCCGATGGAAAGTTCTTCCTCGGCGCTGACAGCCGCCTCGGGCGGGACGAGATGGTGCGGCTTATGTACGGCGGCCGGACCTCGCTGCTGATCGGGCTCAGCGCTGCCCTGCTCGCGACGATCCTCGCCGTCATCCTCGCTCTACTCGCCGGCTACTTCCGCGGCTGGGTCGATGGGCTCATCGCCCGAACGCTCGACGTGATCTGGTCGTTGCCCGTCTTTCTGATCGGGCTGTCGCTGGGGATCGCGCTCGCCGTAGGCGGCCTCAAGATCGGCCCCCTCGAACTCTCGAGCGGCTCGATCTGGAACCCGATCATCGTCATCAGCATCTTCACCGTCCCCTACATCGCCCGACCGATCCGCGGCGAAGTTCTGGCCTACAGCGAGAAAGAGTTCGTCGAAGCGGCGATCGCCCAGGGTGCGGGCCCGCTGCGGGTGATGTTCAGCGAGATCCTTCCCAACCTCGCCTCGACGATCATCGTCTTCTTCACGCTGATGATCGCCAACAGCATGTTGTTCGAGGCCGGCCTCTCCTTCCTCGGCGCCGGCGTGCAGCCGCCGAACTCCTCTTGGGGAACGATGATCACGACCGGGGTTGAGCTACTGAGGATCCAGCCGCTGCTGGCGATCCTGCCGGGCACGATGATCATGCTGACCGTGCTGTCGCTCAACATCGTGGGCGACGCGCTCCGCGATGCCCTCGACCCGCGAGGGAAGGCTCGGATGGACGCCGCGCTCGAGTTTGAGGCACAGGGGGGCACCGCCGGAAGCCGACAGGGAACGGCGCTGGGATGACCCGCTTCATTGTCCGCCGCTTTCTGGCGATGGTCGCCGTCCTCTTCGCCGTCTCGGTGATCGTCTTCGTCGTCTTCATGGTGCTGCCGAAGCAAAACCCCGCGCAGAGCCTGGCCGGCAAGAACGCCACCCCCATCCTGGTCAAGAACATCGAAAAGGAATGGGGGTTCGACGACCCGCTGCCACAGCAGTACCTGACGATGATGAAGAAGGTGTTCACCGGCGAGCTGATCCAGTACGAACCTCGGATCCCAGTGGACGACCAGGTCAAAGAAGGGATCCCGGCGACCTTCTCGCTATCGATCGGAGCGGCCCTCATCTGGCTCTTCTTCGGTCTCCTTCTCGGCTACCTCTCCGCGATCAGGGCCGGGGGCTGGCTTGACCGCATCCTCACCGGGGTCTCGATCGCCGGCATCTCGATTCCGGTGTTCCTGCTGGGGCCGGTCCTCATCTACCTGTTTGCCAACCAGCTCGAAATCCTTCCCAACGGCAGGTACGTGCCCTTCGGGGAAGACCCGTGGGAGTGGTTCCGGCACTTGATCCTCCCCTGGGTGACGCTCGCGGTTCTGTCGATCGGCTTTTACAGCCGCGTCCTGCGCTCGAACATGCTCGACGTCATGAACGAGGACTATGTCCGCACCGCCCGCGCCAAGGGCCTCAGCGAGCGGCAGGTGATGACCCGCCACGTGCTGCGCAACTCGCTGATCCCGGTGGTGACCCTCTTCGGCCTCGACTTCGGAGCGACCATCGCCGGTACCGCGATTCTTACCGAAGCGATCTTCGACCTCGAAGGCGTCGGCAATTACGCGGCCGAGGCAGTGCTCAAGTTCGAACTGCCGCCGATCATGGGCGTCGCCCTCTACGGCGCCTTCTTCGTCGTCTTCCTCAACGCCCTGGTCGACATCGCCTATGCCTACCTCGACCCGCGGGTGCGGCTCGGGGAGAGTGCATCCGAATGAGCTCCCCACCGCTCCTCTCCGTCAGGGACCTGCGCGTCGGCTTCGCGACCGAAGAGGGGGTCGTGCAGGCGGTCGACGGGATCAGCTTCGACCTGCGGCCGGGGGAAGTGCTGGCGATCGTCGGCGAGTCCGGCTCCGGCAAGAGCGTCACCGCCCAATCGATCATCGGCCTCACCCGCGCCAACAACGCCCGGATCGAGGGATCGGTGAGACTCGACGGCGAGGATCTTCTCAGCGCCAGCGACACCGATATGCGCCGGCTGCGCGGGGAGCGGGTGGCGATGGTCTTCCAGGACCCGATGACCTCCTTCAACCCCGTCTACCGGATCGGCGACCAGGTCGTCGAGGCGATCCGCGCCCATCGCTCCGAGGTCTCCAAGGCCGAGGGCAAGCGACGCGTCGTCGAGCTGTTCGAAGCGGTCGGAATCCCGAATGCCGAGGGCCGCGTCGACGACTACCCGCACGAGTTCTCCGGCGGCATGCGGCAGCGGGCGATGATCGCGATGGCGCTGGCGCTCGAGCCCGAGGTGCTGATCGCCGACGAGCCGACCACCGCCCTCGACGTCACGATCCAGGCCCAGATCCTCGATCTGCTCGAGCAGCTGAACCGGGAGCGGAACCTGGCGACGATCCTGATCACCCACGACCTTGGCGTCGTCGCCGAGGTCGCCGACCGGGTGCTGGTGATGTACGCGGGCAAAGTGGTCGAGGAAGGGACGCTCGACGAGATCTTCTACGACCCCCAGCACCCCTACACCTGGGGCCTGCTCGGGTCGCTGACCAGGATCGACCGGCCGCGACCGCACCGGCTGCCGCAGATCGCCGGCTCTCCTCCCTCGCTCCTCGACCTGCCGGAAGGGTGCCCGTTCCGGCCCCGCTGCCCGCACGAGTTCTCCAAGTGCCCGCAGTACCCGGGGCTCGAGGCCCGCCTACCCGACGCGCCCGACCATCGCGACCGCTGCTGGCTGACGCCCGAGGAGAAGAAGGCGAAGCGCCTGGTCGAAGGACAGATTGGGCTGGAGTCGCCGCGCGAGGCTCGACAGGCATGAGCGACGCCTCCGGCAACGCGACCCAGCTGCTCGAGGTCACTGACCTCGTCAAGCACTTCCCGATCAAGCGCGGGATCCTGATCGACCGCGAGGTCGATCAGGTGCGGGCCGTCGACGGCGTCAGCTTTCGCGTCGAGCGGGGGAAGACGCTCGGCCTCGTCGGCGAGTCCGGCAGCGGCAAGTCGACCGTCTGCCGCGCCGTCCTGCAGCTGATCAAGCCGACCTCGGGCTCGGTCAAATTCGAGGGCAGGGAGATCGCCGGCATCGGGCGGCGGGAGATGCGGCCGCTGCGCCGCGAGATGCAGATGATCTTCCAGGACCCCTACGCCTCGCTGAACCCGCGCAAACGAGTCGGCCAGATCGTCGGCGACCCGCTCAAGCGCCAGGGCGTCGCCTCCGGCTCGGAGCTGCGTCGGCAGGTCCAGGAGCTGCTCGAGCGGGTGGGGCTCTCCAGCGAGCACTACTACCGCTTTCCGCACGAGTTCTCCGGCGGCCAGCGGCAGCGGATCGGGATCGCCCGCGCCGTCTCGCTGAGACCGAAGCTGGTGATCTGCGACGAGCCCGTTTCCGCTCTCGATGTCTCGATCCAGGCACAGATCGTCAACCTGCTCGACGACCTCCAGGACGAGTTCGGGCTCGCCTACCTCTTCGTCGCCCATGACATCGGCGTCGTCCGCCACATCTCCGACCGGATCGCGGTGATGAACGAGGGCAAGATCGTCGAGCAGGGCAGCGCCGACCAGGTCTGTGAGAACCCGCAGCACGAGTACACGAAGAAGCTGCTGGCGGCGGTGCCGATCCCCGATCCACGCGAGAGTCGCGAGCGGCACAGCGGTAGCGTCCAGTAGGTGCCGCTTCCCCTCGCGCCGCCGATCAAGCCGCAGCTTGCGCTTGCCCGCAAACAGCTGCCCGAAGGCGAGGAGTGGGCGTATGAGCCGAAGCTCGACGGCTTCCGCGCAATCGTCTTCGTCGATGGCGATGAGTTCCACGTGCAGTCGCGCGGCGGCAAACCCTTCAACCGCTACTTCCCCGAGCTCAGCTTCGCGCCCGGACGTTGGGTGCTCGACGGCGAGCTGGTAATCCGCGGCGCCGACGGCAACCTCGAATTTGACTCTTTGCAGGAACGGATCCACCCGGCGCAGTCGCGGATCGAGATGCTCTCGAAAGAGATCCCGGTCTCCTACATCGTCTTCGACCTGTTGGCCGAGGGCGATGAGGTGCTGTGTGAGCGGCCGCTGCGGGAGCGACGCGAACGCCTTGAGAGGATCGCCGGGACGGCCGGCCTGGAGCTGACGACGCTGAGCCCCGACGCCGCCCAAGCGGAGGAGTGGCTGAACAGCATCGAGGGCGTGATGGCGAAGGACCTGACGGCGCCCTACGTTCAGGGCAAGCGCAAGGGGATGGCGAAGGTCAAGCGTGAGCGGACGATCGACTGCGTCGTCATGGGCTGGCGGCCGGGTAAAGAAGAGGGCACCGTCGGCTCGCTGATCCTCGGCCTCTACGACGGCGCCGAACTGCGCACCGTCGGCCACATCTCCGGCTTCTCAAAAGCTGCAAAACAGAGCATGCGGGCGATGCTGGCGCCGCTCGAGACCGGGAAGAGCGGGAGTGCGGAGCCGAGCAGGTGGACTGGGGGGCGGGAGCTGGAGTGGGTGGAGTTGCGGCCGGAGCTGGTGATCGAGGTGGGGTATGACCATGCGGCTTCGGGGCGGATCCGGCATGGGGCGCGGTTTCATCGGTTTCGGGATGACAAAGAGTCGTCCGAGTGCCGGTTTGGGCAGTTGGATGAAGGGACGGTTTAGAACAGGGAGGGCTGGGCGGTCGGGACCCGTCGCGGGCTGTTCGGGGACCCCTGCGCAGAATGCTCGGGGTCCCCGGCGCCCACGCCACCCGCCCGAGGGGCGGATGGTTTTGACGCTCTTCCTCTGCCCCAGCCTTTGATCGCTCTCGTGGTGTGTTTGCGTTGCTCCGGGCGCATGTAGGCGCGGTCCTGGTAGAGAGCCTCGTATTTGGGGAGGAGGTCGGGGCGTTTCTCTTGGAGCCAGGCGAAGAAGACGTCCTTTACCTCGTCGCGGAGGTGGAGGGCGACACCGCCTAGGAAGGTGGCGTCGGCGGCTTTGGCTCTCTCGACGATCGGGCGGACTTGGTCTGGATGGTCGTTGATGCCGGGCATCAGCGGGGCGATGAGGACGCCCGAGTCGATGCCGCGCTTGCGCAGCTCTTCGACAGCATTGAGGCGTGCCGACGGGCTCGGGGTGTGGGGCTCGGTCGCGCGCCAGGCCCCCTCATCCAGCGTCGGCACAGAAAGGTTGACCGAGACCGGCAGCCCGTTGGCCGCCATGCGCTCGAAGATCTCGACGTCGCGCATCACCAGGGGCGACTTGGTCAGGACCGTGACCGGCGTCTGCGCCGCCTCCAGCGCCTCGAGGATCTCGGGCATCATCCGGTAGCGGCTCTCGACCCACTGGTAGGGGTCGGTGTTCGTACCCAGCGCCACCAACTCCCGCCGCCAGCGCGGCCGCGCCAGCTCCGCCCTCAGCAGCTCCGGGATGTTGACCTTGACGACGATCTCCCGCTCGAAGTCCCGTCCGGCGTCCAGCTCCAGGTATTTATGCGTGCGGCGGGCAAAACAAAAAGTGCAGGCATGGGTGCAGCCCCTGTACTGGTTGATCGTCCAGTTGAACCCGTAGCGGCTTCCCGGCACGTGGTTGAGCGCCGAACGCGCCCGAACCTCGTGAAAGTTGATCCCCATCGCCTCCGGCGCGTCGAAGGTGCGGACGACGGTGCCGTCCCCGACGCCCGGAAGGCGAAGATCCTTCTCGACCCTCTGCTCATCCCATCTCATACGAACACATGTTCGCACATTCATCGGTAGCGAAAGCGCATCGGACTCTTGCCACAGCCCGCTGTGTCAAAAGTCGGCTACGGCAATTCGCCTCGGATCACGTAGCGGAGGAAGGCGGCGGCGTAGCCAGCGTCGAAGGCCGCGTTCCACTGGCGGTACTTGTCGCCGAAGCGGACGACGAGGATGTCGGCGCCACGAATCAGGGTCTGGGTGCGGATCGCGTTGACGCCGGCCCCTTTGTGGTCGCGCCAGAAGGCATCCCCCTCCTGCCCCAGCGTGCCAGTGCCCGCATCATCGGAGGCTGCATGGTCCGTCACCGGGGCCGAGAACTCAACAGAGAGGGCTGCTTCGCGCACACCCGCTTCGATGCGCTCTCGCCAATCGCTATGGATCTCCCCCGCGAGATAAACGCTCCAGGTGCGCTCCGCCATCGGGTCGATGCTACCCCGGCGCGAGGCCGCAACCGACATCGATTATCGGCGTGCCTCGCGGTTTGGCGTCAGGAAAGCCGTGCCGCAGAGGGTGCCGGGTGGGGGGTCCCTGGGTACTCGGCACGGAGCCGAGCCGACTCGGTTCGAGCCGACAGCTATTCCCACTCCTCTCGGCGGAGGTGCTCCCAGGGACCCCCACCCGGCACCCTCCCCCGATCGATCAGCTAGGCGTCGACTGGGACGGCGACCCCCGCCGTCTGCTCCTCGAAGTGCTTGCTGAGCATCGTCACCTGGCCCTGGTAGTTGGAGCCGAGATCGGTGCCGTAGAGGCGCTCGGCGGGCTCCGACATCCACTCGAGCCCGAGCTTGCAGACGGGCTGGCGGTGCTCGACCATGAAGGAGACGTCTCGCGCGCGCACCTCCAGCGCCGCCCTGCTGCCGTGGCGGCCGCCGCCTGGGTCGTAGCCGAAGCCGGGGTCGAAGAAGCCCGCGTAGTGGGTGCGCAGCTCCCCCGCGGTCGGGTCGTAGGCCATCATCTCGGCGGCGATCTGGGGCGGGATGCAAACTCCCTCGGCGGAGAGCAGGAGGTAGAAGATCTCCGGCTCCAGCACCACCCTGCCGCCGGGCTCCGGGTAAACCGGGTCCCAGTAGTCGGTCCACCTGTAGGCGCGTACCCGGGAGAGGTCGACCGGCAGGCTGTTCTTCTTCGCCCGGTAGCCGACGACCCGGTCCGTCGGGCCCGAGAGATCGAGGCTGAGGAAGAGGCCGTCGGCGAGCGCCAGCTCGGACTGGCGAAGGGCGTGCGAGTCGAGGTAGAGGAGCGGGAACTCGTCCTGGAGCTCGCGGATCTCGTCATCGCCGAGGCGCACATCGCCCCTGGCCAAGCGCAGCTGGTTCAGCGAGAGCCCGGTCTTCACCTGGATCGCAAACGACCGCGGCACGATCTCGAGGTAGAGCCTGCCGCGATAACCGGTACGGATGTCGTCGAAGCGGTGGTGGCGGTCGGTGATCACCCTGGTGAAGACGTCGAGCCTTCCCGTCGAGCTCTTCGGGTTCGCCTTCGCCCTCACCTCAGCGGGCAGGTTCAGCTCCTCGATCAGCGGCACCAGATAAGGCCGGTCGCGCTCCAACACGGCTCCGTCGCGGAGGTCTACACGCTGGAAAGCGAGGTCCTCGGTCTTCTCCTCGACGGTCGAGTCCACGTCGGGCAAAAACGAGCAGCGCAGCGCCCAGGCGAAGTCACCGAGCCGTAGGTCGATGCTCGCCGGCTGCACGGCCTCGGGGCGAATCCGGTATTCGCCGGAGCTGACCCACTCTTCCTCGATCGCCTCGTTCAGTGCCTGGGAGGGGAGGACCCCGCGCCGCGGTTCGCTCATCCCGCGGAGACTATTCGCCGCGCCTCCTCAGCGCCCAGGTACGCGGCGAGGACGAACTCGAGGATCTCCGGAAAAAGCTCAGTCAACTGCTCGGTTTCGCCGGCGAGCACGCGGCGGCCGAGCATCGCCGCGATCCCACCGACGATTGCTTCATCGGTCGCCTCCGGCACCTGGGTGCCCTCCGCGCGAGGTGGTTCGGTTCGTTTCATCAACCCGACGAAGGACTCGATCGCGACCTGGTAGCGGTCGTAGACGCCACGTCCTGCCCTGAGCCCTTCGACGAGGGCGATGCTGGCCAATGCCGGTTCGGCGGCAAAGAGCTTCAGCAGCGCTTCGATCGCGTGGGAGATGTACTGCGACCACTCCTGGTCATCGGCCTCTTCGCAAGCCGCCGTCAGCTGGCCGTGGATTCGCTCGATCGCGGCGTCGTAGGCGGCGATGAAGCAGTCGTCCTTGCTTTCGAAGTGCTTGTAGAAGTCACTCTTGGAGACGGCCGCGCGCTGGCCGATGAGTGACACGGTGGTTTTCTGATACCCGACCTCGTACAGACCCTGGATAAGACCACCGATCAGGCGCTGGCGCTGGTTCCGTGCAACGAACTCCGGAGAGAGGCCGTGGCGTCCCCGTGGCAGCTTCTCCATTCCCGCGTCGGAGTCCATTGCAGGATTGGAGTCTGCCACCGTACTGTCACTTTCGCCTCCCGGTGTTCACCGCCTTTACTACACCGAGGTACGGCGAGAGGACGAATTGGGACAGTTCGGACAGGAGCTCGGGAACCTGCTCGGCGTCATCCCTGCGGATCTGCAGTTGCAGAATCCAGGCCACGCCTCCGACCAACGACTCCTCGATCGTGTCAGGCAGATCCGCCTCCTTGGGGGCCCTCTTTTGCAGCAGCTCGACAAATTCGTGCACCCCGGCGTCGTACAGCCGGGCTGAGCTGGGGGTCGCCGAGATCGCCTCGACCATGCACATCCGCGTCGCCGCCGGATGCTCGGCGATGAAGTCCAAGAGCGCCTCGAGCCCGGCGACGATTCCGTCTTCCGGCTCGGAGCCGCTGCGCTCGCAGGCCCCTTCAACCGCGACGCGCATATCGGTCATCGTCGCGTTGACAGCAGAGAGGAAGAGGTCCTCCTTGCCGTCGAAGTTGTCGTAGAGGGTCTTCCGCGCCACCGCGGCGCGGCGGACGATGTCGGCGATCTTGGTCGCTTCGTATCCCTGTTCGGCGGTCAGCTCGGCGATCGCCTCCATCATCCGACGCCGCTTGTGGCCGGCGACGAACTCGCGCGGCAGCTCAGGGCGGGTGGAGCTCATCGGGCATACCCCCCAGTGCGCTGGATTCGCCACCGAGGAACCCGGCTGACCCTGGACGAAGCACGTGCCTGGCCAACGTTCTGGTACCGTGACAGAACCCCCGTCGTTTTTAATAGAAACTTTTGAGTTCCCTGGTGTCCTTCAATCGAATTCAGCTGAGCCAAGAGACCCTCCTCACGGCGATCGGTGATGACTGGCCCCCCGAGCAGGTCCAGGCTGCCCTCGATCTGCTTGCCAACAGCAGTGGCAAATTCCCGTCTGGAGTACGCAAGCTTCCCCCTGACCTGATCCGAGCGATCCAACGGGAGCGATTGATCGTAGCGATGCTGAACGCGGCGGCCGAACTCGGCTACCTCGAAACGAACGTTCAGGACGTGATCGATCGGGCCGGCGTTTCCCGACCCACCTTCTACGAACACTTTTCCAACAAGGAAGATTGCTTCCTGGCTGCCTTCGACACGAGTGCCGAGCGCCTGCGCAACAAGGTCGACGCCGCTGCCCGCAAGGGAGGTGAGGTCTGGCGTGATCGGGTCCGCCTCGGCCTCCAAGCGCTGCTCCGTTTCGCCAGCAGCGAACCCGACACCGCGCGGACGATGATTGTCGAGGCGCGCGCGGCTAGCGCCGCAGCCGTTAGGCGTCGTGTCGAGCTGATGGACGATTTCGCCCGCTGCCTGCAATCGCAAGCAGAAGAGCTCTTGCCCGAGCGGCCTCCACCGAGCGCGATGACCGCTTCCGGGATCGTCGGCGGAGTCGAATCGCTCCTCTACTCCCGCCTCTGCAGGCAGGAGTACGACCAGCTCGAGGCGCTCCTCCCCTCGCTGATGTACTTCGTAGTTCTTCCCTACGAGGGTCATCGGGCGGCTGATGAGGCATTCGCGGTCAACTAGATCCAGAGTACTAAAATTGGACATTAAGTACAGCCGTTTTGCGGCTGGCGTCGCCCCCGCCTCCCGCAAGAGCTCCACGCGGGCCTAGAATCAACTTCCCGTATCTCCCGGAGGGGTGCCGGAGTGGTTGAACGGGGCAGTCTCGAAAACTGTTGGCGTCGCAAGGCGCTCGTGGGTTCGAATCCCACCCCCTCCGCTCAAGAATCCGGGGTTCGTTGCCGACTAGACCATGTGGCCAATGGGGAGCAAACCCGAGCCGGACAGTTCTTTGACCGGCACCCTGTCTTGCTGCGGACGCTTGCGCTTGCGGCGCTCGTCTGGGGTCTCGGCTATCTCACCTGGCGCGTCGGCTGGAGCGGTGAAGGCGCAAACCCAGTCGCCTTCGCGATGCTGCTGGCAACGGAGGTCTACGGCCTCTACGCGCTCGGCATCCTGACCTGGTTCTCCTGGTCGCGGTCGAAAATGGAGCGGCCCGCGACCACTTCCGGCCGAAAGATCGACGTCTACGTCTGCACCTATGACGAGCCGGTCGAGGTGGTGATGGCGACGCTGGCGGGCTGCCGCGCCCTCACCTACCCCCATACGACCTACCTCCTCGACGACGGCCGCCGGGAGGAGATGCGGGAGCTCGCGGAGTTGGCCGGGGCCGAGTACCTGACCCGTCCGGACAACGTCCACGCCAAGGCCGGGAACCTGAATGCCGCGCTGCCCCGCACCGAGGGCGACCTCGTCTTCGTCCTCGACGCCGACCACGTACCGATGCCCGACGCGCTCGACGCGCTCGTCGGCTACTTCGACGACGAGCGGATGGCGCTGGTGCAAACGCCGCATGACTTCTTCAACCACGACTCGGTTCAGCACTACGTCGTCGGCCGCCACGAGCAGTCTCTCTTCTACCGGGTGATCTGCCCGGGCAAGGACCGCCACGGCGCTGCCTACTGGTGCGGCTCGGCGGCGCTGATCAACCGCCACGCGCTGCTGGAGATCGGCGGCGTCGCAACCGAGACGATCGCCGAGGACTTCCACACGACGATCCGGCTGCAGCGCCACGGCTGGCGCAGCCGCTACCACGACGAGGTCCTCGTCCAGGGCCTGGCGCCCCACGACCTCGACGGCTACCTGCTCCAGCGCGATCGCTGGGCTCGGGGCAACCTTGCCGTCTTCAGGCTGCCGGAGTCACCGCTGCGGGCAAGGAGCCTGAGCCCGCTGCAGCGGCTCTCCTACCTCGCCAGCCTGCTCGCTTACCTGGCGCCGCCGATGCGGCTGCTGCTCCTGCTCACCCTCGGCCTCGTCCTCTGGACGGGCGAGCTGCCGATGAAGATCAGCATCGCCGCCCTGGCCGCGCTCTGGGTCCCCTACCTCACCCTCAACCTCGCTGCCGGGTCCGCCCTCGCCCGCGGCTACATGCGGGTCCCCGAGTCGGTCCATTACGAGTTGCTGACGATGGAGATCTACACCCGGGCGCTGCGCTGCGGCCTCTTCCCCGGGAAGACCGCCTTCAAGGTGACCCCGAAGCAGGGGCGCGACGGTGGCGGCATCGCGGCTGTGCGAAAGCTCCACCTCGTCCTCTTCTGCATCGTCCTGCTTGCCGGAGGGACGCTGCTGCGGATACTCGACCTCTTCGGTGCTGGTCCCCTCCCCGACCTGCCGGGAATCGCCGCCTTCGTCGTCCCACTACTTGGCCTCTACGAGCTGCGACGGCTGCTGTCAACGACGCTTGCGGTCGGCCGCCGCCGCCAGCGCCGGCTCGTCTATCGCTTCGAGGGCGACGCCGCGGCCGACGTCTACACGCCGGATGCCCACACCGAGGCCCGGCTCGTGGATGCCTCCGCCGCCGGCGTCGGCCTGGTCGCCGCCGCCCCGCTCGAGAGCGGCAGCCAGCCCGCGGTCTTGCTGAAACTGACCGACGCCGCCGGCGAGCAACACGAGGTCGCCGCTCAGGTTGAAGTGAGGACCTGCCGGGAGAGCGAGGGGAAGTTCCTCGTCGGCGCCACGATCCTCGAAATCGATCCCGCCTCGCGGCTGCGACTGATGGAGTGGTGCTACGTCGTCTGCACTCACGAGCGGCTGCGCGGGCACCGGCCGGCGACGCCGCTTCCGGAGGCGGAGGCGATCGTCGTCTCCCTGGACGACTATCGCGACGAGCCGATCCCGGCCCGTCCCTCGATTCCCGCTTTGCGCCAGGCTTGACTCGCCGCTACCCTTGGCTTACGCGGCAGTTCTTTGAGCGCTGCCAGGGGAATGGGAGAGGACCGGCATCATCGGCCAAGAAATGCCGGTCCTCCCGCGCTGCAACGAAGCGTCAGAGAGAGCTCCATCACGGCGCTGAGTATAGAGTCGACCTCAAACCGATCGGGATGTACTTCGGCAAAAAACCACCAATTCCCGGAGCGGAGAGGGTGGGATTCGAACCCACGAGGCGGGTTAACCCCGCCCACGCGATTTCCAATCGCGCTCCTTAAGCCACTCGGACACCTCTCCGGGTCAGCACAGGGTATCGGCGCTCTAGCCGCGACGACTCGCGAAGAAGTTGCGTAGCAGCGCCGCGCACTCCCCTTCGCGCACACCCGCGACGACTTCGGGACTGTGGTTCAGGGCGGGCTCGCGGAGGACGTCGAGAACGCTGCCGGCGGCCCCGGCCTTGGGGTCGGGGGTGCCATAGACGACCCGGGGGATGCGGGCGAGGACGATCGCCCCGGCGCACATCGCGCAGGGCTCGAGGGTGACGAAGAGGGTCGTCTCCGGCAACCGCCAGCCTCCCAGGGCTTCGGCCGCGGCCTGGATTGCAAGCACCTCGGCGTGAGCGGTCGGGTCGCGGCGCAACTCGCGCTCGTTGCCGGCGCGCGCGAGCAGCTCAGCCTCGCGGAAGATCGCCGCCCCGATCGGCACGTCGCCGTGACCCTCGGCCTTGCGCGCCTCCTCCAGCGCGATCTCCATCGCCGCATCGAAAGTGCCCGTGTTCACGATGCGGGAGTATGTCCGCCGACAACTTCCGCGGCAACGCGGTGTTCATGGAGTACCTGGCCGGGCGCGGGGGTCCGGCAGGCGCCCTGAACCTGATGAGACGACTTCTTCGCATCCTCCCGCCACTGGCGCTGAGCGCGGTCCTGTTCGCGACCGGATCCCCTGCCCAGGCGGCCGAAGGGATCGGGCAGGCGCGGGAGTTCGCCCCGCAACAGCTGCTGGTCAAGTTCAAGGGCGAGGATCGTGGGCGGGTGCTGGGGCTGCCGGCAGGCGTCGGCGTGCGGCGGACGGCGCGGGCGCTGCGGGGCAGTCCCGCGGTCGTCTATGCCGAGCCCGACTACGTCGCCACCGCCTCCGCCACCGAACCGGAGCCATATGACCCGAACGACTCGGGCATGCTGGAAACGGCGGCCGAATCCTCCGTCGGCGCCGGCGACTGGGCTTTCAAGCAGTGGAATTTCCTCTCCCCTCGCAGCTCCTCCACCAGCTCGCTGCCCATCTCCCCTGGCGGAATCGACGCGGCCGGCGCCTGGCGCAACCTGATCGACTTCGGCAGGCCCGGGGCGTCGGGGGTCGTCGTCGCGGTGCTCGACAGCGGCGTCGCCTATCGCTCCTTTGGGACCAGGTTCCGGCGCAGCCCTGACTTCGGGCGCGGCCAGTTCGTGCCCGGCTACGACTTTGTCGGCCGCGACCGCTTCCCGCTGGACGAAGGCGGCCACGGCACCCACGTCGCCGGCACGATCGCCGAGAAGACCGGCAACGGAATCGGCGTCACCGGCCTCGCCTACAACGCGAAGCTGATGCCGATCCGGGTCCTCGGCGCCAACGGAGAAGGCTTCGCCTCCTACATCGCCAAGGGGATCCGGTTCGCGATCGCCCACGACGCCGATGTCATCAACATGAGCTTCAACTTCGAATGCAGCGAGCGGGTGCCGCTCGTCGACGAAGCCCTGCGGGCGGCCTACAAGCACGGAATCGTCACCGTCGCCTCCGCCGGCAACCTCGGCGCGGATGAATGCGTATCGGCTCCCGCCACCGGCCCGCGGGTGATCGGCGTCAGCGGCACGACCGAGGGTGGCTGCCTCGGCAACTACGCCCTCGCGGGCGCCGACATCGACCTCGTCGCGCCCGGCGGCGGCGAGCCGCAGAGCCGCTGCCTCTCGGTCGCGGCGCGGCCGATCTACCAGGTGACGCTGCGAGCCGGGACGACCGACGAATTCGCGATCCCGGCGAACTACACCGGCACCTCGATGGCCGCCGCCCACGTCTCAGGGGCGGCCGCGATGGTCCTCGCCGGCGGCGTCATCGATCCCACCCTGCCGCCGGAACGCAAGGTCGACATGGTGCGCAAACAGCTCCGCCACACCGCCCGCGACCTCGGCCTCCCCCGCACCCAGCAGGGGGCCGGCCTGATCGACGTCGGACGGGCAACCGGGACCTTCCCCAGGTTCTACCCAGCTGCCAGGTAGCCGCAGCGATCTAGGTAGTGCGGACGATGATTACCGAGCAGGGGGCGTGGTGGGAGACGTTGTTGGGGACGCTGCCGAGCAGGTAGCGGCGCGCGCCCGTCATCCCTTTGTTGCCGACGACGATCAGGTCAGCCTTCGTTTCTTCGGCGACGTTGAGGATCGCGTCGGCCGGGTCGCCCTCGACTGGATGGGTTTTAACCTCGATGCCTGCCGCTTTCACCTCGGCCGCGGCGGCGTCGAGGATCAGGTTGACATCCTCACGTGGGCCAATCTCGTAGGCGACGTCCGCGGGGGCTCCGCTTGCCTCGCCTTTCACCCGGGCGCCGGAGATCGGCGCATAGGCGCTGACGATGCTCAGTTCCGCCCCGAAGGCCTTGGCAAGCTCGATCGCCTGCGCCACCGCCTGGGTGGCCGTCTCTGAGCCATCCGTCCCGACCACGATGCGATTGAACACGCCGCCTCCTTCGTCGCTGAACGGGGCCGATACTAAGCGACCGGGGCGTAGCCCGCGACTCAGCGCTGCTGCTTCGCCGGCAGGCCGCGGAAGCCGTCGCCGAGGATTTCGGTCGGGGTCGTAGCCAGGCGGTAGACGGCGACCACCATCGAGACGGCGAGGCAGACGACGAGGACGACCATCCCCGCTCTCCAGATCCACGGCACGGCGGGAACCCTAGATGGTCTGTGACCCGCGTTAGGGTGGGCGCATGGCACTGGAGAAGGTTGCCGACGGGGTCTGGCTCCTGCGGGGGGACTTCCGCGGCGCGATGAACATCTACTTCCTCGAGGACGGCGACGGGGTCGTCCAGTTCGACGCCGGGACCAAGGCGATGCGCAAGAAGGCGCGAGCCGCGGCCGAGGAGCTCGGGGGGCTGAAGCGAGTCGTCCTCGGCCATGCCCACGCCGACCACCGCGGCACCGCTCCGTTCATGGATGTCCCTGTGCTCTGCCACCCGGACGACAAGGCCGACGCCGAAAGCGACGCCGCGATCGCCCCTTACATGGACCTCTCGCAGCTGCCGGTCGCCTGGGTCCGCCGGCTCTATCCCTTCCTGCTGCGGCGCTGGGACGGCGGCGCGGTGCGGATCGCCGACACGGTGATCGAAGGCGACGAAGTCGCCGGCTTCAAGGTGCTCCACTTTCCCGGCCACGCCCCTGGGCTGATCGGGCTCTGGGGCGAGAGCGACCGGGTGGCGCTGGTCTCCGACGTCGTCTA
>DATFOB010000031.1:0-32514 GCA_035266025.1 Solirubrobacterales bacterium
CCTCGACTTCGCCGACGTGCGGTCGATCATGTCCGAAGCCGGCCGAGCTCTCCTCGGGATCGGGATGGCCTATGGCGACGACCGCGCCGTCCTCGCCGCCGAAAAAGCGATCTCCTCGCCCTTGCTCGAGACCTCGATGGAGGGCGCCCGCTCGATCCTCCTCTCGATCACCGGCGGCGCCGACCTCTCGCTGGTCGAGGTGTCCGAGGCCGCCAAGGTGGTCGGCGAGGCCGCCCACCCCGACGCCAACATCATCTTCGGTGCCAACGTAGACGAGGAGCTCTCCGAGCAGATCTGGGTCACCGTCGTCGCGACGCGCTTCGACGGCCGCCCACAGGTGACCCGCCGCGCCGCCGAGCCGACGATCCGCCGCACCAAAGACGCCGAGACCGGCCGCCGTGGGCGCTCCGGCGAGCGCGAGCTGGGGATAGACGTCCCCGAGTTCCTACCCGGGTAGCGGCCCCTCCCTTGTCGCAGCGGCGCTTGGCCGGCTGCAAACCTGCGCCTGCCGTCGTCCTCATCAATCCGAATAGCTCTGCTATTCAGATTGACTGCGTCCTAGTCATGCTTGGTTTTCGCTCGCCCAATCACCACTGCTCCTGCGGGAGTGACCGCTACCCGGGCTTCCCGTGGTAAGGGGGGTCGTCGCAGCCGGCCATTCGCTGACCGCCGAGGCCGGTGCCTCCGTCCTGCGCGACGGCGGCAACGCGGTCGACGCCGCCGTCTGCGCGGTGCTGGCGTCCTTTGCGGTCGAGAGCCCGCTGACCGGGTTCGGGGCGGGCGGCCACATGATGGTCCACGAGGGTGGCGAGACCACCCTGATCGACTTCTTCGTCGCGGCCCCCGGGCTCGACGGGATCGAGCGTGGGGCGGAGCTGGTCCCGGTCCCGGTCCGTTTCGATGCCGAGACGACGCAGACGTTCTACGTCGGCCCCGCCTCCTGCGGGGTACCGGGGACCGCCGCCGGGCTTGCCCACGCGCTGGAGCGTTTCGGCACGCGCCCGCTCTCCGAGCTGGTTGGCCCGGGGGTGAGGCTCGCCCGCGAGGGAGAGCCGGTCAACCGCGGCCAGGCCTACATCCTCGACATCCTCGCCCCGATCCACGAGCGGATGCCGGGGACGCGGGAGCTCTACGCGCCGCAGGGCCGGCCGCTGGGGGAGGGGGACGTCTTCCGGTTCCCGGAACTGGCGGAGGCGCTGGAACTCTACGGCGCCGAGGGCCCCGAGCCCTTCTACCGCGGCGAGGTGGCGGCGGCGATCAGCGACTTCGTCGTCGGCCACGGCGGCCTCGTCGGCCCTGGCGACCTCGCCTCGTATGAGGCGATTGAGCGCAAGCCGATCGACACCCCCTTCCGCGGCACCGAAGTCCTCACCAACCCGCCGCCCTCCTCGGGCGGGATCCTGATCGCCTACACCCTCGGCCTGCTCGAGCGTTTCGGCTCTAAAAGCGGCCCCGAGCAGCTGGTCCTGGCGATGGAGGCGGCCAACTCGCGCCGTGATCTCGCCTTCGCCGAGTCTCTCTACGAGGAGGGGATGGAGGTCGGCTTCCTCGATTCGATCGGGCTCGACCTCGCTGCCGCCGACCTGCTCGGCTCGACCACCCACATCTCGGTGCTCGACGCCGCCGGCAACTGCGCCACCGTCACCTGCTCCAACGGCTCCGGCTCCGGCGTGCTCGTCCCCGGCACCGGCGTCATCCTCAACAACATGCTCGGCGAGGAGGACCTCAACCCGGCCGGGTTCCACGCGATCGCGCCGGGACGCCGCGTCCCTTCGATGATGGCGCCGACCGTCGTCCTCCGCGACGGCGAGATCGTCCTCGCCCTCGGCAGCGCCGGCTCTAACCGGATCCGCTCGGCGATCCTGCAGACGGTGGTGCGGGCGGTCGAGCAGGGCTACCCGGTCGAGGCGGCAGTCGAAGCCCCTCGCCTGCACTTCGAGCAGGGGATCGTTCAGGCCGAGAAGGGTGTCGACCCAACCGCCCTCGACCGGCTCGAGGAGCGGGGCTGGGAGGTCGCGCGCTGGCCCTCGCTCAACCTCTTCTTCGGCGGCGTCCAAGCAGTCTCCCGCGATCCCGCGACGGGCGAGCTCAGCGGCGGCGGCGACCCCCGTCGCGGCGGCGCCGTTGCGTACGCTGATTGACCTTGGCGCCGGGACCCCAGATCGATTTTGAGGCGGAGGGCCTGCTCGAGGGCGTTGAGGGCGAGCCGCGGCAGGCCCGGCTGCAGCTGCTCGAGCAGCTGCACGGCGAAGGCTGCAGTCTCGAGGAGCTGAAGGAGGCGGTCGCCTCGCACCGCCTGACGCTGCTGCCGGTGGAGCGGAAGCTGGCGGGAGCGGGCCCCCGCTACACCGCTCGCGAAGTCGCCGAGATCGCCGAGATCGACCTCGAGATGCTGCTCCGCTTCCGCTCGGCCCTGGGGATTCCGGTCCCCGACCCCGACGAGCACCTCGGCACCGATGCCGATGTCGAGGCGGCGCGGGCGATGAAGCGGTTCCTCGAGCTCGGCCTGCCCGAAGACGGGATGCTGCAGGTGGCGCGGACGATCGGGATGGGGACGGCGCGGATCGCCGAAGCCAACCGCGAGCTGATCATCCGCACCCTCACTCAGCCCGGCGACACCGAGCGCGACGTCGCCCTGCGCTTCGCCGCCGCCGCCGAGTACATGCTGCCGCTGGCCGGGCCGACCGTCGTCTACTCCCTTCAGCAGCACCTGCTCGAACAGATCCGCCATGACGTGATCGGCGCCACCGACCTCGCCTCGGGGGAGATCGGCGGCGCCGTCGACCTCACCGTCTGCTTCGCCGACCTCGTCGAGTTCACCCGGCTGGGAGAGGAGATCGCCCCCGAGGAGCTGGGCATGGTCGCCGGGCGCCTGGAGGAGATGGCAACCGCCGTCGCCAAACCGCCGGTGCGCTTCGTGAAGTCGATCGGCGACGCGGTGATGCTGGTCTCGGCCGAGCCCGAGCCGATGGTCGCCGCGGCGCTGGAGCTGATCCGGGCAGCCGAGCAAGAAGGCCAGCAGTTCCCCTGGCTGCGCGCCGGCATCGCCAGCGGCCCGACCTTGCCGCAGTCGGGCGACTACTACGGCCGCGCCGTCAACCTCGCCAGCCGGATCACCAACGTCGCCCGCCCCGGCAGCGTCGTCCTCGACGAGGCGACGAAAGAGGCGACGGAGGACTTCAGCTACTCCTACGTCGGCGAACGGCGTCTCAAGGGTCTGGACTACCGGGTAAAGCTGTTCCGGGCGCGCCAGGCTGGTGAAAAACGACGTTAGGGGAGGGTATCGGTGGGGGTCCCTGGGAGCACCTCCGCCGAGTCGAGTCGGGGACAGCTGGCGCCTAAAGCCGCAACGCTCGGTCTCCGTGCCAAGTACCCAGGGACCCCCACCGATACCCTCCATCAAGCGAGCTCCGGTAGCTCCTGTTTCACCGAATCCGCGAGAAAGCACCCTCAAGATGCTTTTTCGCGGACTCGATGAAAAGCGAACAACAGAAGGCTGTCGCTAGGAGGGACGGGTGTCCCCTGGCCGACCGGCGTCATGTTCCTCGCCCTATCCACTCATAGAGAGATGGCGCGCGTCCGGCGAGGAACCCAGGGAGGCCAGGGGACACCCGTCCCTCCCTACCGCCGCGGTTAAAGCGGCTTGCGCGCCGAGACGAGCAGGTTGTAGAAGAGCTCGGCCGGGAGATAGGGCTCGAGCACTTTCGTGTCGACCTTCTGCAGGGCGATGTAGCTGTTGAAGGCGAAGCGGCGCCAGCGGAAGGAGACCGATTCCGGCTCGGCGCTGGACTCGACCGTGCGCAGGCCCCAGCCCCAGGCGTTGGAGAGGAGCTCCTCGCCGCCGACGTGGCGCTGCTCGAAGCCGGCGCTCTTGAGCAGGCGGCGGAGGTCGGCGGGGGCGAAAGCGTGGACGTCGACCTCGGCCTCCAGCGAGTGGTCGTGAGACTGCTCGCCTTCGGCGACGGCGCGCTCCTCGGCGCCGACCGCCCGCCGCCAAAGGGGCGCCAGCGCCAGCCCGGCGCGCTTCGGCAGCGCCGCCAGGGTGTCGCCGTAGCGCGAAGGCTCGCCGGCGAAGGCGATGATCCCGCCCGGCCGCAGGACGCGACGGAATTCGGCGAAGGCTTTATCGAGATCGGGGATGTGGTGGAGGACGGCGTGGCCGAGGACGAGGTCGAAGCTCTCGTCCTCAAACGGCAACACCTCGGCCTCAGTCTGGACCGTGGTGACATCGGAGAGCCCGAGCGCATCCGCCGTCGCCGCCAGCCGTTTCAGCATCCCCGGCGAGATGTCGGTCGCGGTCAGCCGCTCGATAATCCCGAGCTGGACGAGGTTGAGCGAGAAGTAGCCGGTGCCGGAGCCGATCTCCAGCGCGTCGCCGAAGGAGCGGCCCTTCATCCCGCCCAGCGCCTTGACCAGCTTCAGCCGCACCTGGCGCTGACCGACGTCGCCGAAGTCGATGCCCCACTTGGCGTCGTACTCCTCGGCGGCCGCGTCGTGGTAGCGGGTGTTGACGTCCTTGATGTGCTCGTGGGTGGCGGTGGGGGAGGCCGGCATCGCGGCGGAACTCTAAGCCCAAGGTGCAGCGGTGCGCCTTTTGGACCCTCTCGGTCCATAAAGCACACCGCTGCAATACGGTCTCGGGATCGCCGAGGAGTTCCTACAGCAGAACCAGCCGCCCGGGGTGCCGGCGCTGCCGCTGACGGGCGAGCGGACGCTGCCCGACGTGCCGGAGGAGAACTACTGGTTCCGCCGTCATCTGGTCGTCTACGAATGGATCGCCGAGCGGGCCCGCGGTCAACGTGTCGTCGACATGGCATGCGGCGAGGGATACGGCTCCGACGTCCTCGCCCGCACCGCCGCCAGCGCTGTCGGCGTCGACGCCAACCCCGAAGCCCACGAGCACGCGCGGCTGCGGTACCAGCGGCCGAACCTGCGCTTCGAGCGCGAGCTGGTGGAAACGTTCAGCGAGCCCTGTGATGCCGTCGTCTTCCTGCAGACGATCGAGCACGTCCAGGACCCCGGCGCGATCCTCGAGCACTTCAAGTCGATGCTGGCGCCGGGCGGTGTCGCCTACGTCTCGACCCCGAACCTGCTGACGCTGGCGCCGCCAGGGGCGGAGAAGTCCGACAACCCCTGGCATGTGAAGGAGTACCGGGCCGCCGAGTTCCAGGAGCTCTGCGAGGCGCACTTCCCGCGGGTCGAGATGCTCGGCCTCTTCCACGCCCGCAAGCTGCGCGCACACGAGCTGGCGATCAAGCTCGGCTGGGACGGCGTCCACAAGCGGCTACGGCTGACCAAGCCCTTCTACGACCGCTTCACCCCGGCGATCTCCGCTGCGGATTTCGGCCTGCGCGCCGGCGACCTCGACCGCGCCCTCGACTTCCTCGCGGTCTGCCACGCCGAGTAATGGCCCAGGAGGGGACCGCCGGCGACCTGGCGATCGTCCTGCACAGCCACATGCCCTACGTCGAGGGCTTCGGCACCTATCCCTTCGGGGAGGAGTGGCTGTTCGACGCGGTGATCCGCTCCTACCTGCCAGTCCTGGAGGTGGCGCGGGACCTGACGATGACGGTGACGCCGGTGCTGGCGGACCAGCTCGAGGACCGAGGGGTCGCCGAGCGGCTCCGTCGCTTCCTGCTCGAGTGGCGGATTGGAGCCGCCGAAGCCGATCTGCCGCAGGTGCCGGGGGAGTGCCGCGCAGCTTGCGAAGCGGAGCGCGACCGCTACCGGCACGCGCTTGAGTTGCTCGACGCGGCCGGAGGCGATCCGCTCGCCCCCTTCCAGCGCGCCGCGAGCGAGGGACGCGTTGCCCTCGCCGCCTCAGCCGCCACCCACGCGGTGCTGCCGCTGCTGGCTACCCGTCCGGGGTTGCGGCTGCAACTCGACGCCGGTGTCCGCTCCCACCGTCGCCGCTTCGGCTGGGACGGGGGCTTCTGGCTTCCCGAGTGCGCCTACGTCCCCGGGATGGAGTGGCGGCTGGCCGAGCATGGAGTGGAGTGGTTCTGCGTCGACCAGAGCGCCCACACCGAGCCGCTCGAGGCGCTGGCGCCGGTCGCGACCGAGGCGGGCCCGGTCGCCCTGCCGATCGACTGGGAGGCGATCTCCTGGCTCTGGTCGCTCGACGGCTACCCCTCCGACCCCGCCCACGCCCAGTTCGCCGGTAAATCCCTACGCGGGATTCGGATCTGGAAGGTCGGCGGCGGCGCCTACGAGCCGGCTGCGGCCGAGGCGGCGGCACGACGGCAGGGCGAGGAGTTCCTCGCCGCCGTCGCCGAGCGCCTGCGCACCTACGCCGAGAGCCGTGACCGTCGCGGTCTGCTCGTCTTCGCGATCGACACCGAGCTGCTCGGGCACTGGTGGTCGGAGGGGCCGGTCTGGTTGCAGACCGTCCTCGACGGGGCCGAGGCTGCCGGGGTGCGGCCGGTCACCGTGCCGCAGGCGCTGGCCGAGCACGAGCGTGTCGAGCGCCCCCTGCGGCCCTCGACCTGGGGCGAGGACAAGAACCTCCACACCTGGGACTCCCCTGCGGTGGCCGACCTCGCCTGGGGGGCGCGGCGGGCGGAGCTGCGGCTGCTGCGGGCGGTTTCCGGCGGCCTCCGCGGCGAGCGCCTGGAGCGGGCAAGCCGCGACCTCCTCGCCCTCCAGGCCAGCGACTGGGCCTTCCTCGACCAGCGCAAGCAGGCGGGCGATTACGCCTGGCAGCGGGCGACCGATCACTCCCAGGCGCTGTTGGAGGCCATAGACTGCGACCGCGCCACCGACCCGTGTATGCGTTCACTCGCCCCGGACCTCAGCACCGCTCCTTTGCTGGAGCCCTGAACAGCCACCCGAACTTGACCCGCGTACTGATCCTCTCCTGGGAGTACCCGCCGCTGATCGAGGGTGGCCTGGCCCGCCACGTCCGCAAGCTCTCCGAGGCGCTGGTCGAGCGCGAAGTCGAGGTCCACGTGCTGACCCGCGGGGGAGAGGAGTCGCCGGCGCAGGAGCGCTGCGACGGGGTGATCATCCACCGCATCCGCGAGCCCAAACGTCCGACCGACCTCGGCGAGTTCGTCGCCTGGGTAGAGCGGATGAACTCCGACATGCTCGCCGCCGGGGTCGAGCTCGGCGATCGCTACAGCTTCGACCTCGTCCACGGACACGACTGGCTCGTGGCCAATGCCTGCGATCACCTCGCGAAGCGCTTCGACGCGCCGCTGGTGACGACGATCCACGCGACCGAGTACGGCCGCCACCAGGGCTGGGTCGACAAGCACCCCCAGACCTACATCCACGGTGTCGAGCGCTGGATCACCAACCGCTCGCAGCGGGTGATCACCTGTTCCCATTACATGCGCGAACAGGTGGTCGACATCTTCGGCGTCGAGGAGCAACGCGTGACCGTGATCCCGAACGGGATCGACCCCGATGACCTGCCCGACCAGCCCGCCGACGACCTGGCTCGTCTGCGCTCCGAGTTCGCCACACCGGATGAGAAGTTGGTCCTGCTGATCGGCCGCCTCGTCTACGAGAAGGGCTTTCAGCTAGCGCTGGAGGCGATGCCGCGGGTGCTCGAAGAGGCGCCCGGGACGCGCTTCCTCGTCGCCGGCTCCGGTACCCACGAGGCCGAACTGAAGCGCCAGGCGAGCGAGCTCGGCCTGATGGAGCACGGCACCTTCCTCGGCTGGATCGGGGACGACGTCCTCCACTCGCTCTACCGGATCGCCGACCTCACGGTGGTGCCCTCGATCTACGAGCCCTTCGGCCTCGTCGCCCTCGAGGCGATGGCCTCCGGCTGCCCCTGCATCGTCGCCGACACCGGAGGCCTGCGCGAGGTCGTCCCGCACGAGGAGGCGGGGCTGCGCTTCCGCGCCCACGACCCCGAAGCGCTGGCCGAGGTGGCAATCCGCGTCCTCTCCGACGACGAGCTCGGCCGCCGCCTCGTCGCCGAAGCCTACGAGCACCTGCGCCGCTTCGATTGGGGCGATGTGGCCGAGCAGACCGCAGTCGTCTACGCCGAGCTCGCCGGCGCCAAAACCGCCTAGTAGCGAGGCCTGTTTAGCAGCTGTCCCCGCGGCGACGGGCGAGGCTGCGGTCGGTGATGCTGAAGCCGCCCTCGGCGCTGTTGCCGGGGACCCAGTGGATCCCGTCGAGTAACTCCAGCGGCGAGACCGAAAGGGCGCCGGCGAGCTTCATCAGCGTGTCGACGCGAGCCAGGCGCGTCCCCTGCTCAAGCATCCCGATCTCGGTCCGGTGCAGGGAGGCGAGCCCGCCCAGCTCTTCCTGGGACATCGCCGCGCGGCGCCGGCAGCGGTAGAGGTTGCGGCCGAACTTGGTCGCCACCTCCTGCGATCGGATTCTCCCGTCGGCTGCCATGCAGACAGCTTGTCGCCGGACATTCATTGTCAGCCAGACAATAGGCATCAAAGCTGACAGGCTTCTTGCAGACGAAGAGACTCGGCTCAGGCGATCGCGCGATTGAGGAAGTCGACCTGGGTCTGCTTGCGCAGGATCAGGTGCTCCATCAGGTGCTCGAGCGCCTCGGAGCGACCGTCGCGGCCGGTCGGCTCGATCGCTTCCTGCAGCAGCTCCACGGCGGCTTCCTCGCACTCCGCCAGCCAGCGCAGGGCGCTCTTGGCGTTCCTGTCGAAGCGGAGCTCGGCGACGTTCGTCGTCGGATCGCCGCCGAAGGAGACGATTTTCTCGACCAGCCGCCGCGCGTCGGCCAGCTCCAGGTCTCCAAACCCAGTCAGCTGCGACCCCAGCGCCTGCGCCTCGATCCCGGTCAGGGTGGCTGCGGTGAGGGAGTACTGCAACGCCGAGCGGTACTGCAGCTCGAGGGCGGCGTTGAGGCGCTTGACCGCCTCCTTCTCGTCGAGCCTCTCTTCTGAGTCGGGCATGCCCCGGCCTACCCGCCGGGGATTCTTCCTACTCGCCGTGCTCGGCCAGGTGCGGTGGCTGCATCGTCGTCCAGGCTCCGGGGTCGGGCTCAACCGGCCGCTCCCAGCGCAGCTCCCCCGGTGCCTCGCGCATGCGGATGATCCGGGCCGGGATGCCGCCGACGACGGCGTTGGCCGGGACATCCTTGGTGACGACCGCGTTGGTGCCGATGACCGAGTTGTCGCCGACGCTGACGCCGCGGAGGATGCAGGCGCCGTAGCCGATCCAGACGTTGTTGCCGACCTCGACATCGCGCTTGTAGATGCCCTGCGAGCGGATCGGCCGCTCGACCTCGACGATGCCATGGTCGAAGTCGATGAACATTGCCCGGTCGGCGATAACGCACTCCTCGCCGATTCGCACCCGCTGGTAGGCGGAGATCGTGCACTCCTGGCCCATCACCGTCTTCGCGCCGATCTCGACGACCCCCTCGTGGCAGCGGATCTTGCTCCCGTCGCCGATCCAGACGAAGCGGCCAAAGCGGATCTCGCCGCGAGGCTCGATCTTCAGTTCCAGCTCGCCGCCGAGGAAGAAGGGGCCGTCGGAGCGCCAGCGCCAACCGGCGGAAGTCAGCAGGCGACGCCAGAGGTAGCGCCAGAGGAGCCGCGCGTAGCGCGGCCGCAGCATCCGGTTGCGGGCAAGGAAGCGGAGCACGGCGGGCACTTTAGGCGCACGGGCGGTTTCCAGGATGACCTCTTAGACTGGCCCGGCCTTGGCCGACGTCGCCAAAACCGCCCCGCTCGTCGAGCGCCTACTCGCGGGCGAAAAGCGGGCGCTGGCGCGGGCGATCACCCTGATCGAGTCCGACGACCCGGCTGGCTGGGAGCTTGTGCGCGAGGTCTACCCGCGGACCGGCAAGGCGCGGATCATCGGCTTCACCGGACCGCCCGGCGTCGGCAAGAGCACCCTGATCGGAGCGCTGACCGGAGAGCTGCGCAAAGCCGAGCGCGAGGTCGCGGTGCTTTCGATCGACCCCTCGAGCCCGTTCACCCGCGGCGCCCTGCTCGGCGACCGGATCCGCCTCACCGACCACTTCCTCGACCCGGGCGTCTTCATCCGCTCGATGGCCTCGCGCGGCGCCCTCGGCGGCCTCAGCGAGGCGGCACTGCAGGTGGCGCTGATCATGGACGCGGCCGGCAAAGACGACGTCCTGATCGAGACCGTCGGCGTCGGCCAGGCGGAGATCGACATCGTCGACCACGCCGACACCATTGTCCTGGCGCTGATGCCGGGCTCCGGCGACTCGATCCAGGCGCTGAAGGCGGGGGTGATGGAGATCCCCGACGTGATCGTCGTCAACAAGGCCGACCACCCGATGACCGACACGATGGTCCGCGAGGTGCGCGGGGTGCTCGCCCTCTCGCAGGATCCGGAGGGGTGGAAGGTGCCGATCCTGCGCACCGAGGCGGCCCGCGGCGAGGGGATCGAGGAGCTGGCGGTGAAGATCAAGGAGCACCGCGAGTTCATCGAGGAGAAGGGAACCCTGGCCGAGCGCCGCGCCCGCAACCTCCGCAGCGAGGTGCTCGGGATCGCCACCTCGCGGATGCGCCGCCGCCTCGAGCAGACCGTCTCCGAGGACCCGGCGACGGCGGACCTGCTCGACCGGGTCGTGCGACGGGAGCTCGACCCGGCCAGCGCGGCCAGTGAGCTGCTGGATAGGCATGTGGATGACTGATGTCGATGACTGACGCGCGGCAGGTACCGACCGCCGAGGCGATGGGCTGGCTCGGCGCCGAGGTCGCGGAGCTGGGCGGCTCATCCGTCGGGCAGGTGCAGGGCCTCTACGTCGACGCCGACAGCGGCGAACCGGCCTGGCTGATCGCCCGCCTCAGCCGCCGGCGCCGCGCCCGGGTCGTCGCCATCCCCTTCTCCAACTGCGCCGGCGCGCCCTTCGGCGTCTGGGTCGCCCAGGAGGCCGACGCGATCCGCAGCGCCCCCGTTGTCGACCCGACCCGTCCGCTGCGCCGCGAGCACGAGCTGATGATCTGCGCCCACTTCGGGATCGGCGAGAAGGTCGGGCGGGCCGCAGTTGTGAGGCCTCGATTGACGGAAGAGATGACCGCGGTTCCCTCGAAAGAACTCCACTAGTATCTGATTAATGCGCGTTTTATCGCTCGCCGTATGGGGCGTAGTTCTTCTGCTCCTAGGTGGGTGTGGGAGCGGAGACAACGAGTCCGATCGTGCGGCGCTTGCTGGGGCGAAGGCCAACGCTTCGCCGCGCCACACTCGCGCACTAAGTGTCACCCTTGATCGGTGGCACGGTCCGCCGCACCTCGGCATCCTGATGGCGACTGCGCGTGGTTACTTCGCGGACGCCGGTTTAGAGGTGGTGGCCACGTCGCCCGCAACTCCGGCGCGACCGATCCCCTACGTCGTCGAGCGGGTGGTCGATCTATCAGTAGCTCAGCTACCGCAAGTGGTTATGGCGAGGGAGAAGGGGGCGCCGATTGTCGCCATTGGCAGTCTGGTCTCCCAGTCAACCTCAACGATGGTCTGGTTAAAGAAATCCCATTTACAGGACATCCCTGACCTCAAGGGAAAGACGATCGGATTCCCTGGCGTTCCCTTCGAGCGTGCATTCCTCGAGCGCGTTCTTGCGGAGCGAGGATTGGCCTCGTCCGAGGTGCACATCAAGAACGTCAATTACGATCTCGTTCCTGCCTTGGTGAGCGGACGCGTGGATGCAATTTTCGGCGGGTCGGCGAATCTGGAGGGGGTGAAGCTCCAAGCAATGGGTCTGGAACCAGTGATCACCCCGGTCGAGAAGCTAGGGGTACCTGCCTACGACGAACTCGTTGTCGTCGCACGTAGGGACAGCATCTCCCAGAATCCGGCGGCGTACCGGAGGTTCATGCTTGCGGTCGCCAGGGGCGCTGCAGCTGCCATCGAACTTCCGGAACAGGCTGCTGAAGTGGTCGCCCTCAGCGCCGAAGGCGAACCATTCAGAGGTTCGGGGCTGGCGAAGGCTCAGGTCGAAGCAACCATGCCTCTCCTGTCGAAAGACGGTTACATGGATCCGGACGAGGCGAGCCAGCTGGTTACCTGGATGAAGAGCGAGGGAATCATCGGGAGGACGTTGCCACCAGCAGCGCTCCTCACCAATGCCTTCGTCAAACGCTAGAGCTGCAGGCTCTTCACCTGCAGCATCTCCTCGATCCCGTAACGGCCGTTCTCGCGTCCGTGGCCGGACTGCCCGTAACCGCCGAACGGAGCCAGTGGATTGAAGGCGCCGCCGTTGATCTCGATCTGGCCGGTGCGGATGCGACGGGCGACGGCGATCGCGCGGTCGCTGTCGCCTGACCAGACACCTCCGGCGAGCCCATAGTCGGTTGAGTTGGCGATGCGAACGGCGTCGTCCTCTCCTTCGTAGGGCTGGATCACGAGAACCGGGCCGAAGATCTCCTCCTGGCCGATCGTCATCTCCGGCTCGACCTCGGAGAAGACGGTGGGGCGGACGAAGAAGCCGCGCGCGAGGCCCTCCGGAGGCTCGGCACCGCCGGTGATCAGCCGCGCCCCCTCCGCAACGCCCTTCTCGATGTAGCCGCGGACGCGCTCGCGCTGGACCTCGGAGACCAGCGGCCCGAGGCGGGTCGAAGACTCGAATGGATCGCCGGGCGCGAAGGTCTCCGCCGCCGCCTTCGCCAGTTCCTCGGCCTCGGCCAGGCGCTGGCGGGGGACCAGCATCCGGGTCAGGGCGCTGCAGGTCTGGCCGCTGTTGAGGAAGCACTTGGCGACGCCGTCGGGCACCGCCCGCTCGAGATCGGCATCGTCGAGGATCACGTTCGGCGACTTGCCGCCGAGCTCCATCGCCACCGGCTTCACGGTCGCCGAGGCGAGCTCGGAGACGCGGCGACCGGCGCGGGTCGAGCCGGTGAAGGAGACCATGTCGACCCCGGGGTGAGCGGCGATCGCCTCGCCGACCACCGGGCCGACCCCGGTGACGAGGTTGAAGACTCCGGCGGGAAGGCCGGCGGCCTCGATCGCCTCGGCGAGCAGGAAGGCGTTCAGCGGCGTCACCTCACTCGGCTTCAAGACCACGGTGCAGCCGGCGGCGAGGGCGGGGGCGACCTTGGCGGCGATCTGGTTGAGCGGGTAGTTCCAGGGCGTGATCGCGCCGAGCACGCCGACCGGCTCGCGCAGCACCCGCGAGTTGCCGATCTCCTCCTCCCAGGCGACTTCCTCCATCAGCTTCGGCATCGAGGCGAACTGCGAGGCGGGCAGCCCGACCTGGATGATCCCGCTCAGCTTCAGCGGCATCCCCAGCTCCTGGGTGATCGTCGCCGTGATCTCCTCGGCGCGGCCCTGCAGCCCTTCGGCGATGGCGGCGATGAAGCCGGCGCGCTCCTCGCGCGAAGTCTGCGCCCAGCTCTCAAAGGCATCCCGGGCGGCAACGACGGCGCGGTCGACGTCGAGGGGCGAACAGCCGGGGATCGTCCCCATCACTTCCTCGGTAGTGGGGTTGACCACCTCGATCGGGTCCGCCCCGCTCGGCTCCACCCACTCGCCGCCGATGAAGATCCTGTCCTTGACCTGAAGCTCAGCCGCCGTCGCCATAAGTCCTCCTGGTTGCCCGCTAGTTGCCCAGAAACTAGCTGATCGGCTGTAATCGCGAATATGCGATAATCGCTAATACGCTATGGACCAGGAACCAGGAACACTTTTGCGCGAAGCGAGAATCCGACACGGACTCAGCCAAGAGCGGCTGGCAATCCGTGCAGGCACGACTCAGTCTGCGATCTCGAGGATCGAGCAGGACCGGGGATCGCCGACTGTGAAAACGCTGGCGGAGCTGTTGCGCCTGATGGGCGAGGACCTGGTGCTGAAGCTCGAGCCCCGCGACGCCGGCATCGATCCGACGCTGATCGACGAGCGGCTGAAAATGAACGAGGCCGAACGCCTCGACTACGGGATCTCCTTCGCCGATCAGGTCATCGAGATGAGCCCGCTGCCCAAGCGGGAGGGATGGAAGTCATGACGGAGAGCCTCCCTCAAAAGGCTCCTGATCTGCGGGGTCTGCTCGGTCCGTTGGTGGGCCAAGGTGTCAACTTCGTCCTGATCGGAGGCATGGCGGGGATCGCCCGCGGCTCGAGCTATCCCAGCTTCGACTTGGATGTCGCTTACGGCCGAGACAAAGCGAACGTGCGGCGGCTTGTCTCGGCATTGCGGGAAATCGGAGTGCGCCTCCGCGGGGCTCCTGCCGATCTGCCCTTCCAGCTCGATGAGCGAACGATCGAAAACGGCGCAAACTTCACCTTCGTCACGCCCTTCGGAGACCTGGATGTTCTCGCCGATGTGGATGGCATCCGCTCCTACGATGAACTAGCGGCCGGAGCAGAGGAGAGAGAGATCTTTGGATATCCCGTGCTCGTCGCATCGCTCGACCACCTCATCGCGATGAAGCGGGCCGCGAACCGTCCAAAGGACCGGAACATGGTCGAGGAGTACGTCGTGCTGGCCGAGGAGATCCGCCGTCGCGACGAGGAAAAAGACGCGCACTAAACCGCCGTCGTCAGCGCGTTCGCCTCTGCTTCCGCGCCAGGCCCCGGCACCTGCTTCGCGTCCCTCGCCGTCAGCACCTTGCCGCAGCTTTCGCAGATGCCTCGCTCGCTGACGGTGCCGCCGCACTGCTTGTGAACGATCAGGCGGCGCGGGCCGTCCGGGTCGGGGGAGTAGCGGTCGCCCCAGTTGAGAAGGGCGATCAGCGCCGGCCAGAGGTCGAGACCCTTCTGGGTCAGGAAGTACTCGTAGCGCGGCGGGCTTTCCTGGTAGGCGCGGCGCTCGAGGATCTCCTCGTCGACCAGCCGCTGTAGCCGTGCCGAGAGGACGTTGCGGGCAATCCCCAGGGACTCCTGCATCTCGCCGAAGCGGCGGTTGCCGTGCATCACCGAGCGCACGATCAGCAGCGACCAGCGCTCACCGACCACCTCGAGGGCCTTGGCAACCGAGCAGTCGAGGGCTGGGTAATCGCGACGCAGCACGTGTGAATCTTCGCACACTAGGTTGCATGAAGCAACTGACCACGGTAGGCTACCGCTGCCCAGAGTTGCTTCATGCAACCTAGTCCGAATGGAGGCCCCAGATGAGGCTGATTCCACGACACAGGAACCACAGGCGCCCGAAGGGTCCGCGGATCGCGATCAGCGAGGCGGAGATCAGCGCCGACCTGCACTACCCGGCAAGCCAGCCGCGCGCGCGGCGCACGGCGGACGTCCAGAGGCTTTCGGTCCGGTGAGCGAGAACGGCGTGGTCACGGCGCCCGAGGGCACGGCGGCGGACGTGGCGGAAGCGTTCGCGGCATCGGATCCGAGCTATTCCCGCAGCCGTACCCTCGTCTGGCAGGACCCGGTGCCGACGGCGGCAGCCGGGGCGACGATGACCGGGATGGAGTACATGACCGCGGTCGTCACCGGCCAGATGCCGCCGCCGCCGATCGCGGTGACGATGCGGCTGCGGCCGGTCGAGCTGGAGGAGGGAAGGGTGGTCTTCGAGGGGGAGCCCGGCGAGGAGCACTACAACCCGATCGGCGTCGTCCACGGCGGCTACGCCGCAACCCTGCTCGACTCGGCGCTCGGCTGCGCCGTCCACACCACGCTCCCCGCCGGCGTCGGCTACACCTCACTCGGGCTGGAGGCGAAGTTCGTGCGGCCGATCACCCGCGATACCGGCCGCGTCCTCTGCGAGGCGACCGTCCTCTACCGCGGCCGCAAGCAGGCAACGTCGGAGGCGACCCTGACCGCGGCGGAGGGCGGCAAGCTGATCGCCCACGGGATCGCCACCTGCATGATCCTCGGCGGCGAGGCCTAGGAGGCGCTGTGGCGGGCGAACTCGACCAGGAGCCGTGCGCCGAAGCCGTTGGCCTCGTTGCCGACGTACTCGCGGCCGATGTCCCAGGCGCTGCCGGCGATGTCCAGGTGCGCCCAGGCCGTCTCGCCGACGAACTCCTCGAGGAAGGAGGCGGCGGTGATCGTCCCCGCCTTGCGCTTTTTCCCCAGGTTGGAGAGGTCGGCGACGGTGCCCTTCATCAGCTCCTTGTACTCGGGGTGGAGCGGCAGGCGCCAAACCAGCTCGCCGGAGACTTCGCCGGCTTCGATGACCTCGGCGGCGAGGGGGTCGTCGTTGGAGACGAGGCCGGCGTAGGTCGAGCCGAGGGCGATCTCGACCGCTCCGGTCAGGGTGGCGATGTCGACGATCCGCTCAGCCCCGAGCTCGACCGCATAGGCGAGAGCGTCGGCGAGGATCAGCCGGCCCTCGGCGTCGGTGTTATTGACCTCGACCGTCTTGCCGTTGTACTGGGTGATGATGTCGCCCGGCTTGATCGCGGTCCCGGAAGGCATGTTCTCGGTGGTGGGGACGAGGGCGATCAGCTCGAGCGGCAGCCCCAGCTCGGCGATCGCCGCGGTCGCCTCGAGTACCGCCGCGCCGCCGGACATGTCCATCTTCATCTCCTGCATCCCGGCGCCGGGCTTGAGCGAGATGCCGCCGGTGTCGAAGGTGACCCCCTTGCCGACGTAGGCGAGGGTGGGGCCGGAGCCGCCGCCGCTGTAGCGGAGGACGATGAGCTTCGGCTCCTCGGCGCTCCCTTGGCCCACTGCGATCAGGCCGCCCATGCCTTTTGCTTCCAGCTCGGCGCGGCCGAAGACCTCGACGGTGAGCGCTTCAGAGGCAGCGGTGATCGCTTCGGCCCGTTCTGCGAGGAAGGTGGGGGTGGCGAAATTGGCGGGGGTCAGCTGCAGATCCCGGGCGCGGTTCTGGGCCTCGGCGGTGATGCGGGCCCACTCGACGGTTTTGGCGAATTCGGCCGGTCCGGGCAGCACCAGCGACTCCAGTCGCGGGGAGTCGTCGCGCTCGCCGGACTTGAAACGGTCGAAGCGGTAGGCGGCGAGGACCGTGCCGGTGACAAGCGCATCTGCGGCGAGCACGGAGTCGATGCCTCTCGGGTACGCCCAGGCGATCGACTTCGCCTCCAGCCGCTCTGCCTCCTTGGCTGCAACCGCAGCGGCGATGCGCAGCGTCTCGAGGTCGAGCTCCTCGCTCTCGCCCAGCCCGACGACCAGCACCGTCGGGAAGCCGTCCGGTCGCAGCAGCGAGAGCTTCTTGAAGCCGCTCCTGGCGCTGTCGGCTCCGGCGGCGCCGGCGATCTCGGGCGGCAGTTCGCCGCCCTCGACCAGCCCCACGGCGAGGAGATCGGTCCCGACGTCCACCAGTTCGACCTGTTTCACCTCGACCTTCATCGGCCGCGAGTTTACGTTGCCCTGTCGGTATCGTCATCCGCTGGACCTGGCGGACAGGGGCCAGGTCGGCGAACTTCGGAAAGGAAAGGCAGTAGATGCCCAGCTCAGTGATTCTTGGAACCGCGCGCACCCCCTTCGGAAAGATGGGCGGCGGTCTCTCCTCCCTCGACGCCACCGATCTCGGCGGCACTGTGATTGAGGCCGCTCTGGACCGCTCCGGCGTCGCCCCAGAGCAGGTCGAGCAGGTCGTCTTCGGCCAGGTCCTGCAGGCCGGCCAGGGTCAGATCCCCTCGCGCCAGGCTCAGATCAAGGGTGGGATCCCAAAGGAGGTTCCCTCGGAGACGATCAACAAGGTCTGCGCCTCGGGCATGCGCTCGCTCGGCCTCGCCGACCAGGCGATCCGGGCCGGCGATACCAACATCGCCGTCACCGGCGGCATGGAGTCGATGAGCCAGGCTCCCTACCTGCTGCCGAACGCCCGCTTCGGCTTCCGGATGGGCGACGTCCAGGCGCTCGACGCGATGACCCACGATGGGCTCACCAACCCCTTCACCGAAAAGCAGATGATCAACGAGGCCAGCGAGGTCTCCAACGAGCTCGAGATCACCCGCGTCGACATGGACCGCTTCGCCGAGCGCTCGCACCGGCTCGCCCACGAGGCGACCGAAGCCGGCCGCCTCGCCGAAGAGATCGTCGGCGTCACCGTCAAGTCCCGCAAGGGCGAGTCCACGGTCGAGGCCGACGAGGCGATCCGTCCCCAAACGACCCTGGAGACGCTGGCCGGGTTGAAGGGGATCGGCGGCCCCGACGCCACCCACACCGCCGGCAACGCCCCGGGGGTCAACGACGGCGCCGGCGCGATCGTCGTCGCCTCCGAGGAGTGGGCCGAGAAGGAAGGGAAGACGCCGCTGGGGCGGATCCTCTCCTACGGCACCGTCGCCGACGACTTCCCCTACCTGGCGAAAACGCCGGCCAACGCCTCGAAGCTGGCGCTGGAAAAAATCGGCAAGAGCCCGGAGGACGTCGACCTCTGGGAGATCAACGAGGCCTTCGCCTCGGTCGCTCTCAACTCGGTGCGGATGCTCGGCGTCGACGAGGAGAAGGTCAACGTCAACGGCGGCGCGATCGCCCTCGGCCACCCGATCGGCGCCTCCGGCTCCCGCATCGTCGGCGCCCTCGTCCACGAGCTGCGCCGCCGCGGCGGCGGCCTCGGCGTCGCCGCGATCTGCTCCGGCGGTGGCCAAGGCGACGCGATCGTCGTCGAGGTCAACGGAGTCTGATCCTGGATGCCGCAGTCCGAGCAGCCAAAGCGGGCTGCGGCATTCTTCGACCTAGATAAGACCCTGATGGCGGGGTCGAGCGGGATGCAGTTCGCCCGCATCGCCGCCAAGCAGGGTGTCGTCAGCCGCCGGCTTCTGGCCAGCTGGGCCTGGGAGCACCTGCGCTATCGCCTCCGTGGCACCACCGACGAGCGGACCGCCGAGGTGCTGAAAGTGGCGCGGGAGCTGATCCGTGGCCTGCCGTCGAAGACGATTGACCGGATGGGGCCGGAAGTGATGGCGGCGATCCTGCCCCGCGTCTTCCCGCAGATGCTGGAGGAGGTCTACGCCCACCAGGACGCCGGCCGTCCCACCTTCATCGTCAGCGCCGCCGGCAACGGCGTCGTCGAGCAGCTCGCCCATGTCCTCGGCATGGACGGTGGCATCGGCACTCGCTACGAGGTCGATGGCGAAGGCGGCTACACCGGCCGCCTCGATGGCCCCTTCGTCTACGGCGAGGGGAAGGTGACGGCGATGGAGGAATTCGCCGAGGAGCATGGGATCGAGCTGGGCGAATCCTTTGCCTACTCCGACTCGCTTTCCGACCTGCCGATGCTGCGCGCGGTCGGCCACCCGGTCGCGGTCAACCCCGACCCGCCGCTGGCGGCGATCGCCCGCGAGGAGGGCTGGCAGACGCTGCGCTTCGAGCGCCTCGGCCGCCGCCTCGTCGCCCTCGCCGTCACCTTCCTCGCCACCGTCGCCGGCTTCGGCGCCTCGCGCGTCGCCGCCCGCCGTCGCGTCCCGCCGCCACGGCGCCTTTACGCCCGCCGCTGATCCCCCCGTTCCTTTTCGGGGCCTGGCAAGGAAAAGGAACAGGGGAATGCTGAATCACTAGGCTTCGCGCTGATGAGTACCGCAACCGCACGGAAGATCCGCGTCGTCGTCGCCAAGCCCGGCCTCGACGGGCACGATCGCGGCGCCAAGATCATCGCCCGCGCCCTGCGCGACGCCGGCATGGAGGTGATCTACACCGGGCTGCACCAGACGCCCGAGCAGATCGCTGAGACGGTAATCCAAGAGGACGCCGACGCCGTCGGCCTCTCGATTCTCTCCGGCGCCCACATGACCCTGGTCCCGAAAGTCGTCGAGCTGCTGCAGGCCCAAGGAGTCGACGACGTCCTCGTCACCGTCGGCGGCACGATCCCGGCCGACGACATCCCCGAGCTGAAGCAGCTGGGGGTCGCCGAGGTCTTCACCCCTGGCTCCGGAACCGACGACATCGTCGAGTTCATCCAGGAGCGGGCGAGCGCCCGCCACGCCGAAGGCTGAGCCAAACCGCGCCTGGGGCGCTCCGTGACATTCGACACTGATCGGTGCATAGGTCCGACCGATCCGGGTATCATCCTGATTGACTCGTCAGTCAACCGCGCCGAGGCGTTAAGATCGCGCCCCGCGAAGACCTGAGAATCGTCCCCAAGGAGGCTTTGTTTTGAAGATCTGCGTCCTCGTCAAGGAGGTCCCGGACGCCGCCGTTCAGAAGCGCATCGACCCAAGCACGATGCGACTGGACCGCGGCGGCGAGAAAAACCTCAACCCCTTCGACACGCACGCCCTCGAGGCGGCCATGCAGATCAAGGAGGGTGGCGCGATCCCGGTCGAGGAGGTCATTGCGGTGACGATGGGCCCGAGTACCGCGGTCCGCGCGCTGCACAAGGCCGTCGCCCTCGGCGCCGACCGCTCGGTTCACCTCTCCGACGACGCGCTGTCCGGCTCCGACGTCTGCGCGACCGGTTACGCGCTGGCCAAAGTGCTCGAGTCGGAGAACCCCGACCTGGTTCTGCTGGGCCAGCAGTCCGATGACGGCGAGTGCTACACGATCGGCGCCGTTGTCGCCGACCACCTGAAGATGCCCTCGCTGACCCAGGTGATCCAGATCGACGTCACCGACGGCAAGCTGCGCTGCGAGCGCCAGGCCGAGTACGGCTACGACACCGTCGAGGTCGAGTTGCCGGCTGTGATCAGCGTCGGCGACGCGATCAACGAGCCGCGTTACCCGAGCCTGAAAGCGATCATGGGCGCGAAAAAGAAACCGCTCGACGCGAAAGCGACCGGCGACGTCGGCATCGACGCCGGCCAGGTCGGCGAAGGCGGTTCGAAGACCAAGGTCCTGGGGCTGAACCCGCCACCGGCCAAGGAAGCGGGCGAGATCATCGAGGACGAGGACACCAACGAGACGGTCGAAAAAATCGTCACGTGGCTGGACGAGAGGAAGCTGATCTAGATGTCAGGGATTCTGGTTTACGCCCTTCACGACGACGAGGGCAACTTCAACAAGAACTCGCTCGGGGCGATCTCCGAGGCGGCCAAGCTGGCCGGGGAAGTCGGTGGCGAGGCCGCCGCGCTGGTGGTCGGCGACATCGCTGACGACGCCTGCGCTTCGCTCGGCAACTACGGCGCCGCCAAGGTCTACCGGGCCAAGAGCGTGCCGGAGGGCCTGGCGCAGCCGATCGTCGACGCGATGGCGAAAGTCATCCAGGACAACGGCATCTCCTACGCCCTCTTCGGCGGCGGCCTGCTCGGTTTCGAGATCGGGGCCGGCCTCACCGCCCGCCTCAACGCCGGTGTGACGATGGAGGTCACCGCGGTCAAAGTCCAGGACGGGAAACTGGTCGTCGAGCGGCCGATCCTGCAGGACTCCGAGATCGCCGACGTCGGCTATGTCTCCGAGCCCGGCATCATCATCGGCCGCCTCAACGCCTTTGACACCAAGGAGTCCGGCGGTAGCGCCGAGGTCGTCGACGTCGAGGTCGAGCTCTCCGAGTGGTCGAGCAAGGCGAAGCTGGTCCAGCGCGGCGAGCAGCGCGGCGCCGATGTCAACATCGAGGACGCCGACATCCTCGTCGGCGGCGGCCGCGGTCTCGGCGCCAAAGAGGGCTTCGAGCTCTGCGAGCAGCTGGCCGAGTCGATGGGCGGCGCCGTCGCCGCGACCCGCGCCGTGGTCGATGCCGGTTGGTACCCCTACGCGGCCCAGATCGGCCAAACCGGGAAGACGGTGGCGCCGAAGCTGTACCTCGCCGCCGGCGTCTCCGGGGCGATCCAGCACAAGGTCGGGATGCAGAACTCGGAGAACATCCTTGCCATCAACAAGGACCCGAACGCGCCGATCTTCGAGTTCTCGGATCTCGGCGTGGTCGGCGATCTCCACAAGATCGTCCCCAAGCTGACCGAGGCGATCAAAGCTAAAAGGGGAGGCTGAGCTTCGGCTCAGTCTCCTTTTCGAAAGGAGCTCGAATTGGCAGTTGCACCGAGTGAGTTTCCGCCGCCCTTCGATTCGGCGAGCGTCATCGCAGCGCCGACGGATCCCGCGGACGAGCGCATCGAGGTCGGCATCGCGATCGTCGGCGGCGGCCCGGCCGGGCTTGCCTGCGCCAACAAACTCATGCAGCTGCTGGAGGACGAGCCGGAGCTGACCGAGAAGCTGGGCGAAGTCCCGGTCGCGGTGATCGAGAAGGGGAAAGTCGCCGGCGCGCACCTGCTCTCGGGCGCCAACGTCGACCCCTCGGCGCTGGAACGGCTCTTCCCCGACCTGCCGCCGGCGGAGTGGCCTCCGGTCTACCAGGAGGTGACGAAGGACGCGACGTACTTCCTCACCAAGAGCAAAGCCTTCCCGCTGAAGCCGCCGCCGCCCAACTTCCGCAAAGAGGGGACCTACACGATGTCGGTCTCCAAACTCGGCCGCTTTCTCTCCGAAAAAGCCGAAGAGGCGGGCGTCTACATCCTCACCGAGACCGCGGCCACTCAGCTGTTGGTCGAGGACAGGATCGTCAAAGGCGTGCGCTCCGGCGACCGCGGCCGCGGCAAAGAGGGTCAGGAGCTCGGCAACTTCGAGCCCGGCTCCGACGTCGTCGCCAAGGCGACGGTCCTGGCCGAGGGGACGATCGGCCATCTCACCTACGCCGCGATGGACTACTTCAACCTCCGTGAGGGCTCCGACCCGCAGGTCTGGGAGCTCGGGGTGAAGGAGGTCTGGGAGGTCCCCAAGCCGCTCGACCGGGTCATCCACACCCTCGGCTGGCCGCTGCGCTGGAGTCCCCGTTTCAAGGAGGCGGGCGGCAGTTTCATCTACCCGATGGGCGAGGACAAGGTCTGCTTCGGCCTCGTCGTCGGCCTCGACACCACCGACGCCACCTTCTCCGTCCACGACGCCCTGCAGGAGTTCAAGACCCACCCCTTCGTCAGGAACATCATCGAGGGCGGCAAGCGGGTCGGCTGGGGCGCGAAGACGATCCCCTCGGGCGGCTACTGGGCGCTGCCGAAGCGCTTCTCGGTGCCCGGGATGCTGATGGCCGGCGACGCCGCCGGCATGGTCAACATCGCCGAACTCGCCGGCGTCCACTACGCGATGCACGCCGGGATGTACGCGGCGGAAACGATCGTCGAGTCGCTGAAGCAGGACATCGATTCGGTCAACTTCGAAAGCTATGACGAGAAGATCCGGGGCTCGGTGATCGAGAAGGACCTCTACCGCTCCCGCAACATGAAGCAGCCGCTGACCAAGGGGCTGATCTTCGGCGGCATGATGGGCAGCGCCATGGTCGCGACCAAAGGTGCCTTCCCCGGCGGCCATTGGAAGATCGAGGACAACGCCGAGATCCCGGTCTCCGAGGGCAAGGCGGCGGACAGCTACCCGAAGGCCGACAACGAGCTCACCTTCAACAAGCTCGACTCGGTCTTCCTCTCCGGCAACGCCACCCGCGACGACGCCCCGAACCACGTCCGTATCCAGACCCACGTCCCCCGCGAGATCGCCCAGACCTGGGTCTCGATGTGCCCGGCCCAGGTCTACGAGATCCCCGAGGACCAGCTGGAAAACGGCGGGACCGACGTCGACGTCCACGTCACCGCGTCCAACTGTGTCCAGTGCGGTGCGATCACCGCCAAGGGCGGCCGCCTCACCCTCCCTGAGGGCGGCGACGGGCCGCTCTACCAGGAGACGTAGGAAACCTGTTCGCCTAACGGCACGATCCGCGCACCACGTGTGCGGATCTGCCGCCTAGGGTCGTCGGGTGCTTCCCGTTGGCTCAATCGCTGTTGACGACGCGGCAGCTTGCGCCGGGTTCATGGCGGCGGCCATCGCCGTCTGCGGTTTCCTGCTCCAGGTTCCCTCTGCTCTCGCTCGCAAAGATGACGAGGCGGTGCGAGCGGCGATGGTTACTGGCGGGTTGTTCGGCTTCTTGATCTCCCTCGGCATCGTGCTCCTGGGAGAATGGTAAGCTTTTGTCTGTGGAGGATGAGAATGACTGAGAGACGGGCACTTCTGGCGTTTGCCGTAGCCGCAGTGTTGATTGAGGTAGTCGCCATCAATGGGATGGCGCTTCTAGGGGCGGACTCGGAAGCTCAGGCGAAGGTTTGCGTTGCCCTCATGAGCACCGCCAGCCTCCTTGGCGGGCTCCTGTTCATGCGCTACCACTGAGCGGCAGCTACAGCGCTTCGGCTTCCTCCGTCTGAAACATCGGCGAGCCGTCGAAGATCTGGGCGGCGCGGGAGGTGGCGGGAGTGAAGTCGAGGGTGCTGCGGCGGCGCGGGGCCGCGATCACAGTCCACTCGTCGCAACCCGCGAACGCTTCATCAAGGCGCTGGGCCATCGTGCTGCGGGGACGATCCTGGTCGAAGATCTGCTGGGACATCGCTGCTCCGTCCTGTGTCGGGGTCGGTGAAGTTTCCCCCTGCTCGTCGGACGAAAAATATGCACTTTGCGATTGTTTGGGAACGTTTGTTCGTTCGGGCGCTTACGAGGAAGCCGCAAACTCGGCGATCTCGTCGGCGACGCGCTGGGGCTGATCGAGCGGGACGAAGGTTTTTGCGTCCGGGATGCGGACCAGCTCGGCGTTCCCCGCTTCGCTAGCTAGGCGCTCGCCGTAGGAGATCGGGAAGTACTTGTCGCCCGGTGCCCAGAGCAGCTTGATCGGCAGCTCTGAGCCGCGCAGCTTCTCGGCGGCGGCGAGCGTGTGGCGCTTGTTCATCCCGGCGGTGACCTTGCCGGCGTCTCGCATGATCTTCGGATCGGCCTTCACGGGCTCCATCCAGGAAGCGACGAGGTCGTCCGGGATCTTCGTCTTCGCGAAGGGGGCGAAGGCGCGGCGGGCCAGTGCTTCGATTCGGAACGGCGCCGCGAGGACGCGCATTCCGCCCGGGAGCTTCGCCAGCGGCGGCATCGCCTTGAACATCCCCGGCGGAAAGTTCTCGTGGGTGTCGCAGTTGGTCAGGACCAGGCGCCCGATCCGCTCTGGGTGGGTCGTAACCAGGACCTGCGACATCGCCCCGCCGGAGTCGTTGCCGACGATCGTCACGTCCTCGAGCTCGAGCTTGGCGAGGAAGTCGGCGATTAGGCGGGCGATGCCGGTAGGGGAGAGGTCGGCGCCGGCGTTCATCGGGGCGCGGTGGGCCGCGATCGGCCAGTCCGGGGCGATGCACCGGTATCGGTCGGAGAGGCGGTCGACGACGCCGTCCCAGAGGCGCCCGTCGACGAGGAAGCCGTGGACGAAGACGACCGGCTTGCCCTCACCAGCTTCGCGGTAGCGGATCGGTCCCTGCGGCAGTTGCACTTCTTTGCGCTGGTCGGTCACGATGGTGCCTCCTTTAGCCTCGGTTCCAGCTCCGGTTCTCTCACTAACATACAGACCGCATGAACGTAAATCCAGGAAAGCGCACGCAGGCCGAGCGAACCGAAGCGACCCGCGAGGCATTGATGGCCGCCGCCCGCAAGCTCTTCACCGAGCGCGGCTATGAGGACGTCGGCACCGAGGAGATTGTCCGCGCCGCCGGAGTCACCCGCGGTGCCCTCTATCACCAGTTTGGCGACAAGGCGAGCCTGCTGCGGGCGGTCTACGAACGGATCGAGGCGGAATCGACCGAGCGCGTCGCCCGCGTCGTCCTCGGCTCAGAGCTGCACAGCCCCCTGGATGCGATGAAGGCCGGGGTGGAGGCCTTCCTCGACGAGTGTGCAGAGCCCGAGCTGCGCCAGATCGCTCTCCACGACGCCCCCGCGGTACTGGGCTGGGAGCGCTGGCGCGAGATCGGTGCCGCCAACGGCCTCGGGCTGATCGAAGCGAGCGTTTCGGCGGCGATCGAGGCCGGCGAGATCCGCAACCTGCCGGTGAAGCCGCTCGCCCACCTGCTGATGGTCGCCCTCGACGAGGCGGCGATGCTGCTCGCCCGCGACGAGCGGCCGCAGGGCCGGGCCGAAGTGACGGAGGTCCTAGTGGCCCTGCTCGACAGCTTCGCGATCGACCGGGCCTAGGCTCCCGGACAGGCGGCGCGACTCCTTCTGCGCGTACATCCGCACGTCGGCCAGCTGCATCGCCTCGGCCGGCGAATCCGCCTCCTCCGGCACCGAGGCGATCCCCCAGGAGGCGCTGAGGTCGTACCCCTTGCCGCGGGAAGTGAGTGCTTCGGCGGAGCGGACCGCGAGCTCGTCGCGGGCCTCGATCCCGCGGGAGACGACCCCTCCGTCGATCAGGATCAGGAACTCGTCGCCACCGAGGCGGTAGGCCGCCGCTTCCGGCTCGACGGCTGCCTTCAACCGGCGACCCAGCATCGACAACATCTTGTTGCCGGCGGGGTGGCCGAAAGTGTCGTTGTAGCGCTTGAACCCGTTGAGGTCGAAGAGGACCACGGTCAGCGGCGCGTTCGGCGTTCGTTCGCGCTGCTCGAGGTCCATCTGCAGCCGCGCCTGGCTGCCGAGGCCGGTCAAGGGGTCGGTGCGGACCTGTTCCAGCAGCCGCGTGTTCTCGCGCAAGCTGAGGGCGAGGCGGGCGATTACCGACAGCATCGTCGCCGACCAGAGGACCGTCGTCAGGGCGCTGGCATGGCTGAAGTACTGGAGGCCGACGAGGGCGATCATCGCCGCGGCGACGATCCCGGGGACGACCATTTCCCGCCAGCCGTCAAAGCGGGCGTCGGGGAGGATGCGGTCGGCTTCGGGCTGCCAGACCTCGGCGCCGAGGAGGACAGCAGAGAACAGGTAGATCGGTTCGACCCAGTCACCGCCGGGGACGGACGTTTCGTAGGTCTGCAAGGTGAAGGCGACGTCGGCGACGGCCATCACCGCGAGGCCGCCGAGCAGGAGCGTCCAGGTCCGGCCGGGGCGCCAGCGGGTGAGGGCGATGATGCCGACGATCAGCGCCACCAGGACGACGTCGCCGAAGGGGTAGGCGAGCGTGGTCGCGACTTCTACGCCTGAGCCTTCGGTGTGGTCGGCGACGAACTCGACGAGGAAGGCGGCTCCCAGGGCGCCGGTTCCGAGCGCGGCAACCACCCCGTCCATCCAGAGCCGCTTGTCGAGCTCACCGGCGCGGGCGCGGACCAGCAGATAGAGGCCGAGAATTGCCAGCGGGTAGAAGGCCAGGTAGCCGATGTCGGCGGGGGACGGATAGGGCGCGTCGGGGTTGCCTTCGATGTAGAGCGTCCACCAAATCTCACCCGCCGCCCAGGCGAGGATCGAGGCCCCGATTGCGATCCAGGCGCCCCGCTCGGGGCCGCCTCGGCGGGCCCGGATCAGGCAGGCGAGGCCGGCGCAGACGACGACCGAGTCGTAGACGACGCCGTTGATCGCAGTGTCGAGTCCAGCGTCCCCGATCCCGACCCAATCGTGGAGGATGACGAGCGCCGCGCCGCCGAAAAGGATGGCTGAAACAAGGTTCCGCACAGGGACCTATCGGCACGGCTTGCACGGTTCTCTAGACTTGGTGGAGATGAAGGCTGCAATCCACCCCAATTACACGCTTGCCAACGTGCATTGCTCGTGCGGCAACCAGTTCTACACGCGCTCCACGAAAGAGGATCTGCATGTAGAGCTTTGCTCCGAGTGCCACCCCTTTTACACGGGCAAGCAGAAGCTGGTCGACACCGGCGGCCGAGTCGAGCGCTTCCAGCGCCGCGCCGCTAAGCACCGGGCCGGGAAGTAGCGCGTGAGCCCGCCCTCGGGCTCGGCACTGGCATCCCACCAAACCCCCTCTGGCAACGGAGGGGACCCTGTGCGCATGCCCGATGGGGCCCTGGTCGCCAAGCGCGATGCCCCGGTCGGCGGCCAAGCCGTCCTCGAGGGCGTGATGATGCGCGGGATCTCCGTTTGGGCCGTCGCCGTCCGCACCCCCGAGGGGCAGATCGAGGTCGAGTCCGAGCAGCTGGTCCCCTGGGCGCAGCGGCATCGGCTCTGGCGCCTGCCGGTAATCCGCGGCGTCGTCGCCCTCGGCGAGTCGCTGAAGATCGGCTTCAAGGCCCTGGCGATCTCCGCCAACGCGCAGATGGAGGAGGACGAGGAGGGCGAGAAAGAAGAAATCGGCGGTTGGGTCTGGGGACTGACGATCGTCCTCTCGATGCTGCTGGCGGTCGGCCTCTTCTTCGTCGTCCCGGTCGGCCTCACCAGCCTGATCAAGGACCAGCTCGGCTCCTCGCTGCTTTTCTGGCTCGTCGAGGGGGTCCTGCGGACCGCGATCTTCATCGGCTACATCCTCGCGATCAGCAAAATGCCGGACCTGCGGCGCGTCTTCGAGTACCACGGCGCCGAGCACAAGACGATCTCCTGTTACGAGGCCGAAGACGAACTCACGCCTTCTCGGGCGAAGCTCTACTCGCGTCTGCACCCGCGCTGCGGGACCAGCTTCCTGCTGATCGTGATGGTGTTGGCGATCTTCGTCTTCGCCCCGATCGGGCTGCCGGCCTGGTACTGGCTACTCGCTTCGCGCATCCTCGGCATCCCGCTGATCGCCGGCCTCTCCTACGAGGTGATCAAGTGGGCCGGGAAGAACCGGCGCAAACGCTGGGTCCGGGTAGTGATGTGGCCGGGGCTGATGCTGCAGAACCTGACCACTCGCGAGCCCGACGAAGAGCAGCTGGCGGTCGCGATCGCCTCGCTCAACGCCGTGCTTGCTCGGGAGACTCCTGAGGAGGCGGCTAAAAAGCCGCATATCGAGATTGTGGCTTAGTGGGGCGGGGGTGGAGGTCCCCTCTCCGGACACATCTCGCTATGGCTCGATGTTGAGTGTCCTGAGAGGGGACCTCCACCCCCGCCACTAGGGCCGCTCGATTGGCCTATGTTGTGCCTCGTGATCGAGTCACTTGTTCAGCAGATAGAGAGTCGGTTCGCTGACTTGGAGAGTCAGATGTCCGACCCGGAGGTGATCTCTGATCGGGCGCGTTATGCCGAGGTCGGACGCGAATATCGCGAACTGCAGCCGGCGAGCGAGCTGGGGACGAAGTGGCGGACGCTTCGTGACGACCTCGAAGGCGCGCGCGAGTTGTTGGCCGAGGGCGAGGACGAGGAAATGCGGCAGGTGGTCGAGGAGGCGCCGGCGCAGCTGGAGGCGCTGGAAGAGGAGATCCGCCTGGCGATGGTCGAGCGCGACCCCAACGACGCCAAGAACGTAATCGTCGAGATCCGCGGCGGCGCCGGCGGCGACGAGGCCGCCCTCTTCGCCGGCGACCTCTACAAGATGCTTACCCGTTATGCCGAGGAGCGCGGCTTCAGCACCGAGGTGCTCTCGCAATCGGGCTCGGAGGCCGGCGGCTTCAAGGAGGTCACCTTCGAGATCAAGGGGGAGGGCGCCTTCTCGGTCTTCAAGTTCGAGGGGGGCACGCACCGGGTGCAGCGGGTGCCGGAGACCGAGTCGCAGGGGCGGATTCACACCTCGACCGCGACCGTGGCCGTGCTGCCGGAGGTCGAGGACGTGGAGGTGCATGTCGACCAGAACGACCTCCAGATCGACGTCTACCGGTCCTCGGGCCCCGGCGGCCAGTCGGTCAACACCACCGACTCGGCGGTGAGGATCACCCACAAACCGACCGGCGTCGTCGTCTCGATGCAGGACGAGAAGTCCCAGCTGCAGAACAAGGACCGGGCGATGCGGGTGCTGCGAGCGCGACTTTACGAGCGCGAGCTGGCCGAGCAGCAGGCGAAGGTCGCCTCCGAGCGCAAGGCCCAGGTCGGCAGCGGCGAGCGCTCGGAGAAGATCCGCACCTACAACTTCCCCCAGGGGCGGGTCACCGACCACCGGATCAAGCACACCTCCCACAACCTCGAGGGCGTGCTGGCCGGGCAGCTCGGGGAGTTCACCGACGCGCTCGAAGCCGAGGAGAAGCGCCAGAGGCTCGAGGCGGCCGCCTCCGCCCCCGCTTGAGCCGGTGGCGACGATGACCGGCTCGAGCGTGCGCGAGGCGCTGGACGCGAGCGTCGACGCGCTGCGGGCGGCCGGGGTGGACGAGCCGCGGCTGGATGCCGAACTGCTGCTGGGTGAGGCGATGGGGTGCGGGCGAGCGGCGCTGATGGCCGATGGCGGGGTGGAGGTGCCGGCACCGGCGGCGCGAGCGTTCGGGGAGATGGTGCGGCGGCGGCTGCGGCGCGAGCCCGTCGCCTACATCCTCGGCCGCAAAGGGTTTCGGCATCTCGATCTGATGGTCGACCGCCGGGTCCTGATCCCGCGGCCGGAGACGGAGTTGCTGGTGGAGCTGGCGTTGGACCTTCAGCCTGCGCGGGTGCTAGATGTCGGCACCGGCTCCGGCGCGATTGCGCTGGCGGTTGCCGACGAGCTGCCGGAGTGCGCCGTCACCGCGACCGATACCTCGGCTGGAGCTCTCGAAGTCGCTTGCGCCAACGCCGAGCGCCTCGGTCTCGCCCATCGCGTGGATTTCGTGTCAGGAACCCTGCCCGAGGGCGAGTTCGACCTCGTCCTCGCCAACCTCCCCTACGTCGCCGAACGCGACTGGCCGACGCTCCAGCCGGAGGTCACGCAATGGGAGCCGCGCGAGGCGCTCCTCGCCGGCCCCGACGGTCTTGATGCTTACCGCGCCTTCCTCCCAGGATGCCGTAGAGCTTTTGAGCCGTATAGGCGCAAAAGCTCTACGGCGGTTGCGGTCGAGGTAGGGGAGGGGCAGGCCGAGGTGGTGGCTGGGCTGATGCGGGAGAGCGGCTTCGGCGAGGTCGAGACTCGGCGCGACCTGGCGGGAATCGAGAGGCTTGTCGTCGCTCGCTGGGTAGGGGGAGCGGCGTGACCGAGGTTCTGCAACTCCGCAGCGGCGAGGCGCATGTGGTGCGGAAGGCGCTGGAACGGACGATCTCCGGCGGCGGCGTCGCCGTTTTCCCCTCGGATGGGCTTTACGGCTTGGCTTGCGATCCGCTCGATGCGGGGGCGATCGCAAAGATCCACCGGCTCAAGGGCCGCGACGACGGCAAGCCCTCGGCGGTCATGTACTTCTCGCCGCTGGCGATCCGCGAGCTGGTCGCCGGTTTCGGCCCGCGGACCAAAGCCGCCGTCAGCGCGCTGATGCCGGGACCGGCGACGCTCGTGGTCTCCAACCCACAGCGGCGCTACCCGCTCGCCTGCCGCCAGGACCCTGAACGTCTCGGGATCCGCCTGATCGGCGGCCCGCTGGCAGGGACGATGTGCCCGGTGTTCCAGACCTCGGCCAACCTCAGCGGCGAGCCGGCACCGGCTCGCTTCGAGGACGTGCCGGAGTCGATCCGCGACGGCGTCGACCTGGCAATCGACGGCGGCGAGCTCCCCGGCCTCCCTTCGACCGTCGTCGACATCACCGCGCTCGAGCAGGACGGAGGCTGGCGAGTGCTCCGCGACGGCGCCCTCTCGCCGGGCGACCTCGCCAGCAAGCTCGCTTCTGTCGGCCTCGGCTGAGGCCTAGGAACCCAAATGTTCTTGCGAATACTCAGATAAAACTCATAGGTTGGGGGCGTCAGTAGCCCACCTGCGGGAGGTCCGCTCCGATGCCAATCGATCTGGGAGGCCCGGCGATCGAAATCGCGGTCGCTCTCGCCTTCGGCTTCTTCCTTCTCAGTCTCGTCACCTCCCACCTCACCGAGCTCGCCGCGGGCTTTCTCAAGCTGCGCTCGAGGACCCTCCGCAAGGGCTTAGAGGGCATGCTCGGCGACCGCGAGGTGGCGGAGCGCCTGATCTGCCATCCGCTGGTGCGGAACGATCTCCAGCCGGACCAGCATCGGGACCCCTCCTACATCTCTCCGGAGAACTTCGCCCTTGCTCTCAACGACGTCCTCGACGTTTCGACGGAGGGGGCAAAGACGACGGTCAAGGTGGCGTCCGACAGCCGGCCCGTCGACAAGGACCTCCGCACCCAGCTCAACGTTCTGCCCGGCGGCGCGATTCCCCAGCCTTTGGCGTTGGAAAAGTGGTTCGACGAGTCGATGCAGCGGGTCGGCGGCTGGTACAAGCGCAAAGCGCAGTGGGTGACTTTCGCGATTGCGGTGCTCCTCGTCGGCGCTCTCAACTTCAGCACGCTGCGCATCGCCGAGCGCCTCTCTGCCGAACCGACGGTGCGGGCCGGGGTCGTTGCCAAGGCCGAAGCCGCCGCCGAGAAAGGGCAGCCGCAGGGGGCGGCGAGCCTGACCGAGACCGGGAAGCAGTTGGAAACCGCCGTTGACGATCTCGCCGGCCTCAACCTGCCGATCTTCTGGGCCAAGGAGAACGTTCCCGAGCGCACCTTCTACGGCATCTCGATGGCCCTCCTCGGTTGGCTGATCTCGGTGGCCGCGATCTCCCTCGGCGCCCCCTTCTGGTTCGACGCCCTCGGCAAGCTCTCCAACCTGAGGCTGGTGGGGCGACGGCCCGCTGCACCGAAGGCTGACGAAGGGACCGGCTAGCAGCCTGGCTCGCCGCTGTAGGGCAGGCGGACCAGGCGCTGGGACGTGTTGTCTTCCTCGTTGGACTCGAAGAGGTTTTCCTTCGGGTCGACGATCATCCGGTAGGCGAAGCAGCCGCGCAGCCCCGAGACCTCGATCCACTGCCGGTGGTAGGCGGCGGGGTAGATGTCTGACCAGCCGACCGAGGTGCCGAGCCTGACCCGGTCCTGGAACGGGTTCTGGTTGCAGCCCGGGTAGACGAAGTGGCCGGGAGAGCGCCCCCCGGGGCGGGTGTGGGTGAGGTCGCGCAGGCAGTAGTTCAGCTTCGGGCTCGTGCGCACCACGTCGCCGACCTCGCCGTCGGGCCCGACCCGGCGCAGCTCGAAGTTGGCCAGCTGGTGGACCTTCCAGTAGGAGCCGCCGAAGTAGGTGCCGACGTAGGTGAAGTGCAGCTTCGCCT
>DATFOB010000032.1:0-17834 GCA_035266025.1 Solirubrobacterales bacterium
GATCGCCCAGCACTTCGGCGGCAACAGCCAGGCGCCCGTCGCCTCCTTCACCGCTTCGCCGAACCCCGCCCAGGCTGGTCAGCTGGTCAGCTTCGACGGCTCCGCCTCGAGCGACCCCGACGGCACGGTCGCCAAATACGAGTGGGACCTCGACGGCAACGGCAGCTTCGAGGCCAACACCGGCACGACGCCAGCGGCGACCACGACGCTCACCTCGCCGGGCAGCTACGAAATCAAGCTGCGGGTCACCGACAACGCCGGCAACAGCAGCCAGACCAGCCGCACGGTGACCGTCGAACAGTCGGGCGCAGGCGCCTACTCGAGCCGGGTCCTCGCCACCGCCGGGCTGATCGACTACTGGCGGATGAGCGATGCCGCCGGCACGACGCTGGCGGATGTCAAGGGCGGCGCCAACGCAACGATCGTCGGTGCCCCCGAATTCGGGATTCCCAGCGCCCTGCCGGGCAGCTCGGACACCGCGGTCAGCTTCAACGGCACCACCGACGCTGCCTCGGCCGCTCTCAACCTCTCGACGACCAACAAGCTGACGCTCGAGTTCTGGATGAAGTGGGACAGCTTCGCCGACGACGACGACCTCGCCTTCGAGCTGACGCCGAACTTCAACGCCAACCCGGGCGGCTTCCTGGTGGATCCGAACGCGCCTGAGGAAGAAGGGAAGTTCGCAGTCGGGATCGGCAGCGGCGAAAGCCGCAACACGGCCTACTTCACCCGGCCCAGCGCCGGCGCCTGGCACCACTACGCGCTGGTCATGGACGCGGCCGCGCCGGCCAGCGAACAGGTCGTGCCCTACGTCGACGGCCAGCCGGTGTCCTACACCAAGACCAAAAGCGGGACCGGCGCCGGCAACTTCGCCAACTCCTCGCTCTACTTCATGTCGCGCGCGGCCGGCGCCCTGTTTGCCGCCGGCGACCTCGACGAGGTAGCGCTCTACAACCGGGTGCTGCCGGCAACGACCATCGAAGACCACTACTTCGGCTCCGTCGGCGGCGGCGAACCGCCGCTTGCCTCCTTCACGGCGACGCCGAACCCGGCCCAGACCGGCGAAGCGGTGAACTTCGACGGCTCCGCCTCGAGCGACCCGGACGGGACGATCGCGAAATACGCCTGGGACCTCGACGGCAACGGGACCTATGAGACCGAAACCGGCGCGGAACCTGTTGCGACCAAGACCTACGCCACCGCCGGCAGCTATGACGTCCGCTTGCGGGTGACCGATTCCAGCGGCAACAGGTCCAGCACACTGCGCACGGTCACCGTGACCAACCGCGCACCTGCCTCCTCCTTCACGGCAACTCCGAGCTCGGTCAACAAGGGCCAGCTGGTCAGCTTCAACGGCTCCGCCTCCAGCGACACCGACGGCACGGTCGTCAAATACGAGTGGGACCTCGACGGCAACGGGACCTATGAGACGGACACCGGCGCGACGGCGACGGCGAGCCGCTCCTACTCGAGCGCCGGCACGGTGGAAGCCAAGCTGCGCGTAACCGACGACAAAGGCGCGACCTCGGTCTCGACCAGGACCGTCACCGTCACCCTGCAGCCGCCGACGGCTTCGTTCACTGTGACGCCGAGCCCGGCCGACACCGGCGCCACCGTCAGCTTCAACGGCTCCGGCTCCAGCGACCCGGACGGGACGATCGCGAAATACGAATGGGACCTCGACGGCAACGGGACCTATGAGACGAACACCGGCGCGACGGCGACGACGAGCCGCTCGTATGCCACCGCGGGAACGGTCGAAACGAGGCTGCGGGTCACCGACAACGACGGCCAGGCCGCGACCACGAGCCGCACGGTGACGATCAACAACCGCCCGCCGGTCGCCTCCTTCACGGTCTCCCCCAGCCCCGCCAATACGCGCCAGACCGTGACCCTGAACGGCACCGCTTCGAGCGATCCCGATGGGGCGATCGCCAAATACGAGTGGGACCTCGACGGCAACGGGACCTATGAGACCGCCACCGGCATCACCGCCAGCACGACCAAAGCCTTCACCGCCACCGCGACCCTGACCCTGGGCCTGCGAACGACCGACAACAGCGGCGCTACGTCGACGACCACCCGCTCGCTTACCGTCAACAGCGCCTACCGCGCCGCTGTCCTCGGCACCGCGGGGATCAGCGACCTCTGGCGACTCGACGAGGCTTCGGGGGCGACCGCGGTCGACGCCAACGGCGCCAACAACACCGGCACCTACGTCAGCGGCCCGACCCCTGTCTCACCTCTGATCGCCGGCGAGACCAACAGCTTCGCGCGCTCCTTCAACGGCAGCAGCCAGTACATCGACATGTCGCCGACGCCGTTCGGCGCCCCGTCGACCTTCTCGGCAGAGGCCTGGGTTCGCACGAGTGCAGCCAAAGCCGCCGGTGGCTATCACTTCCTGGTCAGCGACTCGAGCGCCGACTTCGACAACGGCTTCTCACTGGTAATCGACTCCAGCAACCGGCCCGTCTTCGCCGTCGCCCGTCAGACCACCTCGATAAGCCGGGGACAGGCGGTGAGCCCGACCACGGTCGCGCCGAACACGACGCATCACCTCGTCGGCACCTACGACGGGACCCGCGCCCGCATCTTCGTCGACGGCGTCGAACGGGCCAACGTCCTCTTCAACTCCAACCCGACGTGGAACAGCAGCCGCGACCTGCGCATCGGCCGGCCGATCTCGACGACCAGCCTCGCCCAGCGCTACCTGCAGGGCTCGATCGACGAGCCGGCGCTCTACACCAGCGCCCTCTCGGCGGCGACGGTGCTGGCTCACTACCAAGCCGGCAAACCCTAAAAACCACCTTCGTCGCCTGGCGCAAGCGCGCAGCGGGTTGATCCGTTGATCTGGTGTGAGCGCAAACGACGCGATCGCCCCTGCACACCTGCGCGCGGATAGCCGCCGCTCCTGGCCCACCCGCCTGCTGGCCCTGGCCCGCACCGCGGATGCACTCGCTCTGGCGGCGCTGGGGTTGTTGACGGCGGTCCTGACGGTGATCAGCTGGCGCAAGTGGGGGGCGCCGGAGATCGACGCCGGCGCCGAGCTGACCACCGCGGCGCAGGCCGTGCACGGCCACCTCCCCTACGAGGACACGCGGTACTTCTACGGCCCGCTCGGGGTCTACACGCTGACCGGCGCTTTCAAGGTGTTCGGCACCAGCCTCGCGACCGCCTACGCGCTGGGACTGGCGATCACGGCCATGATCGCGGGCTCGTTCTACGCCCTCGCCCGGCAGCTCCTGCGCCCCCTGGCGGCGGGCCTCTCAACCGCGGTGCTGATCGCGATCGGCTTCTCCGGGACCCAGTTCAACTTCGTCCTCCCCCACACCAACTCGGCGACCTTCGGCCTCCTGCTCCTGTTGCTGGCGTTGCTGGCGCTCTGCCGCGGTCATTTCCTGCTCGCCGGTACGGCGATCGGCTTGACGGCGCTGACGCGGGTCGAGTTCGCCGCCGCCGCAGCCCTTGCGGGGCTCGCCTGGGCGGCCGGAATCTGGTGGGAGGGGGACCGCCGCGGTGCCCTGCGAGCGCTCTCCTGGATGGCGGGGCCTGCGCTGGCGATACCCCTCGTCGTGCTGGGAGCGCTGGCGGCAAGCGTCGGCGCCGATCGCCTCTTCTGGCAGAACCTCTGGCCGATCGACTTCCTCCGTGCGGCGGGCTTCAACGCCTACCGGGAGTGGACGCCCTTCGACACCGCCAGCGTCGCCTCTTCGCTGGGCCGCGGCGCCATCTACCTGGCGTTGCTCATCGGCTTTACGGCGACCGCGGTGAAGGCCCACAGCGCTCGCGGCCTGGACAAGGCGAAAGCCCTCTGGCCGCTGGCCGCGGCTTGCCTCGGGTCTCTCCTCTTCCTCGGCGCCTGGAAAGCGAGCGGCGTTTTCGCCGGGGCCGAGGCCGCGGTGGAGGAAGAGGCGAAACAGCTGCTGCTGGGGATGAGCTGGCTGCCGCTGCTCTCGCTGCTGGCAGCGGCCCTGGTCGGGCGCGCGCTGCTGCGCCGAGGGGCTGCCCCGCTCAGCGGTCGTTGGCCGCTTGACCTGGCGCTTGTCGCTATCGCCGTCCTGCTCTGCTCCCGCGCCTACGACCAGTTCACGATGACCTCGGCAGCGCCCTATTACGCCGCCCCGGCAGTGCTGCTGCTGGGCCTTCTGCACCAGCGGATCGGCGACCGCTGGCCCGCTGCCCGCCCGGCTGTGATGGCGATGCTGGGGGCGGTCGCCGCCGGCATCGCCCTCTACGCTGCGGTCGCCCTCTATCCCGACAAGGGCACGGCGCTCCACTCCGCCGCCGGCACCTACGTCGGCGACAGCCGCAGCGCCGGCGTCCAGCAGCAGGCGATCGACTTCCTCCGCGGCCACACCTCCCCCGGCGAGCCTGTCCTCGCCCTCCCCGCCGATGCCGGTCTCTACTTCCTCGCCGACCGGCCGCAAGCGCTGTACGAGAACATGTTCCTGCCCGGCCTGCTCGACACCGAAGCCGACGAGCGAGCCGCAATCGCCAGGCTGCGGAGTGAGAACGTCCGCTACGCGCTGGTCAGCAACCGCGACACCTCCGCCTTCGAGACCGGCCGCTTCGGCAGCGGCTACGACCAGCTGTTGGGCAGCTACCTGCGCTCGGGCCGCCTGGTCGCAACCTTCGGCGACCTCGACGCCGCCCCCGGAGGCGGCAACCCCTCGCAGGGCTTCCGCGCCTACGCGCTGCCGTGACCGACGCGCGAGCGGTAGGCGTTTTTCCCGGCGCCGAGCTGGGCAAGCGACCGCGTCTTTTCGCCGCCCTCTCCAAGGCATTCCCGGCGGTCATCTTCGAGCCGAGGGACGAGGGCGCGTTCGCCGCGCTGGATGCTGTGATCGAGTTCGGCGGCTCGACCCAGGCGAGCGCCGCGACTACAGCCGGAGTCCGCGGTCTCGCCGTGCTTGGGTCCGAGGGCGAGGACGGCCCCGCGGTCTCGTTCGAGATCACTCGCTCTGAGACTGCCGACCGGCGCCTGCGCGGGCGCGTGTTTCCCGACCGTCGCCTCGCCTCCGACCAGGCGCCGCTCGAGGTCCCCGGATCGGAGCCGGTCGCCGCTTTCGGCGGCGGGCCGCTCTGGGTGCGACGCGGATTGCTGGACGTCGCCGCGCTCGCGCCCGCCGAGCTGGGCGCAGACGAATCTCTGCGCTGTCGCCTTTGTGGAACCCGTTCGCTCGCACTGCTCCCCATCGTCGCGCTGCTGCGGACCCTCACCGCCGGGAACGACTGGCGGCCGCCGCCGCTGCGGGCCGCCTTTCTACTCGACGATCCCAACCTCCACTGGCCGTCCTACGGCTACCTCTCGCTGCCGAGCGCCGCCGAACACGCCGAGCGCCACGGCTACCACCTTGCGCTGGCGATGATCCCCCTCGACGCTCGCCTCAACCATCCTGGCGCGGTCTCCCTGCTGCAGCGGAGCCGCTCGCTGTCGCTGGTGGTCCACGGCAACGATCACTTCGGTGGCGAGCTCGGCCGTAACGCCACCGACCAGGAGGCGCTGACGGTCGTCTCGCAGGCGCTGCGCCGGATCGCGGCCTTCGAGCGGCGAACCGGGGTCGCGGTCTCACGGCTGATGGTGCCCCCGCACGAGGCATGCTCGGAGCCGATGGCGCGGGCCTTGTTGCGGGCCGGGTTCGACGCGCTCACGATGACCCGTCCCTATCCATGGGAGGAGACTTCCCCCTCCTGGCTCGCCTCTGCACCGTCGGCGGAATCGCCGGTTGGCTGGTGGCCGGCGGACTCGGCGCCGGGCCTGCCGCCGGTGCTCCTCCGCCACCCCATCGCGCCGCCCCTCTACTCCCCCGCCGAGGTCGCCCTGCGCGCCTACCTCGACCAGCCGCTGATTCTCTACGGGCATCACGATGACCTCCGCGACGGCCTCGATTTGCTGGCCCAGCGGACGCTCGAAATCGAGAGCCTGGGCGAGATCCAGTGGGCGTCGCTGGGAGAGATCGCTGCCTCCAACTTCAGTTCCCGCGAGTGCGGCGAGCAACTGCGGGTGCGGCCCCACTCGCGCCGGCTGTCGGTCGAGATTCCGGCCGGCGTCTCGACTCTGGTCGTCGAGCCGACGGGCTCCCGCGAAGATGAATCAGTTCGCTCTGGGGAGCTGCGGTTCGGGATCGGCGAGGCGATCCCGGTCTCGGGGCAGGAGCGAGTCGAGCTGGCGCTGGAATCGCCGGATGCGGTTTCCCCGTCTCAGATGGCACCGCCGCCGCGCCAACTTCGACGCCTCGCTCGGCGCCTGGCGGGCGAGGCGCACGATCGCCTTACCCCGACTCTCTCCCGCCTGCCCGGCCGTTCCTGATCAGCAGGCGACCGGCTGATCCGGCACCGCGTCCAGCGCCAGCTGCAGGATCGGCTCCTGGCGCCTCCTCCAAGAGTTCGCCTCGGCGAAGGCCCGGCGGTCTGATTCAGGGGCTCGTCCCATTGCCAACGCCTCTGCGATCGCCACCCCGAGGTCCTCGCGGAGGACGACGCGGGAAGAGACGTCGCGAATCGGCTTCAGGTCGAGGGCAGCCACCGGGGCGCCACCGGCCAGGTACTCGTAGAGCTTCAAAGGGCTCATCGCCCTGGTCAAGGCGCTGTCGAGGTGCGGCAGCAAACAGGCATCGGCAGCCGTGACAAGGCCGACCACTTCCGATCGGGAGGCCGGGGGCCGCAGGTGGACGTTGCTCAACATGCGCAGCTCGGCGAAGTGATCCGGCTCGAGCAGCGGGCCGACCAGCACGAAGGAAGCCTCGGGCAACGCCCTCGCCGCCGTCGCCAGGGCCTCGACGTCAACCCTCGACTCGAGGCTGCCGACGTAGAGCAGCCGTGGCCCCGGCAGCGACCGAAACCAGGGCGGAGCTGGCTGCGGGCTGCTCCATTCCTCCGGATCGACTCCATTAGGGACGACGATGCCGGGGCCGGTGGGCCGAATCACCTCGAGGATCGCGGGCGAAACGGCGGCAACACCGCGGCCCAGCTCCCGCACCCGCCGGTAGGCCTCGAGGATCGCGGGTCTGTAGCGCCGCAGTTCGGGCAACTCGGCGAGGTCGTCGTAGGCGTAATAGGTCACCGACGAAGCCCACTCCAGCGGGGCGAACCCGGCGATCAGCGGATGGGTGGTGATCACCGCGGGTCGAACGAGCCCCCGCCGTCGGCAGACGCGCCGTAGGCGCGCGTCCCAATGCCGGAAGCTGCCCTCCACGGCCCTGATCGAGGTCGGGTCGGACCGCCGCAACCGGGTCGGCCCATAGAGCGAGAAACCGTTGCCCGTGGGCGGCTGCGGCGGTTTCCGCACTCGGTCCTTCAGCAGCTTGATCGGCAGGCTCCGGGACGTCTCCGCCACCAGTAGCCGCTCCACCCGTCGATCGTCGATCAAGGTCTCGACCAAACGGTCTTCGGAGAAGCACATGCCGCGCGCGACCGCGGTCCCCCAGGTGGCGTAGGCGAAGCTGAAGAGAACGTCCACGGTTCGCTCAGCGGTCCAGCGGCACCAGATATGCCTCGCCGCTAATCCTCGGTTGCTCGGCCAGTTGCACCGCCGGGTAGTCCGCAGGCCTCACGTCCTTCCAGAGCACAGCGACGAAACCCGCGAAGAAACAGATCAGGTACGGCAGCTGGGGCAAGGCGAGGATGTCGAGCAGCGCCCCTCCGATCACCATCGCGCTCGCCGCTGCAGCGATCGCGATCGCGGGCCCGGCCCGATCCGGGCCACCGCAGCGGGCGATCCGGTGGGCAAGCAGGAAGATCGCGGCGAAGATCGAGAGATAGGCGAGGATCCCGACGATGCCGGTGCCGATGATCGTGGTCAGGTACTGGTTGTCGAGGATCCGGTACTTCTTCTGGTCATAGGTCTCGTAGCCGCGACCCAGGAGCGGCTGGTTGATCACGTCCGGCTCGACGGCTGCGTAGTCGCTCTGGCGATCGACGGTGCTGCCGAAGCCGAAGAAGTTCTGAGGCAGGAGCTGCGAGGTGACGCCGCCGAGCGCGCCGGGGGTGAAGAGGTGCACGAGAATGACGAACGCCACCAGCCCGGGCGCCAGCATCCGCAGCATCCGCGGGCGGTAGGCGACCAGCACGGCGACCGCCACCACCGGCGCCACGATGCTGGTTTTTCGCTGGGTGGCGAGGGCGGCGGCGATCATCAGCGTCGCCGCCAGCCCCCAGATGACTTTGCGCCGCAGCTCGCGGCTTTCGTACAGGGAGATCAGCGCGTAAGGGAGCGCGCAGGCCATCATCATCGCCGGCGCCAGCGGGTGGATGGTCGGGCCGATCACCGAGCGCCGGCCGATCGAGTCGAAGCCGTGGAGTTCGGGCGGGACGTTGATCGGGATGACTTCGCCGAGGCCTTCGAAGAAGAAGTTGTATTCCTGCCGGTACTCCCAGATGACTCCGATCGCAGTCAGCACCGCCAGCCCGCACATCAGGTTCATCAGCGGCCGTACCTCCGAGGCGCGCACGCTCGAGGCGACGACGAGAAAGAGGGCCAGGTAGGACAGCAGCAGCGCCAGCTTCCGGACTCCGAGTTCGAGCTCGCCCAGCCGCACCGTCGTCTCGGCGTTGTGGATCAGGCTGAGGATCGCGATCAGGACGAAGCCGAAGAAGGCGTAGTGAATCGCCGTCATCTGCAATCGGTTCGAACCCCCCATCATCACCATCGAGAGAACCCAGAGGGCGACGATCGCGAGCAGGAAGGGACGGTCCAACTTCGCTTCGAGCGGGAGGCCGATCGGCAGGTCGATGCTGTCGAAAGGGACCAGGAAGAGCATCACCATGAAGCCGGCCAGGCACCACGGCATCAGCCGCGTGGTGTGCGGCCAATCGCCGGCCAGGCTCCTCAGGGTTCGGCGGTGGGTCGACGTCAGGTCCAGCAAGCCGCCCAACCTGTCGCGACGCTCCGGGGTCACGGCCGAGCAGTCGCCGTACCGCTCTTACGCTTCTCCTCGCGGCGCCTCTGTTGCGCGGACGTGGCCGGTTTCGGCTCAGACCGACTGGCGGACGTCTCCCTGGCTTTGCTCGTCCCGTTTTTGACCCCAGATCGAGGCGCCGGGTCCTTTTTCTCGAGCCAATCGCTGGCCTCCGAGCCGACCCGTTCCATGTCTGCGGCCAGACGCCAGTGGCGCATGAACCCGGAAGCAACGCCGACCACGAGGCAGCCGAGCCCGAATACGGAGAGGAAGGCGAGGATCATCAGGACGTAGTCGGCTTTGCCTCCGATCAAGCCGCCCTCGGGAGCGCCGAGCTCCCGGACGACGATGTTTTCGACCAGCGGCACCGAGGAGGCGGCCTGCGGATTTTTCTGAGGCGGAGCCGTAGCTTCGGCGTGGCGGGCGTCGACCTTGAGTTCGTCGATGTAGCTCTTGAGGACGTTGTAGGAGCTTTGCGCCAGAGCCAGCGCTTGGCCGGCGTCGGGCCCGGTCGAGTAAACGGTGATGATCGGAACGTCTTCCTGGGCGGCGAAGACGAGGCGGTACTGCTTGCCCTCGTCGACGAGATCGCGGGCGCGGGACTCAGCCCCCTGCTGGTCGTAGTCCTGGATGCCGGTTCCTTCGCTGAAGGGGCCGGCGGCGGTGATCAAGGCGGGGTCGACGTTGATCTCGCCGGCGATCTTGTTGACCGCATCGCGGCTGCTCAGGTACTGGGCGTAGACCCGAGCGCGGGTCCCCAGCGCGGCGATCTGATCCGAGCCGGCGCCCTCGACCAGGGTCGATTCGGCCGAATCGACGAGAATCTGACCGGTGGCGGCGCCAACCGCCACCGAGCGACGTTCAACCCCGCCGGGACCGATCTTGAAGGCGGTCAGGCAGGCGGCTAGAACTGCGATGGCGAGGAGGACGCCGAGGACCGCCTTCCGCTGCAGAAGTGCCCTGACGAATCCAACTACCTCCATGCCCGCTCCGTTCCTCTTGGGGGTTTGCTCACTGCGTCCACAAGTCAAGAACGAAGTTCGGCTAGGAAAACTTGCTCGCGGAACCGGCCTTCGCCCACAAGAGAACGGCGCCGAGAAGCGTTTGTTCTCAGATGACCGCGACCGACGAGACGAGCCGACACGAGCTCGACGGAGACCAGTTGCGGGAGGCTGCGGTGTCGGGCGTCCGTTGGTTCGCGATCGCCAGGGTCGCGACCGAGGCGCTGCAACTGGCCAGCGCGGTGGCCCTCGCGCGCCTGGTCAGCCCGGCTGACTTCGGCAACGCCGCGGTGGCTCTGATCCTGATTCCGCTGGCGGTGATCCTCACCTACGAGGGGTTCGGCAGCGCCTTGGTTCAGCGCAAACTGATCGAGACCGGCCATTTCGAGGCCGCGACGCTGACCAGCATCGCCACCGGCATCGGCCTCAGCATCCTCATCTACTTCCTGGCGCCGGTGATCGCGGCGCCGATCTTCAACGACGAGATCGCCCACCTGATCCAGGTCGCGGCGCCGGCCTTTGCCCTCGCGGGCCTCGGCGCCGTCTCCCGCGCCCGACTCTCGCGCAACCTCGACTTTCGGCCGATCAGCCTGGTCGAAACCGGCGCCCTCGCGGTCGGCGCCGGCGTCGCCATCGGCCTCGCCGCGCTCGGCCTCGGCGGCGAAGCGGTGGTGATCGGAGCGGTGGTCGGAATCGCCTTCACCTCGCTGGCGATGGTCGCCCTCGCACCGCCGGGCCGCCCGCGCTGGCGGCGCCGGGAGCTGGTCGAAGTCAGCCGCTTCGGCGCCCCCGCCTCGGCCGCCGGAATCCTCTACGTCGCGATCAGCAACGTCGACTACGCGGTTCTCGCCGCCCGCCTCAACCCCGCCCAGGTCGGCATCTACTGGCGCGCTTTCCAGATCGGGGTTCTCTACCAGGACAAGATCAGCGGAATCATGATGCGCCTCGCCTTCCCGATCTACTCCCGGACCAACGACCTCGATGAGATGAAGAAGCTGCACGAGCGCGCGACCCGCATCCACGGGGCCGTGGTCGTGCCGCTGCTGGCGATCCTGATCGTGACCGCCCCGGAGCTGATCCCGATGGTCTTCGGGGACGCCTGGCGGGCCGCGATCGAGCCGACCCAGGTGCTCGCGGTCGCGGGGATGATCGCCGCGATCCTCACCGGTTACTCCCAGGTGATGCTCGCCGCCGGCCGGCCGCGTGCCCTGCTGATCTTCAACTGCGCGGTGCTGGTCCTCTACGCATTTGCCGTCTTCCTCACCGCCAAGCAGGGCCTCGTCACGGTGGCGCTTGCGGTGGTGGGCGTCCACGTCGCGATGCTCGCCGCCGTCTACCTGGTCCTCTTCCGCCGCGTCCTCGGGATGCCGGTCGGGCGCCTCTTCACCGACCTGGCTCCGGCGGCGGCGACCGCCGCCCTGGTCCTGGTGATCGGGCTGCCGATAGCCGACCTGATGCGCGGGGCAGGCGCCGCCCCTGTCTTGATCGTCATCGTCGCGGGCCTCGCCGGTTGCTTTGTCCAGGCGCTCGCCCTCCGCGCCTTCTTCCCGGAGGTGTGGAACGACGTCTTCCGGCTGCTCCGCCGACTGCTGCCAAACCGGCCGGCGAAAAGTTCCACCGCCTCGGAAGCGTTAGCCCAGTGATGACCGAAAAAGCGACCCACAGCAAGCACGCCCGGGCGGGGATGCTGATGGCGGTCGCGACCTTCGCGATGGCAGCCGCCGCGGCAATCCAGGCGGCCCTCTACCTCCACTCCAACGGGACCGACGCGCTCACCGACGGCTTCTTCGTCGCCTTTTCCCTCTACACGGTCTTCGGGGTCTTCAGCCAGAGCATCCGGGTCACCTCGGCGCCGCTGCTGGTTCACCCCACCCGGGCGCTGCCGCTGCGGGAGTTCGGGGCGACGCTCGTCTTCATCGCGCTCGCCGTCGCGGCGCTGACCGTTCCCCTTGCCCACCCCCTCTCGGTCGCGCTCGCCCCCGGGCTGAGCGACGCCGGTCGCAGCGTCACCGAGGAGGCGCTGCCGATCCTCGGCGGGGCGATGATCCTGCAGCTGTGGGCCGCCGGGGGAGCGACGGTGCTCGCCGTCCGCGACCGTTTCGACGCGGTCGCGGGCGCCTACATCGCCGGCGCCGGCGCCGGCCTCCTCACCTATCTGGTCAGCTCCGGCGGCGCCGGCGAGCTCTCGCTGGCGTACTCGATGCTGGCGATGGCCGTCGTCACCTGCACGCTGATGCTGATCGCGGTGCGCCGCAGCCAGCCCGCCGAGCCCGCTGCCCCGGCGCGACCGCTGCGGCTTCGCCTCCTGATCGCCGACGCCGGCCTGATCCTCGGTCGGACCAGCATCTACCTCGCCTTCAACGCCCTCTATCTGGTCACCCTGGCCTTGACCACCTCCTACGCGCCCGGCGATGCGACCGTCCTCTCCTACGCGTACCTGTTCGCCAGCTACCTGGTTGCCGGGACCGCCTTCGCGCTGGGGATGTCGCGGATCGCCGACATGAGCCGCGAGGTCCGCACCGACGAGCTGAAGGCAGTCGGCGGCACCGTTCCCCAGGGCTTCCGCTACTCGATCCTGATCTGCGCTCCCGCCCTCGCCGCCTTCGTCGCCGCCGGGGCCCCGATCATCGGCGTCGCCTTCTCCGCCAGCTTCGACTCAGGTGACGTCCGGATCCTCCAGGAGTTCGGGGCGCTGCTTGCGGTCTGGACCGTCGCCGCGCTGCTCGTCAACCTGCTGCTGCCGGCGATGTTCGCGCTCGGGCGGGCGCGGTTCACCAACCTTCTCACCCCGGCGCTGATCGCCGTCCACGTCGCCGCCTCGCTGCTCGGCGGGGCGCTCTTCGGAGCGGTTGGGGTCGTCGGCGCCGCTTTCGTCGCGCCGCTGCTCTTCGCCGCGACGATGCTCCGGGTCGGAGCGCCTTCGATCGCCGGCCACCTGGCCCGCGAGACCAGCCGCGACGCCCTTCGCTTCCTTCTTCTCGCCGGCGGCTGTTACGGCCTCGGCGCCGCGCTCGGGGCGGCGCTGGGCAGCACCCTGATCGGCGCGACGGTGGCGGGGACCCTCGGCTCCGTGCTCTATCTGGCGCTGCTACCCCTGGTCGCCCCGAGCCAGGTCGACGTCGTCCTGCGGGCGCTTCCCCTCGGATTCCTCAAGTCGCGGCGGCGGGCAACGCCTGCCGCTCCAGCCGCCTAGGACCCTCGGCCGGCCCTCAGGGCCCGTAGTGCTGCTCGGACGGCACCCAGGTGACGCCGCGGCCGCCGCCGGCCAGCCGGTAGTCGTCGGCCGCCGGGTTGAGGAAGGCAGGCGCGCAGTCCCTGGTCGTCCCCGCCGGCACCGACCAGCTGTTGTTGTTGCAGTAGATGTTGTTGGAGCCGGTCAGGGTCGGCACGCTGCCGCCGCCGTTGGTGAGAGAGAGCGTGTCGAAGACGTTGTCGGAGAAGTCGACGTTGGTAAAGGTGCCGGTCAGCACTGCGCCGCCGCCCCCGGCGCCCCAGCCGACGGTGTTGTTGCGCATCTCCCCTTCGGAGATCGGCCCGTAGATCTGCCAGGGCGAGAGCTGGTAGCCGGTGCAGAGGGTCGAGGGTTCGCAGGGGCGGTCCTGGTCGACGATCAGGTTGTTGTTGGCGATGAAGCCTCTGATCGCCGTCGACTGGTCCTTGACGAAGAAGCCCTGGCCGCCGAAGTCGTGGAGGTAGTTGCGGTTGAAGACGAGGTGGTCGCCGACCCAGACTGACTGGAAGACGTCGTTGTGGCCGCCGCGCTCGGTGTTGCCCCTGAACTCGTTTCCTTCCACCAGCAGGCCGACCCCGTCGCCGTCGGCGTCGTGGTAGACGTTGGCGCGGATCTGATCCTCTTCCATCGCCCCGTCGAAGAGGTTGCCGATGATCTTGGTGTCATCGCATTGATCCGGCGGAGTTGCCGTGCAGACGAAGACTCCGTAGTGGTTGCCCGAGAGGATCCGGTTGTGGTCGACCGTGGTGCGGTCGGTGTTGCGGGCGATCGTCACGCCCCCGTTGACGATGAAACGGGAGATCGTGTAGCCCGATCCGGTCAGCTGGACGCTGCCGATCGTGGTCTGTCCGGGGTTGGCGGCGCGCAGGGTTACCCCCGGGGCAGCCTTTGAGGAGCTCAGCGAGAGGCCGCCGTAGGTTCCGTCGGCGAGGCAGATGACGGCGCCGGGGGACGCCCCGGAGAGGGCCGTTTGGGCGGCGGAGACACTGGAGACGGTTGAGGTGCAGCCGCTCGCGGGCGGTGGCGGCGGCGGCGCGGCCACGGTCCAGCTGCGCGAGGCCGGGGTGGCGTCGGTGTTGCCCGCCCCGTCGCTCGCGCGGACCGAGAAGCCATGGGCGCCGACGGCGATCCCCGAGTACGCCTGGGGAGAGCTGCAGGGGGTCCAGCTGCCACTGTCGAGCTGACAGGCGAAAGCCGACCCCGACTCACTCGCGCTGAAGGTGAACGAGGCGGTGGTCGCGGTAGTTGAGCCGCTCGGCCCTTCCGCGATCGTGGTCTCCGGCGCCGTGGTGTCAGCGGGAGGCGGCGGCGTGGTTTCCTCCGGGGGTGGCGGCGTGGTTTCCTCTGCAGGCGGCAGTGGTGAGCTGACAGTCCAACTCCGCGTGGCGGGCGAAGTGTCGGTGTTACCGGCCGCATCGGTGGCGCGGACCGAGAACTGGTGGTCCCCGGCCGCGAAGCCGGAGTAGTCCTTCGGGGAGCCGCACGGGCCCCAGCTGCCACCGTCGATACGGCAGGCGAAGGTCGATCCCGCCTCATTGGAGCTGAAGCCGAACGAGGCCGCCGTCGCGGTGGTCGAGCCGCTCGGCCCGGAGGCGATGGTCGTTTCCGGCGCGGTCGTGTCACGGCGCCGGCGCTTGGTGCTCAGGCTGATCCGTTGGGCGATCGCCCCGGCACGGGTGGCGACCGGTCGGCAATCGCGGCCCCAGGCGCCCCAGGAGGCGAAGACGCGGATGGGGTTGCAGGTCCGACCGCCGGAAGTCGCATCGGACTGAGACGGCAGGAGCAGCACGAGGACGAAGACCCCCAGCGCGATCGCGCTCAGAAGTTGAAGACCTCTCCCGTGAATCTGGATGCCACTGCCGCGCATAACAACTCCTCTCCGCCGTCAGGTGCACCCACCATCGACCGCGAGGGGTTGTCCATGAACAAGAACCTCAAAGCGACGGACGCATGTCCGATCAGGGAGGCGGCGGCGTGGAGATGCCCGGAGAGGTGCTGCTGTTACCGCGCCCGCACGGGGCGCATGCCGCGATAAAACTCCCGCAGGGGAGTTGAGCGGCCGAGCGGAACCTCGCAGGTTGCCACCGGTGCGGCGGGATTGCCGCGGACCATCGTCAGTGGCGGGACCGAGGTGGTGACGATGCTGCCGGCGGCGATGACGGCGCCGGCGCCGATCGTCACGTGGGGCAGGATCATCGAGCCGGGGCCGATGAAGACGTCGTCGCCAATTCGCACCGAGGGCTTGGTTTCGTCGGCGACCTCGCCCTGCTGGTGGGCGATCATCGTGGTCCGCATGCCGACGTCGACGCGATCGCCGATCTCGATCAAATGCGGAAAGGCGGTCTCGAGGATGACGTCGGTGCCGATGAAACAGCCGCTGCCGATCCTCACCCCGCGGCGGCGGTGAAGACCGACCCGGAACGTCTCCGCCCCCGGCCCGTAGAGAGCCAGGATCGCCAGCAGGCGACGTTTTGCCCCCGCCGTCGTCGACTCGTACCTCATACCGCCGCACCCTTCGCAGCCACGACCTGGGCACCGACGTGCTCGCTGAGCGGGCCGAGAACGGTCAGGGCCTCGGGATCGATGTCTTCCAGCTCCAGCTCGACCTCAAAGGTCTCCTCCAGCATCACCACCAGCTCGACGAATCCGAGAGAGTCGATCGCGCCGCTGCTGCGGAGATCGAGATCGTCGCCGGCTGCGCCGGGGTCGATGCCGTAGGCGGCGAGCGCTGAGCCGCAGAAATCGAGAATCTTCGCCCGCGCCGCCGCGGCGGCCTGGGTATCGCTATCCATACCCGAACAACGACCCGCAGCCGCCGTACTTTCAGTTGGTCGGGAATCCCCGGGCACAGCCGCAAGAAACAGTGGCGGCCTGACGTTTTTCAGGTATCGCTGCAGTGAATGACACCACCCTTCTCAGCGGCTTTCTGCGCCATGCCGAGAAGGCACCTGACCAGCCCGCCCTGGAAGTTGCCGCGGAGCGCCTCAGCTACGGCGAGCTGGCGCTGCGGGCGGCGCGGATCGGCACCGCGATCGCGACCGCCGAAGCCGCCGACGGACCTGTCCTGACGGCTGTCTATGGCTCGCGGTCGGTCGCGGCCTACGCCGGCATCCTCGGCGCTCTGTGGGCCGGCAACGGCTACGTTCCTCTCAACCCGAGCTTTCCGGTCGACCGCTGTCGGGAGATGCTGCTCCGCTCCGGTGCCCGCACCCTTGTCGTCGACGGGGAGCGCGAAGAGCTGGTCGCCGAGCTGCTGGATGGCGCCTCTGACCCGCCGACGGTGATCGTCGCCGACTCGGTTGCCAGCGCTGAGCTCGAGGCGATCGACCCGGTCCCGCCGAGGCTCGGCGGCGACGCCATTGCCTACCTGCTCTTCACCTCCGGCAGCACCGGCCGGCCGAAGGGCGTCGGCGTCGCCCAGCGGAACGTCGTCGCCTTCCTCGACGCGATCGGCGAGCGCTACGACTTCGGCCCCGGGGACCGCTTCTCGCAAACCTTCGACCTCACCTTCGACCTCTCCGTCTTCGACATGTTCGTGGCCTGGGGAAGCGGCGGCTGTCTCTGCTGCCCGTCGACCGCGCAGCTGATCTCGCCGGCCCGCTTCATCCGCGACTCCGAGCTGACGGTCTGGTTCTCGGTGCCCTCGCTGGGAGCGATGATGCGAAAGCTGCGGATGCTGAAACCCGGCAGCTATCCAACCCTGCGCTGGAGCCTCTTTTGCGGCGAGCCGCTGCCGGGTGAGCTGGCCCGCGCCTGGGCGGCGGCGGCGCCCGCTTCGACGGTCGAGAATCTCTACGGTCCGACCGAGGCGACGATCGCCTGCACCGTCCAGCGCCTCCGCCCCGAGCTCGAGGGAGAGGACGAGGTCAACGGCATCGTCTCGATCGGGGCGCCGTTCGGCGCCACCGGCACGATGGTCGTCGACGAGAGCCTGCGACAGGTCGAGCCCGGCGAGGATGGCGAGCTGCTTCTCTCCGGACCTCAGGTGACGCCCGGCTACTGGCAGGACGCCGAGAAGACCGCGGCTGCCTTCGTCGAACCTCCGGGAACCGAGGGCATCCACTACCGGACGGGCGACCGTGTCCGCAGGCCGACGCGCCCCCAGGATCCGCTGGTCTACCTCGGTCGCCTCGATCACCAGATCAAGGTGATGGGCCACAGGGTCGAGATCGGTGAGATCGAGGCGGCCCTCCGCGATGCCGCTGGCATAGACGCCGCGATCGCCGTGGGCTGGCCGTTGACCGAGAGCGGCGCCGGTGGCATCGCTGCGTTCCTGGCTGACCCGGAGGCCGATGCGCAGGCACTTCGAGAAGACCTTGCCGAGCGCCTGCCCGAGTACATGGTGCCGCGACGGATCGAGTTGCTCGCCGAGCTTCCGCTCAACGCCAACGGCAAGTTCGACCGTAAGGCGATGCTCGCGATGCTCGACGAAAACGCACCGGCGCCCGCCTGATCGTCCCCCGATCCGACTCTTGGTTCGCCCTCAGGGCCCGTAGTGCTGCTCGGACGGCACCCAGGTGACGCCGCGGCCGCCGCCGGCCAGCCGGTAATCGTCGGCCGCCGGGTTGAGGAAGGCGGGCGCGCAGTCCCTGGTCGTCCCCGCCGGCACCGACCAGCTGTTGTTGTTGCAGTAGATGTTGTTGGAGCCGGTCAGGGTCGGCACGCTGCCGCCGCCGTTGGTGAGAGAGAGCGTGTCGAAGACGT
>DATFOB010000033.1:0-8057 GCA_035266025.1 Solirubrobacterales bacterium
CGACGGGGACATCCTCGTCGGTGGCACGTCCGTGCGCGATCGCTCCCCCGCGGAGCTGCGGCGCGAGGTCGGCTACGTGATCCAGCAGATCGGGCTCTTCCCCCACCGCACGATCAGCCAGAACATCGGCGCCGTGCCGCAGCTGCTGGGCTGGGAGAAGGACCGGGTCCGCGCCCGCAGCGCCGAGCTGCTGGAGCTGATCGGGCTCGACCCCGAGCTCGGCGACCGCTATCCCTCCCAGCTCTCCGGCGGCCAGCAGCAGCGCGTCGGCGTCGCCCGCGCGCTCGCCGCGGACCCGCTGGTGATGCTGATGGACGAGCCCTTCGGGGCGATCGACCCGATCAACCGCGAGCGTCTCCAGAACGAGTTCCTACGCCTGCAGGCGGAGATCAAGAAGACGGTCCTCTTCGTCACCCACGACATCGACGAGGCGATCAAGCTGGGCGACCGGATCGCGGTCATGCGCGAGGGCGGTCGGGTCGAGCAATACGCGACGCCGGCGGAGCTGCTGATGGCCCCGGCGACCGAGTTCGTCGAGGACTTCGTCGGCGCCGACCGGGCGCTGAAGCGGCTGGCGCTGATGCGCGTCGCGGACATCAACCTCTGGGAGGCGCCGCTGGCCCACGTCGGCCAGGCGACGGCCGAGGTGCGGGCGAAGCTGGAGGCGCCGGACGTCGAAGTCCCCTTCCCACTGCTGGTCGACGGCGAGCGCCGCCCGCTCGGCTGGCTCAGCGAGCGCGACCTCGGCGCCGACGTCGTCCCCGCCCGGCCCGACTCGCCCCTCGGCCCCGTCCTCGAGCTCGACGACGTGATGCGGGACGCCCTCGCCGACCTCCTCCAGCACGAGACCCAGTACGCCCCCGTGGTCGACCACAGGGGTAGGATTTCCGGTGTCCTCTCGGTCGAGATCATCTCCGAGTTCCTCGCCTCGCCGGAGGCGAAGGCGGACGAGCACAGCGCCGTCGAGAGGCCGCATGACTAGCGCCGCGCTGCTTGCCGCAGCCGGTGACGTGGGCGGCGACTTCTTCCGCGAACGGGAAAGCGGGACGCTGCCGTGCCAGGCAGATGAAACCCACCTTTTCTGCTTTGACTGGGCGAAGGAAAACATCGACCGCTACGGGACGCCCACCGTGCAGCACCTGGAAATCGTGCTTCTCTCCGTCGTCATCGGGTTTGTGGTTGCCTTTGCGTTGGCGCTGCTCGCGCACCGGCGTCGCAGCCTGCAGCCTCCACTTCTAGCCGCAACCGGCGTCCTCTACACGATCCCCAGCATCGCCTTCTTCTTCCTGTTGCTGCCCGTCACCGGTTTCGGGCGAGACACGGCGATCATCGTCCTCGCGGCCTACACCCTCCAGATCATCTACCGCAACACCATCCTCGGCCTGGCCAATGTTCCGGACTCGGTCAAGGACGCCGCCCGCGGCATGGGATTCACCAATCGCCAGATCCTCTGGAAGGTGGAGTTACCCCTGGCGATCCCCGAGATCATCGCCGGCTTGAGGGTGGCGGTGGTCAGCACCATCGCGATCGCGACCCTCGTCGTCTTCATCAATGCCGGCGGGCTTGGAACTCAGATGTACGGGAGCGGCAACCTCACCTTCCCGACCAGCATCGTCATCGCCGCCGCGATCGTGATGGCGATGGCGCTCGTGTCTGACCTGGTGCTGGTGACTGTGCAGCGGCTGAGTACCCCCTGGCGGAGGGTGCGTCCGGCATGAATCCCCTCCCCCTCGCCTCCTTCGACGGCGCAATCGAATTCATCTTTGTGCCGCAGAGCTCGAACGTCACCGGTGGTAACAAGGTCGGGGGATTCGAAAAGTCGCTGGAACTCCTGCTGAAGCACCTCGAGGTGACTGCGCTCGCGCTCGCGATCGCCTTGGTCATAGCGTTGCCGCTCGGCCTCTATCTGGGTCATCGCGGCAAGGGTGAATTGTTCGCCGTCGGGATCGGCAACGCGGGCAGAGCAATCCCCGAGCTGGCGGTGATCGCACTTGTGGCCGTGCTGATCGGGGTCGGATTGAAGACTGTGGCGCCGGCGCTGGCAATCCTCGGAATCGCACCGATACTCGTCAACACCTTCGTCGGCGTCCGCCAGGTCGACCCCGCCTCGGTTGAAGCGGCCCGCGGGATGGGGATGAGCGAGCTCGACATCATCCGCAAGGTCGAGCTGCCGCTGGCGGTGCCGACTGTCATGGGAGGTGTGCGGGGGGCCGCGATCGTGATCGTCGCCACCGCCACCATCGCCCCGCTGGCGGGCGTGGAAACGCTCGGCGACTTCATCCTCAACCGCAACGTCTACGGCGAAAACGGGCTGCTCGCCGGTGCGATCCTCGTCGCTCTGCTCGCCTTGGCACTCGAGGGCTTGCTCGCCCTTTTGCAGCGGCGGCTTACTTCCGACGGGCTGAAGGTAAAGACTGCGTGAACCTGACTCATCCATCCACCCCAAGAGGAGGCATCAAGTGAGGACCGACAAGACGAGAGTGCGGGTGCTGCTTGCGGCGCTGGCTGCGCTCGCGTTGACGCTGGGAGTCGCCGCCTGCGGCAGCAGCGACGACAGCACCACTTCCGGCTCGACCGAAAGCGGTGGCGAAGCGGGGGCGATCCAGTCCAACCCGGACAACGGCAAAGTCAGCCTGACGATCGGCTCGAAGAACTTCCCCGAACAGGAAATCCTCGGCGAAATCTACGCCCAGGCCCTGACCGCGGCGGGGTACAAAGTCAAGAGCGCGCTCAACCTCGGCTCCGAAACCGTCGCCCAGAAAGCGGTGAAGAGCGGGCAGATCTCCGGCTACCCCGAGTATGCCTCGACGGCCCTCACCTCGTTCTTCGGCCTCGAACCCGAAGAAGTCCCCGCCGACGCCACCGAAGCGTGGGAAAAAGCGAACGAAGAATTCGAAAAAGAAGGCCTGCAGGCATTCGAACCGACGCCGTTCGCAAGCGCCAACGCGGTCGGGACCACCACCGAGACCGCCGAAAAATACGACCTGAAAACGGTCTCTGACCTCGAAGGGGTCTCGGAGAAACTCTCCCTCTACGGCTCGCCCGAGTGCCGCCAGCGGATCGACTGCCTGGCCGGGCTGGAAAAACTGTACGGGCTGAAGTTCAAGTCGTTCACCCCGGTCGACATCGGCCTCCGTTACACGGTGCTGGAAAAGGGTCAAGCGGATCTCTCGATCCTCTTCACCACCGACCCGCAGCTCTCGGCCGAGAGCGACAAGTTCGTCATCCTCGAAGACGACAAGAAGGTGTTCCCTGCCGGGAACGTCATCTTCGTGACGACGCAGAAAGTCGCCGAAGAAGCCGGCCCCGATTACGAAGAGACGATCCTGCAGGTGCAGGAAGGGCTCGACCTGAAGGTGGTCCAGGAGCTGGACGCGCGGGTCGAACTCGAAAAGGAAACGCCTAGGCAGGCTGCGACGGCGTACCTCGAAAGCGCGGGGTACATCGGTAGTTAGTTGAGGGAGGGAGCCGGTGGGGGTGCCCCGGAGCACCTCCGCCGGCTGATGCGCCGATGGCTGGCGCCTCAACCGCCTTTGGGCCGGCTCCATGCCAAGTACCGGGACACCCCCACCGGCTCCCTCCTAACCATCGCGCTCAGATGGCTCCCTGATCACCGAGACCGCAAAAACCCTTCCTCAAGAGGGAATTTTGCGCCTCGCGACCTAGCTGTCTTTCAAAGCGTGTTGGAGGAGGCCCGGTCGTCGCCTGAGTGAATGTGCGCGAAGCGGCGATATGCAATCTGATCTTTGCCCGCCATAGGCGGGCAGCATCTGGTGGAGCAGCCCCGACATAGGGGCGCGACTAATTCGCTCAGGTGATGACCGGGCCTCCCCTACGCAACGGCATGTTCGCCAGTTGAAGCTTCGTGCCGCCCCCGAATGTGGGTGAAGCTGAGGTGGGCTATCCACGCCGCCGCCAGGCCCGAGAGGCCCGCTAGCAGCAGCGCTACCCGCGGGTCGTAGTTCTGGGCGAGCCAGCCCGTCAAGGGGGCGCCTATCGGGGTTGAGCCTAGGAAGACGACGGAGTAGAGGGCCATTACTCGGCCTCGCATCTCCGGGGTGACCGCCAGTTGCAGGGTGGAGTTGATCGTTGCGGCGAAGGTGACGGAGGCGGCGCCGAGGAGGGCGAGCATCAGGATCTCCAGGGCGAGGCTGGGCATCGCCGCTGCCAGCAGGGCGGAGACGCCGAAGGCGAGGGCGCCGCCGGCAATTAGGCGCGGACCGGTGCGGCCGCGGTGGCCGTTGACGAGGGCACCGGCGATCGAGCCGACGGCCATGGCCGAGACGAGGGCGGCGTAGGTCATCGCCCCGGACTCGAAGCTGAATTTGGCGAGCAGCGGCAGCACCACTTGGAAGTTGAAGCCGAGCGTCCCAACCAGGCCCATCAGCGCCAGCGGCACCATCAGCTCCGGCGTCCGGCGCACGTAGCGGAGCCCAGCCCGGATCGCTCCCGGCTCGTGCTCGGCGACGGGGACCGCGTGGAGGCGGGCCGGGTCCATCCGCGAGAGGGCGACGATCATCGCCACGAAGGTGAGCGCGTTGAGAGCGAAGCAGGGGACGACGCCGACGGTCGCGATCAGGATCCCGGCCAGGGCCGGGCCGACGATCCGCGCTGCCTGGACGATGACGCTGTTGAGGCTGACGGCGTTGACGACGCGGTCGGCGCCGACCATCTCGAAGACGAAGCTCTGGCGGGTCGGGTTGTCGACGGCGTTGACGGCGCCCATCGCGAAGACGCCGAGGTAGACCATCCACGGCTCGACGACGCCGGTCGCGGTGACGGTGAGGAGCCAGACGGCCGGGATCGCCATCAGCGCCTGCGTCGTCATCAGCAGCCCTCGTTTCGGGAAGCGATCGGCGAGGAGGCCGCCCCAGGCCCCGATCAGCAGCATCGGCAGGAACTGCAGTGCCGTCGTCAGCCCGACGGCGACGCCGCTGTCGGTAAGGGTGAGGATTACCCAGATCGCCGCCACCGTCTGCATCCAGGTCCCCGAGAGGGAGACCAGCTGGCCGGCGAAGTAGCGTCGGTAGTTGGGAACCTCCAACGAGTTGAACGAGTGGCGGATCGCGGCCGTCAAGACCGCTCTCCCTCCCGCATCCGCTCGAGGATCTCGGCCGCCCGCTCGAGCGTCTCCACTTCCTCGGCGGAGAGGTCGCGCATGCGCCGTGCCAGGTAGGCGTTCTTGCGGCCGCGCAGCCGCCGCAGCCGCTCGCGGCCGGCGCCGTTGACGCTGACGAGGGAGCTGCGGCCGTCCTCCGGGTCGGGAGCGCGGTCGATCAGCCCCTCCCGCTCAAGACAGGCGAGCGTGCGGGTGATCGTCGGCCGTTTGACCCGCTCGATCGCGGCGATCTCGCTCGGAGTCATCGGCCCGTGGCGCTCGATCGTCGCCAGCGCCGCGACCGAAGTCGGGGTCAAGCCGTTCGTCTCCGCGGCGGCCTCCTGGCGCAGGCGCCGGGCGGTGCGGACGATCGCCGTGCGCAGATGCGCGGCGCGCTCTGCGAGAGGGATGTCGGTCGGGTTCATCATCATGATTAGCTCTGGTAATTAGTTTAGCAAACTAGTTTCTGATAGCCTCTTTTCCCATGGCCGCCAAGGCAGCGGATTACGACGTGGCGATAGTCGGCGCCAGTCTCGCCGGCTGCACCGCGGCGATCCTGCTCAGCCGCGCCGGGGCCACGGTGGCCCTGATCGAGAAGCAGCCGGACCCGAAAGCCTTCAAGCGGGTCTGCTCTCACTTCATCCAGGCGTCGGCCGTGCCGACGATCGAACGCCTCGGGCTCTACGAGCCGATCCTCGAGGCGGGCGGCCTGCGGTCCCGCTTTCACTCCCGGACGCCCTGGGGTTGGGTCGAACCGACGGAGAGGCGGGAGGCCTACTGCCTCAACCTGCGCCGCTCGCTGCTCGACCCCATGCTGCGGGAAGCGGCAGCCGCGCAGCCCAATGTCGAGCTGATGCTGGGACAGAGCGCCGAGCGCTTGATCCGCGAGGGGGACCGCTTCGGTGGTGTCGGCGTTCGCGAGCGAGACGGAAACACGCGTGAGATCCGGGCGCGTCTCGTGGTCGGTGCCGACGGCCGGGACTCGCGCGTCGCCGAGATGGCCGAGGTCAAGGAGAAGACCCTGCCCCAAAATCGACTCGCCTACGGCGGCTACTTCGAGGGTCCGAAGCCGAGATTCTGGCCCGACGGCGCCGTTTGGCTCCTCGACCCGGACATGGCCGCCGCCTTCCCGACCGACGGAGGGCAGGTGTTTTACATCGCGATGGTGCACAAGGACCGGGCGCCGGAATTCAAGGCTGATCCCGAGCGGGCGCTCGTCGAGCACGTCGCCGGCGTCCCGGAGCCGCCGCCGATCCGCGAGAGCAGGTGCGTGGCGCCGGTGATCGGCAAGATCGAGATGCCCAACCGGATCCGCGGGCCGATCGCTCCCGGCCTGGCGTTGATCGGCGACGCCGCCCTCGCTACCGATCCGCTCTTCGGGGTCGGCTGCGGCTTCGCCTTCCAGTCAGGCGAATGGCTGGCCGACAGCGTCTCCCCCGCCCTCCGCGGCGTCGAGTCGCTCGACAACTGCCTGCGCCGCTATCGCAAGCGCCATCGCCGACAGCTGGGGATGCATGCCCGCCTCATCCACGACTACGCGACGGGCCGGAAGTTCGACCGGTTCGAACGGGCGATGATCTCGACCGCCGTTCACGACCCTCAGGCGGCCGCCCTCTTCGAGGCGGTCGGCACGCGCCGCAGGCGCCCCCAGGAGACGCTTTTCCCGATGGCCCGGCGGATCGCGGCGGTCCAAGCCCGGCGCCTGATCGCCCCGTAGCCGGGCTAAGCCGCGAAGCGCGCTTCGGAGCGGGCCTTGGCCTTGGCGGCCTCGACCTCGCGATCCTTCGGCGGCGCGGTGGTGACAAGGTGGTCCAGCAGCTGTCGAGTGGCATCGGCCACCGCCGCGACGGCCTCGTCGAAGGCCTCCTGGTTTGCCTGCGACGGCTTGGTCGAGCCGCTGATCTTGCGCACGTATTGCAACGCCGAGGCCTGGATCTCCTCGTCGGTCGCGGGTGGATCGAAGTTATGGAGGGTTCTGATGTTTCTGCACATGCCTCGATATTAAGCACGATTCGAGAAGAGCCGGCGAGGCCGATGTGAAATCCTCCGCGGCGAATGGAGGCCACCTAGTGACCGACGCCGCCGAGGCACGCGACAAGCGCTGGATCGCCCTGATCCTGCTCTGCTCGGCCCAGTTCGTGGTCGTCCTCGACGCCTCGATCGTCAACGTCGCCTTGCCGACGATCGGCGAAGCGCTCGACTTCACGGAGAGCAGCCTGCCGTGGGTGGTCAACGCCTACGTCCTCACCTTCGGCGGCTTCCTCCTGCTCGGCGGCCGGCTCGCCGACCTGCTCGGCCGCCGGCGCGTCTTCATGTTCGGGCTCGTGCTCTTCGCGATCGCCTCGCTGTTCGGCGGGCTGGCGAGCAGCTCCGGGCAGCTGGTCGTCGCCCGCGCCGTCCAGGGCCTCGGTGCCGCGATCCTCTCCCCCGCCGCGCTCTCGATCGTCGCCACCACCTTCAAGGACGGCGCCGAGCGCAACAAAGCGCTGGGGATCTGGGGCGCGGTGGCGGGCTCCGGCGGCGCCGCCGGCGTCCTCCTCGGCGGCATCCTCACCGAATACCTCGGCTGGGAGTGGGTGCTCTGGGTGAACGTGCCGATCGGGATCGCCGCCGCGGCCCTGGCGCCGCGCCTGATCGCCGAATCCCGCGCCGATCAGGAGGTGCGAACCTTCGACGTCGCCGGCGCGACGACGATCACGCTCGGGCTCTCCGCCCTCGTCTTCGCCCTGCTCGACGCCGAAGACGCCGGCTGGGGGTCGACGCAGACGATCGGCGTCCTCGCCGCCAGCGCGATCCTGCTGATCGCCTTCGTCGCGATCGAGCGCCGCTCGCGCGCGCCCCTCGTCCCCTTCTCGATCTTCCGCCTGCGGACGATCACCGGCGCCAACGTCGTCGGCATCCTCGTCGGCGCCTCGCTCTTCTCGATGTTCTTCTTCATCTCGCTCTACATGCAGCAGGT
>DATFOB010000034.1:0-22442 GCA_035266025.1 Solirubrobacterales bacterium
CCTCGCCTACATGTTCATGTGGTTCGGCGGCGACGACAACTCCCCGCTCAGCCTTGTCGCCGGGCTGGCGATGATCCTTCTTGCCCCGATCGCGGCGAGCATCATCCAGCTCTCGATCTCGCGCCAGCGCGAGTACGCGGCCGACGCCGGCGGCGCCGAAATCTGCGGCAACCCGGAGTCGCTGGCGAGCGCACTGCTGCGGCTGGAGCAGGGCGCGCAAGCGATGCCGATGCAGGTCAACCAGGCGGCCGAGCCCCTCTACATCGTCAAGCCCTTCTCGGGCAAGGGCATGGCCAGCCTCTTCTCGACCCATCCGCCAATCGAGGAGCGGGTCCGCCGCCTCCGCCAGATGCGCCCCAGCTTCAGCTAGGGCGATAACCACTCGCAAGCCAAAGCGGCCTCGGGAGCCATCCCGGGGCCGCTTTTCCTTTGCTCAAAGACTTACGGGGAACTCCCGCTATACTTTTTGAAGTTAAAGCTGATCCGGATTAGGGGATTTCAGAAATGGCCATCGACACCGAGCGCGTACAGACGATCGAGGAGATCGAACCCTTTGAGGCTGCCGAGGAGATCGACGGCGGCGACGTCGTCCTGATCGATACGCGCGAGCCGCACGAGTACCAGGAGGCCCGCCTCGAGAACGGCAAGCTGGTGCCGCCGGGGCTGCTGGCCGACGAAATCGCTTCCGCCGCGCCGGACAAATCGGCGCGCACGATCCTCTACTGCCGCTCCGGCAACCGCTCCGCGATCGCCGCCGCGCAGCTGCAGCGGCTCGGCTACGACAACGTCGCCTCGATGAGCGGCGGCATCGTCCAGTGGCAGGAGCAGGGGCTGCCGGTCGTCGCTGCGCACGGGATGACCGCCGAGCAGCGTGACCGCTACTCGCGCCACACGCTGCTGCCCGAGGTCGGGGTCGACGGCCAGGTGAAGCTGCTGAACGCGAAGGTGCTGCTGCTCGGCGCCGGCGGCCTCGGCGCCCCGACCGCGCTCTACCTCGCCGCCGCCGGCGTCGGCACGATCGGCCTCGTCGACGACGACGTCGTCGACGCCTCCAACCTGCAGCGCCAGGTGATCCACAACACCGAGCGAATCGGGATGGCGAAGACGGCCTCGGCCCGGATCTTCATCGAAGGGCTGAACCCCGACGTCAACGTCGTCGAGCACAACGGCCGCCTCGACGCGAGCAACATCCTCGAGGTGATGAAGGGCTACGACATCGTCGTCGACGGCGCCGACAACTTCCCGACGCGCTACCTGCTGAACGATGCCTCGGTGCGGCTGAAAAAGCCGGTCGTCTCGGCTTCGATCCTGGGCTTCGACGGGCAGATCTCGACCTTCGTCCCCTTCGAGGGTCCCTGCTACCGCTGCCTCTACCCGACGCCGCCGCCGGCTGAGCTGGCGCCGAGCTGCTCCGCCAACGGGGTGCTCGGGGTGATGGCGGGGACGATGGGCACGCTGCAGGCCAACGAGGTGATCAAGCTCGTCCTTGGAAAGGGCAACCCGCTGGTCGGCCGCCTGCTCCTCTACGAGGCGCTCGGCACCAGCTTCACCGAGCTGAAAGTCCGCCGCGACCCCGAGTGCCCGATCTGCGGCGAGAACGCCGAGGAGATCCCGGAGTCGGAGATGGGCCAGTTCCCCGACTACGACGCCTTCTGCGCCGGTGCCGGCGGCGACCGCTAAGCCGCGAATACCGGCGCATCTCGGCGTCCTCGGTCGGTCGTGTGCAGAGCACACTTCCCTCCCTGCGTCCTTGAGCTGCTTGGTCTTCGCTGCTTAGTAGGATCACCGATCTCATGGCAACCGTTCGAATCCCTCCGGTGTTGCGCCCGAAAACGGGTGGGCAGGCTGAGGTCGAGGCCGGCGGCTCTGACGTCGGCGAGGTCCTGCGCTCGCTGACCGGCGAGTTCCCGGACACCCAGTCCCAGCTCTTCGGTGAGGACGGGGAGCTCAACCGCTACGTCAACGTCTACCTCAACGACGAGGACGTGCGAGTCCTGCAGGGTCTCGAGACCGCGGTCAAAGACGGCGACAACGTAGTCATCCTTCCCGCCATGGCCGGCGGCTGAGACGCCTGCAAATCGGCGCCTGCCGGCGTCCTCGGTCGCTCGCGTGCAGAGCACGCCACGCTCCCTGCGTCCTTCGCAGGCTTGATTTTCGGCGTCTCAGTGATCTAGGACCAAACCCAGGAACTGTTTAGTCCGCTCCTCGCGCGGGCTGTCGAGGACCTCCGCCGGCGGGCCCTCCTCGACGATCACGCCGCCGTCCATGAAGACGACCCGGTCGGCGACCTCGCGGGCGAAGCCGATCTCGTGGGTGACGACGATCATCGTCATCCCTTCCTCGGCCAGCTCGCGCATAGTGTCGAGCACTTCCTTGACCAGCTCAGGGTCGAGAGCGCTGGTCACCTCGTCGAAGAGCATCACGCGGTGGTCCATCGCCAGGGCCCGAGCGATCGCGACGCGCTGCTGCTGGCCGCCGGAGAGACGTTCGGGGTACTGGTCGAGCTTGTCGCCTAGCCCCACCCGTTCAAGCAGCTCCGTCGCTTTGGCACGCGCCTCCTGACGCGACCGTCCCAACACCTTCTCCTGGGCGAGGGTGACGTTTTCCAGTGCAGTCTTGTGCGGGAAGAGGTTGAACTGCTGGAAGACGATCCCGACGCGCTGGCGGACGAAATCGAGCTCCCAACTCTGCTCCCCGGTGCCGGAGCCCGGGCCCTTGCAGATGTCGTGCCCTTCGATGTATATGTCGCCTTTCTCGGGCGGCTCGAGCAGGTTGACGCAGCGCAGCAGCGTGCTCTTGCCGGACCCGCTGGGGCCGAGGATGCAGACGACTTCCCCTTTGGCGACGTCGATCTCGACGCCTTTGAGCACCTCGAGGTCGCCGAACCGCTTGTGGATCCCGTCCAGCCGGATCATCGCCTCGGCCACGTTCACGCCACCTCGATGTGGGCGCCACGGGTGATCTTGCCCTGGTTTCGTTTGATCAGGACGTCGACCAGCCGCGCCGCGGGCAGGGTGATCGCCAGGAACATCAGTCCGGCCAGGATGACCGCCGAGCTGTTGAACGTTTCTGCCAGGATTTCCCGGCTGACCAGGACCGACTCCCCGAGGGCGACGACGCTGGCCAGGGTCGTGTCCTTCAGCAGAGAGATCATTTCGTTCAGCATCGGCGCTGGAATCTTCGTCACCGCCTGAGGGACCACGACGTGGCGCATCGCCTTGCCATAGCTCATCCCTAGCGAGCGTGCCGCCTCCGCTTGCCCCGGCGGTACCGCTTCGATTCCCGCCCGATAGACCTCGGCCATGTAAGCGCCGTAGACCATCGTCAGACCGAGAACGCTGTACCAGAAGGGGTCGGGTTGCCCGAACCAGTTGGGGATCCGGATGTCTTTCGGGATGAACTCGAGATAGGGGATCCCGCCGGAGATCAGCAGCAGGATGATCAGGATCGGGATCGCGCGGAGGACGTCGATGTAGGCGATCGTGAGGAAGCGCAGCGGGGCGAATTTCTTGCCGGGCAGCTGGCGGATTAGAGCCAGGACCAGGCCCCAGAACAAGGCGAGGACGACCACGACCGCAAACAGGAGAAGGTTTTTGAAGAACCCTTCCAGCACTTCGCTGAAGTGGTCCCCCATGATCGTGAAGTCGAAGTACTGGTGGAAGAATTCACTCATTGCCGTCTCCTGCTGGCCTGGAAAAACGAAGGGGCGCCATGATGGCGCCCCTCGCGTCTCATCTCAAATCCAGGCTTTCGTGGCTATTCGGCTTCGTGGGTAGCCGAGAAGATCTGCTGCGGCGGTTCGAGCCTGAACCACTTTTTGTAGATCTTCTTGTAGGTCCCGTCCTCGAGGACTTCTTCGAGGCCTTTGTTGATTTCTTCGAGGAGCTCGGTTTCGCCCTGGCCGACCGCGATTCCGTACGTTTCTTCGGTCGGGACTTTCTCGGCGATTTCAACGCCACCGGATTTTTCGACCGCGTTCTGGGCGACCGGCGCGTCGATGATCACGCCTTCGACGGTCCCCGACTTGAGGGCGTTGACCGCGTCGGGTCCTTCGGGATAGGGCCGGATTTCGCTGTCGCCGAGTTCTTCCTTGGCGAGTTCGAGCCCGGTCGTCCCCTGCTGGGCGGCGACCGTCTTGCCCTGGAGGTCTTCGAGCGACTTGATGTCGCTGCCTTCTTTGACCAGCACCGCCTGTTCGGAGAGGTAGTACGGGTTCGAGAAGTCGACGGCCTTCTCGCGTTCATCGGTGATCGTCGCGGCCGAGATCACGGCGTCGAACTTGCCCTGGGCAACATCGCGGAAAATCGTTTCGAACGAGGTGTCCTGGAATTCTGCTTTGCGGCCGATCCTTTCGGCGATCGCGTCCATCAGTTCGATGTCGAAGCCGGTGTAGTTACCCGGTTTCCCTTGCTCGAAAGGCGGATAAGGGATGTCCGAGCCGACGGTCAGCGGCTCGCCGCCACCGCCTCCGCCACCACCACCGCCGGTGGTGTCGTCATCGCTGCTCCCGCAACCCGCAACCGCAAGTGAGGCGAGGGCTAGAAGGAAGACCGCGAATAGGGCGGTCACCCGGGTCGATCTCATCGTTCTCCTCCGAATCGAGTGGACAGACGCATGTAGATATACATGCTGCACGTTGCATCTCCGTTACACGAGCTTTCTAAACGGGAACAGGCGGTTGCCAGGCCGCCGCTACACTTTCTGAAGTAAGGCGGCCATGGCGCGAGAGCAACTACTCAACAAACCCTGTGGGGGCCGGTTCGGCAACATCGTCGAGTCGATCGGCAACACGCCGCTGGTTGAGCTGCCGCGGCTCTCGCCGAAGCCCGACGTGCGGATCTACGCGAAGCTCGAGGGGCACAACCCGACCGGGTCGGTCAAGGACCGGGTTGCGAAATCGATGATCGAGGCCGCCGAGGCCGAAGGGGCGATCGAACCGGGTCACACGATCCTCGAACCGACCTCCGGCAACACCGGCATCGCCCTGGCGATGATCTGCCGCCGCAAGGGCTACCCGCTGAAGGTGGTGATGCCCGACAACGTCACCGAGGAGCGGACGCAGCTGCTCCGCATGTACGGGGCGGAGATCGTCTACTCGGAGGGCGCGAAGGGCTCCAACGGCGCCGTCGAGGTGGCGCTTGAGCTGTCCGAGGACCCCGGCTTCTACATGCCCTACCAGTACGGCAACGAGGCCAACCCGCTCGCCCACTACAACGGCACCGCGGTCGAGATCCTCGAAGAGCTCGACGAGGTCACCGCCTTCGTCGGCGGCCTCGGCACCGGCGGCACCCTGATGGGCAACGGCCGCCGCCTCAAGGAGGCGAACCCGGAGACGCTGATCGTCGCCGCCGAGCCCAAACAGGGCGAGCTCGTCCAGGGACTGCGCTCGCTCGACGACGGCTTCATCCCGCCGATCATCGACATCTCCCTCTTCGACCGCAAGATCATGGTCGACAACCGCGACGCGATCGTCTGGACCAAGAAGCTGCTTGACGAGGAGGGTGTCTTCGCCGGCGTCTCCGGCGGCGCGATCGCCGCGATCGCCGCCCGCATCGCGGGCGAGCTCGACTCCGGCAACGTCGTCTTCCTGATCCCCGACGACGGCTGGAAGTACCTCTCCTCCGGCGTCTACACCAAACCGATCGAGGAGATCGAGAACCTCGACTCCACGGTTTGGTGGTAGGAAGCCGGCGGTTAGCGCAACTTCATTGATCGAAGGGGTTGAAGCAGCGGGATGGCGCTGAAGCGACAGACGATCTTTGCCCTGGTCACCATGGTGGCCTGTTGCTGGCCGGTGGCAGCGGCGGGCGCGCGGGCGACGCCGGCGGGCGCGCCGGGGACCGTCGACCGGAGCTTCGGGAACGAAGGGACGGTCGCGTTCGGGCCGGAAAGGTACCCGCCCTCGAATGAGATCCAACCGGTGGGCGAAGACATGGTCGTCGGGCCGGAAGATGAAATCTTCGTGCTGCAGAGCTTGCAGGGATGCCAGACCACCGGCTGCCGGGTCAGGTTCTTCGTCCAGCGATACCTCCCCGACGGAAGGCTGGACGAGAGCTTCGGGCGCGAAGGGGCCAGCGACGAGGTGGTCGTCGAGACCAAACCGGAGCCAATCACCCGCGAACGTTCTTCGTTTGGATCGCTGGCGGTGGGATCGCGCGGGGAACCGGTCTTGGCCACCGCCGACCAGGGCGACATCGTCCTCTTTCGCTTCGACCGCTTCGGTCGCCTGGTCCCGCGCTTCGGCGAAGGCGGGGCCGCGCGCATCGATTCCGGTGGGGTCGCGAGCGGCCCCCGGCTGGCCGTCCTCCCCGACGAGCGGATCGTTGTTGCCGGCGGTGTCGCGGCGGCGCGAGGGAAGTTCGTCGTCCTTGCGCGCCTGCTCCCCAACGGTCAGGCGGATCCTGGCTTCGGGCCAATAACGACCGCGGGACGACGTGGGTGGACGATGATTCCCGGCCGCTTCCCGGGGGCTCTCGCCGCCTGGGGCTCGGGCGCGATAGCTCTCGCCGGCTCGCGCTGTTGCGTCCCGGCTTCGGTGCGGTCCGTCTACACGGCGCGGCGCCGCAGCGACGGCTCGCTGCCGACCGCGGCGCGGCGGGCGCAGCGACCGTGGCGTTTCCTCAGGGTCGGCAAGCATGCGCGGGTGAGCTCGGTGATACCGCTGCCAGGGGGGAAGCTCTACCTCGTCGGTGCAACGAGGGAAAGGCCGTTCGCGGTGCGCATGCGCGCCTCCGGGCGCCTCGACAGGTCCTTTGGCCGGGGCGGGCGGGTCTTCTTCCCGAAGATGGAAGCCGGGGCTTCTCCGGCTGTGGCGGATGCCGCCGAGCGCCTCTACGTGACCGGGCGCCACCACCGCGCTGAAGAATATTCCGCCCCCTTGGGGGTCCTCGCCCGGACGACTTCTCGCGGCCGTCACGACCTCCGTTGGGGGACCAAAGCCACCGGTTACTCCTACCTGGGCGGGGTCACCCAACCGTTGGCTCTCGACTTCCAGTCCGACGGCAAGCTCGTCGTCTTCGGCGAACAAGCCTACGAATGCATCCGCTCCTGCCTGCAGCCCGGCTGGGCCCTGACCCGTGTTCACGCCGACCCCAGCCCGTGCCGGCGCTAACCGGCTCGCGACCGCGGCCTGCGCCGCGGTCCTGGCGGCGCTGTTCCTCGCGGCCACCCCAGGGGCATCGGGGGCGAGGGGGGTACCCCACGGCGGGTTCTTCGGGGTATCGCCCCAGACCCAGGTCACGAGCAATGACCTGCGGCGGATGGCGCGGCTCTCGCTGACGTTGAGGATCCCCTTCTTCTGGTTCGACGTGGAGGCCCGCCGCGGCTCCTACGACTTCGCGACCCTCGATCGCACCGTCGGCGAGGCGAGCGCCGCCGGGGTCCGGGTCCTGCCCATCGTCACCGGCTCTCCCGAGTGGATGGCGGGGGACCCGAGGGTGGCGCCGCTCGCCGGCCGGCGAGCGCGGGCGTGGTCGGCATTCCTTCGCGAGCTGGTGGGTCGCTACGGCCCTGGTGGCAAGTTCTGGGAGGGACGCGAGGTGAAGCAGCCCCTGCGCCGCTGGCAGATCTGGAACGAGCCGAACTTCTCGGTCTTCTGGCGCCGGCCCTCTCCGCGCGCCTACGTCGGTCTGCTGCGCCGCTCGGCGGCCGCGATCCGTGGTCTCGACCCCGGCGCTCAGATCGTTGCCGGCGGCCTGGCGCCGGTCGAGGGCGGCCTCCGCCCCTGGGAGTTCCTGCGGCGGATGTACCTGGTGCCCGGGGCGGGGGCCGCCTTCGACGTCGCGGCCTTGCACCCGTACGCGACCTCCATCCCGGGGCTCGAGTACGAGCTGCGGGCGGTGCGGCGGGTGATGGCAAGGGCCGGAGACGGAGCCAAGCCGTTGCTCGTCACCGAGCTCGGCGTCGCCTCCGACGGGGTCGCACCCAACCCATTCGACAAGGGGCGACGCGGTCAGGGTCGCTTCCTCGAAGGCGCCTACCGCCTGATGCTGGAGCACAGGCGGCGCTGGCGGCTGGGGGGCGCCTACTGGTTCACCTGGAAGGACGTCGACAGCGCTGACCCTTACTGCGTCTTCTGCCGATTCGCCGGACTCTTCGACGTGGACGGCAGGCCGAAGCCCGCGTGGAACGCCTTTCGCCGAGTCGTCAGGGCGGCGTCCGTCCGCTAGCCTCGCCGCGTGAAGATTTCTCAGCAATTGGTCGACGAGATGGTCGCGCACGCGCGTGAGGATCTGCCGAACGAGTGCTGCGGGATGATCGGCGGCCGCGACGGGGAGGCGAGGCGGGTGGTGCGGGTGGAGAACGCCGCCGCCAGCCCGCTGCGCTACGAGATGGACCCACAGGGGCAGTACGACGCGCTGAGGGCGATCGAAGACGCGGGCGAAGAGCTGATCGGGATCTATCACTCCCACACGCGCAGCGCCGCGTACCCCTCCCAGACCGACGTCAACGAGGCGCGGATGTGGCCCGAACAGGCCTACGTGATCGTCTCCCTGGAGAACGACGAGGCGCCGGACGTGAAGGCCTTTGACCTTGCTGACCTGAAGATCGCCGATGTCGAGCTCGACCTCGCATAGGCAGAAGGCAAGCGGTCACGCTCGCGGCGCCCACGGCGGCGGCGATTCCGGTGGCGGCGACGAGGGCGGCGGCGGAGGGGGCGGCGGCAACGGCGAGCGGATGGTCAAGGTCGCCTTCGCCCGCACTCAGCCGGAGGCGGAGATGCTGCAGGGACTGCTGACCGAGGCCGGGATCCCGTCGATGCTGAAGCGGAGCGGCGGCTTCGACAACCCCGAGTTCCTTCCCAACGGCCCCCGCGACGTTCTCGTCCGCGCCGACAGCGCCAAGCGCGCCCGCGAGGTCCTCGCCGACGTGATGATCGAGGACGAGCGCGACGAGGCGACCGAGCTGGAAGAGGAACGGCGCCTCGCCCGCGGCGAAACCGGCGTTACCTCGGCGGGCCGGCTCGCGTTCTGGCTGATCGCTGCCGTGGTCGCCGGCTTTCTCCTGGTCTGGCTGCTCTACCAGGCGACCTAGACCGCGACTGGGCCGCGGACCATCTCGCGGAGGTAGTCGCGCCAGGCATCCTCGATCTCGTGGAAGCGGGCGTCGAAGGCGTCTTCGAGTTGGACCTCGGGGCCTTGGGGCAGGAGTTTGGCGACGAGGCGCTCGCAGGCCTCGGGGCCACGTTCGTTCTCGAGCAGGTCGAAGATCGTGCCGCCGAGGATAACGGCGTCGCGGCGCGAGGGCGGGAAGGAGGGGCGGGAGCTCTCGCGCAAGCGACGGATCGTCGCTGCCCGGTAGAGGCCGACCTGGCGGGAGAAGTACTGGGCGCCGCCTTCGACCAGCCAGGCCCAGCGCAGGTAGCGCGCGAAGCGCCGCGGCGTCCAGGAAGGGGGGAGGGCGGTGTTGTTGACGGCGACCACCATCTGCGCGTAGAGGCGCTCGGCGGTGCCGCGCAGGGCTTCGTAGGAGTCGTCGCCGGCGGCGCGGCGTTCCATGTGGGGGTCGTTGAGGACGTGGAGCTCGGTCGACATCGGCCAGCCGGCGAGGTAGCGACGGCCGGCCGGCGCCGCCGACCAGCGGGCGGCGGGGAGGAACGGGTGCGCCGCCGTCAGCCATACGGGGTTGGTGTGGACGACGATCGTCGCCTCCTCCGGCACCTTCTCGAAGCGGTCTTCGAGCCGCAGCCGCAGATGCTCGAGCCGATCCAGCGTCCGCTCCGCGTAGGCCGAATCGTCGGAATCGTGCCGCGCGGTGAAGCTCAGGCTCTCGGTCTCGACCCAGGACACTAGGCGAGGCTAGCGAGCGCAGAGGTTGGCTAGACGAGCGCAGGCTCGCCGGCACCCGCGCGGTTGCGAATCTCTTCGCGCGCGCGGTCGAACTCTTCGTCGGCCATCACCGGCGTGCCCTCGAAGGGCAGTTCGCGGTCGATCTCGACCCAGGAGCGGCAGCCGTGGTACTCGTCGCGGACGCGGACCGTGACCGGCCGCGGGATCCGGTGGACCCGCAGCAGCAGCACGTGGAGCGGGTGACGCCGCTTCCAGGCGAGCCGCTTTTCGGCGTAGTCGGGGGTCCAGACGTAATAAGGCGAGAGCGCGTCGAGCGAGCGCCGGTCGTTGATCGTGACGTGGTCGACCACCTCGGCCCAAGCACGCAGCCGGACGCGGTCGGGCTGGGGGATGCCGCCGTCTTGGAGCAGCGCTTTCGGCGGCGGCTCCTCGTCGGGCCAGACACCCTCCTCGAGCGCGCGGCGCAGCTCCGGGTGGTGGGATTCGCGGACAAGGTTGTTCCGCTGGTGGTCGAAGGTCGGGTAGAGGAAGAACCGCTCGTGCTCGAGCTCGAAGTGCTTGTTCTCCTCGCGGATGCCCCCCTTACGCAGGGTGAGCAGCTGCTCACCCTCCGCGAGAGCGCGGACGGTTACAGCCCATTCCTTTAGAGCGATCGGCATTTGAAGTAATCCAGCAGAAGTTTCAGTAGTTAGAACCAGGGGTCGGGCCGTGCCTATTGGCCTACACAGGCTGTCTACACCCGTCCGGAGGCGCGCATTCTAGAGGAGTGCGGCGAAATCTCAACTAAAAAAGTGGGAAATTTGCGAAATGTGACCTACGTCCACCCGCCGCCGCCCGGAGTTTCCACCCGCAGACGGTCCCCCGGACGCAAATTTCCGGCCGCCTTGCTCGGCAGCTGCTCGCCGTTGAGGAGGTTGGCTCCGGGGGTCCCGTCCTCACCTTCTCCATGCCCCCGCGGTGGGTGACGGCGGCGCTCCGTGATCAGGCTGAACTGCATCGGCGCCAGCGCCTCGAGCTCGCGGACGATCCCCTCGCCGCCGCTGTGGCGACCGGCCCCGCCGCTTCCACGGCGCAGCGAGAGCTCGCGCACCCGCAGCGGGAATTCCGTCTCCAGGGCCTCGGTCGGGGTGTTGAGCGTGTTCGACATCGCGACGTGGATCGCGCTCAGGCCGTCGGCGTCGGGGCAGGCTCCCTGGCCACCGCCGATCGTCTCGTAGTAGGTGAAGTTCTCGCCGGCCAAGGTGAGGTTGTTCATCGTCCCCTGGCCCTGTGCTGGTCCCGGGCGGGCTTGCGAGAGCGCCGCGAGGACGAGGTCGGCGACGCGGCTGGAGGTCTCGACGTTGCCGGCGGCGACGCCGGCCGGGAAGCGGGCGTTGAGGAGGGACCCCGGCGGCGCCATCACCTCGATCGGGCGATGGGCGCCGGCCGATGGCGGCCCGTCGGGGTCGGTGAGGACGCGTGCGGCGAAAAACGCCGCCGACTTCGTCACCGAAAGGGGGCAGTTGAGATTGCCGTCGACCTGCTCCTCGCTGCCGCTGAAATCGAGGCGGAGGGAATCGCCGGCGACGGTCGCCTCCAGCCGCAGGCGCAGGTCGCGCTCTTCGCCGTTCCAGTCGCCTTCGAGCACGTCTTCGGCCCGGTAGCTGCCGTCGGGCAGCTCGGCGATTGCGGCGCGGGTGCGGCGCTCGCTGTAGGCGAGGATCTCCGCCATCCCCTCCCGCAGCGCCTTCGCCCCGAGGCGCTCGCAGAGCTCGCCGAGCCGCAGCTCGCCGACGCGGTTGGCGGCCTGCTGCGCCCGCAGGTCCGCGAGGCGCTGGCGCGGCGCCCGCATCTGCGCGGCGAGGCTCGCCAGCGTCTCGTCGTCGACCACCGTCGGGGGGATCACCACGCCCTCTTCCTCCAGCGTCCGCGAGAAGGCCGGCATCGAGCCGGGCGTCGGGCCGCCGACGTCGGCATGGTGGGCGCGGCTGGCGGCGAAGCCGAGCAGCTCCCCCTCGACGAAGACGGGGGAGATGAGGGTGATGTCCGGCAGGTGGGTGCCGCCCTTGTAGGGGTCGTTGAGGATCCAGCTGCGGCCCGGGCGCTGCTCCTCGTCGATTACCGCGGCGACGGCGTCCGGCATCGAGCCGAGGTGGACGGGGATGTGCTCGGCTTGCATCACCAGCTCCCCGGCGGCGTCGAAGAGCGCGGTCGAGCAATCGTGGCGCTCCTTGATGTTGGCCGAGTAGGCGGAGCGGATCAGCGTCGCCCCCATCTCGTCGCAGGCCGCGCGCAGGCCCCCGATCAGCACCTGGAGCGCGATCGGGCCCAGCCCACTCATTCGCCTGTTCCTTTTCCTTGCCCTGCGCCGGGAAGGAACAGGGCAATGATCGTCCCGTGCTCGTCGACGTTCGTCGCCCAGCCGGGTGGGACGACGAAGGTCGCCTCGGGCAGCTCGAAGACGACCGGGCCCGCGATCTCGGTCCCGGCCGCGGGCTCGCCGCGGAGGACCGGCGTCTCGATCCACTCGCCGCCGAAGCGGACGCGGCGGCAGCCCTCCTCGGCCGCTGCCTTCGCGGCGACGGGCCGCGGCTCCGGGCCCGGCACGACCAACGCCAGGTCAATATCCACCACGACAACTTCGCCCTCGGGGTCGCGGTGGCCGTAGCGCTCCTCGTGCAGGCGCTCGAACGCCGCCACCAGCTCCTCGGGGTCCGGGTCGACCCGGCCCGGCACCGGCAGCTCGAAGGCTTGCCCCGCGTAGCGCAGCTTGTAGACGACCCGCGCCTCTGCCTCCTCCTTCATTCCGCCGCCGGTCTCCTCGACCATCGCCGCCACCTCGGCGGAGAGCCGCTCCGCGGTCAGCTCGCTGCCGCTCAGCATCACCGTGCGGGCGGTGTCGCGCCGGCGCTCCGACGCGCAGAGACCGAGGGCCGAGAGGACCCCGCCGGCGCGGGGGCAGAGGATCGTCTCGACGCCGAGCTCTTCGGCGATCGCCGCTGCATGCATCGGCCCCGCGCCGCCGAAGGGCAGCAAGGCGAAGCGGCGCGGGTCGATGCCGCGCTCGACGGTGACCACGCGCAGCGCCCGGACCATCTCCTGGTTGGCGACGCGGACGATCCCGACGGCGGTCTCCAGCGGTTCGAGGCCGAGGGAGCGCCCGAGCTCGGCAACGGCGCGCTCGGCGGCCTCGGCGTCGAGCATCACGCCACCCGCCAGCTCGGAGTCGCCGGCGAGGTGCCCGAGCAGGAGGTCGGCGTCGGTGACCGTCGGCTCGCTGCCGCCGCGGCCGTAACAGGCGGGGCCGGGCTCGGCGCCGGCGGAGCGGGGGCCGACGCGGAGGGCGCCGCCGCTGTCCCGCCACCCGATCGAGCCGCCGCCGGCGCCGACGGTGTGGACGTCGACCATCGGCAGTTGGATCGGACGCCCCTCGATCTCACGCGCGTCGGTGCGACGCACCTCGCCTTCCTCGACGACGCAGACGTCGCAGGAGGTGCCTCCCATGTCGAAGCCCAGGGCGTTGCCGTCGCCGCTCAGCCGCGCCAGCAGGCCGGCGCCGATCGCGCCTCCCGCGGGGCCGGAGAGGACGCTCCAGGCGCCGCCGCGGGCGGCCTCCTCGGCGGGCGCGACCCCGCCCGAGGAGCGCATCACCAGCGGCTGCGGAAGCCCGGCTTCTTTCGCTGTCTCGCCGAGGCTGCCGAGGTAGCGCCCCAGCAGTGGGCTGAGGTAGGCGTCGACGACAGTGGTCGAGCAGCGCTCGTACTCGCGGAAGCGGGGGAGGACCTCGTGTGAGGCGGAGACGTGAACGCCAGGCAGGCGCTGGCGAAGGTGCGCGCTGACCTTCTCCTCGTGGCTGGGGTCGAGATAAGAGAAGAGGAGGCAGACGGCGACCGCTTCGACGCCGCTCCCCTCGATCGCCCGCGCCAGCCGCTCGGGCTCCTCCTCGCCGAGCGCTTCGACGACGCCCTCGGGTCCGCTCCGCTCCGCCGCCTCGAAGCGCAGGTCCCGCTCCACCAGCGGCGCCGGCTTCGGGGTGCAGAGCCGGTAGAGGTCGGGGCGGTCCTGGCGGCCGATCTCGAGGACGTCGGCGAAGCCGCGAGTCGTTACCAGCGCCGTTCGCGCTCCCCGTTCCTCGAGCAGCGCATTGGTGCCGACCGTCATCCCGTGGGCGAAGCTCTCGACCGCGGCGGCCTTTGCCTCGGCGCGCTCCAGCACCGCCTCCACCGCCCGCATCACCCCCAGCGACTCCTCCCGCGGCGTCGTCGGCACCTTTGCCGTGTGAACCGCGCCGCCGTCGAGCAGGACCGCATCGGTAAAGGTGCCACCGACGTCGACCCCAAGGAGCATCTAGTGCCACTCCTCCTCGGTCACGCCGCCGCCGGGGTGTACCACCACGTGGATGCCGTCCAAGGCCGGATCGGTTTCGGGGCGGTCGCGGCGCAGGTGGCCGCCGCGGGACTCGCCGCGGTCCAGGGCGCTGGCGCCGATCGCCCGCGCCAGCGGGTAGGGGTTGGAGATCAGGCGCGCGAGGTCGTCGGGATTGCGCGTCGGCCCGGCGTAGCGCCAGACGGCGCCCCGGGTCTCGTCGGTCGGAGCCTCGAAACGCCATTGGGGTGGCTCCGGCCTCGTCCCGGCGGCCTCCTCCTCGATCGCCGCCGCGGCGGCGCGACCGCCGAAGACGAAGCACTCGCTGAGCGAGTTGGAGGCGAGGCGGTTGGCGCCGTGCAATCCCGTGCACGAGCACTCGCCGACGGCGTAGAGACCTGGGAGGGAGGAGCGGCCGTCGACATCGACCGCGATCCCGCCCATCGTGTAGTGGGCGGCGGGGGCGACCGGGACCGGACGGGAGCCCGGGTCGAGGCCGGCCCTCGCCAGCGAGGCGAAGACGTTGGGGAAGCGGGCGGGGTCGATCTCCCGCAGGTCGAGGTCCACCGACGCCGTCCCCTCGCTGCGCATCTTCTCCAGGATCGAGGCGGTCACCGCATCGCGCGGCGCCAGCTCGTCGGTAAACCGCTCGCCGTCGGCCCCGAGCAGCTTTGCTCCCTCGCCGCGGATCGCCTCGGTGATGAGGACACCGTCGTGCTCGGTCCCGGGCAGCGCCAGCGCGGTCGGGTGGAACTGGCAGAACTCGAGGTCCGCCAGGTCAGCTCCCGCGAGTGAGGCGAGCACGGGACCGGCCCCGATCGCACCGCGCGGATTCGTCGTCCGCCGCCACAGCGCCGCCGCGCCGCCGGTGGCGAGGATCGTCGCCGGCGCCGCCACCGCGCCCGCGTCGGTAATCACGCCGTGGCAGCGCTCGCCGTCACTCCACAGCGCCACTGCCGAGGTCCGCTCCATCACCTCGACCCGCTCCTGCGCCGCCACCCACAGCGCCAGCTTCGAGGTCAGCTCGTAGCCGGTCTGGCTGCCGCCGGCGTGGACGATGCGGCGGTAGGTATGGCCGCCCTCCAAGCCCAGCGCCAGCCGTCCCTCGTGGTCGAGGTCGAAGACGGCGCCGCGCGCGATCAGGTCCCGCACCGCTCCCGGTGCCTCTTCGACCAGGGCCCGCACCGCCGAGGTGCGGCAGAGGCCGCGGCCGGCGGCGATCGTGTCGGCGGCGTGGCGCTCGGGCGAGTCGTCGGGTTCGAGCGCCGCCGCCAGCCCGCCCTGGGCCCAGTAGCTGGCGCTCTGCGAGAGCGGGGTGCGGGAGACGAGGCAGACCCGAGCCCCCAGCTCGGCCGCCCGCAGCGCGCTCCAGAGGCCGGCGGCGCCGCCGCCGACGACGGCGACGTCGAACTCACCTGAAGCTTCTATCGCCCCTCGGCCTCCCGGCGCAGCGAATCCAGCTGCCCTTGGAGCCAGCTCGCCGCACCCTCGCGGGCGCGCGCCAGCTCGTCGGCGACGGTCTCCTCCGCGGTGGCGGCGCGGCGCTCCGCCGCTTCGACCCGCTGCTCGGCCGTCTCCACCTGGGCCTCGATCTCGCCGAGCCGCTCCTCGGCGGCGGCCAGCGCCTTCTCCTTCTCCTCGCGCTCCCGCTCGAGGTCGGCTTCCAGCGCCTTGATCTCCTCCCCGGCCCGCTGCTCGGCCTCGGCCGCCAGCGTCGCTGCCTCCTCGAGCCGGCGCTCGGCCTCGCGGACCTGCTCCTCGAGGCTCTCTCCTGCTGCACCCGGCTCAGAACTCATCGCGCCTCAATCTATTACGACCGCGCGATAGGCCTCGATCACGCGCTCCGCCATCCCGGAGGCGGAGAGCGTCTGGGCGCGGGCGGCGCCGATGACGCGCGGGTCGGGCGCCTCCAAAGCTCGCCGCGCGACCGGCGCCCAGGCCTCGACGTCAAATGGCGCGCAGAGGCAGCCGTCGATGCCCGCGAGGGCGTAGGGGGCGATGCCGACCGGGGTCGATAGGACGGGCACGTCGCAGGCGAGCGCCTCGATCGCGGCCATCCCAAAGCCCTCGTAGTCGGAGGTGACGACCACCGCATTGGCGGCGTTCATCCACAGCGGCATCTCCTCCGGCTCTATCGATCCTCCGGCGAGCAACTCGCCTTCGCAGGCGAGCATCAGCTCAGTGGCGCGGTCGGCCCGCTTCTCCGGCCGCAGCGTGTTGGCGGGAAAGAAGAGGAAACGCCCGTCGGTGGGAAGGCCGAGCGCTTGCCTGGCCTCCGCCCGTGATTGCAGCCCGAACCGCCGCAGGTCGGGCCCGCACGGAAGCACCGCCGACCCCGGCACGGCGGGCAGCCCCGGTCGCCCGTCCTCGGGCTCGAACAGCGCCCGCGACACCCCTGCGACTAGGTCGCAACGCCAGGCGAGCCGGCGCGAGAGGTGACCGACCAGGTGGTGGCGGACGTCGGTGCCATGGAAGGTGACGATCAGCGGCTTCGCCCCGGCCAGGCGCGCCACCCAGCCGGCGAGGCCATAGTGGGCGTGGACGAGGTCGAAGCGCTCGCGCCGCAGCAGCGCCCGCAGCCGTCGCGTCGCCGGCAGGTACTCGCCGCGGCCCGGCGGGAAGGCGAAGAGGTCGGCTTCGACCCCGCGCCTGCGCACCTCGTCGACCTGGTCCCGCACCCAGCGTCCCCGCTGCGGAGCGCCGGCGTCGGGCATGAAGTTGGTGACGACGAGGACCCGCACCGAGCTGAGGGTATAGCCGGGCGTCGAAGTGGGTAGACGCAGCGTCAACGTGAGAGGCAAACGTCCGTCTGCTCCAGTCCTCGCTCTCGCCGGCCTCGGTGCCGTCCTCACCGGTGCCCTCGTCGCCTTCGCGATCGGCTATCTGATCGGCCACGCCAACAGCGACGAGAAGACGGTGACCGAAACCGTCGCCGCCCGCTCCGCCGCGCCAGGCGGCGAGACCGTCGGCGACATCGCCAAAGCGCCCGCCTTCACGGCCGAGGAACTTGCCGCCGACCCGCGCAAGAACTGGCTCACCAACGGCGGCGCCCTCTCCAACGCGCGCTACTCGCCGCTCGACGAAATCGACAGCGGCAACGTCGAGGACCTGAAGGGGGTCTGGATGACCCATCTCAACGGCTCCGCCGAGGCGACCAAATACTCGGCCGAGGCGACGCCGATCGTCTACGAAGGGACGATGTACGTCGTCACCGGTGCCGACGACGTCTTCGCCGTCGACGTCGAGACCGGCAAGAAGCTCTGGGTCTACGAAGCGAAACTGCCACCGGAGATCGACACCATCTGCTGCGGCTGGACCAACCGCGGCGTCGCCCTCGGTGAGGGATTGGTCTTCCTCGGTCAGCTCGACGGCAGCCTCGTCGCCCTCGACCAGATGACCGGCGAAGTGAAATGGAAAGCGACGATCGGCAAATGGCAGGAGGGCGAAACCGTCACCTCGGCGCCCCTCTATTACAACGGCCGCGTCTACTCCGGCGTCTCCGGCGGCGAGTTCGGAATCCGCGGCCGCCTCACCGCGGTCGACGCCAAAACCGGCGACATCGAGTGGAAATTCTGGACGGTCCCCGGCCCCGGCGAAGAAGGCCACGAGACCTGGGAGGGCGGCAAAGGCTGGAAAGAAGGGGGCGCTCCGGTCTGGAACACGCCGGCGGTCGATCCCGAACTGAACATGCTCTATTTCTCAACCGGCAACGCCTCCCCGGACTTGAACGGCAGCGGCCGGCCCGGCGAAAACCTCTTTACCGCCTCGATCGTCGCCCTCGACGCCACCACCGGCAAATACAAGTGGCACTTCCAGGAGGTCCACCACGACATCTGGGACTACGACGCCCCCAGCCCGGTCGTCCTCTGGAACGCCAAGGTCGACGGCGAGGAGGTCAAGGGACTGAGCCAGCCCGGCAAGACCGGCTGGCTCTACATGCTGAACCGCGAAACCGGCGAGCCGGTCCACAAGATCGTCGAGAAACCGGTCCCGCAGAACAAAGACCAGCAGGCGACCTGGGAGACGCAGCCCTATCCGCTGACCGAGCCTTTCACTCCGCACGACGTCACCGAAGGGCAGTTCAAGGAAATCGAGAAGCTGGCGAAGGAGACCTTCAAGGGCGAAGACATCGACGTCAGTCCCGGTGAGATTTTCGACCCCTTTGGCAGCAACATGAAAGTGCTATCCCCGGGGCCCTCCGGCGGCACCAACTGGCCGCCCTCGAGCTTCAACCGCAACACCAACGACGTCTACATCTGCGGCATCTCCGGCTACGCCGGCTACATGACCCACGCGCTGGAAAAACTCAGCCTCGGCGACGTCTACCTCTCGAGCGTGCTGACGCTGACCGGCTTCGGCACCTACGACGGCACCTTGACTGCGCAGGACGTTGAGACGGGCGAGATCGAGTGGCAGCGCGAATTCGAAGACGAATCTTGTTACAGCGGCACCACCACGACCGCCGGCAACCTCGTCTTCGTCGGTCGCTCCGGCGGTGAGCTGACCGCACTTGACGCCGAGACCGGAGACGAGCTCTGGTCCTTCCAGACCGGCGCGGGCGCCAACACCACCCCGGCGATCTTCGAATGGGAGGGCAGGGAGTACGTCGCCTTCTACGCCGGCGGCAACTCGCTCGCCGCCAGTGCCCACGGCGACAACCTCTGGCTCTTCTCGCTCGAGGGTGAAATGGAAGAGGTCGAAGGCGGCGGCAAAGGGGAGCAGGGCCAGCACGCCGGTGAGGAAACGCCCCAGGTCGAGGTCGAGGAATCGGAAGGCTCGCCCGAGGAAGCTGCCGGCGGCGGCAAAGAAGGCAAGGAAAACGTCGAAGAGGAATCGGCCGGCGGCGACGCGATGGCCGGGAAAGCCGTCTTCTCGGAAAACTGCTCGGTCTGCCACGGCGCCAGCGGGCATGGCGGCAACGGCGGCCCCGACCTGACGACGCAGCCGAAAGCGAAATCCCTCAACGGCTCGATCGAACAGGTAACCGAAGGCGGGGGCGGGATGCCGGCCTTCGCCGAATTGCTCTCGACCAAGGAAATCGAAGACGTCGCCGCTTACGTGGTCGAAATGATCAACGGCAAATAGCTGTTTCGCCTCATTGGACCTTGGGTATTTGACCGCTCGCTAGTCGCCAATGGGCACGGGAGGTGGGAGGAACAGATGGAGGCGAGCGGGAATAGTCCGTCATTGGTCCTGGTCGAGCAGCACGAGGCCCTGCGCGACGGCCTCGCGGTGCTGCTCGAACGGCGCGGGTTTTCGGTGCTGGGATGCGCCACGACCGCTGCAAGCGGCGAGGAGGTGATCTCCGAGCGGCACCCGGACGTCGCCGTGGTCGGAGTCGATCTTCCGGATGAGCGCGGGACCGAGCTGGTCCGGCGCCTCAATGGCCAGACGAACGGAACCAAGTTCGTCATTTACACCGGGCTCAACGACCCCGACCTGCTCGGCGCCGCCTTCCGCAGCGGCGCCCGTGGGCTCGTTGCCAAGCCGGCCGGGCTTCCGATCCTGGTCGACGCCCTGCGCGAGGTCTCGCGCGGCGGCCGCTACTTCGACCCGCGCTTCGCAGAGGCGCGCAACGGCGGCGACGGCAACGGCAACGGGACGGCGAAAGCGCTGAGCGAGCGCGAGGCCGAGATCCTGGCGATGCTGGCGCGTGGCCTCACCGGCGAGGAAATCGCCCAGCGGCTCGTCCTCTCCCCGGAGACCGTGCGCACCCATGTCCGCAACGCGATGGGCAAGCTCGAGGCGCGGACCCGGACCGAGGCAGTGGTGAAAGCCCTCGAGCGCGAAGAGATCCAGCCCGGCTGAGCTCGCCGAGTTCACGAACCTTTCTCAAAACTGGCCCGCTCTCGGCGCTTTTGCGTCTTGTTCCGTGCGCCGGCCCGGCTGAGCATCCCGCCTCCAAGCAAACGAAGGGAGGCTCCGATGGTCTACACGCTGATGGGGTACCTGCACGCCTCGATCTCGCGCCGCGTCGGCGAGCTGCGCCGGTTGGCGGGGGAGACGGGGCAGGGGACGGTCGAGTATGTCGGCCTGATCCTGCTCGTCTCGCTGCTGATGGTGGGGATGGTCGCCGCGATGAAAGGGTTCAACGGCAAACAGGGAACCGAGCTCGCCGACGTGATCGTCAACAAGATCAAGGAGGCGGTCGACAAGGTCGCCTTCAAATAGCCGGAAGCCGGTGGCGCTTTTGTGGACCATGAGGCCACAAAAGCGCCACCGGCCGTCCGCATGAGAAACTCGCCCGATGCCAGCTTCACGCAGTTACGACAGAGCGCCGGCCGACATCCGGCCGGTGACGATCGACGCGGGGTTCGTCGGCAGCGCCGACGGCTCGGCGCTGATCTCGATCGGGCGGACGCGGGTGATCTGCACCGCCTCGATCCAGGAGCAGGTGCCGCGCTGGATGACCGGCAAGGGCAAAGGCTGGGTCACCGCTGAGTACGCGATGCTGCCCGCCTCGACCGGCGACCGCAAGCAGCGCGACATCTCGAAGGGCAAACAGGACGGGCGCGGGGTCGAGATCCAGCGCCTGATCGGCCGCTCGCTGCGCGTCGTCGTCGACTTCAGGGCGATGGGCGAGCGCAGCGTCTACATCGACTGCGACGTGCTCGAAGCCGATGGCGGCACCCGCTGCGCGGCGATCACCGGCGGCTACGTCGCACTGCAGCAAGCCTTCCAAAAGCTGGTCGACAAGAAAGCCCTCGACGCGCTGCCGTTGACCGGCTCGGTCGCCGCGGTCAGCGTCGGCATGGTCAACGGCCGCGCCCTCTGTGACCTCGACTACGGCGAGGACTCCAACGCCGAAGTCGACGCCAACGTGGTGATGACCGGAGACGGTGGCTTGGTCGAGGTGCAGGCGACGGCGGAGCGGACGCCGCTCTCGCGCGCCTCGCTCGACGAGCTGCTCGGGCTCGCCGAGCTCGGGATCGGCCGCCTGCGGGAGGTGCAGGAGCGGGCGGCAGCTTGATTCTCGCCACCCGCAACCAGCACAAGGTGCGGGAGATGGCGGAGCTGCTCCCGGGGGTCGACCTGCGGCCCCTGCCCGACGAGGTCGCCTCGCCGCCGGAGACCGGCGACAGCTTCGGGGCCAACGCGCTGATCAAGGCCCGCGCCGCCTACGCCGCCACCGGCGAGGTAACGATCGCCGACGACTCCGGGATCGAAGCCGCCGCGCTCGGCGGCGCCCCGGGTATCTACTCCGCCCGCTATGCCGGCGAAGGCGCCAGCGACAACGCCAACCTGGAGAAGCTGCTGCGGGAAGTGGACGCAGCCGGAATGGATCGCCGCGCCGCCTACGTCTGTGCGATCGCCCTGATCGACGAGGCGGGGCACGAGTACGTCTTCGAGGCCCGCTGTGAGGGGACGCTGCTGGACGAGGGCCGCGGCAGCGGCGGTTTCGGCTACGACCCGGCCTTCGTCCCCGACGAGACCGGGCACGAGGACCGGCGGACGATGGCTGAGCTCCCACCCGAGGAGAAGAACGCGATCAGCCACCGCGGCAAGGCGGTGCGGATGCTGGCGCGGCACCTGGGCCTGGAGGCGGGCGCGGCGCCATGATCAAGACGAAAAGCGGCGCCGCCGCGCTCTCGATCGCCTCCAACTCGATCCTGATCGCGCTCAAGCTTGCCGCCGGCGCGATCACCGGCTCGATCGCGATCATCACCGAGGCGATCCACTCGCTGATCGACCTCGTCGCCTCCGTAATCGCCTTCGTCTCGGTCCGCAAAGCCGACGAGCCGGCCGACGAGGAGCACCCCTACGGTCACGAGAAGGTCGAGAACCTGGCAGCCAACATCGAGGGGATCCTGATCCTCGTCGGGGCTGCGGTGATCGTCTACGAGGCGACCCACCGCCTCGTCGCCGGTTCCCAGGTCGAGGCGCTCGGGGTCGGGATCGCCGTCATGGGTTTCTCGGTGGTCGCCAACCTGGTCGTCTCCGCGAACCTCTACCGCCAGGCGCGAATCCACGAATCCCCGGCGCTGGAGGGCGACGCCGCCCACCTCCGCACCGACGCCCTCACCTCCGCTGGCGTCCTCGTCGGGCTGGTCCTGGTCGAGGTGACCGGGGCGGCCGCCTTCGACTCGATCACCGCCCTCCTCGTCGCCGCCGCGATCGTCTGGGCGGGCCTCTCGATCATCCGCCGCTCCTCCGGCGTCCTCGTCGACGAGGTGCTGCCGGCGGGGGAGATGGACCGGATCGAGGAGGCGATCGCCGCCGCCCGCACCCCCGAGGTCGCCGGGTACCACAAGCTCCGCGCCCGCCGTGCCGGTGCCCGCCGCCACATCGACTTCCACGTCCAGTACCGCT
>DATFOB010000035.1:0-18691 GCA_035266025.1 Solirubrobacterales bacterium
CGCGCCGGGTTCGACCGCATCCACCTCCAATGGCCGGGCCCGCTCCCGAGCCGGCTGCCGCAGTTCTGGCTCGACCTCGAGAGCGCCGCGGCCGCCGAGCGCCTGCTCGAGATGAGGCCACCGCAGGGACGGCTGCAGGTGGGTATCCGCTTCGCCTGGGCGGCGGCGCGGCGGAGTGGCGGCCTCGCCCCGCTCTATGCGCTCGGACAACGGGGAGAGCCCGGGCAGACGGACGAGCTGGCGGCAGTGCTTCCTGACGATCCGAGCTGGCTGCTGCTGACGGGCGGCCGGCGCAGCGTCAACAAGGTGGTCGGGCTTCCCTTCTCCGCCGACGGCGGCGAGCCGGATGCGGTCGTCAAGTTCTCCCGCGTCGTCGCATCCGACTCCGCGCTGGAACGGGAGGCGGCGGCGCTCGAGGCGGTAGCGGCGGAGCGACCGAGCCTCGCCGGCGTACCGCGGGTGCGGGCCCTCGGCCGCCGCGGCGGCCGCACCGCGCTGGTCGAGAGCCGGATCGACGGGCCGCCGCTGATCGGAGCGCTGAGGAGCGAGTCCCTGCCCGAGCTGGCGCGCGAAGTCACTGCCTGGCTACTGGAGCTGGCTGGGCAACCCCGGCCGGCGGCAGAAGAGGGCTGGCGGGCGAGGCTGGTCGACGAGCGGCTGACCCTCTTCGAGAGCCAGTTCGGCGAGGCGCTGGGCTCCGTGGGGATGAGCGGCCTGCGGCAGCGCCTGGCGAGCCTCGGCCGGCTGCCGCTCGTCTGCGAGCACCGCGACTGCTCACCCTGGAACGTCGTCCTCACCGGCTCCGGTCCGGCGCTGCTCGACTGGGAGTCGGCCGACCCGCAGGGCCTCCCCGTTCTCGACCTCGTCTACTTCCTCGCCCACGCCGCCTTCCAGGTCGACGGCGCCCTGGTCGAAGGGACGCTCGATCCGGTTCGCGCGCGGGAGAGCTACCGGCGCCTGCTCGACCCGACGACGCCGAACGGCGGCGTCTTCGCCGGCTGCCTGCGTGAGTACTGCGACCCTTTGGGGATCGGCCCCGAGGCCCAGGCTGGGCTGCGCCTGCTCTGCTGGGTGCTGCACAGCAGCTCCGAGCACCGGCACCTGGAAATGGAGGCGGCGGCCGCTCCCAGCCTCGCGACGCGCCGCGAATCCGCCTTCCTCGCCCTGATCGAGACCGAGCTCCGCGCCGGTTGAAAGGCTGATCGCGATGGCAGGAAACGCGCCTGAGGTTTCGGTCGTGACGGCGGTCTACAACGGCGAGCGGTACCTCGCCGAGGCGATCGAGAGCATTCTCGGCCAGTCGTTTGCCGACTGGGAGCTGGTCATCGTCGACGACGGCTCTACCGACGGCAGCAGCCGGATCCTCGCCGAGTACACGGCCGCCGACCCACGGGTGGTCGTCCACCGGCAGGAGAACGGTGGCGTGGCAGCCGCCTCCAACCGCGGCCTGGAGCTGGCGCGGGCGCCGCTGGTGGCGCGGCTGGACGCCGACGACCTCTCGATGCCCGGCCGGCTCGAGCAGCAGCACCGCTTTCTGCGCGACCATCCGCAGGTGGGGATGGTCGGCGGGCAGGGGGCAATCATCGACCGCGACGGCCGCGAGGTCGCCGAAGTGCGCTACCCACTGGACGACGCGGCGATCCGGGAACAGCTGGAGCGGACGACCGGCTTCGTCCACTCCAGCGTGATGATCCGCAAGGAGGTGCTCGATCAGGTCGGTGGCTACCGCTCCGAGTTCGACGGGGCTGAGGACCTCGACCTCTGGCTGCGTATCGCCGCCCACACGCAGCTCGCCCACCTGCCCGAGAGGGTGGTTTCCTACCGCATCCACCCCGACCAGGCCTCGAACAAGATCGAGCTACAGGCGGTTCGCATCCTCGCCGCGCGCGAGAGCGCCCGCCGCCGCGAGGTCGGCCTGGAGGACTCGCTCTCGGACTTCGCCCCGATCGACGAAGCCGGGCTCCTCTCGCTCGGCGTCTCACGCCGGCAGGTGGACGAGGAGGTCGTCGAGTCGGCGGTCTGGCTGGCGAAGACGGCCGACCGCGCGGGCTACCGCGACAACGCCCGCGAGCTCTTCGCCGTCGCCTGGCGACGCGCCCGCGCAGCCGAAAACCGACCGATGCTGACCGCGAAGGTCCGCCGGGCCGAACAGAAGCGGGCGCGCGAGCAGGGGCACATGATCAGGGCGCGGCTGCTGGGCCTTGCGGCCGCCGTCGCCGAACGCCGCGGCTCGAACTAGGCGCAGCCAGGGACCTAGACCCGCTCGGAGGGATCGCCCAAAAGGCGACGCGAAAGAGCCGGCGAGACGGCACCGAGACCGGCCCCGAGCCGGCTGGTGATCGCGGTGCCCGGCGTCCCGGCAAGGCGCAGCAGGCCGCGGCGGTCGCCCGCCTGCGAGAGAGCCCGGATCTCCTCCCGAACCGCTTCGCTGCGCCGCCAATGAACGGCCTGCTCGAGCGTCGGGCGCTCCGCCGGCTGCAGGTGCGGGCTCCGCGTCGCCTTCTCCAGCAGCCGCACCCGCTCCCAGAGACTGGCGACGCGGTTGGCGGAGAGGCTGTCCGAGCGCAGGACGTAGTCGTAGTAGGGCGCGTCGACCATCCCCGCCGACGAGCCGGAGAGGATCAGCCGCAGCCAGCAGTCCCAGTCGTAGGCGATCCGCATCTTCTCGTCGAAGCCCCCGATCGCCTGCAGCCGCTCCTTGCGCAAAGCGGGCCAGCCGCCGGGAAAGGAGCGCTCGAAGATCGCCCGTCGCTGCTGCTCGATCGCGAAGGGCGATCCATCCGAGAGCTTGCCGTCGGGGTTGCCATCGACGATCAACCTTGCGTCGGTGGTGACGATGTCGAGGTCGGGACGTCGGCGCGCCGCCTCGGCGATGACCAGGAGACGGCGCGGGTGGTAGGCGTCGTCGGCGTCGAGCACCGCCATGAACTCGGTCTCGACCGCTTCCAGTCCGCGGTTGCGGGCGGCGGAACCGCCGCGGTTCTCCTGCTGGATCAGCTCGATCTCACCGCGGAACGGCTCCAGGGCTCCCGTCAAATCGTCGGTGGAGCCGTCGTCGACGACGATCACCTGCTGCGCCGGGTGCTCCTGCTTCAGGGCGCTGCGGACGGCGGCGGCGATCGTCTCGGCAGCCTGGTAGGCGGTGATCACGATCGCGAAGGTCGGGGGCGCCCCGAGGGCATCCACCGCTTCCGCCGGTTGCGGCGCCAGCAGCTCCTCCCCAGGGCGCCGGTCGTCGGTCGCCGTCATCCCGGCATTCGCCATACGTGCGGCAGCATCACGTCGCCGTCCAGCCCGCTTGGCGGGATCGGGCGCCCGTCGATGACACCCGGCTCGACGTCGAAGAAGGCAGCCGCCTGAAGGCCATCCTGGATCTCGCGATTGCCCCTGAGGACGAGGTCGACCCGGTAGCGACCAGGGATCAGCGATAGCGCCGCGAGATCGCACTCCAGCCGCGGGCCCAGGCTCTCGTCACGGACGTCGTCAGGCGAGGGAAGGGTGCTGTCGAGGGTCATCACCGGATGGCCGAGGCTGTTGGAGACCGTCAGCTGGCAGTCCATCAGGGGCAGGACCTCGGTCACCTCGATGACGATCTTGGCCGGGCGGCCGCCGACGACCACGTCGTCCTCGCCGCTAACCACGTCCTGGACCTTGACCCGGCGGATCAGGCTTTCTTTCCAGCCGCGGCGGTCGCGGTCGGTGCGCTCGAGGAGATCCTGGTTGGCCGCTCGCTCGAGCGAGCGCAGGTACATGTTCACCGTCTCCTGGACCGGGCCGTCGGCGATCACCTGCCCGCGCTCAAGCAGGATCCCGCGGGTGCAGAGCGCCTGGATGGTGGCGAGGTTGTGGGAGACGAAGACGACGGTGCTGCCTTCTTTGGCGACGTCGTTCATTTTCGCCAGCGAGCGGCGCTGGAAGGCGGCGTCGCCGACCGCGAGCACCTCGTCGACGAGAAGGATCTCCGGTTCGAGGTGGGCGGCGACCGCGAAGGCGAGCCGCACCGACATCCCGCTCGAGTAGCGCTTGACCGGGGTGTCGAGGAAGCGCTCGATGTCGGCGAAGGCGACGATTTCGTCGAAACGGGAGCGGATCTCCGCCCGCCGCATGCCGAGGATGGCGCCGTTGAGGAAGACGTTCTCCCGCCCGGTCAGCTCGGGGTGGAAACCGGTCCCCACCTCGAGCAGCGAGCCGACCCTGCCGGTGACGTCGGCGTAGCCGGTACTCGGCTCGATGATCCGGGAGAAGATTTTCAGCAGGGTGCTCTTGCCGGCGCCGTTGTGGCCGATCAGGCCGATCGCCTCGCCGTTCTCGATCGCAAACGAGATGTCTTTCAGGGCCCAGAGCCAGTCGGTCTCCTCCTTCTGGGACCCGCGCCGGGTCAGCTTCGCCGCCCGCTGCTGGATCCCGCCGACCAGCGCCTCGCGCAGGGTCCCGTAGCCGCGCTTGCCCATCCCGAGTTTGAAGCTCTTGCCCAGCTCGTGGGCCTCGATCGCGACCTGGCTCATCAGATGATGTCCGCGAAAGTGCGCTCGACGCGGTCGAAGTAGGCGAGGCCTGCAATCAGGAGGACGGTGGCCGAGAGGGCCGAGATCCCGATCAGGTCCCAGGGGGCGCTGCCGGTGTCCAGCAGCGCCCAGCGGAAGCCTTCGACCACGCCGACCATCGGGTTGATCGCCGAGATCGTCTGCCAGGGCTGACTGAGGACGCTGGTCGGGTAGACGATCGGGGTGAGGAAGAGCCAAAGCTGGACCGAGAAGGGGACGATGTAGCGGACGTCGCGGAACTTGACGTTGATGGCGGAAAGCGCCGAGGTGATCCCCAGCGCCGCCGCGGCCGCGATCAGGATCAGGACCGGGACCATCAGGACCTCGACCCCGGGGACGATCCCGTAGATCAACACGATGACGATCAGCAGAAAGGTCGAGACGGCGAGGTCGACCAGGCCGGCGACGAGGATCCCGAACGGCATGAAGATGCGCGGGAAATAGATCTTCGAGACGAGCTCGGTGTACATGACCAGGCTTTCGGAGCCCAGCTGCAGGGTCGAGGCGAAGAAGGCCCAGGGGACCAGGCCGGCAAGCGCGAAGAGGGCGTACGGAAGGCCGTCAGAGCCGACCCCGGCGAAGCGGCCGAAGATGATCGAGAAGACCGCCATGAAGGCGATCGGCTGCAGAATCGCCCAGGCGGCGCCGAGCGCGGTCTGCCGGTACCGGAGCGTGATGTCGCGCATCGCGATCTGCACCGCGAGGTCCCGGTAGCTCCACAGCTCCTTCGGCGAGAGCACGCGACTGAAGCCGCGGGTCGGCTCCAGGCGGACGGTTCGGGGCGAGCGCGCCGGTGGCTGCGCGGTCTCCTCAGGGGGGGTGGCTAGGGCGGTCTCGGGCATCGGTGAAGGATAGGTTCTGCGCTAGGGCCGCAGCCCCTCGTCGCAGGGGTCAATCCCGGCGGCGGGCGGCGATCGCGGCTTCGTACGCGTCCTCGAACATCGGCACGACGGCGCCGGCGCTGAAGTCCCGGGCGCGGGTGGCCGCGGCGGAGCCCATCCGCTCGCGCAGGGCGGGATCGCCGATCAATCGCTCCATCGCCCCGCGCAGGCCGGCGACGTCGCCCGGCGCGACCAGAAAGCCGGTCTCGCCGTCGCGGACGACGTCCCGGAGGCCGCCGATGTCAGAAGCGATCACCGGCTTGCCGGCGGCGGCGCCCTCGAGCGCGACGATGCCGAAGGACTCGGGGAGCAGCGAGGGGGCGACGGTGAAGAGGGAGCGGCGGACGGCCTCGATCGTCAGCTCGTGCGGCAGCGGCCCGACCGGATGGATCCCAGGTCCGGTCAGCCGGCACTCGAGCTGATCCCGCCCGACCAGGACCAGCGGCGGCGGCCGCTCGATCCCCCGATGGGCTTCGACCAGGCGCAGGACGCCCTTGTCCTCGGTCAGATCGCCGAAGTAGAGGACGAACGGCTCGTCGGGCAGTGCCGCCAGGCGCGGGTCCCCTGCGGGCGGTGACGGCGGCAGCTCGCGGACGAAGTTGGGGACGATCCGCCGCGCCGCCCCGGCCGGCAGCCGGCTCTCCTCTTCCACCGCGGTGCTGACCGGCAGGTAGAGGTCCACCCGCCGGCGCAGCCAGGGCGCCGAGACCGCCATCCCGCAGGCGATCATCGCCCCCTTCGCGGCCCCGTAGTACTCGAGCGAGTGCGAGAGGCACTTGCGCGGCGCCGGCCCGCTGCAGACGCCGCCGTCGAGGAAGAGGCGCTTGGTGGCGCAAACGAGGCTGTAGTCGTGGAGGGAGAGGACCAGGGGCGCCGCGGTCCGTCGCGCGCTCGGCAGGTAGGAGTGGGCGAGCCAGTTGTGAGCGTGGACGACGTCCGGCTGCTCGCGCTCGAGCAGCTGCCGCAGCTGCCGTGCCGTGCGGGGATCGGGGCCGGGCGGGGCGTAGCGACGCTCCTCCAGGACCGAGATACCCGGCGCCTCGTGGACCGAGCTGTCGAGGAGGTGGATCCGGACCCCCTCCTGGGCCGGCGGCTCGCCCAGCGGCTGGCGCAGGGTGGCGACGCTGACCTCGTGGCCGCGCTTCGCGAGCTCGACGCTGAGGTCCTGGGTGAGCCGCTCCTCCCCGCCCACAACCGGGGCATAGGTCTGCGCCAGCATCAGGATCCGCATCGAGCGGGGACTGTAGCGGGGGCTGCTACCTTCCCCGCGGTGCCGGACGCCCCAGCCCAGGGAGGACGACCCTCCGCCCCCAGCTTCTCGGTGATCGTCACCGCTTTCACCTTCGACCGCCTGCCGTCGATCGCCGAGATCATCGACTCGCTCGAGCAGCAGACGGTGGCGCCGCTCGAGGTGCTGCTGGTGATCGACTACCAGCCCGACCTGCTGGAGGAGTGCCGGCGGCGCTGGCCGGACGTCCGCGTGATCGCCAACGAGCACTGGCGGGGATCCTGCGGTGCCCGCAATACCGGCGTCGCCGCCGCCGAGGGCGAGGTCATCGCCTTCCTCGACGACGACGCGGTCCCGGTTCACGACTGGATCGAGCGCCTCGGGGAAGCCTATGAGGACGATCGGGTCGTCGCCATCGGCGGCGGCGTCAACCCGCGCTGGACGGCCGGCCGCCCACGCTGGTTCCCGGCGGAGTTCGACTGGATCGTCGGCTGCGCCCACTCGGGGATGCCGAAGCAGCGCGAGCCGGTGCGCAACGTGATCGCCGCCAACATGTCGGTCCGCCGCGAGGACTACCTCGCCGTCGGCGGCCTCCGCGAGGAGTTCAGCCGGATCGAGAAAAACGCCGCCGGAGGCGAGGAGACCGACCTCTGCATCCGGCTGCGCGCCCACCGCGACGGCGGTGTCGTCCTCTTCGATCCCGCCGCTTCCGTCGAACACATCGTCCCCGCCGAGCGCGGCGACCCCCGCTACTACTTCAGCCGCAGCTTCGCCGAGGGTCGGTCGAAGGCGGCGCTTTCGACCCTGGTCGGGTCCGAGTCCGGCCTTGAAGCCGAGCGCACCTATGTGCGGAGGACGCTGCCCGCCGGGGTGTTCCGCTACCTCGGCGAGGCGCTGCGGGGCGACCCGGCGGGGGTCGGCCGTGCAGCGATGATCGTCCTCGGCCTCTCCGCGACGGTCGCCGGCTACGCGACCGCCGGGCGGGCGAGCAACCCGTCGCCGGCAAGCGCCGATGAGGGCGGCGAGGAGCGGCTGCGGGTGCTGATGGTGACGCCGCGCAGCCCGCTGGAGCAGGGCGGGGTCGAGCGCCACGTCAGCGAAGTCAGCCGCCGGATCGCGACCGAGGCCGAGGTCGAGGTCCTCTGCACCGAACCAGGGGGCGCGGCCCGGCAGGACCAGGTGCGCCAGGGGGTGAAGATCCGCACGGTGCGGGCGTGGCCGCGCGACCGCGATTACTACCTCGCCCCCGGGATCTGGCGCGAGATGGCGCGGGAGCGCTGGGACGTCGTCCACATCCAGAGCTACCACACCCTCGTCCCGCCCTTGGCGATGCTGCGCGCCCTCGTCCTCCGCATCCCCTACGTCGTCACCTTCCACGGCGGCGGCCACACCTCCGAGGTGCGCAACCGGTTGCGGCCGCTGCAGCGGCTGCTGATGCGGCCGCTGCTGCGGCGGGCAGCGCGGCTCGTCGCCGTCGCCCGCTTCGAGGTCGAGCGCTACGGGAAAGAGCTGGGGCTGCCGCCGGAGAAGTTCGTCTTAATCCCGAACGGGATCGACCTCAGCTTCACCCAGACGGAGTCGACCCAGCGCAACGGGAAGCCGGTCGTCGCCTCGGTCGGCCGCCTCGAGCGCTACAAGGGGCACCACCGGGTGATCGCCGCCTTCGCGACGGTCCACGAGCGCCGCCCCGAGGCGCAGCTGAAGATCGTCGGCAGCGGCCCCTACGAACCCGAGTTGAAGCACCAGGTCGCGGAGCTGGGGCTCGGTGAGGCAGTCGAATTCACCAGCGTGCCCGCGGACCAGCCCGAAGCGATGGCAGAGCTGCTCTCCCACGTCTCCCTCGTCGCACTGCTCAGTGGCTTCGAGACCCACCCGATCGTCGCTCTGGAGGCCGCGGCGGCTGGTTGCCGCCTCCTCGTCGCCGACACCGGCGGGCTCTCGGAGCTGGTCGAAGACGGGGTCGCGCGCCCGGTCGAGCTGGAGGAACAGCCGGACCGGGTCGGCGCTGCGATCCTCGAGGAGCTCGACGCGCCACCGCCCACCCGACTGCCGAGCTTCATCTCCTGGGACGAGTGCGCGGCGAGGCTGCTCGACCTCTACCAAGAAGTGATTAGAAACGCGGACGATCGTCCAGAACCCGATCAACCTGCTTGATCGACAGGCCCCGCCACTCGATGGCGGAGCATGCTTTCGAAGCTCCAGCGGTGCCTCCCCCTCTTCATCCTGGTTCTCGTCGCTTCCCTGGTGGTCATGCCGGCGACCGCCGGAGCCCACAAGGGCCAGGGCAAGAAGCACGCCAAGAAGCACCGTAAGTACAACAACGCCCGTAACCAAGCCCTCAGCCGCACCCGCACGCAGCTGACGGTCCTCACCACCTCGCCCGCCGGCGGGGCGACCATCTCCGGCAGCGTCAACTGGGGCGCCGAAGTCCTCGGCGGGACCGCTACCAAGGTCGCCTTTGCGGTCGACGGCTCGACCCTCGCCACCGACACCACCGCCCCCTACGCCTACGGCCTCGACACCAAGAAGCTGGTGAACGGCGGCCACACTCTCACTGCCACCGCCTATGGCAAGCAGGGGGTCAACGCCCGCTCGAGCGTCACCGTCACCGTCTACAACGCGCCGTCGACGCCGGAACCCACGCCAGCACCGGAACCGACCCCCGAACCCACCCCGGAACTGGAACCGACGCCGGAACCCGCTCCCACGCCGAAACCGTCCGGCCCGATCTACTGGGGCGCTTGGATCGGCAACCAGCTGACCGGCCAGGAGGCGCCTTGGGACATGAACGCGGTGGCCAAGTTCGAGAGCTCGGTCGGCAAGTCCCTTTCGATGGTCCAGTTCTCAGCCCCGTTCGCGAACTGCTACTCGAGCCCCTGCAAGTTCTACGGCCTCCCGACCGGCTCTTTGGAAGACGTCCGCAAAACCGGCGCGATCCCCTTCTTCAGCTGGGCCTCGCAGGCGCTGCCCTCGAGCACCAACCAGCCGAACTTCCAGCTCGCCGACGTCATCTCCGGGAGCTACGACAGCTACATCCGCAGCTTCGCCACCTCGGCGAAGAACTGGGGGCACCCCTTCTTCCTCCGCTTCAACTGGGAGCAGAACGGCAACTGGTTCCCCTGGGCAGAGGGCGTCAACGGCAACCGCAGCGGCGAATACGTCGCTGCCTGGCGCCACGTCCACGACATCTTCTCCTCGCTTGGCGCCAGCAACGTCAGCTGGGTCTGGTGCCCGAACATCGACCCGGACAACCGCTGGCAGAGCCTGCGCTCCACCTACCCCGGCGACGGCTACGTCGACTGGACCTGCCTCGACGGCTACAACCAGGGCACGATGCCCTCGGCGCCGGACCGCTGGCGCACCTTCGATCAGCTCTTCAGCTCCACCTACAAGCAGATCGTCACCGAAATCGCCCCCTCCAAGCCGATGGTGATCGGCGAGGTCGGTTCGACCGAGTACGGCGGCTCCAAGGCCCAGTGGATCCGCGAAATGCTGGGCCAGCTGCCGAGCGAGTACCCGAGCGTCCGCGGCCTGCTCTGGTTCGACAAGTACGCCGGCGGCGACTGGCCGCTCGACAGCTCCGGCAGCGCCACGCAGGCCTTCGCCGAAGGCATCGGCAGCCCGGCCTACACCACGGACACGTTTTCCAGCCTGAGCACCAGCACGATCCTCCCGGCCAGCTGAAGGACCGCTCTCTGCAACGCCCGGTAAGGGCGCTGCAGCCCGATGTCCACCCTCTCTGGACGGATGTTCGGGTTGCAGGGATATCGCTCGACCACTACGGGCTGCCGCCGATGGCTTGGGCATGTCCATCGGTTCCAAGCTCGCCCGCGCCACCGGCGCCGTCGCCGTTCTTCTCGCCTTCGCGCTAGCGCTCGTCGCGGCGCCCACCAGCCAGGCCGCCGGGCGCATCGCCGTGCACAAAAACCGCAACCTCGGCACCGCCACCTGCGTCAAGCAGCGCCCCGCCGCCCGCGCCAAGCGCGTCGCCCGCCGCGTCGGCCAGAAAGGCCGCTGCCGCCGCACCCGCACCGTCGCCTCCTCCGCACCGGCTCCCAGCCTCTACTGGGGCACCTGGGCCGGCAGCCAGTTCACCGGCGAAGAGGCCCCCTGGGACATGAGCGCGGTCTCCCGCTACGAGTCGACCGTCGGCAAGCAGCTCTCCCTGCTCCACTTCTCCTCGCCCTTCGCCAACTGTTCGTCCTCGGACTGCTCCTACTACCCCTTCCCGTCCCAGGCGATGGAGAACATCCGCGGCCACGGCGCGATCCCCTTCTTCAGCTGGGCCTCGCAGGCGCTCGGCGGCGGCCTCGACCAGCCGGACTTCCAGCTCTCCGACGTGATCGCCGGCGACTTCGACGGCTACATCCAAGAATTCGCCGAAGAAGCCCATAGCTGGGGGCACCCCTTCTTTCTCCGCTTCAACTGGGAGATGAACGGCGACTGGTTCCCGTGGTCAGAAGGGGTCAACGGCAACAACCCCGGCGAGTACGTCGCCGCCTGGCGCCACGTCCACGACATCTTCAACTCGGTCGGCGCCACCAACGCGACCTGGGTCTGGTGCCCGAACGTCGACCCGGGCGGCAAGTTCCTCGACCTCGGTTCGCTCTACCCGGGCGACGAGTACGTCGGCTGGACCTGCCTCGACGGCTACAACTGGGGAACCAACCCGGTCAGCCCGCGCGGTTGGAGCACCTTCGACCAGCTGTTCGAAAAGACCTACCGGACCATCACCGAGACGATCGCGCCGACGAAGCCGATGATCATCGGCGAGGTCGGTTCGACCGAGGTCGGCGGCTCCAAGGCCGGCTGGATCAAGGAAATGGTCGAGGCGCTGCCGGTCAAGTACCCGCGGGTCCGCGGCGTGATGTGGTTCGACAAGTGGATCGAAGACATGGATTGGCCGCTGGACAGCTCCAGCAGCGCCACCCAGGCCTTCGCAGAAGCGGTCCAGAGGCCGGCCTACATGGCGAACTCCTACAGCTCGCTCGCGGAGGGGCCGGTCCAGCCCCCGGCCTAGAGCCCGCAACTCGGACCCGACATCTGGGTTCCCTAGACTCGACGGCTGCCGCCGCCACCGGCCCGCTTCATGCCCCTTCGCCCTCCCGCCACCCCACCCCTGCGCGCGCTTGTCGTGCTCCTCGTCCTGACCGCTCTGCTGATCGGACCAAGCTCGGCGATCGCCGACACGCCGAAGGGCAAGGACGCATCGACCAAGACGGAACCGAAGCCGAAACCGAAAAAACCGCCCAAGCAGAAGCCCCTCTACTGGGGTGCCTGGATCGGCGACCAGCTGACCGGCACCGGCGCCCCCTGGGACATGGGCGCCGTCACCAAATTCGAAGAACTCGTCGGCAAGGGGCTCTCGGTGGTGGAGTTCTCGCAGCCGTTCGCCGACTGCGGCTACACCCCCTGCATCTTCACCCGCTTCCCGCGGCCGCAGATGGACGCGATCCGCGCCTACGGTGCGATCCCCTTCTACAGCTGGGGCTCGCAGTCGATCCCGGCCGCGGGACCCGAGCAGCCGGACTTTCAGCTGGCCGACGTCAACGCCGGGACCTACGACGACTACATCCGCCGCTTCGCCGAAGAAGTCCGCGACTGGGGCCATCCCTTCTTCCTCCGCTTCAACTGGGAGCCCAACGGCGAGTGGTTCACCTGGGACGAGGGCGTCAACGGCAACAAGCCGGGCGAATTCGTCAGCAGCTGGCGGCGGGTCCACGACATCTTCGGCACCGTGGGAGCGAGCAACGTGACTTGGGTCTGGTGCCCCTACGCCGACAAAGCCGAACGCTATGGGCCGCTGAAGCGGTTCTATCCCGGCCCCTCCTACGTCGACTGGACCTGCCTCGACGGCTACAACTGGAGCAAAGCGCCGACGCACACCCGGCCGTGGGCGAGCTTCGACAAGATTTTCTGGCCCAACTACAAAACCATCGTCAAACAGATCGCGCCGAAGAAGCCGATGATCCTCGGCGAGATGGGAACCAACGGCATCGGCAATCGGAAGGCGACCTGGTTCAGCAAGATGTTCTCGCTGCTGCGGACCAAATACCCCCGGGTGCGCGGCCTGGTCTACTTCAACCAGCACGCCCAGGGCATCACCTGGCCGATCGAGACCAGCCCCGCCTCCATCAACGCCTTCTCGCTCGGCATCCACTCGGGGCCCTACCGCCCGAACATCTTCTCCGGTCTGGCCGAAAGTCCAATTCGGCCGCCGTCTTGATCCCCAGGGCGATTTACTGCGTATTCACGTAGCGGTAGGCAGGAATCAAGGCGTTGCCGTCGCACCAAAGACAGACGGCGCGGGTTGAAGATCCAGTCATGAGCAAATACAGGCACGGGAAAAAAATGCGAGCGATCCGGGCGGCGATGCCATTCGTCCTCCTGGCGCTGCTCCTCGTCGCCCTCGCGCCCGCGGCCGCGGCGAAGAAGCCACGCCCGATCTATTGGGGAGCCCAGATCGGCGACCAGCTCACCGGCGAACCCGCCCCTTACGACATGAACGCCCTCTTCGGGTTCGAACGCAACGCCGGCAAGGGCCTCTCGCTGCTGGCGATCTCGGCGCCGTTCGCCGACTGCGAGCACACCCCCTGCAGGCACTTCGAGTTCGCGACCGACGCCCTCGAACGAACCCGCCTCTACGGCGCCATCCCCTTCTACAACTGGGCCTCGCAGTCCATCCCCTCCTCCAAGGAAGAGCCGGCCTACCAGCTGCGGGACCTAATCGCCGGGCACGAGGACAACTACATCCGCCGCTTCGCCGAAGACGCGCGCGACTGGGGATACCCCTTCTTCCTTCGCTTCAACTGGGAGATGAACGGGTTCTGGTTTCCCTGGAACGAGGGCGTCAACGGCAACAAGAAGGGCGAATTCGTCGAGGCTTGGCGCCACGTCCACCGGATCTTCACCGCGGTGGGAGCCAACAACGTCAACTGGGTTTGGTGCCCCAACGTCGACTTCACCCGCAAGCTGGTGCCGCTCAAGGACGTATACCCCGGCAACCGCTACGTGGATTGGACCTGCCTCGACGGCTTCAACTGGGGAGATACCACCTACTCGGCCGGCTGGATGTCCTTCAACTCGATCTTCAAGTCCACCTACAAGCGCGTCGCCAAGCTGGCCCCCAAGAAGCCGATGCTGATCGCCGAGACCGCTTCGGAAGAGCGGGGCGGGTCGAAGGCGAACTGGATCAAGAACGCGCTCGCGGTGATCCCGCGTGAATACCCCAAGGTTCGAGGCTTGATCTGGTTCAACGAAGAGAGCCAGGAGATGCGGTGGCCGATCGAAAGCTCAGCCGGGGCGCAGACCGCCTTCCGCCGCGGCATCAGACGCGGGGTCTACCGCCCGAACCTCTACGTGAACATCCGCGGCGACAAAATCCGCCCTCCCCGCTAGGGTGGCCTAGATCAGCCCCACCGACGGTAAAGCCCTTCTTCAGACCGAGCAGGAGTGGGAGACTCGCAATCGTGTCCTCTCGGAGACGCTGACGGAACTGGTTCGCGCCAACGCCCCCGCATCTGCGAGCAAGGCCCTCGACGTCGGCTGCCAGAACGGCAAGACGACCGACCGCTACGCGGCCCTGACGGGACTCGACTGGGTCGGAATCGACCCTGCCCTCGACCGGCCCAAGCGCTCCCCGACCGAGATCGAGCTCCTGCCCGGCAGCTCAGACCGGCTCGAGTTCCCCGACGACAACTTCGACGTCGTAATGCTGGCCAACGTCTACGAGCACATCCTGCCGGACCGCCGCGTCGCCTCCTTCGAAGAGATCCGCAGGGTGCTGCGCCCCGAGGGCATCGTCGTCGGTCAGATCCCGAACCCCTACTTCCCGATCGAGTCGCACAGCCGCCTGCCCTTCATGGGCTGGTTGCCGGTTCGGCTGCAGAAGGCGTACTGGAGGTTCGCGCCGGTCGAATGGGAGCACGACTTCTACGTCGTCACCCCGAAGCACCTGCGCCGCGACGTCGCCGCCGGGGGCATGCAGACCGCGATGGTCCGCAAGTTCAACTACCCGCCCGAGGTAATCCCGGCAAAAGTTCGCGGCATCGCGCGAGCCCTTGAGCGGCCGATGCGCGTGATGCCCTGGGCCTGGCAGTTCGTCCTGCGGCCGGCTTAGTCACCGGCCGCAGGGACGGAAGACTGCTTAGCCCAGGCGCTGTTCGAGCGCCTCGAGCTGTGAGCTGACTCCGGCCGGCAGCCTGTTGCCGAATTTCGCCAGGTGCTCTTTGACCTGCGGCAGCTGCGCCTTGACGAGGTCGAGGTCGACGGTGAGGAGCTCCTCCATCGCCTCCGGAGAGATCTCGAGCCCCTCGGTGTTGATCTCGCCCTCGGCCGGCAGCAGCCCCACTGGGGTTTCGATCGCCTCGCCTTCGCCCTCGCAGCGGCGGAAGACCCACTCGAGCACTCGGCTGTTCTCGCCGAAACCGGGCCAGAGGAACTTGCCGTCGGCGTCTTTGCGGAACCAGTTGACGTAGAAGACGCGCGGCAGCTGCGCCCCCTCGCGCTCGCCGATCTTCAGCCAGTGGGCGAAGTACTCGGCCATGTTGTAGCCGCAGAAGGGCAGCATCGCCATTGGGTCGAAGCGGAGCTGGCCGACGGCGCCGGCGGCTGCTGCGGTCGTCTCCGAGGACATCGTCGCCCCCATGAAGACCGCGTGCTCCCAGTCGTAGGCTTCCTGGACCAGCGGCACCACGGTGGCGCGGCGGCCGCCGAAGAGGAAGGCGTCGATCGGCACCCCGGCGGGGTCCTCCCACTCGGGCGCGATCGAGGGGCACTGCGAGGCGGGGGTGGTGAAGCGCGCGTTCGGGTGCGCGGCGGGCGTCTCGGACTCAGGCGTCCAGTCGTTGCCGTGCCAGTCGATCGCGTGCGCCGGCGGCTCGCCGGTCATCCCCTCCCACCAGATGTCGCCGTCGTCGGTCTTGGCGCAGTTGGTGAAGATCGTGTTCCGCTCGATCGTGTCCATTGCGTTCGGGTTCGTCTTGTGGCTGGTGTTGGGCGCCACGCCGAAGAAACCCGCCTCGGGGTTGACGGCGTACAGGCGCCCGTCCTCGCCGAATTTCATCCAGGCGATGTCGTCGCCGACGGTCTCGACTTTCCAGTCGGGCAGGGTCGGGACCAGCATCGCCAGGTTGGTCTTGCCGCAGGCGGAGGGGAAGGCGCCGGTCACGTACTTGACCTTGCCCTCGGGCGAGGTCAGTTTGAGGATCAGCATGTGCTCGGCGAGCCAGCCCTCGTCGCGCGCCATCGCCGAGGCGATCCGCAGCGCGAAGCACTTCTTGCCGAGCAGGGCGTTGCCGCCGTAGCCCGAGCCGAAGGACCAGATTTCGCGGCTGTCCGGGTAGTGGACGATGTACTTGTTGGCCTCGTTGCAGGGCCAGGAGACGTCTTCGGCGCCCTCGGCCAGCGGGCTGCCGACCGAGTGGACACAGGGGACGAAGTCACCGTCGGCGCCGAGTACGTCGAGGGCACCCTTGCCCATCCGGGTCATGATCCGCATGTTGGTGGCGACATAGGCCGAATCGGTCAGCTGCACGCCGATCTCGGAGATCTCCGAGCCCAGCGGGCCCATCGAGAAGGGAACGACGTACATCGTGCGGCCCTTCATCGAGCCCTTGAAGAGCTCGTTCAGGGTGGCGCGCATCTCGGCCGGGTCGCGCCAATTGTTGGTCGGGCCGGCGTCCTCCTCCTTCTCAGAGCAGATGAAGGTGCGGTCTTCGACGCGGGCGACGTCGCCGGGGTCGGAGAGGGCGAGGTAGGAGTTCGGGCGCTTGGCTTCGTCGAGCCGCTCGAAGGTGCCGGCGTCGATCAGGACCTGGGCGAGGCGGTCGTACTCCTCGGCGGAGCCGTCGCACCAGTAGACCGAGTCCGGTTCGGTGAGCGAGGCGATTTCGTCGACCCACGAAAGCAGCTTGGAGTGGGTCGTCAGCTCGTCGGGGGCAGTGGTCAAGTCGCTCATTCGCCTCTTGGTCGCCTCTCTATTTCTCGGGTTTGATGTCGATCATCGAGATGTCGGCATCCTTGTTGCGGATTTCCAAAGTCGCTACTTCCCGCCTGTCATCGGAAAAAATCACGACGCAGCTGAAGGTCGCGCCCGGGTCTACTGACTGATCGGAAGGGCATTCGACCTCCTTGATCTTTTCATGGATCGAATCTTCGAGGCTCGCTTGGATCGTGTCTTGAAGCTTCACCTTGTCGACCACGGTGCCGCATCCGGCCAGCGCCACAAGCACCGCGAGCAGCGCAAAAATAGCCAGAAAACGGGAGCCGAATGGGGATTTCGGCCCCTGAGGGGCGGGAAACACCAGCCGCAGTAAAGCAGGACCGCTTGACGTTTGGATAGGGTTCCGCGCCGCGATGCGGTTCTACGAGTACGAGGCAAGGAAGATCGTCGAGCTGGCGGGGATACCCGTCACTAAGTACGGCTTCTGCACGAGCGCTGAGGAAGCGCGCAAGGTCGCCGAAGAAATCGGCGGCTCTGTCGTGATCAAGTCCCAGGTGCTGACTGGCGGCCGGATGAAGGCCGGCGGCGTCAAGTTCGCCGACACGCCCGAGGAGGCCGCTCAGCACGCCGAGGAGATCCTCAAGCTCGAAATCAACGGCCACATGCCGCGCGGCGTCCTCGTCGACCCCAAAGCCGAGGTCAAGCAGGAGTACTACGCGAGCGTCGTCTGGGACGGGACCGCGAAGAAGCCGCTGATGCTGTTCAGCGACATGGGCGGGATCGACATCGAGGAGGTCGCCGAGACCCACCCCGACCACGTCGGCAAAGGCCACGTCTCCAACCTCCTCCCCGTCGGAGACTTCGAGGCCAAGCAGGTCGTCGCCGCCACCGGCGTCACCGGCTCGCAGCTGAACCGCGCCACCCCGGTCCTCGCCCGCCTCGCCCGCCTCTTCCTCGAGAACGACATGACCCTGGCTGAGATCAACCCGCTGGCCGAGCTGACCGACGGCAAGTTCGTCGCCCTCGACGCCCACATGGAGATGGAGGCCGAGGCAGTCGGCCGGCAGAAAAAGCTTCTGCGCAAGGAGCTCGGGATCGCCGAGGACGACACCCGCGAGACCTACGAGCCCTCCGACTTCGAGAAGAACGTCCTCGCGATTGATGCCGCCGATCACCGTGGAGTCATCCAGGGCAAGGACCACGGCTTCACCGGCAACCTCGGCCTCGTGATCGGCGCCGGCGGCGGCTCGCTGACGCTGACCGACGCGGTCCGCAACCAGGGCGGCCAGCCGGCCAACTACTCGGAGATCGGCGGCAACCCGTCGGTCGCCAAGGCCTGCGGCCTCGCCAAGGAGGTGCTGGAAAAGGACGGTGTCGAGAAGATCGCGGTGATGATGTCGATCGTCTCCAACACCCGCGTCGACATCGTCGCCCGTGGCGTCATCAAGGCCTGTCTCGAGCTCGGCAAGGACCCGGGCGAGACGATCGCGATCTTCCGCATCCCGGGCGCCTGGGAGGACGAGGGCTTCAAGATCCTCGAGAAGTACGGCGTCGAGTACTGCGACCGCTCCGTCTCGATGTGGGAGGCCGCCGGCCGCGCCGTCTCCAAGATCCAGGGAGCGCCCGCATGAGCATCCTCCTCAGCAAAGACACGACCTTCATCGTCCAGGGGATCACCGGCCGCGAGGCGGTCAACCTGACCAAAGAGTGCCTCGACTACGGTTCCAAGGTGGTCGGCGGCGTCACCCCCGGCCGCAAGGGCCGCGAGGTCCACGGCGTGCCGGTCTTCGACACCGTCGCCCAGGCGGTCGAGAACTACGGCGGGCCGATCGACGGCTCCGTCGTCACCGTCCCCCCCGCCTTCACCAAGGACGCCGTCCTCGAGGCGATCGAGAACGGGATCAAGCTGATCGTCATCGTCACCGAGCGCATCCCCCGCGGCGACGTCGCCCAGATGGTCGAGCTCGCCGAGATGCGCGGCGCCCGCATCATCGGCCCCAACTGCCTCGGCCTGATCGTCCCCGAGGTCTGCAAGATGGGCGGCATCGGCGGCCCGGCCAAAGACGCCGCCAAGGCCTACCAGCCCGGCCGCGTC
>DATFOB010000036.1:0-41137 GCA_035266025.1 Solirubrobacterales bacterium
CTACGCGATGATCGTCGAAGAGCTCTCGCGCGGCTGGATCTCGATCTCCGGCGTCGTCAACACCCACTTCATCGGCTCCTACCTGCTGATGAAGTTCGGCACCGACGAGCAGAAGGAGTACTTCCTGCCGAAGATGGCGACGGGCGAGATCCGCGCCGCCTTCTCGCTCTCCGAGCCTGAGGTCGGCTCCGACGTCCAAGGCATCAAGGCCACCGCCAAGAAGGGCGAGGACGGCAACTGGGAGCTGAACGGGCAGAAGATGTGGGTCACCAACGGCCTCGGCTCCAGCGTCGTCTTCGTGTTGATGAAGAACGACACCAAGGCCGACCCGCCCTACAAGGGGATGACCTGCTTCATCACCGAGAAGGAGGCCTGGCAGGAAACCGGCGAGGGCGACTTCAAGGGCCTCGACGTCCCGCCCAAGATCAAGAAGATGGGTTACAAGGGTGTCGAGTCGACCGAGCTTGTCTACGACGGCTACAAGTGCCCGCCGGAGCGCGTCCTCGGCGGCGAGGACGCCGGCGTCGGCCAGGGGTTCGTGCAGATGATGGACGCGCTCGAGGTCGGTCGCGTCAACGTCGCCGCCCGCGGCGTCGGGATCGGCCAGCGCGCCCTCGAGCTCGCCCTCCGCTACAGCCAGGAACGGAAGACCTTCGGCAAGCCGATCGCCGCCCACCAGGCGATCCAGTTCAAGCTCGCCGACATGGCGACCCAGCTCGAGGCCGCTCGCCTCGTCACCCGCAAAGCGGCACGGATGAAGGACGCCGGCGAGCGCTCCGACCTCGAGGCCGGGATGGCCAAGCTCTTGGCCTCGGAGACCGGCAAGTACTGCGTCGAAGAAAGCTTCCGCATCCACGGCGGCTACGGCTACTCGAAGGAGTACGAGATCGAGCGCCTCTACCGCGACGCCCCGCTGCTGCTGATCGGCGAGGGGACCTCGGAGATCCAGCGCATGGTGATCGGCAAGAAGCTGCTGCAAAGGCACAAGATTTGATCAGGGCGAGCATCTGAGATGGCATCGACTTCGGACCTGATCCGCACCGCCGTCGAGCGGTTTCAGGCCGAAGTCCCCGCCTTGGCGAACCTGAAGCTGGTCTTCGGGCTGGAGCTGCGGGCCAAGCACGACGTCCAGCTCTACCGGGTCGAGCTACCGGGGCCGAAGATCAGCAAGGACCTGGCTCAGGACGAGCGGTTGCTGGTCGAAATCGACCGGCCCCAGTTCAACGAGCTGGCCGAGAAAGGGACGCTGAAGAGCTACCGGCGCGCGGCCGAAACCGGCCACATCAAGACGACCGGCGACTCCAACGTCGTCAAGCTGATCTCCCAGGTGGTCGAGAAGCAGGAGGAACGAAACCGGCTGAAGAAAGTTCACTAGGCAAACGCCGGTTGCAAAAAGCCGCTCATATAAGGGTTTCTCTTATGTAAGCCCAGATATTAGCTTTAAGCTTATTAGATGCCTGCGAGAAAAGCCTACGTCACCTTAGTCGGGGACATGATCGGTTCCCGCGCGGTGGAAGATCGTGTGGGGCTGCAGGAGTCTCTCGGAGAGGCTCTCCGGGCGGTCAATCAGGTCCTCGGGCCCGCCCAGCCGCTTGAACCCACGGTAGGTGACGAATTCCAGGGCGTCTTCACCGACGTCGGGGCAGGAATGCGAGCCACCCTTCTGGTGCGGTTACAACTTCTCAAGGATCGCGAGGTCGATTCTCGCTACGGCCTTGGTTTTGGCGACGTCACCGTCTTTGAGGATCGAGTGCCGATCTCCCAGGATGGTCCCGGCTGGTGGTCCGCCAGGGCAGCAATCGAACTTGCAAAGGATATGGAGAGCCATCCTCAAATGGCCTTCGTCCGCACCCGCTTCGACTCCCACAGCTTTGAGGAATTCCTATCTGTCGCAGAGGTGGGCCTCCTGAACGCCACGTTGACCTACCGAGATGCTCTTATCTCCAAGATGCGCCCGCGGAGCCGCCGACTGTTACTCGGATTGCTCTTGGATAGGCCACAGTCTGCTCTGGCCAGAGAAGAGAAGATTTCGCAGTCCGCCGTTTCCCAGAATCTCGCTGCCAGTGGCGCCTATGCCATAGCGGCAGCCGATCACGAACTCGGGAGAATGAGCTTTTGATTCTTGTTGCGCTGGGGCTGGTCGGGTTTGGCCTCAGCGATTTGATCCGCTGGTCTCCGGACCGGGCAACTACGCCGCGGGCGGTGGCCTCTGTAGCCGCTGGTGCACTTGGGATCGCCTTGGTGGCGGCGCTCAGCGGAGCTTGCTTTAGCTACGTGCTCTTGGCCGCCGCAATCTCAGCTGCCGTGTTGGCAGTCTGGGTCGGCTTCGATTATCTGCCCCTGGAGCAGGGAAGCGCCCTTCCGCTGGGATGGGTCATGGCGGTCATGGCGGCGCTCTTTGCCACCAGCGGGTCGGTCAGCCCGATTTCCGGCCCCCTCGAGCGTTGGTATGCCGATCTTGGTTTCGCCTTCGTGGGGGTCGTCTCGGTCGACCAGTCCCTCCTCGCTCTGGCCGCGGTGATATTCATGACCGCGAGCGGCAACCGGATCGTCCGACTAGTCCTGGATGCCGCGGGTGTCTCCAGAAGGAGCGAAAGCGCTCTCAAGGGTGGCCGCCTGCTGGGACCACTGGAGCGCCTGATTGTCTTCGCGATTGTCCTTGCGGGTGATCCGGCGACGGCGGCGATAGTCGTCACCGGGAAGGGCTTGCTGCGGTTCCCCGAGATCCGAAGCGAGGCGCTTCAACCCGGACCCGATGCCGTGACCGAGTACTTCCTGATCGGAACCTTCGTCAGTCTGCTCATTGCTTCGCTGCTGGCGATTCTCGTCTTAGCGGCTGGCTAATAACAGGGCGCTGATAAGCGAATCGCTTATACAGGTTCAGAGGCGGAGGAGGTTGTCGGCCTCGATCTCGCGGGTGACGCCGCGGAAGTCGATTACCAGCGGCGCCTGCGCGACGATCCGCTCGAAGTCCATGCCGGGGTGGGCGGTGACGATCGCCACCACGTCCGCGTCGCGTAGTCCCTCGTCGAGCTCGACGTTGGCGAGGCCATGCCCCTTCAGCTCCGGGACGAAAGAGTCGTGGTAGGAGACCTCGGCACCGAGGTCCTGGAGCCGGCCGATGATCTTCAGGGCCGGAGATTCGCGGGTATCGCCTACGCCGCCCTTGTAGCTGACGCCGAGGATGAGGATGCGGGAGCCGTTGACCGGTTTGCGAACAGCGTTCAACGCTCGCTCGATCCTCTCCACGCAGAACCCCGGCTGCGCCTGGTTCACTTTCCCCGCGAGCTCGATGAACTCCGGGTAGAAGTCCTGCTGGCGCGCCTTGTAAGCGAGGTAGAAGGGGTCGACGGGGAGGCAGTGGCCGCCCATGCCGGGCCCAGGGTCGAAGCGCATGAACCCGAAGGGCTTGCTGGAAGCAGCGTCGATCACCTCCCAGACGTCGATCCCCAGCCGGTCGCATAGCTGCGCTAGCTCGTTGACCAGGGCGATGTTGACCGAGCGGAAGATGTTCTCGAGCAGCTTCGAAAGCTCGGCCGCCTCGGGGCTGGAGAGGACGACGATGGTGTCGCAGATCTCCGCGTACAGCTGCCGCGCCCGCTCAGTCGACTCCTCGTTGATGCCGCCGACGAGCTTCGGGGTCGTCTTCACCGTGAAGTCGGTGCGGCCGGGGTCGATCCGCTCCGGTGAGAAGGCCAGGTGGAAGTCGGTGCCGGCGGTGAGGCCGGAGGCCTCGAGGATCGGCAGCAGGCGTTCGCGGGTGGTGCCGGGGTAGGTGGTGGACTCGAGCACGACGAGCTGCCCCGCTCGAAGCACCTCGGCCAGCGCCGTTGCCGACTCGACCAGATAGGTGAGGTCGGGCTCGCGCGAGTCGCTGAGGGGAGTCGGGACGCAGAGGATCACCGCGTCGCAGCTCGCCAGCTCAGCGTAGTCCTGGGTTGCGTGCAGCCGCTCGCCGAGCGGCGCCAGCACCTCGTCCGGGACATCCTCGATGTAGCTGCGGCCGGCGTTCAGCGCTTCGACCTTCGCCGGGTCGACGTCGAGGCCGACCACCTGGCAGCGTTCCTCGGCGAAGGCGACCGCAAGAGGGAGCCCCACGTAGCCGAGGCCGATGATCCCGATCTGCATCGCGGGCAGTCTAGGCGGATAATCGGTTGCCCTTGCTGATGAGACGAGCGAACTTCCTGCTTTCCGTCGGATTGGCCCTGGCGGCCTCGCTGCTCCTCGCCGCCTCGGCGGCGGCGGAAATCGAAGTGCTGCCCGGCTTCCAGGCGCGGCGGCTGCCGCTGCCGGTCGCGACCGCCCCGACGTACTCGAACGGGCTGCAGCACCCGAGCACGCTGGACTTCGCACCCGACGGCAAGCTCTTCGTCGCTGAGCGCAACGGCCGCGTGCTCGAGTTCGATTCGCTCGACGACCAGACGGCCACCCTGGTGCTGAGCATCACCGATGAGGTGATGGCCCGCGGCGACCGGGGGTTGCTTGGGATGAAGCTCGACCCCGAATTCCCCGCGAAGCCCTACGTCTACCTCAGCTACACCTACGACGCACCGATCGGGGGCGACTCCGATGATTCGACCCATCCCCATCTTTCTGACGGCGGCGACGACTGCGAAGACGCGGTAAACAACGCAGTCGACTGCCTGGTCAGTGGCCGCCTCGCGCGCGTCGAGCTGGACCCGACCACCAGCGTCGCGGTCGGCGGTCCGGAGGACCCGCCCTCTGAGCAGGTGTTGATCAACAGCTGGTGCCAGCAGACGCCCAGCCACTCGATCGGGGACATCGAGTTCGACAGCGACCGGGCGCTGCTGATGAGCGGAGGGGAGGGGGCCAACTGGGTCTGGCGTGACTACGGCCAGCAGGGGAATCCCTGCAGCGATCCCCCATACGAAGGCGGTGCGCTGCGGTCGCAGGACCTGCGCACGCCGGCAACCCCGGGTGACCCGACCGACTACAGCGGCTCGATCATCCGGGTTAACCGCGAAACCGGAGCGGCGATGCCGGATAACCCGCTCAGCGTCAGCCCGCTCTTCGGCGGCGGAGTCGAAGACGCCGCCGCCCGCCGGATCCTCGCCGAGGGGATGCGCAACCCCTTCCGCTTCACGATCCAGCCCGGCAGCGGCGATCTCTACGTGGGCGACGTCGGGCAGGATCTCTGGGAGGAGATCAACCGGCTCGACTGGCCGCCGAGCGGGTTGACCAACTTCGGTTGGCCCTGCTACGAGGGTGGTCCATCGGGAAACCAGGTGATGCCGATGTGGCAGGCGGCCGAACAGGAAACCGGGAAGCCTCTCTGCCAGTGGCTCTACTCGAACCCGGCGCAGGTGACCGCGCCCATCTTCGCCTATCCCCATCCATGGACGCCCGGCTACGACGGCCACGCGTTCCCGGGGGATGGCTGCAATCCCCAGCCGGGCTCGGCGATCGGCGGCCTGGCCTTCTACGACACCACGGGGATACCGGCGGAGGATCTTCTGCCGCCGGAATTCGACGGCGCACTCTTCATCGCCGACGCCGCCCGCAAATGCATCTGGAGCATGCTGGAGGGACCCGATGGGATGCCGGACCCGAGCACGATGGACAACTTCGCTCGGGCCCACCACGACGAAACGTTCAACCCCGTGGACGTCGTACAGGGCCCGGACGGCGCCCTGTACATGCCCAACTTCTACGCCGCCTCGATCGTGCGGATCCGCTACTTCCCGGGGAACCAGCCGCCGACGGCATCGCTCCAGGCGGACAAGACCTATGGCCTGACGCCGCTGCCGGTCCAATTCGACGCCTCCGCCTCGAGCGACCCCGATCTCGGCGACGGCGACACCCTCCACTACGCCTGGGACCTCGACGGCGACGGCCTCTTCGACGACGGGACCACGCCGACGCGCTCGTGGGAATACAAAACGGCGACCAACGTCAACGTGCGGGTGCAGATCAGCGACGACTACAACCACTCCGACGTCGCCGAAGCGAAGCTCTACCCGGGAGACCTCGGGCCGCCCCAGGTTTCGCTGGAGGCCCCTGCGGCGGACCTCGAATGGGAGATCAGCGACGCGGTCCCGTACGAGGCGACGGCCACCGATCCCGACGGCGAGACCTTCGAGTCGGGTGGGCTACATCCCCAATGGGAGTTCACGCTGGAGCACTGCCCGGCCGGCTGCCACGAGCACCCGATCACCAGCGCCGACTCGCCCAGCGGCTCCTTCGTCGCGCCCCCGCACGGGTACCCGTCCCACCTCAAATTCGAGTTCACCGCGACCGACTCCCGAGGGATGAGCGACAGCGTCGCGGTCGAGGTCTTCCCACGCACCGTGCAGGTGAAGGTCGCGTCAGAGCCAGCCGGAATCCCTCTCGCAATCGACGGCGCCGGCTCGAGCTCCCCCTTCAGCGCGACGATGATCGCGGGGGGGACGGCGACCGTCTCGGCGCCGGCGGCGGCTGAAATCGACGGCGACGCCTACGTCTTCTCGGAATGGTCGGACGGCGGCGCGGCTGTGCACGAGGTGGCGACCCCCGAGGAGGTCGATCTCGTCGCACGCTACGTGCTCGAGACGCCCGAGCCGGAAGAGGAAGGCGAACCGGAAGAGGAAGGCGGCGAGGAGGGTCAACTGCCGCCTTCGACGCTGCCCGGCGGCCTGACGCCGACACCCGCCCTGCCCGCCCTGCCCGAGACCGCACATCTGCGGCTGGCCTCCCGACCCTCCGGTGTCCCCCTTCGGGTCGGAGCCATAAAAGCGAGAGCCCCCTTCGCGCTTGATCTGGAGCTCGACGGCGAGTCCTTCCTCTGGGCGCCGCAGGCGATCCGCCGCGACGGCGAGACGCTCCGTTTCAAGCGCTGGATCCGCGACGGCCAAGCCGCCGGTCGCGCTGCGCGCCGGGAGCTGGTCGTTCGCGGGGACGCCCGCTACCTCGCCCTCTACGGGCCGGCTCAGCAGCGCCCCTACGGCGGCAGATAGCATCTCGCGCCGCCAACCCGACAGGAGAAAAAGCTGCAGATGAGCGACCAGAACTACGAGCTGACCACCGACCAAGCCGAGCGCGAGGCGAGCGGCGCGCACAGCTACGGCCGCTACCTCGAGGAGTTCGAGGTCGGCGCCGTCTACAAGCATTGGCCGGCGAAGACCGTGACCGAGTCCGACGACCACCTCTTCTGCCTGATCACGATGAATCACCACCCTCTACACCTCAACGACGTTTACGCCAGCGGCTCCCAGCAGGGCAAAAACGTCGTCGTCGGGCCGCTGGTCTACTCGCTGGCGCTGGGGATGTCGGTCTCGGACATCTCGGGCAAGGCGATCGCCAACCTGGCGACCGAAGAACTCAGCCACCCGAACCCGGTCTTCCACGGCGACACCCTCTTTTGCGAGACCGAGGTCCTCGATGTCAAGCCGTCGAAATCGAAGCCCGACCGCGGCATCGTCAAGGTCCACACCCGCGTCCTCAACCAGGACGGCGTCCTCGTCGCCGAGTTCAAGCGGTTGGTCCTCGTCCCCAAGAAGAACCCCGGCGAGTCCCCGGAACCGGCAGCCGACAACGTGGAGTAGCCGCTGGCCGGGCGGGGCTCAGTGAGCCTCGCCGCTGGCGTGTGCCGGGGGGCGTGACTCCTCGGCCAGCGAGGTGATCTCGAGGCGGCCCTGGGCGGCCTCTTCGAGCACCTCGGTCGCCTCTTGGGCGGAGCGGGCGTAGAGCTCGACCAGGAGGTGGACGACGATCTGGTCCTCGTCGTGCTTGTGGAAGCGGACGTGGGTGAAGAACTCGCGCACGCCGGCGTCGCCGAAGGCGCCGTAGGTGAGGAACTCGATCGCCTCCGGGCCCGAGCAGCTCTCGACCCTGTCCTGGTCGACCGTGACGGTGCAGGAGGCGACCCAGGGCGTGCCCGCGACCATCCGCTCCCAGCGTTCGGTCGGGACCACGCGGTCGCCTTCGAAGCTGAGGTGGGGCTGGTCGTGCATGCAGTCGAGGCACTGGACGACCGATTCCTGCACCTCGTCGACGCCGTCGGCCAGTGCCCCCGACTCGGGGTCGACACGGCGGATCGCGTCGTAGTGGATCTGGATCTCGAGGTTCTGGGACCAGCAGCGGTAGCACCGCAGCCAGGCGGTCCGGTCCCCGTTCAGCTCGCTCATCGCTCCATTGTCGCGCGCTCCGGCGGTCGGCGCTGTGCAGACTACGCCGGCAGCGTCTGTGATTGCCTAGCGTGATTAATGCCACGCAATAGCAGATCCTTGAATTTACCCTGTAAATAGGCTTTTTGTTTTTGTTTTTATCTGGCAGATCGCGACCGCCCGCAGGTGCTACCTGCCATGGCGGACCAGCTTCGGACCTGGGCGCTCGACTTGGCCTTCTCCGAAGGAGTTTCAGACCGCCGGCAAAGGCGATCTCCACGCGGCGGCCAGCAGGCGGGGCGGGATCGGTCGCTGGCGGCGCCTGCTCGGACTGTGATTCGGAGGTCTCTCAGGCGGCGGCGCCGGCCCCGGTACGCTGGCCGACGAGCTCGACGATCTCGCCCATGATCTTGTTGACGTCGAAGTCCTTCGGCGTGTAGACGCCGGCGACCCCGGCCTCGCGCAGGCGCGCGGCGTCGGCCACGGGGATGATCCCGCCGACGACCACCGGCACCTCCAGGCCTTCGGACCGCAGGAGCCGCACGACCTCGGGGATCAGCTCCAGGTGGGAGCCGGAGAGGATCGAGAGGCCGACCACGTCGACGTCCTCCTGCACGGCGGACTCGGCGATCTCCTCGGGGGTGAGGCGGATCCCCTGGTAGATCACCTCCATGCCGACGTCGCGGGCCCGCAGCGCCACCTGCTCGGCGCCGTTGGAGTGGCCGTCGAGGCCGGGCTTGCCGACCAGGATCTTGATCCGGTGACCGATCTTCTCCGAGGTCGCGTCGACTTGGCGCCGGATCTCCTCCATCTGCTCGCGCTCTCCGGGGGCCGAGGCGCCGTCGACGCCGGTCGGGGCGCGATAGGGGCCGAAGACCTCGCGCATCGTGTGGGCCCACTCGCCGGTGGTCGCACCCGCCTTCGCGGCGGCGATCGTCGCCGGCATGATGTTGACGCTGTCGTCCGCGGCGGCCTTGGCGAGGTCCTCGAGGGCGGCCTTGACCGGGTCCTCGTCGCGCCCGGCCTTCCACTCCGCCAGCGCCTCGACCCGTTCGCGCTCGACCTCGGGGTCGGGGGTGAGGATGCCGCCGTCGGCGCCAGCCGTCAGCGGCGAGTCCTCGGTCTCGGTGAAGCTGTTCTGGCCGATCACCTTCTGCTCGCCGGCCTCGATCCGCGCCACCCGCTCGCGATGGCTCTCGACCAGGCGGGCCTTCATGTAGGGGACGGCCTTGACGGCGCCGCCGTGCTCCTCGACCACGGCCATCTCCGCCCGCGCTCCCTCGGTCAGCTCGGCGACCAGCCCGTCCATGACGACCGAGCCCTCGAAGATGTCGGGGTACTCGAGTAGGTCGGTCTCGTTGGCCAGCACCTGCTGGATCCGCAGGCTCCACTGCTGGTCCCAGGGGCGGGGGAGGCCCATCGCCTCGTTCCAGGCCGGCAGTTGGATCGCCCGCGCCCGGGCATCGCGGCTGAGCGTCACCGCCAGCGCCTCCAGCACAATCCGCTGGATGTTGTTCTCCGGCTGGGCCTCGGTCAGGCCGAGGCTGTTGACCTGGACGCCGTAGCGGAAGCGCAGCATCTTCTCGTCGGTGACGCCGTAGCGCTCGCGGCCGATCTGCTGCCAGAGCGCGCTCATCGTCCGCAGCTTCGCGATCTCCTCGACCAGGCGGATGCCGGCGTTGACGAAGAAGGAGATCCGGCCGAAGACCTTGGGGAAGTCCTCGTCGGCGACCTGGCCGCGCGCTTTCACCTCGTCTAGGACGGCAATTCCCGTCGAGAGCGCATAGGCGATCTCCTGTACCGGCGTCGCCCCGGCCTCCTGCAGGTGGTAGCTGCAGATGTTGGTCGGGTTCCAGCTCGGCACCTCGTTGACGCTGAAGGCGACCATGTCGGCGATCAGCCGCATCGAGGGCTCCGGCGGGAAGGCGTAGGTCCCGCGCGAGAGGTACTCCTTGATGATGTCGTTCTGCGTCGTCCCTTTGAGCTGGGAGCGGTCGACCCCGTTCTCCTCGGCGACCGTCGCGTAGAGGCCGAGCAACCAGGCCGCGGTCGCGTTGATCGTCATCGAGGTGTTCATCTCGTCCAGCGGGATGCCGTCGAAGAGCTGGTGCATGTCGCCCTTGTGGGCGACGGAGACGCCGACCTTGCCGACCTCGCCGCGGGCGAGGACGTGGTCGGGGTCGTAGCCCGTCTGCGTCGGCAGGTCGAAGGCCACCGAGAGCCCCGTCTGACCCTTGGCCAGGTTCTTGCGATAAAGCTCGTTGGAGCGGCGGGCGTCGGAGTGGCCGGCGTAGGTGCGCATCACCCACGGGCGGTCAGGCTGGGGAAGTCGGTGGTCGCTCATACCGCAATGATATTTGCCTTTCGGCGTTCGTCCTTTTCCGGGCATATGTCAGGAAAAGGACGAACGCCGCATTTCACGGCCGCCCCAGCCGCATCTTTCGGCTGCGCCTGTGTTTAGGCTGGCGAATCGTGAAGCGCCGATTTGCAGCCACCCTTCTCGCCGCGCTCGCCGTCGGCGTGCTCGCCTGCGCGGTCGCCGGGGCGGCGATGATCGGGATCTACCGCAACAGCATGGAGACGCTCGCGCAGCGCAGCCAGCTGGTCAAGCTCTCCGGCGCCAACTGCGCCCGCGCCGGCGCCAACGGTGCGATGCGGATCACGCTGGGTAAAAAAACCGCGGCCTGCTCCTTCCGCACGCCGGTGCTTGGGCGGGACCTTGAGATCGCCGCTACCGAGCGGTTGCTCAGCGGGACCCCCGTCGAGCTCCAGCGCAAGGCCTTCCTCGGCCTCGAGCTGCGGGCGGGTGGCGGCTTCAAGTACCAGCTCCTCGTCTTCCCGCGCCAGAAAAAGGCGCAGCTGATCAAGATCGGCGGGGAGGACCCGAACTACCTGGCGATCGCCAAGAACGAGAAAGCCGTCATGGGGATCAACGAAGCAAATGTGCTGCGGCTGCGTGCCGTGAACGTCACTAGCGGCCCGGAAAAGGGACAGGCGCGCCTCTTCGCCTACGTGGGCAAGACGCTCGTCGGCGAAGCCGGCGATGACGCTGCCGGCGATCTCACCGGGCGCAACTCGACGGTGATCGTGGGCACGGTCAAGAACGGCAACGGCATCGTTGCCAGTGTTGACGACGTCGTCGTCCGCGTCCCGAGCCCGTTTTAGTCTCCGGCCGCTCCGCCTTGCCATTGTCGGGGGCATAATTCCCACGATGTCGACGAGCACGATCGAGCGCCCCAGGACCGCAGGGCCCGACTCCGGCCTCGGGGGCAACTGGCGGGTGATCGTCCGCAACGACAACCACAACACCTTCGATCATGTCGCGCAGACGCTGGCGCAGGTGCTCCCCGGCGTCTCCCTCGACCAGGGCTACCAAATTGCCGACACGATCCACAACGGCGGCCAAGCGATCGTCTGGTCGGGCCCGCGCGAGCCCGCGGAGCACTACTGGGAGCAGCTAGAGGGGGCGGGGCTGACGATGGCCCCGCTGGAGCGGGCGTAAACGCCGGCTCCGCCGGCAGCTACTCGGCGGCGACGAGGATGTGCCAGGCGGGCAGCAGCGGGATGTCGTAGAGGTCGATGATCGCCGCCCGGGCCTGCTCGATCTCCTCCGAGTACCAGTAGCGTTCGAAGTCCGAGCGTTTCTCCCAGACCATCGTCTGGCGGAAGGCGAGCGGGTCATCGGTGGAGCGGGTCAGCGACCAGCTCTTGGCGCCGTAGGCCGGCGCCTTGGCCGCGGACGGTTCCCAGAGATCGAGGAAGCGGTCGGCCCGAAAGGGGGAGATGTGCCAGTCGAGGGTGCAGACCTCTGCCATCAGATTCGCCTTTCCAGTCGCGGGCTCGCGGCGATCACGCGCCGACCTCGGCCCTGATCGCGCCGGGGCCGTCCTCATGCTTGCCCTCGTCCTCGGACTCGGCGCCGACGAGGATCGCGGTCTTGCCCAAGTGCTTGTTTTCGTGCATCAGCTGGTGGGCGTGGGGGACGCCCTCGAAGCCCATCGTGTCGGAGAGCACCGGCCGCACCTTGCCCTCGGCCATCAGCTGGTTCGCCCGCATGCACTCATACGCGTTGGCGAAGTGGGAGCCGATGATCTGCTTCTGCTTCATCCACAGGTAGCGAACGTCGAAGTCGAGCTGGTAGCCGGAGGTGGCGCCGCAGATGACGACCTTGCCGAACGGCTTGACGGTGAAGACCGAGGTCGGGAAGGTGGCGCGGCCAACGTGCTCGAAGACGATGTCGGGGGCGTCGCCGAGGATCTCCTTGACCCGCTTGGCGAAGGCGCGGGAGCCCTTGAAGCGCTCCTTGTCGGCGGCGGGGTCGGTGAGGTTGTCGTCGGTCCGCATCATCTCGCGGAACTCGTTGCGGTTGACGTAGTCGACGGCGCCGAGTTTCTTGATCAGCTCGCCCTTCTCGTCGGAGGAGACGACGCCGACCGCGTTGGCACCGGCGGCTTTGCAGAGCTGCACGGCGAAGACCCCGAGGCCGCCGGCGGCGCCCCAGATGAGGACGTTGTGGCCGGCCTGCAGCTTGCACTGGTCCATCAGCATCCGGTAGGCGGTGAAGTAGGTGAGGCCGTAGGAGGAGGAGTCGACCCAGGAGAGGTTGCGCGGCTTCGGCAGCAGCTGCTGCGCCTGGACTTTGGTGAACTGGGCGAAGGAGCCCCAGGTCGTCTCGTAGCCCCAGATCCGCTGGCTCGGCGCCGCCATCGGATCGAGACCGTGGACCTCGACGTCCTCGTAGGAGGCCTGGTTGCAGTGGATCACGACCTCGTCGCCGACTTTCCAGCGGGTCACGCCCTCGCCGACTTTCCAGACCACGCCGGAGGCATCCGAGCCGCCGATGTGGTGGCCGAACTCCGGATGGTCTCCATAGCCGAAGATCGAGACCGGTTTGCCGAGCGAGGCCCAGACGTTGTTGAAGTTGACGCCGGCAGCCATCACCCGCACGATCACCTCGAAGGCGCCGGGCTCGGGAACCTCGATCTGCTCGAGCTGGAACGCGTCTTTGGGCTCGCCCTCGCGCTCCTGGCGGATCACCCACGCCGCCATCGTCTCCGGCAGCGTGCCGGGCTCGACGTCCAACTTCGCAACTGCACTCGTGTCAACGGCCAAGACTCGGCTCCTCCGCGGGTCGTCTCTCTAGGGGCGCCGAATCCTACGACAAGGCCGACTGACCAAGCAGACCAAGGACGCACCGAGCGCCGCGTGCTTCGCACGCAAGCGAGGGAGGACGCCGGTATGCGCCGCGTCAGGCGGCCTTGTCGCGCAGCTCCGGGGCGGTGATCTCGCGCACCGTCGCCTCGACCGGCGTGGGGGCCTCGATCTCCTTGCCGGGCGCGACGCCGAGGCCCTCGACTTTGCGCAGTTGCGGCAGCAGCCGCCGTTCCATCGAGCCGACCGCCGTGTCGTAGGCGCCGGTGGCGGTGCGCAGGCCGCGGCCGATCTTGTCGAAATCGCCGAGGAATTTGCCGAAGCGGGCGTGCAGCGTCTTTGCCGCCTCGGCGACCTCGGCCGCCTCGGCGACCATCCGCTCCTGCCTCCAGCCCAGCTCCATCGTCCGCAGTAGACCGATCAACGAGGTCGGGCTGACGAGGAGGACGTTGCGCTCCAAGGCGTAGTCGAAGAGAGCGGGATCGGCGGCGAAGGCCGCGTGCAGGGCCGGCTCGTTGGGGATGAAGCAGACGACCAGGTCCGGCATCTCGCCGGCGTTGAACTGCCCTTGGTAGTCCTTGGAGCTGAGGCTGCGCACGTGCTCTCGGGCCTGCCGGGCGTGGCGCTCGAGGTGGATTCGGCGCTCCGATTCGACCTCGCTCTCCTGGGCGTCGAGGAAGGCGTCCAGCGGCACCTTCGAGTCGGCGACGAAGCTGCGCCCCTCCGGCAACAGGAAGCGGGCATCGGGTCGCAGGTTGCCGTCTTCGGTGCGCAGCGTCTGCTGCAGCTCGAAGTCAACGTGCTCGGTCATCCCGGCGATCTCGACGCAGCGGCGCAGCTGCAACTCCCCCCATTGGCCGCGCGTCTGCGGCTGGCGCAGCGCCTTCTTCAGGCCCGCGGTCTCGCTGTTGAGGTTGCCGATCGTCTGGCCCATCTGCTCGAGCATGGCCTGGGTGCGAAGGTCGGTCTCTCCCCGCCGCTGCACCTGCTCTTCGATCTTCTTCTGCCCTTCGGCGATCCGCTCGGTCAGGCTCTTGATCTCCGCCTGGCGCTTGTCGAGGGCCGCCTCGGCGGTCTTGACATCAACCTCGCGCGCCTCCTTGTGCGCCTGCAGAAACCCCGGCAGCGCCTCGGTCAGCGCTCGAGCGGTGGCTTGCGAAGTGGCTTCCTGGATCGCGGGGGCGAGGTCGGGCTGTTCCACCGGCTGCGGCCGGCGATCGACCAGGAGGTAGATCAGCCCGGCGGCGAGGAGGACGACGGCAACGGCGAGAACGATGGTCATGGGGCGATGCTGACAACCCGTTCAGACGCTAATCCCAATCTGAAACGCCGCTTGCAGCGGCTTCGTCACCCACAGCTACAGGCCGATTGCTTAAACGAAAGATTTTTTGAGCAAACCGCGCGAATCCTGGTAGGAATCGGGGCGGACCCAAATAGGTCTCACCCGTTCACGCGGGTGCAATCCGAAGAAAAGGGAGAGAGTCAGATGACTCGAGTTCGCAAAGCAATCGGCCTGATCGTGATGGTGGCGGCCATGGTCGCCGCGTTCGCGCCGGCGGCCCAAGCCGAAACAGGGGCCCTGACAACGGCTGGGTTCCCGTCGATCGTCACAGGCCAGCAGCTCGGCGGCGTCACCTTCGACGTCGGCGGCGGTCCGATCAGGACCGTCTCCTGTGCCACGTCGAACCTGGAAACGACACTCGAAGGTCCCACCGACCCGGTCACATTCCGGCCCAATTACGCCGGCTGCACCTCCGAACCGGGGGGCGCGACACCGGTCACAGTCACACTCAACGGCTGCGACTACACGATCGGGTTCAGCAGGCCCGGAACCACAGAACAGCAGGGGGCGACAGGAAGGATGCACGCCTGGATCAACTGTCCCGCGGGGCAGCAGATCGAAATCCACGTCTACGGCAACGCGTTCATGCACGCGATGAACGCCTCGACGTGCACATATGACCTGTTCCCGCAGGGCCCGGTTCCGGCCGGGATCTACCACAACAGAGCGGCCGCGGGGATGATTCCCGACGTCGAAGCGACAGTCAGCGCCAAGTTCACAGCCCGCAGCACAATCGGCTTTGGTGGCGCTGTGTGCGGCGGCGATCCGATGACCGGGCACCTGCCGATCACGCTCACAGGCAGCTACACAATGCGCGGGTTCGTCGACGCCGCGGGCGCCGAGGGCGGGCAGCTTCCGCTCCACGTCGGCTAGTTACGAGTAGTTAAGGCAGCAGTACGTCGTTCTGCGAGGAGGCGCGGTACTTGCCCACCTTGAGGTGGGCGGGCCGCGCCTCCGGCAGGCCCACGGCGCTGATCGTGTAGGTGCCCGCCGGCAGATCCACCTGGAAGCTGCCGGGGCTGCGGGCGAAGACGGTGTCCGTTTCCTCTTCGGTGGCGCCGCGGATCTTCAGTTTCGCGTCGCTCGGGGTCTGGTTGGCGACGACGATGGTGACGTCGAGCGGCTTCTTCGTCTTGATCGGCGGCTCAGGGTCGTTTTCGTTCTGCGGGATCTCCTGCGTCGCTTCGGCGCGGATCCCGATCTGCAGCGGCTGCACGATCACCTCTTTCGGGCTGAGCGTGACGCTGATCCGGGTCGAAACGTTCGGCCGCTGCTCGTTGGCGTGGCGGTCTTCGCCGCACCCCGCCAGCAGCGCGGTCGTGCCGATCAACCCGATGATCGCCACCGCTCTCGTTCTCCCTCGGCCCATGCGGGCTGAATTTAACCGAAGGGGAGGGCGACGACTTCGGCCGTAACGCCATCTTCACCTACGGCGAGGGTCGTTCCCGGCTCCGCCTCGCGGCGCAGGATCGCCAGCCCGATCGGCCCGAGGGCGGGGGAGACGGCCGCACTGCCGACCGTTCCGACCTCTTTTTCGCCCAGCCGCAGGCCTTCCCCGCCCTGCGCCGGGGAGCTGAACCGCAGGCCCCGCAGGTGCCGGTTCGGCTTGCCCTTGTAGTGGAGGCGGGCGACCGTCTCCTGGCCGATGTAGCAGCCCTTGGTGAAGCTGACGGCCTGCTCGACGATCCCGGCCTCGGCCGGCATCGTCTCCGTCCCCATCTCGGCTCCAAAGCGGGGCCGACCGGCCTCGATGCGAACGATCTCCGTCGCCTCGACCGAGACGTCGACCGCGCCGGCACCACGCAGCGCTTCGCCGACCCGCTCCCGCTCCTCAGTTGGAACCAGCAGGTCGATCCCGAAGCCAGTGCCAATCGCCAGGCACTCGACCCCGGCAAGCGAAATCTCTTCGCACGAGTTCTCCGGCAGCGCCGCGCTGCCCGCCACCTCAACCGACCGCGGCCCGACCAGCGACAGCAGCAACCGCTCCTCACTCGCGTCGCGCACCTCAACCTCGCGCCCAATCTTGTACATCTGCAGATGCCGCCGAGCCGCCTCGAACCCGGCCGGCTCGAGGTCCAACCACAACTCGGGCCCCTCGCCCGGCCGCAGCACCCGCATATCCGCCTGCATCCGCCCCTTGCGATCGAGCAGCGCCGAATAGACCCCATCTCCCGGCTCCACCGCCTCGACGTCATTGGTCAGCTGCCCCTGCAGGTATTCAGCAGCCTCGGAGCCACTGACGATCAACAGCCCCCGACCGGCACGTTCGACCAGCCCGCACTCCTCCCGCAACTGCCGGTACTGCGCATCTAGCTCAATCAACGCCTCGCTCATCTCAAAGAGTTTAGAAAGCGGCCCAAGCGGGCGATTTGGGTGCCCCCGGAGGAACCTCCCAATTTTGTGACGGAGGGGGCACCCAGATCGCCCCAATTTAGACGTATCGAAATATATTTTTAGATGTGTCAAAATCGCCCGTCGTGGAACCGAAGAAGGGCATAAGCCGTAGAAGCCTCCTCGGCGGGGCCGCGCTCGCCGCGCCGGCCGTCGCCGGCCTCGCCCTGACCCGTGGCGGCGAGAGCGCAATCGCCGACCCGAAGCCTGGCCCGGCCCACGCCGGCCACGCCGAGTTCCCCCATGCGACCTTCGCCCCCGGCCGCAGCGTCGACCACGACGCCAACGGCTTCCACCCGACCGAGCTGCTGCGCGACTTCGACTACGGCCGCACCCGCCGTCTCGCCAGCGGCCGGGTCCTGCGCGAATGGGAGATCGTCGCCCACGACCGCGAGATCGAAGTCGCGCCCGGGGTCAAGTACGAGGCCTGGACCTACAACGGCCGCGTCCCCGGGCCGACCCTGCGGGCGCGGGAGGGAGAGCTGCTGCGTGTCCGCTTCCTCAACGCCTCCGAGCACCCCCACACGATGCACTTCCACGGCCTCCACTCGGCGCTGATGGACGGCATGCCCGGGATCGGAGACAACCGCGGCGGCGGCCAGATCGATCCGGGTGAGAGCTTCACCTACGAGTTCGACGCCTCGCCCTTCGGCCTCCACCTCTATCACTGCCACGTCGCCCCGCTGGCGGCCCACATCGCCCGCGGCCTTTACGGCGCCTTCATCATCGACCCCAAGCAGGGGCGCCCGGAAGCCGACGAGATGGTGATGGTGATGAACGGTTTCGACACCAACTTCGACCGCGCCAACGAGGTCTACGCGGTCAACACGGTCGGCTTCCACTACGTCGACGAGCCGATCCGGGTCGGCCGCGAGGAGCCGGTGCGGATCTACCTCGTCAACGTGCTCGAGTACGACGTCCTCAACTCGTTCCACATCCACGGCAACTTCTTCAACTACTTTCCGACCGGGACCTCGCTGCAGCCGACCGAGTTCACCGACACCGTTGTCCAGGGGCAGGCGCAGCGAGGGATTCTCGAGCTGAAGTTCCCCTACGACGGCGACTACATGTTCCACGCCCACGTCAGCGAGTTCGCCGAGCTCGGCTGGTCGGGCTTCTTCCGCGTCGGCGACCCCTCGCGGCTCACCGCCGCGGCCGCGGCCTCGATGTACTGCGAGCTGCCCTGGGGCAAGGGGAGGCCGGCCTGATGGAGGCCAACGCCCGCGCCGAGCGACCGGTCGCCGCCGGCCTGCCCGCCTGGGCCCTAGGGCTGATCCCGCTGGGCCTGATCGGGACGGCGATCGCGCTCTTCGCCCTCCTCGGCGGTCCCGGCCTCGGCGAGCGGACCGGCCCGCCGGTCGAAGAGGTCTCGATCGAACGCACGGTCCTGCGGCCGGGGGAGATCGAGCTGACCCTGCGAAACGACGGGCCCGACCCGGTCGAAGTCGCCCAGGTCGCCGTCAACGACGCCTACGCACCCTTCCTCGCCGACGGCGGCCGGGAGATCGGCCGCCTCGGCTCGACGACGCTGCGGATCGACTATCCCTGGATCGAAGGGGAGGGCTACGAGATCTTCGTCCTCACCTCCGCCGGAGGCACCGTCGAAGCCTCGATCCCGGTGGCGGCGGAAACGCCCGACGAGAACCTCGACTTCTTCGCCTTGATGGCGCTGCTCGGGATCTACGTCGGCGTCATCCCGGTCAGCCTCGGGATGCTCTGGCTGCCCTTCCTGCGGCGGCTCGGCCCCAGTTGGATGGGGGCGCTGATTGCCTTCACCGTCGGCCTCCTCGCTTTCCTCGCGATCGACGCCGGCCTCGAGGGCCTGGAGATCGCCGCCGAAGCGCCGGCGGCCTTCGGCGGCACCACCCTCGTCTTCCTCGGCGGCCTCGTCGCATACCTGACGCTGGCGGGAATCGACGGCTACCTGACGCAGCGCTCGCAGCGGGAGAAAAGCGCGGGTGCCGGCGCCGCCTACCTCGCCCTCCTGATCGCGATCGGGATCGGTCTCCACAACCTCGGTGAGGGTCTCGCGATCGGCTCCGCCTACGCGGGTGGCGCCCTCGCCCTCGGCGCCTTCCTCGTCGTCGGCTTCGCGATCCACAACACCACCGAGGGGCTGGCGATCGTCGCGCCGCTGCGCGACGGCGCCCGGCCGACCTTCGGACGTTTGCTCGGGCTCGGCGTGATCGCCGGCGCCCCGGCGATCCTCGGTGCATGGATCGGCGCTGCCGCCTACGACCCCAGCCTCGGTGCCTTCCTCTTCGGCCTCGGCGTCGGGGCGATCGTGCGGGTGATCGTGCAGATCTCGCCGGCGATGCGCGACGCCGCCGGCCGCCTCCTCTATCCGATCAGCGTGATGGGGATGCTGGCGGGGATCGCTGCCCTCTACCTCACCGGCCTCCTGGTGGCCGTCTGATGGCCGCGGGCGAGGGCGCGCGCAGCCGCCGCGACCCCAGCACCGAGGCGATCGAGGACTACGCGAAGGCGATCTATGCGATCGCCGGCGAGCGCGAGGGGCTGGTGCTGAACGGCGAGGTTGCGCACCGGCTTGGGGTCACCCCGGCGACGGCGACCTCGATGCTGAAACGGCTCAGCGACCTCGGCCTCGTCGAGTACTTCCCGTACAAGGGGGTGAGCCTGACCCCGGCGGGGGAGAAGGTGGCGCTCGAGGTGATCCGCCACCACCGCCTGATCGAGGCTTACCTCTCCGAGGCGCTGGGGATGCCGGACGACCGCGTCCATGAGGAGGCAGAGGTACTCGAGCACTACATCTCCGAGGAGCTCGAGGAGCTGATCGCGGCGAAACTGGGCGAACCGCGCCACGACCCGCACGGGACCCCGATCCCCGGCCCCGACCTGCTGCCGCCGACCTGGGGAGCTCGTTGACGGTTAAGGATTCCCGCGGCCGCGAGGCGGACGTCGAGGACGTCCTCCCCGGCGAGGCGGCGGTCGCCGAAGCCGCCCGCCACTCCCTCGACGGCCACCGGCACGGCGTTAGGCGGATCTGGCCTTTTCTCGGCCCGGCCTTCGTCGCCGCCGTCGCCTACATCGACCCCGGCAACTTCGCCACCAACATCTCCGGCGGTGCCCAGTACGGCTACCTGCTGCTCTGGGTCGTGCTGGCGGCGAACCTGATCGCGATGCTGGTCCAGACCCAGTCGGCGAAGCTGGGGATCGCTACGGGTAAGAACCTGGCCGAGCTCTGCCGCGAGCGCTTCTCCCGCCGCACCTCGATCGGCCTTTGGCTGCAGGCCGAGCTGGTGGCGATGGCGACCGACATCGCCGAGGTCGTCGGCGCCGCCCTCGGCCTCAACCTCCTCTTCGGGATCCCGCTCTTCCCGGCCGGGATCATCGCCGGCATCGGTGCCTTCACGATCCTCGGGCTGCAACGGATGGGCTTCCGCCGCCTCGAGGCCGGAATCTCGGTCCTGGTCGGGGTGGTCGTCGCCTCCTTCGTCTACGAGCTCTTCGACTCGAGCCCCGACGGCGGCGAGATCGCCAAGCATCTCGTCACCCCCGGCTTCGCCGGCACCGAGAGCATCCTGCTGGCGACCGGGATCATCGGCGCGACGGTGATGCCGCACGTCGTCTACCTGCACTCGGCCCTGACCCAGCGGCGCATCGTCGGCCGCACCCCGGAAGAGAGGAAGCGCATCCTCGGCTTCGAGAAAGTCGACGTCGTCATCGCCCTCTCGCTGGCGGGCCTGGTCAACCTCTCGATGATGATCGTCGCCGCGGCCCTCTTCCACACCAGCGGGCTGACCGGGGTCGACACGATCGACGGCGCTTACGAAGCGCTGCAGACGCTCGTCTCAGATCGAGCGGCTACGGTCTTCGGCATCGCCCTGCTCGCCTCCGGCTTCGCCTCTTCCTCGGTCGGGACGATGGCCGGGCAGGTGGTGATGGCGGGCTTCATCCGCCGCCGCATCCCCCTCTTCCTCCGCCGGGCGATCACCCTGGCGCCGGCGCTGGTCGTGCTGGCCATCGGCCTCGACCCCACCGACGCCTTGGTCGGCAGCCAGGTAGTCCTCTCCTTCGGCATCCCCTTCGCCCTCGTCCCACTCCTCCTCATCGCAGCCGACAAGAAGGTGATGGGCGACCTGGCCAACCCGAAGTGGCTGAGCGCCCTCGCCGGCGTCCTAGCTGCCCTCATCATCGGCTTGAACGCCTTCCTGCTGTTCGACCTGGCAACCGGCTAGAGGCAGGGGTCGGGGGACCCTCGCCAGACACTCAACAGCGAGCCATAGCGAGATGTGTCTGGAGAGGGTCCCCCGACCCCTGCTCCCTCCAGCTACGCTTCCGCATCAGTGAGTCTCGCCACCGACTTCCAGCGAATCCTCGGCACCCTCCCGCCCGACTGGACCGACCTCGAGGTCGACATGCGGATCGAGGACATGTCCCACTACGTCGACACCGCGGTAGCGGTGAGCCAGGTCAACGCGCAGGTGTACCAGCACCCCCATGCTGACGGCTGGCACTGGCGCCTGCTCGTCGCCCACAGCTTCGGCCACGCCGCCGCCGCCGAGACCGTCGCCGGTGTTCTGGGGAAGCTCGACGGCGAGGGGGTTGCAGGCGAGCTGCGGGTCGCCGAGGTCCGCGAGGGTCGCTCCGAGGTTGTGCAGATGTGGGGCCGGCCGGAGAGCGTGCGGGAAGAGTTCCGCGAGCGCCGGTCGCTCTAGGTCCCTGTGGCGCGCGTCCTCAGCATCGCCGTCGACCTGATGCTCGGCAGCAAGGTCCAGGAGACCCTGACCGCGGCCGGGCACGAGGTTGTCTCTTCGCCTTCGATCGAGGAGACCACCTGGGATGGCGTCGACCTGATCGTCGCCGACCTCGACGTCGAGAACCCGGAGGCGCTGGTGGGGCTGGGGATGCCGGTCCTCGGCTACTACTCGCACGTCGACGTGGCGACCAGGGAAGCCGCTGAAGCCGCCGGTATCGACAAGGTCGTGCCGCGCTCCCGGATGGCGCGGGAACTACCCGACCTGGCGAAAGGCCTGCTCGACGTTTAGGGGCTCTTCGAGCAGCCCGTGCTCGAGGTCCCACTCCGCCCATTCGTCGAGGACCGCCTCGTCAAACGGCCGCGGGCGGAGGATCGGCAGCAGCGCCGACAGCTGTGCGTCCTGATCGCCGCGGTCGAGGCTGCGGTCCGCGGCAAGGAGATCGTCGAGTGCCGGGGCCGGGTTGGCGACGGCGAAGGCGTAGCCGCGGCGGGTGGCGCGGACCATCGCCTCGACCAGGTCGGGGTCGTCCTCGAGGGTCTCTCGCGAGGTGGTCAGGATCAGCTCGGGATACGGTGGCGCGCCGAAGCGGTCGACCTTGAAGACGCGGATCGGGACGGCCTGCTGGCGCAGCGCGACCCCCTCGGCGTTCCAGAAGCCGGTCGCGGCATCGACCTTGCCGGCGGCGAGGGAGGGGACGGCGGTGAAGCCGATCGTCACCCTCTCGACGTCGGCGGGATCGCCGCCGTCGGCTTCGACCTCGGAATCGACGACGGCTTCGTCGGAGGGGAGGCCGGTGACCCCGGCGCGGTGCCCCTGCAGGTCGCGGGGGCGACGCACCGGGCCGTCCGCGCGAGCAATCACCGCCGCCAGCGGGCGCTCGACGATCGGAGCGACGCCGACGAGGTCGATGCCGCGCTCGCGGGCGATTCCGAGGTCGTGGATGTCGAGGATCGCGAACTCGACCCGGCCGGCACCGAGCAGCTTCGGCGCATCGGTCGATTCGCCGGGCGGCTGCACCTTCAGGTCGATCCCTGCGTCCCGGTAATAGCCGCGGGCGAGGGCCGAGTAGATGCCGCTGTGCACGGCGTTGGGGATGAAATCGAGCACGAGCGTCGCCTCTTTGAGCGCAGCAGCCGTCGCGCCTCTCGGCACGCCCGGTTCTGCGCCGTCCTCTCCGCAGCCGACGGCGCCGGCAAGGAAGAGGACGGCCGCCAGCAGCGCGACAGTCCGTCTCATCTGGGCGGAACCTATTCCATCGAGAAAATCTGGGTAGACTGCCGCCGCTTACCTGATCACGGGAAAATCGAGGAGGAAAGAGTGCAGGAGAGAGGTCTAGCCGCATATCTAGCTGAGCTGATCGGCACGTTGCTGCTGGTCTTCTTCATCACCAGCGTCGTGGTGCTGTTCGTATCCACCGGCGGCCAGGCGCAGTTCGGGTCTGACTTCGCCGTCATCGGACTCGTCCACGCTTTCCTGCTCTTCGGGCTGATCGTGATGTTCGGGGTGGTCAGTGGAGGGCACTTCAACCCCGTCGTCACGTTGGCGGCGATGGTGATCCGCCGCATCCGACCGCTCGACGGGGTCATCTACATACTGGTCCAGCTCATCGGTGGTGTGCTCGGCGCCCTGCTGACGAAGGCTCTGCTCGAGGACGAGGGCCGCGCCACCAACTACGGCGCCCTCGAAGTCAGCGGTCTCCTTGCCGGCAACACCGCGGGCGCAATCGTCGAGATGATCGGCACCTTCGTGCTGGTCCTGGTGATCCTCACCGCCGTTTACTCGGAGAAGAGCTTCAAGGAGTGGGCGCCGCTGGCGATTGGTACCACCCTGGGCTTCCTCGTCATGGTCATCGGTCCGCTCGACGGCGCCGGCTTCAACCCGGCCCGCTGGTTCGGCCCCGCCCTCGTCGGCAGCAGCTGGGGCGACGTCTGGCCATTCCTCGTCGGTCCAATCCTCGGCTCGCTGGCCGCCGCCGGCGTCTACCGCTTCATCCTCGAGCCGGGTGGCCTGCCCCCGACCGAACCGCCGGAGCACGTGCGGCCGCCGGTCCCGAAACGGGCGACCCCGACCAGCGACAAGCCCGCCGACTAAGCACCGGCAAGGCAAAGCAGCTTTCAAGGCGCCGCCCGGGAGGGTGGCGCCTTTTCTTTGGGCGACTGCCCGGCCTGGCGGGTGCAGTAGCTTGGCGCTGTGCGCCGGGTCACCTTCTCCCGCAACTTCACTCTCTCGCTGAGCCGTACGTGCCAGTGCTACTGCAAGTACTGCGCCTTCGCTACCCACCAGGCACACATCCACGCGCCGGAGGAGGTCGAACGACAGCTTGACGAGGCGCTGAAACGAAACGCTAAGGAGCTTCTGGTCCTCACCGGCGAGCGCCCCGAGGTGAATCCTGTCGTCGCCGAGCGCTTGAGACTTTGGGGGCACGAGGACTTCACCAGCTACGTCGTCTGGGCTTGCGAACGGGCCATGGAGCGCGGGATGCTGCCTCACACCAACCTCGGCGTCCTCGATAAGCGCGACCTATCGCGTCTCAGAGAGGTCACCGCATCCCAGGGCCTGATGCTCGAGTCGACGTCAGAGCGCCTGATGGAGACGGTCCACGCGGGCAGCCCGACCAAGCACCCCGCACCACGCCTCGCGATGATCGAAGCCGCGGGCGAGCTGAAGATTCCCTTCACGACCGGGATCCTCGTAGGCATCGGCGAGACCCCCGAAGAGCGCATCGAAGCACTTGAGGCTCTGGCCGCAAGTCATGCTCGCCACGGCCACATCCAAGAGATCATCCTCCAGAACTTCGTCCCGCACCCGCGCTACTACGGGGCTGAGGTTGCCGAGATTGCGGATGTGGCTTCGCGTGAGCGGTGGGGGGAGGACGGGGGTACCCCCTCCAGACACATCTCGCCTATGGCTCATGTACAGGGTCTGGAGGAGGTACCCCCGTCCTCCCTGCCGGACTGGGCGAGTCCTGTGGGTATCGACGAGATCGAGCTACTGATTTCGGAGTGCAAGCGGTTGATGCCTGGTGTGGGGGTTCAGGTGCCGCCGAATTTGTCGGAGTTCTGGCCGGAGCTTGTTGAGGCTGGTGCCACGGACCTGGGCGGCCTAAGTGCGAATGGGGATCACATCTCGCCTGAGGAGCCGTTCCCGTCGCCGCACCAGGTGCGCAAGGAGCTGGCGCCGAAGGGGTTTGCGCTGACGGAGCGGTTGTGCGTCTACCCGCAGTACATGGACCCCGAGTGGATGGAGCAGGGGGTCCTTGATGTGATCAAGCTGAAGTACTGGAGCTTCATTCCGCGGAAGGGCTCAGGGCGGAAGTCCGACGAGGTCATTGCGCCGGACCTCGCTGGGACGGCGATTGCGAAGGGACGCGATGGGCAGGAGCTTTCGGAGGACGAGCTGACTGCTCTCTTCGCCGAGACCCGGCCCGAGGTCATAGAGGAGATGCGGGTTGCTGCGGATGAGCTGCGGGCGGAGTTGGCCGGGGACACGGTCACCTTCGTCGTCAACCGCAACATCAACTTCACCAACGTCTGCGTCGTCGGTTGCGCCTTTTGCGGATTCGGGCAGGGGAAGCGCTCGCCGGATGCGTATGAAGTGAGTGAGTCGGACTTCGCGGCTCGGATCGACGACGCGGTCGCCTTCGGCGCGACCGAGCTTTGCATGCAGGGCGGTATCCATCCCGACCTGACCCTGGAGGAGTACGGGCGCTGGCTGCGGTTGGCGAAGGAGACGGCGCCGCAGTTGCACCTGCACGCTTACTCGCCGATGGAGATCAACTGGGCCTGCGAGCGCTCCGGGAAGGAGCCGGGGGAGGTCTTCGAGTACCTGCTTGGGTGCGGCCTCGGCTCGACGCCGGGGACCGCGGCCGAGGTGCTCGACGATGGCGTCCGCCAGCGGATCTCGCCGAACAAGCTTCCGGCCGACCGCTGGGTCGAGATCATCGAAGCCTCCCATCGCGCCGGCCTGCGCTCGACCTCGACCGTGATGTTCGGCCACATCGAGGAGCCTCGCGAGCTGGCCCGCCACATGCGCGTCATCCGCGCTCTGCAGGAACGGACCGGCGGCATCACCGAGTTCGTCCCGCTCAGCTTCATCCCCTTCAACACGATGCTCGGTCGCACCCATGGGATCGAGGAGATCCCGATGGAGGAGAACCTCAAGCACACCGCCGCCTTCCGCCTCGCCCTCGGGCGGACGATCCCGAACCTGCAAGCCAGCTGGGTGAAGATGGGCCTTGAGGGGGCGACCGAGGCGCTGCGCTGGGGGGTCAACGACCTCGGCGGCACCCTGATGGAGGAGAACATCTCCCGCATGGCCGGCTCCCAGCACGGGGTGCGGCTCGAGCCCGAGCAGCTGATCGCCGCCGCCCGCGCGGCGGGGCGGAAACCTGCACAGCGGACGACGCTGTACGAGATCGTCGAGAGCTATGCGGTTCCCAGCATCGCCGGTTCGGGTAGGTGAACTGCAACCAACTGAGCCAGGAAGGGATGCAGATGAGCGACGAGATCCGCAACAAGGACGACGCCAAGGGACGCGTGAAGGAGGCCGCCGGGAGTCTTACCGGCGATGACGACCTCAAGCGCGAAGGAAAGGTCGACAGAGCGACCGGCGCCGTCAAGGACGGAGCGGAGAAGGTGTCCGACAAGGTCAAGGACACGGTCGACAAGGATCGGGACAGATGAGATCCAGAGTTCGCTAGGCAAGGACGCAGGGAGCCCGAATAGCAGCGCTATTTGGGTGACCAGGACGCCGCATAGCGGGCTCTGGGCTCATCTGAAGAGGTCTTCGCCGGGGGGGCGGTGGAGGGCGGCGGCGCCGGCGCCGTCCTCCGCTACTACGTAGCGGTCGAGGCCGCGGACGATCGCGGCGGGGGTGTTCGAGTCCTTGGTCCTGACCAGGTCGGCCGCGGCGGCTACCTCGTCGGCTATTGCGATCGCGGTCGCTTGTAGCTCGCGGCCGCTCGAGTCAGTGCGGCCGCGCCAGTCGTCCAAGGGTGCGAGACCGGCGCAGCCGATTGCTACCTCGGCTTGGCCCAGGCGCCAGGCTCGGCCGAAGCTGTCTGCGATTACCACGGCGGGAGGGAGGACCCGGGGGTGGGGGTCGGCGGACAACAGCGGGGAGGGTCCGGCGACCCCCACCCCCGGGTCCTCGATCGCGGTTTGGAGTTCGGTGCGGATGGTTCGGGCGGAGGTGTCGGGTTCGAGCGGTAGGAGGCAGACGGTGTCGTTCTCGGGGAGGTTCGAGCTGTCGATGCCGGCATTCGCGCAGACGAAGCCGTGGTGGGTTTCGGTGATCAGGACCCGGTCCTCGCGAAGCACCTCGCGGCTCTCGGAGAGGATCAGCTCCACGAGCTCCGCCTCCTTACCCAGCTTCTTTGCTAGCTCCGTTGCTTTCTCGGACGGCTGCACGTCCCGTAGGTGGCGCACCTGTCCCTCGGCCTTGGAGACGATCTTCTGGGAGATGACGACGATGTCGCCGGGTTCCAGGTCGGCGCGCTTGGAGATCAGTTCGCCGAGCTTCATGCCCTCCGTCACCTCGGGCAGCCCCTCGATGGGGAGGACCCGAAGCTCGGTCATATTCCGAGGGCTTTGGCGGTGCGGCGGGCGCGCTTCGGGTTCTTTGCCAGTTCGCGGGTGAGGGCGATGACGTCGGCTGGGGTGTCGAGGTCGAGTTCGATCGAGGGGAGGCTCTCGACGCCGAAGGGGATGCCGGCCGCGCGTGCGGACTCGGTGTGGCGGTCGCGGCTGCCCTCGCCGAAGGCCGGGACGATCGCGTTGGGCGGGCTGAGCAGGAGCGCGTTGGTGCCGGTGCCGTGGCGGTCGGGGACGATGCCGACGTAGCGCTCCGGGACGCCGGTGAGGAGCCGGTCGAGCTCCCGCGGGTCGAGCAGCGGGCAGTCGCCGGCGAGGAGGACGACGCGCTCGGCGCCCTCGACTTCCGCCCGGGCGATCCCCGCCTGGGCGGCCTCGACGTGCCCGGCGTCTTCGGGATCGGGGACGACCTCGGCGCCGGCTTCCGCCGCGAGCTCCTGCGCGACCGGGTCGCCGGTGACGACGATCAGGCGGTCGATGCCGCGTGCTTTCCCGATCGCCTCCAATACGTCGGCCACCATCGCCCCCGCCAGCTCGCGCCTGCGTTCGCCGTCGAGTCCGGCGGCGAGGCGTTGCTTCGCCGCGCCAAGGCGCTTGACGGGTAGGACGGCAGTGGCGTTCAAGGTGAGGCGATGAGCGTAGCGGCGTAGTCGAGCACGGTCCGGGCGAGGCGCACGCGCCCCGCGGCGTCCTCCATCAGCGTCGGCGTTGCCAGCGTCTCGATCTCCGCCGGCGGCGGGTCCGGGTCGCCCTCGTCGACGACCATTGCGTCGATCAGCCCCGCGTACAGGGAGGCGACGCCGGCGGCGGTGGTCGGGCGCCCGATCCCTTCCATGAAGCGGTCAGTCGGGCCCTTGACGACGGCGCCGGCGACGTAGGGGCTGACCGCGACGACGGGGGCGGGGGAGGCGGCGATCGCCTCCCGCATCCCGGGGATCGCGAGGATCGGGCCGATGCTGATCACCGGGTTGGAGGGCCCGAGGATGATCGCCTCGGCTTCGGCGACCGCCTCCAGCACCTCCGGCGTCGGCTCCGCCGCCTCGATCCCCTCCAGCTGGACGCCTTCGACCGGCGGCTGGCCGCCGTCGAGGATCAGGTACTCCTGCAGGGCGCGCTTGCCTGCGGGAGTGATCACCTGCGTGCGGACCGGGGTGTCGGTCATCGGCAGCACCCTCGCCTCGACCCCTAGGCCTCGGGCGATCTGCGCCTGGGCGTCGGTTGGGCGGCCGCCGTCGTCGAGGAACTGGCGCCGGTAGAGACAGGCGGCGAGGTCGCGGTCGGAGAGGCCGAACCAGCTGGGGGCGCCGAGCTGTTTGAGGCGCTCGAAGGCGGTGAAGGTGTCGTCGCGGATGCCCCAACCGCGCTCGGCGTCGATCTCGCCGGTGAGCCAGTAGGTGACGAGGTCGGGGTCGGGGGAGACGTGGACGCCGAGGGCCTCGATGTCGTCGCCGGTGTTGGCGATCACCGCCAGGTCGGAGCCCAGCTCCTCCTGCATCCCGGCGGCGAGTTTGGCGCCGCCGGTGCCGCCGGCGAGGAGCGCGACGCGCATCGGCGCTAGGACCAGTGGTCGCCGTCGGGGAGGCCGGTGAGGCGGATTCCGGCGTGCACTTTGTAGCGGGTGTTGACCGAGATCAGCATCGGCGTCAGCTGCTCGACGATCCGCGCCATCTCCAGGGCGCCGGCGTTGACCGCGCGGAGGCCCGGGATCAGCTCGATCAGCCGGGCGACGCGGGCCTTGTGGACCTTTTTATCGCCGCAGACGAGGATGTCCTCGCCCAGCTCGGCGTCAAGGTCGGCGAGGGTCGGAGCGCCGACGGTGTGCAGGGCGGAGACGACGGTGACGCCCTCGGGGACCATCTCCTGCGCCTGCTGGGCGGCGGAGCCTTGCCAGACGCCGAGAGATCGGGTGGCCTTGCCGCTGACCGCGGCGGCGAGAGGGACGGTGCAGTCGACGAGGATCTGGCCCGGCTGCAGCGCCTCGCGCAGGTTGTTGAGGTTCTCCGACTGGGCGCGAAAGGGGACCGTGAGGAAGACGACCTCGCCCTTGGTCGCGGCCTCGGCGTTCTCCAGACCGGTGATGTCGGCGTCGGGGATGGCCGAGCGGATCTTCGCCGCCGCCTCCTCTGCCCGCTCGGCTGAGCGGGAACCGAGCACGACTGGGACTCCCGCCTTCGCCCAGCGTCGCGCCAGGCCGGCACCGAGGGCGCCGGTGCCGCCGATGATCGGGATCGGTTCGCTGCCAGGGGTCAAGGTCGCGCAGTCTAAGTGACCTTCACTTATGCTCCCGCCCTCATGAGGCTTGAGGGACGCAAGGCGCTGGTGACCGGCGGAGCGAGCGGAATCGGCGCCGCAACCGCCGCTCGGCTTTCGGCCGAGGGCGCCGAGGTCTGGGTCGGCGACCTCAACATCGAGGGCGCGGAGAGGGTCGCCGCCGAGATCGCCGGCCACGCGGTCGAGCTCGACGTCACCGACCTCGAGGCGGCCCGCGCCGCCGTCGCCGCCGTCGGCGAGCCGGACGTCCTCGTCAACAACGCCGGCATGGACAACTTCGGCTTCTTCGTCTACGTCAACCAGGAGCAGTGGCAACAGGTGCTGGACATCAACCTCGGCGGCGTCATGAACTGCACCCACGCGGCGCTGCCCGGGATGCAGGAGCGCGGCTACGGCCGCATCGTCAACATCTCCTCGGAGGCGGGCCGCGTCGGCTCCAAGGGTTCGGCCGCCTACAGCGCCGCCAAGGCCGGCGTCATCGGCTTCACCAAGGCAATAGCCCGCGAGGCCGCCCGCTACGGCGTCATCGCCAACGCAATCGCCCCCGGCCCGATCGAGACCCCTCTCCTGATGGGCGCCAAGGAGTTCGGCGAGATCGGCGAAAAAGTCATAGAGACGATGAAGTCGTCCACCCAGATGGGCCGTCTAGGCCAACCGGACGAGGTAGCGGCCGCTGTCGCCTTCCTCGCCTCCGACGACGCCGGCTACGTAACGGGCGAGACGCTCGGCGTAAGCGGCGGCCTCGGCATGGTCTAAAGCGCTCGCTGCATCAAAAACAGGCTGGGTAGGGGGGAGAGGCTTCCGCCATTGGCGACTTAACATCGCTATGGCGAGGTTAACTCTCCAGTCGTCGGATGATTTGCGCAGCGAGAGGGTCCGCATGGCGCGGGAGGCGTGGGATTTGGCCCGAAATCAGCACGCGGTCATAACGAGCGACCAGCTACGCAAGGTTGGGTATACCCGACAAGCGATCGACCACCGCATCAGGACGGGACGGCTGCATCCGCTGCATCGGGGCGTCTATGCGGTAGGCCGGCCCAATGTCACCGATCACGGTCGCTGGATGGCCGCGGTCCTAGCTTGCGATGGCGGAGTTCTCAGCCACTCCAGTGCGGCTGCGCTTTGGCGAATCGGGACCGAGATGCGCGATGTGGTTGAGCTTTCCCTACCCAGCCTCTCCCGCCGGCGTCGCCCCGGCCTACAGATTCACCAGAGACCCGCGCTGCTTCAGCGCGACCTCACGGTCGAGTTCGGCATCCCGGCCACGACTGTGGTCCAGACCCTGCTCGACCTCACGCCCCGGCTTGACCGCCGCGGCGTTGAGCGCATGATCAACGAGGCTGACAAATACAACCTCGTCAATCCGCCCCAGCTGCGTCGGGCGCTCGAGGAGCGGCCCGGTCAGAAGGGAGTCGCCCTCCTCCGCCACATCCTCGACCGCCGCACCTTTCGCCTCACCAAGGAGGAGCTGGAACGACGCTTCCTTCCGCTCGCGCAGAAGGCCGGCCTGCCCGTCCCGTTCACCGGCCGGTGGGTGAGCGGGTTCGAAGTCGACTTCTACTGGCCGGATCTCGGCCTTGTCGTCGAGACCGATGGGCTGCGCTACCACCGCACGCCGGCCGAGCAGGCTCGGGACCGGCTCCGCGACCAGGCTCACACCGCCGCCGGCCTAACCCAGCTCCGCTTCACGCACGAGCAGGTGCGCTACGAACCCGAGCACGTGCTCGCGGTGCTGCGCACGGTGGCGGCGCGGCTCGATCAGTCGAGCCGCTTGGCCATCTCGACGAAGTAGTCGAGCGCGGCCGGGTTCGCCAGCGAGTCTCGGCTTGCCGCCTTCTCCACCGGCGTCCCCATCAGGATCTTCTTCACCGGCACCTCGAGCACCTTGCCGCTCAAGGTCCGCGGCACCTCGTCAATCTTGAAAACCTCGTCTGGGACGTGGCGGGGCGAGCACTGCTCGCGCACGCGGCGGGCGATCTCTCTGGGCAGCTTCTCGCCGACCTCGGCGCCCTCGCGCATCACCACGAACAGCGGCATCCAACCGTCGGTCCCCGGCCGTGGCAGGTCGACGACGAGGGCGTCGACGATCTCCTCGATCCCCAGCACCGCCCGGTAGATCTCCGCGGTCCCCATGCGGATGCCGCCGCGGTTGATCGTCGAGTCCGAGCGGCCGTAGATGACCGCCGTCCCGCGCCGGGTCATTTCCAGCCAGTCGCCGTGGCGCCAGGTGCCGGGGAACATCTCGAAGTAGCTCTCGCGGTAGCGGGCGCCGTCCTCGTCGCCCCAGAAGTAGAGCGGCATGCTCGGCATCGGCTCGGTCACCACCAGCTCGCCGACCTCCTCGACCACCGGCTCGCCGTCCTCGTTCCAGGCCTCGACCGCCGCCCCCAGCGCCCGCGCCTGCAGCTCCCCGCGGTAGACCGGCAGGGTCGCGACGCCGCCGACGAAGGCGGTGCAGAGGTCGGTGCCGCCACTGGTCGAGAAGAGCCAGGTGTCGGCGCCGACGTGCTCGTAGATCCAGTCGAAGCCCTCGGGCGAGAGGGGGGAGCCGGTCGAGCCGATCGCCTTCAGGGCGCTGAGGTCCCGCTCCGATCCCGGCTCGACCCCCGCCTTCATGCAGGCGCCGATGTAGGCGGCGCTGGTGCCGAACATCGTCACCCCGGCCCGCTCTGCCAGGTCCCAGAGCACAGTCATGTCGGGATGTCCGGGGTTGCCGTCGTAAAGAACGATCGCGGCCTTGGTCAGCAGCCCGGAGACGAGGAAGTTCCACATCATCCAGCCCGTCGTCGTGAACCAGAAGAGGCGGTCGCCGGGGTGGGCGTCGACGTGGAGGTTCAGCTTCTTCAGGTGCTCGAGCAGGATCCCCCCCTGTCCCTGGACGATCGCCTTCGGCAGCCCGGTGGTGCCGGAGGAGTAGAGGACCCAGAGCGGGTGGTCAAAGGGGACGCGATCGAACTCCAGCGCGGCCCCCTCTCCGCCGCTCAGCAGCTCCTCCCAGCGGACCGCCTCGCGCAGGGGGGAGAGGTCGGGATCGGCGTCGAGGTAGGGGAGGACGACGGTCTGCCGCAAGCTCGGCATCGCCTCCTGCAGCTGGGCGACGACGTCGCGGCGGTCGAAGTCCTTGCCGCCGTAGCGATAGCCGTCGACGGCGAAGAGGACCTTCGGCTCGATCTGGGCGAAGCGGTCGATGACGCTGGCGGGGCCGAAGTCCGGCGAGCAGCTCGACCAGACGGCGCCGATCGAGGCGGCGGCGAGAAAGGCGACGATCGCCTCCGGGATGTTCGGCAGGTAGGCGACAACCCGGTCGCCCCGCTCGACCCCGAGCGCCCGCAAGCCCGCAGCGGTGGCGGCGACCTGCTGCCGCAGCTCGCCCCAGGTCAGCTCATCCAGCTCGCGCAGCTCCGATGCGTGGAGGATCGCCACCGCCCCGTCGTCTTTGTCGGCGAAGACATGCTCGGCGTAGTTCAGCCGCGTGCCGGGGAACCAGCGCGCGCCGGGCATCTCGCGGCTCTCCAGCACCGCACCGCGCTCGCCGTCGGCCTGAACCCCGAAGAAGTCCCAGATCGCATCCCAGAACGCGTCGAGGTCGTCGACCGACCACTGCCAGAGCTCGCCGTAGCCGCCGAACGAGAGCTCCCGCTCGGACTCCAGCCAGCGCATGAACTCGGCCAGCCGCGAGCGCTCGACCAGCTCGGCCGACGGTTCCCAAAGCAGCTCCCCGTTAGCCGCGTTCACTTATGCCGGAGGTGGGATTCGAACCCACAAGCCCGCAAGGGCAATCGATTTTGAGTCGATCGCGTATGCCAATTCCGCCACTCCGGCTCGACCCGAACGATAAAGCGCGGCTCAGGCAGGCTGCGGATGGCCCGAGGCGCCCGCGCCGTAGTCCTCACCGGAACCGATCGGGCGCTCCTCCTCCACGTGCCACTCCTGGTTGAAGGCGTAGAGCGAGGCCGCAATTAGGACGATCTGCAGGAGGCCGAGGACGATCACCAGCAGGCCGACCAGCGAGGAGGGGAGGACGGCCTCGTCGAAGCCGGCGCGGTCGCGGTTGAACCAGCTTTCGGCGCCGACCGCGCAGAAGATCGCGAGGATCATCGAGAGCGCCGCCACCACCGGCAGGATGCCGCGGTTCCAGCGCGCCACCAGGAAGGCGAAGAAGGCGTAGAGAATCGCGTAGATCGCGCAGACGATTCCCATCCCGCCGCCGCCCTTGAGCAGCGACCAACCGCCGATCGTCACCAGGGCCGCGACCACCGCCGTCGCCACCAGCAAAAGCACGACGACGAACTTGGTCGTGACCGAACCGGACCGTTCCCGATTCGGGCGCCAAAGTTCGTATCCCGGCCTCACCTCTCCAACAGCCACGGCCCGATCATAGAATCTGTCAGCGACGCGCCGCCGTTGGCCGCGCGTTAAGGCCCTTCGGGGTCAGCCACGCGGGCGTGGCGGAATTTGGCAGACGCGCCAGGTTTAGGTCCTGGTGATCGAAAGATCGTGGGGGTTCAAGTCCCTCCGCCCGCATGCGAAGGGAAGGCGCGCAAAAGTTCCCACACCGCTGGGCGGCGGGGACCGGGAATGCGCGAATATCCTCGGCGATGGAGGCGGATCGTGACGAGGGGCGTGGGGATGGGGGATCGGCGGCAATCTTCGACGCGCTGAAGGCAGGGCAGCGCCTTGGCGGCTTGATTCCGGGTGAGGTGGTGGAGCTCGTTTCGATCGCCCGCCATGGACCCGATGCGGCCGAGCTGATCTACCGGAGGGAGAACGGGTCGATCGATGCGCGGGTTCTCGGTCGCGCCGAGCAGGACGGGATCAGCCTGGCCAATGGCTCCAGCCGGCCCTTCGATGCCGACCCGTCGGAGTTCAAGCTCGCTGCCGAGGCCCAGCGGATCAAGCTCGCCGGTCTCTTCGACCCGATGCTCGCCGTGACGACGAGCGACATCCAGCCGTTGCCGCACCAGATCAGGGCGGTTTACGGCGATCTGCTGCCACGTACCCCGCTGCGGTTCCTGCTCGCAGACGACCCCGGCGCCGGCAAGACGATCATGGCCGGCCTCTACATCAAGGAGCTGATCCTCCGCGATGATGTCCATCGCTGTCTGATCGTCGCCCCAGGCGGTCTGGTCGAGCAGTGGCAGGACGAGCTCTACCTCAAGTTCGGCCTCCGCTTTGAGATCTTCGAGTCCGCGAGCGCGGAGAGCGCGTTCGGTGGCTCGGCATTTTCCGAGCGCCCCCACCTGATCGCGCGCATGGACCAGCTCGCCCGCAACGAGGATCTGATTGCGGATCTGCGCGGAACCGAGTGGGACCTGGTCGTCGTCGACGAGGCGCACCGGATGGGCGCCCACTTCTTCGCCGGCAAGGTCGAGAAAACCAAACGGTTTCTGCTGGGTGAGGAGCTGGGCCGGCTCACCCGCCATCTACTGCTGATGACGGCAACCCCGCACGCGGGCAAAGAGGACGACTTCCAGCTCTTCTTGACGCTGCTCGACCGCGACCGCTTCGAGGGGAGAGGGCCGGGACCCGGCGTCAAAACCGACACCGCCGACGTCATGCGGCGGATGGTCAAGGAGGATCTCCTCACCTTCGAGGGCAAGCCGCTGTTCCCGGAGCGGATCGCGGAGACGGTCCCCTACGAGCTGTCTTCCGCTGAGCGCGACCTCTACGAGCAGGTCACCGCCTACGTGCGCGAGGGGATGAACCGCGCCGCCAAACTCGACGACAAGCGCCGCAACACGGTCGGCTTCGCGCTCACCATCCTGCAGCGGCGGCTCGCTTCGAGCCCGGAAGCGATCTATCGCTCGCTTGTGCGCCGCTCCGAGCGCCTGGAGCTGTGGAAGCAGCGCTTGCTCAACGGTGAAGGCGTCGCCGACCCCGCCGACGACCTCCCCCTGGGCATCGATGAGTTCGAAGAGGAAGAGCTTTCCGCCACCGAGTCGGAGTCACTCGAAGAGGAGCTTGTAGACGCCGCGACCGCCGCCCGCACGGTCGAGGAGCTCGACATCGAGCTCGCCGACCTGGAGCGTCTGATCGCCCAGGCGAGGGAAGTCCGGGCGGCGGAAACGGACCGCAAGTGGTCGGAGCTGAGGACGATCATCGAGGACGAGACCCTCATCGCCGATGGCGGCGCCCCGCGCAAGCTGATCATCTTCACCGAGCACCGCGACACGCTTGATTACCTGGAGCGCCGGATCACGGCCCTGCTCGGCCGAACCGACGCCGTCGTCACCATCCACGGCGGTGTGCGTCGCAACGAGCGACGTCGCATCACCGCCGAGTTCACTCACAATCGCGACTGCCACATCCTGCTCGCGACCGACGCGGCGGGGGAGGGCCTCAACCTCCAGGCCGCCCACCTGATGGTCAACTACGACCTGCCCTGGAACCCGAACCGGATCGAGCAGCGCTTCGGCCGCATCCACAGGATCGGTCAGCAGGAGATTTGCCGGCTCTGGAACCTGGTCGCGAGCGACACTCGTGAGGGTGACGTCTTCGAGCTGCTGCTGCGCAAGGTCGAGGAGCAGCGCCAGGCCTACGGCGGCAAGGTGTTCGACGTCCTCGGCGCTGCCTTTGAGGGACAGCCGCTCCGCGGTCTCCTGCTCGAGGCGATCCAGTATGGCGAGCAACCCGAGGTGCGGGCGCGGATGGAGCAGGTCATCGACGAGAGCGTCTCCGCGGGGATTCCCGAGCTGATTGCCGAAAACGCGCTCGACACCGGCACCCTGGCTGAGGCCGAGATCGCGGATTTGCGCGCGCAGATGGACGAAGCGCGAGCCCGGCGTCTCCAGCCCCACTACATCGAGCGTGCCTTCCGCGAGGCCTTCGCCCGGCTCGGCGGCCGCATGCCGAACCGGGAGAAGGGGCGGTTCGAGATCACCAACGTCCCTGCTGCGCTCCGCGCCCGCCGCCGCGACCCGATCGCGACTCGTTACGACCGCGTCACCTTCGCCAGTGACGGCAACGGCGACGCCGAGCGGCTCGCGCCTGGGCACCCGCTGCACGACGCCGTGATCGAGGAGACGATCGGGCGGATTGGAGATCGACTGGGGCGCGGCGCCGTGTTGGTGTCAGCCGAGCTCGATGCGCCGCGGCTGCTCGTCGGCATCATGGAAGAGGTCGGTGACGCAACCGAGGCCACCGTCGCCCGCCGCTTCGGCTACGCCTACGTCGACGAGGATGGCAACGTGACTTCCGCCGGCCCAGCCCCCTACCTCGATTGCGTCGGTGCGCCCGAGCCCGTCGCAGCAGAGTGGACCGCGAAGCTCGGCCGTCTGGTCGGGGCCGAGCAGGCCGCAATGAGTTGGTTGATCGCCAATCAACTACCCGTCTATCTGGACGAGGTGCGGTCGCGGCGTGCGGTCGAACTGGAGCGCGCTCGCGCGCAGGTCGAGTCGCGCCTGCGGGGCGAGGCCGAGCGACTGGTCAAGGAGGCGATGGTGGCCGGAGAACGGGAGCAGCGCGGTGAGCGGGTGCGCGAGACGCAAGCAAGCCTGATGGCGAAGTCCGAGGAGATAGAGGTCAGGCTCCGGCGCCGCCTCGAGTCGATCGAGCGCCAGGCTCAGATGGCGCCGCGCGCCCCACGGATAGTCACCGCCGCGCTCGTCCTGCCCGCCGCGGCGATCGAGGCCGGCGCCGAGGAACCGGATGCAGATGTAGCACCACTGCACGCCGTCGCGACCAAAGAGGTCGAGCGCCGCGGGGTTGATCTGGTCATGGCCACCGAGGAGCGGCTTGGCCGCGCCCCCCGCGAGCAGGAGTTCAACAACCCAGGCTTCGACGTGCTCGCCCACGAAGCGGGCGGCGAGACGATCAGGATCGAGGTAAAGGCGCGTCTCGCCGGAGCCGAGGACTTCTTCATCACCCACAACGAGGTGATGACGGCGATGAACGCATCGCCGGCATATCGCCTTGCCTTGGTCAGGGTGGACCCGCGCGGACCCGAGCACGACGAGGTCCGCTACCTCGCAAATCCCTTCCGCGACTACGATCTCGGCGGCTTCCAGGCGACGGGGATCCGCGGCGACTGGGATGCGACCTGGGCTCAGGGTGAGGAGCCGTTCTGATGATGGGAGAGGAGTCGCATGGGCCGGCAGAGGTGCCCCCGAAGCGCAAGCTGATCGAGGTCGCGCTGCCGCTGGAGGCGATCAATCGCGAGGCAGCCCGGGAGAAGTCGATCCGCCACGGTCACCCGTCGACGCTGCACCTCTGGTGGGCACGCCGACCCCTGGCTGCTACCCGCGCCGTCCTCTTCGCCCAGCTCGTCGACGACCCGTCCTCGCACCCAGACCGGTTCCCGACCGAAAAAGCCCAGGCGGCCGAGCGTGAGCGGCTGCACAAGCTGATCGAACGCCTCGTCGTCTGGGAGAACATCCGCGACGAGGAGTTGCTGGCCGAAGCCCACGAGGAGATTCTCGCCTCAACCGACGGCAACCCACCGCCGATCCTCGACCCCTTCGCCGGTGGGGGTTCGATCCCGCTGGAGGCCCAGCGCCTCGGACTCGAGGCGCACGCGTCCGACCTCAACCCGGTCGCCGTGCTGATCAACAAGACGCTGATCGAAATCCCGCCGAAGTTTGCCGACCGGCCGCCGGTGTTCCCGGGCTTGGCTGAGACCGAGCTCGCCGGGTGGAGCGGCGCCGCCGGCCTGGCCGCCGACGTGCGCGCGTACGGCGAGTGGATGCGTGACGAGGCCAGTAAGCGGATTGGCAAGCACTACCCGAAGGCGACCCTGCCCGACGGGGGGGAGGCGAATGTCATTGCCTGGATCTGGGCGCGGACCGTGACCTGCCCCAACCCCGCGTGCGGGATCGAGATGCCCCTCGTCCGATCGTGGTGGCTGGGCAAGAAGAAAGGCAAGGAGGCCTACGTCGTGCCGCGGGTGGTCGAAGACGCCGAGCACCCGAGCGGCAAGCGCGTCGAGTTCAAGATCGGGCACGAACCAGCAAACACTCCGAGCAAGAACGAGGATGGGACCGTCGACCGCAAGGGGGCACGCTGCGTGGCGTGCGGGTCAGCCGTCAAGTTCCCGTACATCCGCGAGCAGGGAAGTTCGCAGGGCTTGGGAGTGAAGCTGATGGCGATCGCCGCCGAAGGCGATCGCCGCCGAATCTATTTAGAGCCGTCCGCCGACCATCTGGAGGTTGCAGCGGTGGAGCGTCCGGCTGACGCCCCCGAGGGTGAGCTTCCGAACAACCCCCGTGATTTCAAGACCCCGAACTACGGCCTCACCCATTTCTCCGACCTCTTCACCAACCGGCAGCTCCTGGCTCTGACGACGTTCAGCGACCTGGTCGGCGAGGCGCGCGAGCGCGTCCTCGGCGATGCCCTCGCGGCCGGTATGCCGGGCGGGCTGCGGTTGGCCAAAGGCGGCGATGGGGCGGAGGCATATGCCGACGCGGTGGTGACGTACCTGGGCATGACGATAAGCCGCTTGGCCGACCTCGGAAATGCACTCTGCGGATGGGAGCCAGCTGCAGAGTGCCCGCGACATCTTTTCGCGCGGCAGGCCGTTCCAATGGTTTGGGATTTCGGTGAAGGCAATCCCCTGTCTGAATCGTCCGGGTCGTGGAAAGTCCTGCTGCAGGGTGCCAGCCGAGCATTCGCGAGCCCGGCATTTGCTCCCGAATCGAAGCGTCGCGGGCAAGCGAGCGTTAGCGATGCGGTTGGTTCGATCAGGGCCGGGGGCGTGCTTGTGTCTACCGACCCTCCCTATTACGACAACATCGGCTATTCGGACCTCTCCGACTTCTTCTACGTCTGGTTGCGCCGCTCACTTCGCGATGTCCATCCCGATCTGCTCGGCACGATGCTGGTTCCAAAGGCGGAGGAGCTGGTTGCCAATCCATACCGCCACAACGGCAAGGACGGCGCCAAAGGGTTCTTCGAGAGGGGCTTCCGCGACGTATTCGCTCATGCTCGGGAGGGCGCTCTGCTGGATTTCCCGATCACCGTCTACTACGCCTTCAAGCAGTCCGACATCGGCGACGACGGGGAGGCCTCGACCGGGTGGGAGACGCTGCTCGACGGGATGATCAGAGCGGGCTGGGCGATCACTGCTACCTGGCCGGTGCGAAGCGAGGCCAGCAATCGCATCTTGAGCCATGGAACGAATGCTCTTGCCTCGTCGATCGTCCTCGCGCTTCGACCCCGACTCGACCACGCACCGACGGCCGATCGGCGCGGCCTGATTGCCGCCCTCCAGGACGAGCTACCCGACGCCCTCCGCGAGCTGCAGCAGGGACGGATCGCCCCGGTTGATCTGCCGCAGGCCGCGATCGGGCCCGGCGTGGCCGTCTTCTCCCGCTACTCGTCGGTGATCGAGCCCGATGGATCGAAGATGACCGTGCGGGCGGCGCTCGCACGGATCAACGAGATCCTCGACCAGGTGCTCAACGAGCAGGAGGGCGACTTCGACCCGGCGACTCGGTTCGCGCTCTCCTGGTATCGCCAGCACGGATATGAGACCGGCAAGTTCGGTGAAGCCAACAACCTCGCCGGCGCTCGCAACACCTCGGTCGAGACGATGGCCCGCGGCGGCGTTCTCACCAGCGCTGCCGGCAAGGTGGCGCTGATCCCCCCGGGTGCCCTGGAGCCGGGATACGACCCGGCAGCCGATGACCAGATCAGCGCCTGGGAGGTGCTTCACCACTTGATCGCCGCGATCGACCGCGAAGGGATCGACGCTGCCGCCGCGATCCTCGCGGCGGCCGGCTCACGCGACAGGGATCCGGTCGATGCCGACCTAGCGAAGGAGCTCGCCTTCCTGCTCTTCTCGATAGCCGAGAAATCCGGCCGTACGAAAGACGCGCTCGCCTTCAACTCCCTCGCAACCTCATGGCCGGATATCGTCGATGCTATGCGGGAAAGCAACGGCAGTCACGACTCACAAGTAAGTCTCGACATCTAGTCAGCGATGGCTAAGTCCGACTCCAACCGCGACCGCATCGGCAAGATGTTCGAGCTGCTGCTGCCGGCCCTAGACGAGTTCATCGCGGCCACGGCCGGGTCAGATTCTGACGACAGCGACGACGTCTGGGTGCAACTTGCCGGGCACCCGTTCGAGGACCAGCTCAGCCCTACGCAGCGCTCCTACGCCGGCGAGCTGCGCGATGCTGGTAGCGAGTGGGCGGACAAGAAGTCGTTCAGCGACGACGACGCCTACAGGGTGCTCGATACGGCTGAGCGTTTCCTCAACGGGATCGGCGCCACCGAACCGGCGGATGAGGTGCAGAAGCTGCGACTGGAGCTGCGACGGGTCACCGCCGACAAGGACGACCGACGCGTGCTGCGATCGGCGACGGTTGTGCCCGAGGGCGACGGGCTGACGCCCTGGCGGGAGGTTCTGCCGCCCCACGACGACGTCGCCACGGGCGACTTCCAGGCATCGGAGTTCGCCGCCGACCTCTACAAGGTCGCCACCGGCAGCGACGACGCCGGTGGCGATTACGCCGATCCGGTCGCCTTCTTCTCCCGCACCTACCTGACCGAAGGGCTGCGCGACCTGATCGGACGGGTCGTGCGCAGGCTTTCGGGCGACGACAATGCCTCGCCGGTCATCAACCTGCA
>DATFOB010000037.1:0-14826 GCA_035266025.1 Solirubrobacterales bacterium
GAGGGGGGCGGGGGGCCGGTGGGGGTCCCTGGGAGCACCTCCGCCGAGTGAGGCGGAGATTGCTGTTGCCCTAGCCGTGCCGGCTCGGCTCCATGCCAAGTACCCAGGGACCCCCACCGGCCCCCCGCCCTGTCAGCCGGCGTGGGGCTCAGTTGCGTGGTTCCTTGGTCGGCATTTAGACGACTAAGGAACCACGCAACCTGGGTGGGTGAGAGGGTTGTGCGTCATGGCTGGCGATGAAGCGATTCGGCTTGTTTCTTATGACGGCAGTTGGCCCAAGCGGTTCGAGGAGGAGCGGGCGAAGTTGGTGGAGGCGATCGGGCCTTGGATCGGCGGCGGCGTCCACCACGTCGGAAGCACTGCGGTGCCGGGGCTGGAAGCGAAGCCGATCATCGACATCCTCGTCGGGGTGCGGGATCTCGACGAAGCTCGGGCCTGCTTCGAGCCGCTCGCCCGACTGGAATACCTCTACGCGCCGTACCTGCCGGAGGAGATGCACTGGTTCTGCAAGCCGGACCCGACGCATCGGACCCATCACTTGCACTTGGTCCCCGTCGACTCGCAGCGATATCGCAACGAGCTGGCTTTCCGTGACCAACTGCGAGCGGACCCTGCGCTGGCCGAGCGCTACGCCGCACTGAAGCGCCAACTCGCCGCGAGGTATCCCAACGACCGCGAGGCCTACACGGACGGCAAGACCACCTTCATCTCTAGCTGTCTCTCAGCTAACTGTCAGAGGAGAGGGCGGGGGTACCCCTGATCGCCACTTAGCACGAGGCGGGCCGGTGCGGTTCGGGCGACAGCAGCAGAACGTTCACCCGCCAAGCTGCGGCGAGCAGGGGTACCCCCGCCCTCTCCCTAAAAAGATGCTTCTCTAGTAACCAGCGGGGTGACGCGGAGTGAAGCCGACGTTGTCGCGGAGGTCCTCGTGCCACCGGGGCCCCGTTTCGCCGCCCGAGTTCCCCGAGGTGTCCCAGCGGAAGCCGGCGATCACGGCGTAGGCGTGGCCGGCGTTGGCGTAGGTGGTGATCCAGCGGCCTTCGCCTTCTTCGGCCCAGTTCATCATCGGACCGGAGGGAAGGGGGCTTTCGAGGAATTTGCCGCCGTGGAGGGCATAGCTGACGGCACCGGAGCAGTCGTAGCCGGCATCCCACCAGCGGGCGTGGCCACCGCCGTAGATGTAGGGCTTGCTGCGGATCTTGTTCGCCGACGCGATCACGCGCTTGACGCGGGCGGGGGCACTGGCAGGCGGTATCAGCATCCCGTTGTCCAGCAGCTTCGCCTTCGCGGTCGGCGTGCAGACGTCGACTTCGGCGGGGGACATGCCACCGGTCGTGCAGCGAGCCGAGGCGCTGCCCGGGGCGAGTAGAACTGCGGCGAACAGGGTAACGACAAGCGTAAGCCCAGCCAACCTGAAGTTGTGACGCAAACCGATTCTCCTTCGTCGGCCTACGGGGTTAGCTGTCGGGCTGGCGCGAAAGGAGCTTGCGCCCTCACCTTGGACTTGGTGAGTTAGCCCCGAAAACGTGGTTCCCCCGCTCCCCGTGCGCTCTTTGCGCTGGGGACTCGGCGTTTCGGTTACTGACCGGCGGCAGTGTAGACGATCGCGCGGCGGTCTGCTTACAAAACGCAAATATTTGGTCGAAGATCCCGCTCCCATCGAGGTTCTGTTCGACACCGCGGCTGGTAGCTTGCGCCCTGGGATGAACCTTTCGGGCCGAAAAGCGCTGCTGACGGGAGCCACGGGCGGCCTCGGCAGGGCGATTGCGCAGGCGATGGCCGAGCGCGGGGCGGTGCTGACGCTGAGCGCCCGCAACCGCGAGGCGCTGGCGGCGATGGCGGCTGAGCTGCCCGGCAGCGGCCACTCCGTCCTGCCCGCCGACCTCGCCGAGCCCGACGCCGCCGAGCGCCTCGCCGTCGAGGCCGCCGACACGGAGATCCTCGTCGCCAACGCCGGCCTGCCCGCCACCGGCTGGCTCGCCGACTTCAGCGCCGAGCAGGTACAGCGGGCGCTGCGGGTCAACCTCGAGGCGCCAATGCTGCTCGCCCAGTCGCTCTACCCGCAGATGCTCGAGGCGGGGAGCGGTCACCTCGTCTTCGTCGCCTCGCTCTCCGGTAAGGCGGCCAGCCCCAGGTCGTCGATTTACAACGCGACCAAGTTCGGCCTGCGCGGCTTCGCGCTCGGCCTCCGCCCCGACCTCGCCCCCCGCGGCGTCGGCGTCTCCCTGGTCTCACCTGGCTTCATCCGCGATGCCGGGATGTTCGCCGACGCCGGCTCCAAGCCACCCCCCGGCATGGGCACTGCCACGCCGGCCCAGGTAGGCGCCGCCGTGGTAAAGGCGATCGAGCACAACCGGGTCGAGCTGGCGGTCGCGACCCCGCTCCTGCGCGCCGCCTCCCACCTCGCCCTCGTCAGCCCCGGCCTCAGCGTGCGAGCCCAAAGCGGCAGCGCGGGCCAGAAGGCGGCCGAAGCGATCGCCAAAGGTCACCCGGCCGACAAGCGCTGAGTCCGCCCCCGGCCGGCGCCACGATTTCCTTAGACTCGAACGCGTGAGCAGCGATTCCTTCGGCGCCCGGTCGAGCCTCCAGGTAGGGGGCCGCGAGTTCGAGATCTTCCGGCTCGACGCGCTGCAGGAGCGCTTCGACGTCGCCCGCCTGCCGTACTCGATCAAGGTCCTGCTGGAGAACGTGCTGCGTCTCGAGGACGGGACTTCGGTCAGCGCCGCCGACGTCGAGGCGATCGCCTCCTGGGACGCGGCCGCCGAGCCCAGTGTCGAGATCCCCTTCCAGCCCGCCCGGGTGCTGATGCAGGACTTCACCGGCGTCCCGGCCGTCGTCGACCTGGCGGCGATGCGCGACGCGATGGAGGAGATCGGCGGCGACCCGGCGGCGATCAACCCGCTCGTCGACGTCGACCTCGTGATCGACCACTCGGTCCAAGTCGACGCCTTCGGCAACGAGCGCGCCTTCGCCGTCAACGCCGAGCGCGACTTCGAGCGCAACCTCGAGCGCTACTCGTTCCTCAAATGGGGGCAGCAGTCCTTCGACAACTTCCGCGTCGTCCCGCCGGCGACCGGGATCTGCCACCAGGTCAACCTCGAGTACCTCGCCCAGGTCGTCTACAACCGCGAGAACGGCGGCGTCCTCCAGGCTTATCCCGACACCCTCGTCGGCACCGACTCCCACACGACGATGGTCAACGGCCTCGGCGTCCTCGGCTGGGGCGTCGGCGGGATCGAGGCCGAGGCGGCGATGCTGGGACAGCCGATCTCGATGCTGCTGCCGCAGGTGCTCGGCTTCAAGCTCTCCGGCGAGCTGCCGGAGGGGGCGACGGCGACCGATCTCGTCCTCACCGTGACCGAGATGCTGCGCGAGCGCGGCGTCGTCTCCAAGTTCGTCGAGTTCTTCGGCCCGGGCCTGCCGACCCTCGGGCTCGCCGACCGCGCCACCCTCGGCAACATGTCGCCGGAGTTCGGCTCGACCTGCGCGATCTTCCCCGTCGACGCCGAGACGCTCCGCTACCTCGACCTCACCGGCCGCCCGACCGAGACGATCGAGCTGGTCGATGCCTACGCGCGCGAGCAGGGAATGTTCCATGACGGGGGCGCTGACGAGAGTTCCGCGGACCCGGCCTTCTCCGACCTGCTGGAGCTCGACCTCGGCGAGGTCGTCCCCAGCCTCGCGGGTCCGAAACGGCCGCAGGACCGGGTGCGGCTGGCGCAGGCGAAGGAGGCCTTCCTCGAGGCGATGGGGGAATTCGACCCCGAGGCCGCGGAGCAGATGGGGAATGGTCGCGACGAGGCGATCGAAGAGTCTTTCCCAGCTAGTGACCCACCTGCCGAGGACCATGACGACAGCCGCGGGAAGCCCCGCCCCGCGGTTTCCGCCTCGACGACGGCCCCCAGGCGCACCAGCGACGCGATCGGGGTCAGCCTCGAGGGCGGAACCGAGTTCGAGCTCGACCACGGCTGCGTCGTCATCGCCGCGATCACCAGCTGCACCAACACCTCCAACCCGAGCGTGATGCTCGGCGCCGGCCTGCTTGCCCGCAAGGCGGTCGAACGGGGCCTGGAGCGCAAGCCCTGGGTCAAGACCTCGCTCGCGCCGGGCTCGACGGTCGTCACCGAGTACCTGGAGAAGGCCGGCCTGACCAAGTACCTGGACGCCCTCCAGTTCAACCTCGTCGGCTATGGCTGCACGACCTGCATCGGCAACTCGGGCCCGCTGGCGCCGGAGATCTCGGCCGCGATCGCCGAGAAGGACCTCGCCGTCTGCGCCGTCCTCTCGGGCAACCGGAACTTCGAGGGACGGATCAACCAGGACGTGAAGGCGAACTACCTGGCCAGCCCGCCGCTGGTCGTCGCCTACGCGCTCGCCGGCCGCATGGACATCGACCTCGTCAACGAGCCCCTGGGGGAGGGGCAAGATGGCGAGCCCGTATTTTTGCGCGACGTTTGGCCGAGCGCCGAGGAGGTCAAGCAGGCGGTCGGCGCCTCCGTCGCCTCGGAGATGTTCGAGCGCAACTACGCCGACGTCTTCAGCGGCGACGAGATGTGGAACGCGGTCGAGGTCCCCGCCGACGACCGCTACACCTGGCCCGACTCCACCTACGTCCGTCGTCCCAGCTTCTTCGAGCAGATGCCCGCCGCGGCGCCCGGCGTCGAGCCAATCTCCGGCGCTCGCGCCCTCTCCGTCTTGGGCGACTCGGTGACGACCGACCACATCTCCCCGGCTGGCGCCATCAAACGCGACAGCCCGGCCGGCAACTGGCTGATCGAGAACGGGGTCGATGTCAAGGACTTCAACTCCTACGGCGCCCGCCGCGGCAACCACGAGGTGATGATCCGCGGCACCTTCGCCAACATCCGCCTCCGCAACCAGCTGGTCGAGCGCGCCGGCGGCTACACCCGCCACTTCCCCGACGGCGAGGAGACGACGATCTACGAGGCAGCGATGAGCTACGCCGCTGAGGGAGTCCCGCTGGTGGTCCTAGCGGGCAAGGAGTACGGCTCCGGCTCCTCTCGCGACTGGGCGGCGAAGGGGACGAAACTGCTCGGGGTTCGCGCGGTGATCGCCGAGAGCTTCGAGCGTATCCACCGGTCCAACCTGATCGGGATGGGTGTGCTGCCGCTGCAGTTCGCCGATGGCGAGAGCGCCGCCTCCCTCGGCCTCGGCGGCACCGAGCGCTTTGACGTCGGCGACCTCGAAGAAGGGCGGGCGAAACAAGTGACCGTCACCGCCCGCGCCGAGGGGACCGAGAAGAACTTCGAGGCGACGGTCAGGTTGGACACGCCGAACGAGGTCACCTATTTCGTCAACGGCGGCATCTTGCAGACCGTCCTGCGCAAGTTAAAAGGGTAGGCGCAGCGGGGCCGCGGGAGGCAGGGGGGTCCGCGCGACCCTCACTGCACCTTGCGCGTCGGTAGCCAGGGAGGGATGCCGACGCGAGCCGTTCCCCCTGGCGGGACTGCCCTGAGGAACAGTCAGGGCTTAGCTATACCGGCTCGAACCCCCTCGGTCAAGCAGAATCGAGCGCTTTAGGTACGTTCAGGGGCGCTTTCCGGGGACGGTTCTTGCGAACCCCGGTGTTTGGCGATCCCCCAGCCCTTGCGCTCGATCAGCTCGATCGCGGTGACGCTGCCGACCGGCCCGACCGGGGTCAGGGTTGCGGCGAGCAGGGTGTAGGGAGCCTCCTTCCTGATGCAGGCGATCCAGATCACCACGCAGAGGGCGATGAAGCCGAGGCCGTGGGCCCACCCGAACAGCATCGTCGCGGTCTCGAACCCCGGGACCAGCCAGAAGAGGAGCAGGCCGCCGAAGATCGCGAGCTCGATCCAGGAGAGGCGCTTGACCCAGACGAAGAGCTCGCCCGGGACGGGCTTTTCGAACGGCTTGCGGGCCATCTCAGCTAATTGGACGGAGTGAGCGCGGTGAGGACGATGCGCTCCTGCTCCCGCGCGTGGGCGCCGGAGTAACCCTCGCCCGTGCTGGCGCGGCCCTGGCGGCCGATGTAGGTGAGGGTGACGCCGTCGGGCAGGACGTCGGGCATCCGCCGCGACATCACCTTCCAGGCGCCCATGTTGCGCGGCTCCTCCTGGACCCAGGCGATCTCCTTCAGGTTCGGGTAGGAGGCGATCAGCCGTTCCAGCTGTTCCTTCGCGAACGGGTAGAGGACCTCGACCCGGGCGATGGCGACGTTCTCGGCGCCGGCGCGGCGCTCGCTGCCGTCCATGTCGAAATAGACCTTGCCGGTGCAGAGGACGAGCCGTTCGACTTTCCCCCGACGCTCCCCGGCGGTCGGGTCGTCGAGGATGAACTGCAGTTCGCCGTCGGTGAGCTCCGGCAGGGTGGCGGCGGCGCCGGCATGGCGCAGCAGCCCCTTCGGGGTGAAGACGATCAGCGGCCGCGGCTTCTTGATCAGCGCCTGGCGTCGCAGCAGGTGGAAGTACTGGGCGGCGGTGGTCGGATAGGCGATGCGGATGTTGCCCTCGGCGCCGAGGGCAAGGAAGCGCTCGATCCGCGCGCTCGAGTGCTCCGGGCCCGAGCCCTCGTAGCCGTGGGGCAGCAGCAGGGTCAGGCGGCTGGTCTGGCCCCACTTTGACTCGCCGGAGACGATGAAGCTGTCGACGATCACCTGGCCGGCGTTGGCGAAGTCGCCGAACTGCGCCTCCCAGAGGACGAGCGCGCTCGGGCTCGCCGCTGAGTAGCCGTACTCGAAGCCGAGGCAGGCGGTCTCCGAGAGGGGGCTGTTGTAGAGCTCGAACGGGGCGGAGGCCTCCTCCAGGTGCTGCATCGGCGTGTACTCGAGGCCGGTGTTCTCGTCGTGGAGGACGAGGTGGCGGTGGGAGAAAGTGCCGCGCTCGGTGTCCTGGCCGGTGAGGCGGATGTGGACCCCCTCGGTCAGCAGCGTGCCGAAGGCGAGCGCCTCGGCGAAGCCGAAGTCGATCCCGCCCTGCTCGAGCGCCTCGGTCCGGCGCGCCAGCGGGCGGCGCAGCTTGCGGTGGACGTTGAAGCCCTCCGGCGTCCGCAGCAGCTCCTCGTTCAGCGAGCGCAGCTTCGCCTCCTCGACCGCGGTGTGCACGGGCGGGCTGGCGGTGCGGTCGAGCAGTTCCCCGGTCTGGGTGGTGCCGGTTACGGTCGGGTCCTCGTACTCGCCGGACTCCATCTTCTCGCGCAGGCCTTTCAGCGCGCCGGACATCTCGGCGTGGCGCTCGTCGGAGGCTTTGCCGACCTCCTCGGCGGAGACCGTGCCGTCCTCGATCAGCTTCTCGGCGTAGAGCTCGGAGACGGGCGGGTGGGACTTGATCTTCGCCGCCATCGTCGGCTGGGTGTAGGCGGGCTCGTCGGTCTCGTTGTGGCCGAAGCGGCGATACCCGATCACGTCGATGACGACGTCGCGGCACCAGCGCTCGCGGTAGGCCATCGCCAGCCGCACGGCGGCGATGCAGCCCTCGACGTCGTCGGCGTTGACGTGGATGATCGGGACGTTGAACCCCTTCACCATGTCGGCGGCGTAGGGGGTCGAGCGGGCGTCTGACGGGTCGGTGGTGAAGCCGACCTGGTTGTTCTGGATCACGTGGACGGTGCCGCCCGTCGTGTAGCCGGGCAGCGACTGCAGGTTGAGCGTCTCGGCGACCACGCCCTGAGCGGGGAAGGCGGCATCGCCGTGCAGCAGCACCGGCACCGCGCGCTTGAACTCGTGGGAGAGTTTCGGCCCCTCGAAGTCCTGCTGGAGGAAGCGGGTGCCGCCCGTGACGACGGGGTCGACGAACTCGAGGTGGCTCGGGTTCGGGTAGAGCCGGACCGAGATCTTCTTGCCGTCGCCGGTCTCGTAGACCCCGCGGTGGCCGTAGTGGTACTTGACGTCGCCGGTGCCGCCGTGGGGGATCGAGGCGACGGCCTTGACGGCGTCGATCTGCTTGGAGCCCTCGAACTCGGCCAGGATCGACTCGACCGAGCGGCCGAGGTTGTGGGCAAGGACGCTGAGGCGGCCGCGGTGCGCCATCCCGAAGACGACCTCCTCGGCCTCGGCGCGCTGGGCGAGGGTGACCACTTCGTCGAGCATCGGCACGACGGCGTCGAGCCCCTCGATCGAGAACATCTTCTGCCCCAAATACGCTTTCTCGAGGAAGCGCTCGAACTGGAAGACGTCGATCAGCCGGTTCAGCAGGCGCTTTTTCTCCTCGTCGGTGAGGGGCTGGCGGTGCGCCCCCGTCTCGATCATCTCCCGCAGCCAGATCCGCTGCTGGTGGGAGGAGAGGTGCTCGACCTGGTAGCCGACGGTGCCGCAGTAGGCGGTGCGCATCCGCGGCAGCGCCTCGAGCAGGGTTTCACCGGGGACGCCGATGCGGAGGATCGAGGCCGGGATCCGCGCCATCAACTCCGGAGTGAGGTTGACGTTCTCCGGCTGCAGCGCCGGGTCGCCCTTCGGCTCGGAGCCGAGGGGGTCGAGCTGCGCGGCCAGGTGGCCGTGGGTCCGGTAGGCCTTCAGCAGCGAGGTCGCCGCCTGCACCGCCTGCAGCAGCTCTTCGTCGATCTCACCGGGAGCAGTGGTTGGTTCGGCGCTCGGGGCAGCGGCGCTCAGGGGGGGTGCCGAGGCCGAGGCGGGGTGGGCATTGCTGACCAGGGCCGGCTCGAAGCCGAGGTTGCCGGCGACCGCCTCGTAGAACCCGTCCTCGCCCTGCAGCAGTTCCTCGATCCGACGCAGGAAGGCGCCTGACTCGGCGCCTTGGATGACGCGGTGGTCGTAGGTCGAGGTCAGCGTCATCACTTTGCTGACGCCGAGCTGCTTCAGCCGTTCCGGCGAGGCGTGCTTCCACTCCGGCGGGTAGGCGATCGAGCCGGTGGCGATGATCGCGCTCTGGCCGCTGAGCAGGCGCGGCACCGACGCCATCGTCCCGATCCCGCCCGGGTTGGTGAGGCTGATGTTGGTCCCCTGGAAGTCGTCGGCGGAAAGTTTGTTCTCGCGGGTCCTGGCGATCAGCTCTTCGTAGCGGGAGTGGAAGCCGGTGAAGTCGAGCTCGTCGGCGCCTTTGATTGCCGGGACCATGAGGGTGTGGGAGCCGTCTTTCTTCTCGACGTCGACGGCGATCCCGAGGTTGACCGGGCTGCCCTCGATCGCGAACGGCTTGCCGTCTTCTTCGGCGAAGACGCGGACCATCACCGGGAACTGTTTCGTCGCCTCGACGATTGCCCAGGCGACGAGGTGGGTGAACGAGACCTTCAGCCCCCGGTCCTTCAGCACCGAGTTGATCGCCTTCCGTTTCGCGTCCAGCGTGTCAACCGCAATCGTCCGAAACGAGGTGGCAGTCGGGACGGCCCGGCTTTCATCCATTGCGTTAGCGAGCATCGCCGCAGCCCCCCGCAACTGCTTCGCCTCACCTTGGGCAGCGACAGCACTCGCGCCGTTGCCGCCGCCGTTCGCCTGCAGTACATCGTCCTTAGTGACCTTTGCTCCCGGCCCCGAACCCTGCACCGAACCCAAATCAACGCCATTGGCCTCAGCAACTCTGCGAGCAACCGGCGTCGCGCGTACATCCCCGCTGGAACCATTGCCTGACCCGTTCGAACCCTGACCCGACCCCGCCTCTGGCGTGGGTGGCGTCGTAGGGGGGACCCCCTGCTGCTTTGCAGCTGGGGGTGGGTCCCCTGCGGCGACAGGACCCGCGCCCCCAGCGCTCGGTCCCTGATCAGTCCCGCCATCCCCAGCTTCCATCTCAGCCAGCGGCGCCCCGACAGGAACCTCGTCGTCAACCGCCGCAACAAGCTTGGTGATCACCCCGTCCATCGGCGCCGGCACCTCGGCGTCGACCTTGTCGGTCGAGACCTCGACGACGGTGTCGCCCTCCTTGACCGAGTCCCCCTCGGCTACATGCCATTCGAGAACGATGCCCTCGGTCACGGACTCGCCCATCTCGGGCATGGTGATCTGGACGGTCGCCGTCTCGGGCATCTCTGCGCTCAGTCTAGGGGAGCGGGTTTACGGGAGCCGTCATCGAGATACCCTGGTACCCCATGAGCTATTTCGTCACCGGCGCGACCGGCTTTATCGGTCGCAGCCTCGTCCAGAAACTGCTGCAGCGGGAGGGCACGATCTACGCCCTGGTGCGGGCGGGATCGCGCGGCCGCCTCGAGGAGCTGCGGACCGGTTTCGGGGCCGACGGGGCCCGGATCGTCCCGATCACCGGCGACCTCTCCCAACCTGGACTCGGTGTCTCCGAGGAGGACCTGGTGGCGATGCGGGGGGAGATCAAGCACTTCTTCCACCTCGCCGCGATCTACGACCTCACCGCCGACGCCGAGGCTCAGGAGGTCGCCAACGTCGAGGGGACGCGTCACGCGATCGAGCTCGCCGGCGCGCTCGAGGCCGGTTGCTTCCACCAGGTCAGCTCGATCGCCGCCGCCGGCCTCTACCGGGGCGAGTGGACCGAGGACATGTTCGACGAGGCCGAACGGCTGGACAACAACCCCTACTTCCGCACCAAGCACGAGTCCGAGCGGCTGGTCCGCGACGAGTGCCAGCGGCCCTGGCGGGTCTACCGGCCAGGGATCGTCGTCGGCGACTCGCGGACGGGGGAGATCGACAAGATCGACGGTCCCTACTTCATGTTCAAGAGCCTGCAGCGGCTTCGCCGGGTGGCGCCGAGCTGGCTGCCGTTCCTCGGAATCGAAGGCGGCGAGATCAACATCGTCCCGGTCGACTACGTCGCCTCGGCGATCGACTTCCTCGCCCACAAGCCGCGGCTGAACGGCCGCGCCTTCCACCTCACCGACCCCGATCCGCACACCGCCGGCGAGGTGATGAACATCTTCGCCCGCGCCGCCGACGCGCCGCAGATGACGGTGCGGCTCGACAGCGACGTGACCGAGCCGGCCACCGGAGCGGTGCGGACGGCGCTGAAGCTGTTCCCGCCGGCGAAGCGGGCGGCGAAGGTGGCGTTGGACCAGCTCGGCCTGCCGGCCGAGGTCCTCGGCTACATCGATTACCCGACCACTTTCGACTCGACGAAAACGCAGAAAGCGCTTAAGGACTCCGGCATCGAGGTGCCGCCGCTGGAGAGCTACGCGGCGCGGGTCTGGGACTACTGGGAGCGCAATCTCGACCCCGACCTCTTCAAGGACCGCTCGCTCTCGGGTGCGGTCCGGGGCAAAGTCATCCTCATCACCGGCGCCTCCTCGGGAATCGGCAAAGCCACCGCGGTCAAGGTCGCCGACGCCGGGGCGACGGTGTTGCTCGTCGCCCGCTCGCTCGACAAGCTCGAGGAGACGAAAGAGGAGATCGTCGCCGGCGGCGGCACCGCCCACATCCACCAGTGCGACCTCTCCGACATCGAGGACATCGAGCGGATGGCCGAGGAGGTCCTGACCTACCACGGGCACGTCGACATCCTCGTCAACAACGCGGGGCGTTCGATCCGCCGCTCGATCGCCCTCTCTTATGACCGCTACCACGACTTCGAGCGCACGATCCAGCTCAACTACCTCGGTGCAGTGCGGCTGATCCTGGCGCTGCTGCCGGCGATGCGTGGCCGCAAGCACGGCCACATCATCAACATCAGCTCGATCGGGACGCAGACCAACCCGCCGCGCTTCTCCGCCTACGTCGCCTCGAAGGCGGCGCTGGATGCCTTCAGCCGTGTGATCGCCTCCGAGGTGGTCGACGACAACGTCCACCTGACGACGATCAACATGCCGCTGGTGCGGACGCCGATGATCGCGCCGACCCGGATGTACGACATGTTCCCGGCGATCACGCCCGAGGAGGCGGCGGAGATGATCACCAAGGCGATGGTCAACCGCCCGAAGAAGGTCGCGACCCGGCTCGGCAACTTCGGCGAGCTGCTTTATGCGGTGGCGCCGAAGGCGAGCGACTCGATTTTGAACACGGCTTACAAGCTGTTTCCTGATTCGCAGGCGGCTAAAGGGAAGAAATCGGAGGCTCGGGACAAGGCGCCTTCTACTGAGGCTGTTGCCTTCGCTCATCTCATGAAAGGTGTGCACTGGTAGCGGCTTGGTGGGCGACCCCTGCGACACGGGATAGGTTGCGGTGATGGCTGAGCGGCGGCTTAAGCACTGGGGATGGGGCTATGAGGATCAGGCTCCTACGGCTACGCAGCTGCGGGAGGCGGGGGAAGGGATTCGAGCGCGGTTTGGCTTCGGTGGGGAGGTGGAGAAGCCCGTGCCGTTGGAGGAGGTGGAGCTGCGGGCGGCTCGGCTGAAGCGGCCCAGTGGGTTTGGGGATCTGTTTTCGGATGGGAAGTACGAGCGGGTTTCGCATGCGCTCGGGAAGGCGTATCGGGATGTGGTTCGGGGGTTCTATGGGAGGTTCGAGAACCCGCCTGATTTGGTCGCCTTTCCGCGGGATGAGTCGGAGATCGAGGGGGTGTTGAGTTGGGCTGAGGCCGAGGGGGCGGCGGTGATTCCGTTCGGCGGCGGGACGAGTGTGGTCGGTGGGGTGGAGCCGCGGGTGGGGGAGCGGCCGGTGGTCTCGCTGGACCTGCGGCGGCTGGATCGGGTGCTGGAGGTGGACGCGACCTCGCTGGCGGCGCGGATCCAGGCTGGGGCGACGGGGCCGGGGCTGGAGGATCAGCTGCGCGAGCATGGGCTCACCCTGCGCCACTTTCCGCAGTCGTTCGAGTACTCGACCTTGGGCGGCTGGATCGCGACCCGAGCCGGCGGTCACTTCGCGACGCTGGAGACCCATATCGACGACCTGGTCGAGTCGGTGCGGGCGATCACCCCGCGCGGGACCTGGGCGAGCCGGCGCCTGCCGGGCTCCGGAGCAGGTCCCTCGCCCGATCGGATGCTGGTCGGGTCGGAGGGGATTTTCGGCGTCATCGCCGAGGCCTGGGTGCGGGTGCGGCCGCGGCCGCAATGGAAGTCTTCGGCGGGGGTCACGTTCGACGACTTCAACCAAGCCGCTGAGGCCGTCCGCGCTATCGCCCAGTCGCGACTGCACCCCGCCAACTGCCGCCTCCTCGACGCGAGCGAGGCTGAGCTGACCGGCGCCGGCGACGGCAGTGCCAACCTCCTCATCCTTGGCTTCGAGTCCGCCGACCATCCCGTCGACCACTGGATGGACCGGGCGCTCGAGGCCGCCCGGGAGCACGGCGGCACTCCCGGCGCGGTGCGCACCTCTGGCGACGGCGACGACGCGGTGGGGGCCTGGCGCGGAGCGTTCCTCTTGGCGCCGTACCTGCGCGACACCTTCGTCGCCTGCGGCGTTCTTTCGGAGACCTTCGAGACCGCGATCACCTGGGATCGCTTCGACGAGTTCCACGCGACGGTGATGGAGACGGCGCGGCGCGCGGTCTCCGCGGCGAGCGGCGTACCCGCTGACGGGCCGGGAGCGCCCCGCGTCAGCTGCCGCCTCACCCATGTCTACCCCGACGGCGCCGCGCCTTACTTCACCGTTCTCGCCCCGGCGATCCGCGGCGGCGAGGTCGAGCAGTGGGACGAGATCAAGGCCGCCGTCTCCGAGGCGCTGATCGACGCTGGCGGCACGATCGCCCACCACCACGCCGTCGGCCGCGACCACCGCCCCTGGTACGACCGCCAGCGCCCGGCCCCATTCGCCGCCGCCCTCCGCGCCGCCAAGGCCGAGCTCGATCCGGCCGGGATGCTGAACCCCGGCGTGCTGATCGACCCCACCTGATGACCTAGATGAACCAGTGGCTCGTGGGGGTGGCACGGGACGCCGCCTCGTTTTACCCTTCCTGGACTGTGTCGGACAAGGCAGAGCCCAAACCATCTGATCGCGATCCCTGGCGCGTCAACGAGGAAGCACGCCGTCGCCAGCGGCGGGAAGACGGCCAGCGGCCCTTGGCCGTGAATCTGGCGGAAGGATTAGCCCTCAGCGAATTCCTCTCCACCTTTACCGGCAGCGCCAAGCGCAGTTGAGCACCACCCCACTGCGCCAAGGCCTGCCCCAGGTGCCTCGGTTTCAGGAGCTGGACGAGAAGGCCAAAGAGATTGACCTGGATGGTCTACCGGTTCGCGTTTGCTCCCTGGAGCATCTCCTCGAGATGAAGCGAGTCAGCGATCGACCTCGTGACAGGGATGACCTCAAGGAGCTCGAAGCTGCCCAGGAGCCAGATGGAGACTTGGATTGACGTCGGCCGGCGCTACCCTTTCGCGACTTCACCACCGAGCCAGGTAGCTGTACAGGTGCCTGAGCTCCGCCCGTCAATGGAAACGATCACCTCCGAACAGCCCACGGTGCCTGCACCGCCTTCCCACGAGCCCGAGACGGGGGAGGTCGTGCCGCGGCGCTCGCCCCTGCGGGCGGCGATCAAGACGGGGCGGCCGAAGGAGTGGGTCAAAAACGTCTTCGTGTTTGCCGGCCTGCTCTTCTCTGGCAAATTCGACCAGTCGCATGCGGTCGTCGAGGCGACGATCGCCTTCGTTGCCTTCTGCCTCGTCTCCAGCGCCGGCTACTTCCTCAACGACCTGATCGACGTCGAGCTCGATCGCAAGCACCCGAAGAAGCGCTTCCGCCCGCTGCCGGCGGGGGAGCTCTCCGAGCGGGCGGCGATCACGATCGCCCCGATCCTCGCCCTGATCGCCGTCGCCCTCGCCTTCGGCGCGGTCAACTGGGAAGTCGGGCTGATGGTCGTCGGCTACGGCGTCGCCCAGACCGCATACAGCGTCGGCCTCAAGCAGATCGTGATCATCGACGTGATGACGCTGGCGGGGCTCTTCATCCTCCGCGTCGCCGCCGGCGCCAGCGCCGTCGACGCCCACGCCTCCGAATGGCTGATCCTCTGCACCGGCATGCTCGCCGCCTTCCTCGGCTTCACCAAGCGCCGCCAGGAGGCGGTCTCCGAG
>DATFOB010000038.1:0-3271 GCA_035266025.1 Solirubrobacterales bacterium
GTCCTGCGAGGACAAGAGCTACTGGAAGGTCATCCCCTTCGTCGAGCGGATGGACTACGTCTCCTACTTCTTCCAGATGGAGGCCTTCTGCGGTGCGGTCGAGCGGCTGATCGACCTCGAGATCCCGCCCCGAGCCAAGTACCTGCGGACGCTCTTCCTCGAGCTCAACCGGATCCACTCCCACCTCGTCTGGCTCGGCACGACCGCGCTGGACCTCGGCGCGATCTCGATGCTCTGGTACTGCTTCCGCGAGCGCGACAAGATCCTCGACCTCTTCGAGATGGCGACCGGGCAGCGGATGCACACCCGCTACTTCCAGGTCGGCGGCGTGATCGAGGACATCCCCGTCGGCTTCGAGGCCAAGTGCCGCAGGTTCGCCGAGGAAATGCCGATCCGGGTCGGCCAGTACGAAGATCTGCTCGACCGCAACGAGGTCTTCCTGCAGCGGACCAAAGGGACCGGGATCGTCCCTCGCGAGCGGCTGCTGGAGCTGGGCGTGACCGGCCCCCTCCTGCGCGCCGCCGGTGAGCCCTGGGACCTGCGCAAGGCCTTCGACTACCTCGTCTATCCCGAGATGGACTTCAAGATCCCGGTCGGCACCGTCGGCGATAACTACGACCGCTACCGGGTGCGGGTGGCGGAGATGGTCGAGTCAAGCCGGATCGTCTCCCAGTGCCTCGACGCCCTCCCCGAGGGCCCTTACATCGCCGATGACCGCAAGTACGTTCTGCCGCCGCGCTCGGAGCTCTCGACCTCGATGGAGAGCCTGATCCACCACTTCAAGCTCGTCACCGAGGGCTACCGGGTAGCACCGGGCGAGGTCTACTACTCGATCGAGGGCCCTCGCGGGGAGCTCGGCTGCTTCGTCGTCGCCGACGGCTCGGCGAAGCCGGCCCGAGTCCACTACCGCGACCCCTCCTTCGTCAACCTGCAGGCTTTCCGCGAGATGGCGCTCGACGGCTACGTCGCCGACATGATCGCCAGCCTCGGCATGCTCGACCCGATCCTGGGAGGTGTCGACCGATGAGCCCCGTCGACGGCGCCGGGAGGAGCAACCCGAACCTGCCGGTCGACCCGGCGGTCAACCAGGGGCGCGTCCCCGGCCGCCCCGAGGAGGAGATTCCGGAGCGCCACGAAGTCGACTGCCCGGCAGAGCTGGCGGAGCGGATCGAGACGCTGATGGGCCGGTACCCCGACCGCCGCTCGGCCTCGATCCCGGCGCTGTGGGCGGTGCAGGAGCGCTACGGCTGGTGCACCCCGGAGGGGATCCGCCAGGCCGCCGCGGTGATGCAGGTGACGCCGGCCTACCTGGAGTCCGTCGCGAGCTTCTACGACCTCCTGCACACCTCCCCGGTCGGCACCCACCGGATCGAGGTCTGCACCAACATCAGCTGCTGGATGCGCGGCGGCGACCGCCTCCTCGACGCCTTCAAGGAGGCGGCCGAGGGCGACGACGGCAACTTCTTCGTCACCGGCTTCGAGTGCCTCGGCGCCTGCGACATCGCCCCGATGGCCTCGATCGACCAGCGCTACTTCGGGCCGCTGGAGGCGGCCGAGGCGGGGGTCGCGATCGAGCAGCTCCGGGCCGGCGACGAGGTCCTGCCGGAGAAGGCGCTGGCGAAGCGCGGGCTGGCGGGGGACGGCTGATGCCGAACCGGCTCGAGAAGCGCGTCCTCTTGGAGCACGCCGAGGACCCGGCGCTGCGCACGCTGGACGGCTACAGGCGCATCGCCGGCGGCTACGAGACGCTCGAGCGCGCTTACAAGGAGATGGAGCAGGACGAGGTCCTCAAAGAGCTCGAAGACTCCGGCCTGCGCGGCCGCGGCGGCGCCGGCTTCGCGATGGGCAAAAAGGCCTCCTTCCTACCGCGCGGCGACATGGCCAAGTACCTCTGCTGCAACGCCGACGAGTCCGAGCCGGGTGCCTTCAAGGACCGCGAGCTGATGCAGCGCAACCCCCACCAGCTGATCGAGGGGATCGCGATCGCCGCCCTCGCCGCCGACGCCGGCCACGCCTTCATCTTCATCCGCGGCGAGTACGACGAGCAGGCCGACATCCTCGACGCCGCGGTTGCCGAAGCGTATGAGGCGGGCTACCTGGGGACGAACATCCTCGGCTGCCACCGCGACCTCGAGCTGGTCGTCCACCGCGGCGCCGGCGCCTACATCTGCGGCGAGGAGACGGCGCTGCTGGACGCGCTCGAGGGCAAGCGCGGCAACCCGCGCCTGAAGCCGCCGTTCCCGGCGGTCCAGGGCCTCTACGGCGGGCCGACCCTGATCAACAACGTCGAGACGCTCTCGAATGTGCCCCAGATCGTCCGCCGCGGCGCCGAGTGGTTCAAAGGCTTCGGCACCGAGCAGTCGCCCGGGACCAAGGTCGTCTCCATCTCCGGCGGCGTCCGCCGCCCCGGCAACTACGAGGTCGAGCTCGGTATCTCCACCCGGGAGTTGGTCTTCGACCTCGCCGGCGGCCCCGAGGAGGGCCACGAGATCAAGGCCTTCTTCCCCGGCGGGTCATCGTCCCCGGTGCTCACCGCCGAGGAGGGGCTCGACCTCCCCTACAGCTTCGAGGCGATGGCCGAGGCGGGCTCGATGCTCGGCTCCGGCTCGATCATCGTCTGCGACGACCGCGTCTCGATCCCGCACCTCGCCCTGCGCACGGCGCGCTTCTACCACCACGAGTCCTGCGGCAAGTGCGTCCCCTGCCGCGAGGGCACCAACTGGACGGTGAAGATGCTGGAGCGGATGGTCCGCGGCGAGGCGACGCCGATCGACCTCGACATCGTCAGCTCGGTCCAGCAGAACATCATCGGCCACTGCCTCTGCGTGCTCGGCGACTCGATGGCGATGCCGGTCGGGGCGATGGTCCGCAAGTTCCGCGAGGAGTTCGAGCAAGTGATGGCCGACCCGGATCTGGTTCTCGATCCGCACGCCGTCGTCCGCGGCGTGCCGGAGACGCTGGGAGCCTCGACGTGAGCCCCGGCGGACGCGAGGTGACGATCACGATCGACGGCCGCGAGGTGCCAGCGGTCGAGGGCGAGATGCTCCACGACGCCGCCCGCAAGGGCGACGTCGAGATCCCCTACTTCTGTTACGAACCGAAACTCGGCGACCCGGTCGGCGCCTGCCGGATGTGCCTGGTCGAGATCGAGGGGATCCCGAAACTGCAGACCTCCTGCTCGACGCCGGTCCGCGAGGGGATGGTCGTCCACACCCGCACCGAGCAGATCAAAGAGGCCCAGAACTCGGTCGTCGAGTTCCTCCTCGTCAAC
>DATFOB010000039.1:0-36152 GCA_035266025.1 Solirubrobacterales bacterium
CCGCCGGAATAGTGATCGAGGGCGACATCAAGCCGCTCCCGGATCCCGTCGCCGAGGGGGTCCGGATAGCGGAGGGCGCCGCCGAGCGCGGCTTGCCGCTGCGAGTGCTCGGCGGGGTCGCGGTCGCGATCCTCTGTCCGAGCAGCCGCCGGCCGCCGTTGCAGCGAGATTACGCCGATATCGATTTCGCCACCACCGGATCCGCCAAGGAGGGTGTGGTCGAGCTGATGGAGTCTTTTGGTTACACCGGGGACCGGGAGTTCAACATCCTCCACGGTCACCGCCGGCTCTTCTTCTGGGACGAGAGCAACCAGCGGCAGGTGGATGTGTTCGTCGACGAGGCGAACCTCTGCCACCGGATAGACCTGAAACGCCGGATCGACGCTGCACCGCTGACTCTCTCACTTGCCGACCTCACCGTGTTGAAGCTCCAGATCGTCGAGACCAACGAAAAGGACTTTCTCGACATCTGCGCGATCTTTGCCGACTATGACCTCACCGTCGACGAGAGCGGTGTCAATTCCACGTATGTGTCGCAGTTGAGCGCCGGAGACTGGGGGCTTTGGAAAACGATGGGAACGGTGGCAGAGCGCAGCGAACGGTTTGCTCTCGACCTTTGCGGATTCGAGGCTGCAGAGCTCGCCGCCGAACGCCTGCGGCGGCTCCGCGCCGAACTGGACAGCGTTCCCAAGACGCGACGGTGGAAGCTGCGCGCACGGATCGGGGAGCGGAAGCGGTGGTACGAGATTCCCGAGGAAGTCCAGTGAAAATGGTCATGTCACATCTATTGGATAGTCTCGCCCATGTGAAGAGGCTGACTAATCGTCTCCGGAAGGGGCAAAGGTGACTCGCCCGCGTCGAGGGGAGCCACGCGCGAGGACGAAGATCCTCGAGGCGAGCCGGAGGTTGTTCGCCAGGCGCGGTTTTTCGGAGACCTCGATGGGCGACATCGCGCGGACGGCGCAGGTGGCCCGGGCGACCGTCTACAACAACTTCGACGACAAGCAGGACATCCTCGCCGAGATCATCCGCGACTACATGACCGGTTACGCGATGATCGCCACCCGGCTCCGAGAAAACGCCCGCTCCGGGGAAACTTCATTCGATCTGATCCAGGAGATGGTTCGCGAAGCTCTGAGCTGGCGGGTCAAGAACGCCGACCTGAGGCCGATCGTCGCGGTCGCCAAGAACCTGCGCGGCAGCGGCTGGGAGGAGGCGGACAAAGCGGCCGACGATGCCCTCCTGGGGTGGATCATCGACGTCCACGCCGCCGACGCCGACGCCGGCCTGATCCGCGAGGACATCGACCTCGAGTTCGGAGTCCGCGCGGCCTTCGCGATGATCGAGTCGGTGCTCTCCTCCTTCGACGTCACCTCCAGCGAAGAGGACATCGACAAGGCCGCTCACCAACTTGCGCTGCTTCACTGGTACTCGATCTGTTCTGTGCCGCCAAAGGCGGCTCCGCGCAGTCCTTTGGGACGCAAGAAGTCACCTGCAGATTCATAGACAAACTGTCCAGTCTGGACTATTGTCGGTGGTCGCGTGTCCAGTCCAGATCATCTCGCAGGGGATCTGGCGCACTTGGTCCATCCCCTGACCGATCACTCCCAGCTGCCCGCAGCCGGGCCGCTGGTGATCGTCCGCGGAGAAGGGTGCGAGCTTGTCGCCGCCGAAGGCCGGCGGCTGATCGACGGCTGCTCGGGGCTCTGGACGGTCAACCTCGGCCACGGCCGGGAAGATTTGGTCGAGGCGGCCCAGGCCCAGCTTCAGGCCCTGCCCTACGTCGCCACCTTCGGCGGTGTCTCCTCGCCGCCCGCGATTGAGCTTGCCGAGCGGATCACGGCGCTGACGCCTGGTTTGAGCGGAGTCTTCTTCGTCAGCGGCGGCAGTGAAGCCAACGAGACCGCGATCAAGCTGGCGCGGCGCCACTGGATCCACCGCGGCATGCCGCAGAAGTCGATCGTCCTCGCGCACGACAGGGGCTACCACGGGCTGTCAGGGGTGACGACCACCGCGACCCGGCTGAGCGCCTACCACCCCGACTTCGGGGACCCCGCTCCCGACGTGGTCGAGGTGCCGGCGCCCTACACCTACCGCTGCGAATCCGGCATCCCCTGCGATCCGGAGACCTGCCCGATCTGCCAGGGAAAGGCGCTCGAGCAGAAGATCGAGGAGCTCGGCGCCGATCGGGTGGCCGCCCTCATCGTCGAGCCGGTATTCGGTTCGGGTGGGGTGATCGTGCCGCCGGTGGGCTACCTGCGGCGCCTGCGGGAAATCTGCGACCGGCACGAGGTGCTGCTGATCGTCGACGAGGTGATCACCGGCTTCGGCCGCACCGGGGCCTGGTTTGCCTGCGAGCACGAGGAGGTCGTCGCCGACATGGTCACTTTCGCCAAGGGTGTGACCAACGGCTACATCCCGCTGGGCGGGGTGATCCTCGGCGACGCCCTCTGGGACGAGCTCCGCGACCCCGACCGCCGGCCGGGCTACCTGATGCACGGCTTCACCCACTCCGGCCACCCGGTCGCCTGCGCCGTTGCCCTGGCGACGATCGAGGCGATCGAGCGGGAGGGCCTTCTGGCTCGCGTGCGGGAGACGAGCGAGCTCCTCGCCGAAGCCGTGGCCCCGCTTCAAAACCTGCCTGAAGTCGGGGAGGTTCGTCAGGCTGGCCTGATGGTCGGGGTGGAGCTGGTCGCCGACGAGGAGACCCGTCAGCGCTGGCCGGTCGAGGCCGGACGCGGCCGGCGCGCCGCCTACGCGGCGCGGGATCGCGGGCTGCTTACCCGCGGCCTCTTGGACGACATCCTCTGCTTCGCGCCGCCGTTCACGATCTCAGAGGAGATGCTGCGGCTCTCGGTGGAGATCCTCGGTGAGAGCATCGCCGCCACCGGGGACCTCCACGCCGAAGCTCGAGCCTAGGGCAGGTACTTTTCCGCCTGTTCCTTCGCTTCTTCGATGCCCTTTTCGGCCTTCGCCTGACCTTCTTCAAGGCCCTCTTCGGCTTCCTTCTGGGCCTTTTCGAACTTCTTCTTGGTCTTGCCGTTGACCTGTTCCTTGGCTTCTTCGAGGCCCTTCTTGGTCTTTTCGACGCCTTCGTCGATCGCCTCTTCGGCCTTCTTCGTGCCTTCTTCGACCTGCGTTTCTGCCTGTTCGGAGATCGTTCCGGTGGTGTCGTCGCTGCTGCCGCAGCCGGACCAGACGACGCCGCCGGCGGCGATCGCGATCACGGCGAACAGCGAGAGAACGGGGCGCGGCTTTTTGCTCATCAATGCTCCAGATCGTTGCTGTTTAACGTGGCGGCAGTGAATCAGACGGAGCCGGACAGCTTCGAGTCGCTGGTCGCCGATGCGATCGACGCTCTCCCCGAGGAATTCCAGCGCCTGCTCGAGCGGGTGGCGGTGGTCATCTCCGACCTCGGCTTCGAGCGCAGGGCCTATGGCGAGTACTTCGGCGACGGGGTCGCGGCCGAACGCTACGAAGACCGGATCGTGATCTACCGCGACACGCTCGAACGGGACTTCGGCCACGATCGCGAGCTGCTCGCCCGCCAGGTGGAGCAGACCCTGCGCCACGAGCTCGCGCACCACCTCGGCTGGGACGAGGGTGGCGTCGGCGGCCTCGGGCTCTAGTAGCTACCGCACCCGGCAGGTCCGTTCGATGTTTTCGCTGATCTCGCTGTGGCCTTCGAAGCGGAAGGTTCCACGGGCGAAGACGAACGGGGCAATCGTGAAGTTGCCGGGGGCGCTACATGCGGCTGACACGTAGCTGCGGCGCTTGCCTGCGTAGGAGTAGCGCCGGTCGATCTTCAGCTGGATTTCGGTCACCGAACCGAGGCCGCCGCCCAGGCGCGGGATCTTTGCTCGCAGGAGGGTGCCGAATCTTCCCTTGCTCAGATGCTGAATCGCCAGCGGCACCACCAGGGTGAAGCGAACGGGGACCCCGGCGAAGAGGTGGAGGACCAGTGCCTGCTTGCCGTGCAGGCGACTGTTGAAGGCGAGGATCTTTCCGCTCGCGATGATCTCTTTGCCCAGCTGCACATCGGCGCGGAAGCTGCCATGCCCGACCAAGGCCGGTCGGCAGCGTTCCAGGGCCGCTTCGGTGCTGGTCGACTGCAGGATCGGCGCCGAGCAGACCGGGAGCCCCTTGCTGTAGAGGCGGCCGTTGCGGTGGATCGCGATTTCGAGCCAGCGCAGTGGCGGCGGGTGGCTGCCATCGGTGGTGGCGATCCGCCCTGCGACCTCGACGCTGACCGGGGCGCTGCGGTCCCGAGGAAGCGCATGGGGCGCGAAGTCGGCGTTGAAGGTCAGTTCGAGACCGTCCTTGATCACCCGCTCCGCGCCGGAGTCAGCAGCCCAGCCGAGGGCCAGCACAGCAATCAAGGCGGGTATAAAAAATCGGCGGCGCATGCTCCTAGCGGCGAGTCTAGGCGCTTGCCTCCGGGACCGAGATTGAGCGATGACTAAGGGTCGACGTCGTCGCGGTCGCCGGGGTGGGTCACCCGTTCGGCTCGCTGGCGAACTTCTTCGCTGGCTTCTTTGGTGGCGGCGAAAGCCTCCTCGCGGGCGGCGGCGATTCCCTCGCTCGGCTTGCCGCCGATGGTGTCGCGGAAAGCGTCCTTGAAGCGATCGGTGCGGCGGTCGGGCGGGAAGCGGTCTTCTGCCCGGTTCTGCTTCGCGGGGTGTCGATCCCCATAGCGGCGGCGGGCCCAGGCCGAGCCGGGCTTGCCGAGGCGGCAGGCGCCGTAGAGGGCGATCGGGAAAACGAAGAAGCCGATGCATCCGTGCAGGATGCGTCCCTTGGCGAAGCAGGTCGCGACCAGGAGAAAGACGAGCAGGGCGCTGAGGGCGGTGCCGAGGATCGCCTCGACTGAGCCGTCCTCGATCGTGAAGGGGGTGAAGCCGAGCAGCGCCAGCAACATCAGCGTCGCGGCGATCACCGTGGCGTCGATCGAGCTGCGCCCCTCCTTCGCCCAGTAGACGTCGTCGAGGTAGACCCAGAGGGCGAACTCGTCGATCGTCAGGCCGGCGCCGATCCCGAAGGCGAAGGCGCAGATCTCGGTCCAAGGGCTGTTGCCGAAAGCGGCGAAGCCGCCGGCGCCCGCGACCATCATCGTCACGATCCCGAAGACGAGGTGGTGGAGGTGGACGCCGCTGTCGCTGACGATGCTGCCAGGCCACCAGGGGACCTTCGGGCTGCGCATCAGCCGCGTGCTCATGCGGATGAAGGCGAAGGAGAGAAGGAAGCCGATGAGGACCAGGTAGAGGCCCTGCAGCTCGTGCTCGGAGATCCGGTCCCAGAAGTCGGTGACGATCGAGGCGGTGGTCATGCCGGCAGCGGCGCCGAGTGTAGGGGCGGAGCGCCACCTTCCTTCTCCCGCATCAGGTCGAGGGTCAGCAGAACGGCGGCGATGGCGAAGATCGGCGAGAGGGCGATGTCGGTGACCGCCTCGGCGAGCCAGGTGGCGAGGAAGGTGTGACCGAAGAGGTCGTGTACCAGGGCGCCGAGCAGGTGCCCGATCCCGTCGCCGAGGACCTGGATCGGGAGCAGGACCCAGAGGACGAGCCAGAAGTTGCCCCGGACCAGGCGCATGCTGCGGGCAAGCGCTCCCCGCGCGGTGCGCTCCTCCAGCTCGACCACCGGACCGGCGAGGCCGAACCAGACGAAGACGAGCAGGCCGGGGACGATGCCGAGCAGGAGTCCAACCGCGACGAGGACCACGTAGACGAGGTCGACAGCGATCAGGCGGCCGTAGTCGAGGCGCCGGGCGATCTCGCGCAGCGGCGGTGGGTCCTCGCCGTGAGGGTGGGTGAGGGAGATCGCGATCGCGCCGCTGAAGAAGACCTCGCCGATCAGTCCGGTGGCGGTGATCGCCCCCACAGCGAGGACCAGCGCCGCGACTTTGATCCCGTTGGTGAGGTCGAGCGAGTCGAGCTCGACGTTCATCGTCAGCGCGTCGAGCAAGGCGAGCGGTGCGAAGACGACCACAGCCAGCAGCAGGAGCGAGGGGGCCCAGGCGCGGTAGGTCCGCCAGATCCGGTGATAGGTGGAGGCGAGCCGGCGAAGGAGGCTCACCGGCGCCGATCCCGTCGCCCGACCGGCCGCCGGCCCCGTGCCTCCAGCCGCGACTGGCGCGACTCGCCCGCGGGCACCTTCTTCAGGTTCCCGAGGTCGGGGACCAGCAGCTCTTCGGCGCAGCGGCGGTGCCAGTGGTGATGGTCGGTGCCGCCGAGCCGGCGCACGTACTGGACGATCGTGTGCTCTTCGCCCACCGGAATGTCACCGTGGCAGCCCGGGCAGTGGTAGAGCTTGCGGGCGATCCCGCGGATCAGCCAGGTCTCGTCGCCCTCTTCGTTTAGGCCGAAGAGGCTCCAGCGTTTGCTCGGCTCCCCCTCGAACTGCCCCACGTCAGCGCCTCGACATCCAGGCGAAGCCGGCGGCCATCGCGACGTTGGCGACGCCGGCCAGCTGCAGGCCCAGCTTCGCCCCCGGCCGGCTCACCGCGGGGGAGGCGGACCAGAGGGCATCGGTGGCGATCTCGGTTCCGCGCAGCCAGGCCAGCGACTGCCAGTCGGCCGCCGAGCCGCGGCGGTCGGCCACCAGGTGGGCGGCGGCAAAAGTGAGCCAGATCGGCCCGCAGCGACGGAAGAGGTGCTTCGCGTCCGGCGAGGGCTCCTCGTGGCCGAGCACCTTCAGGGTCGCGGCGGGCGCCGCGATCGCGGCGCTGCCGAGCAGGAGATCGAAGACGATCATGTTGCGGTTGACGAGGCGCAGGGCCTCTTCCAGGGTCATCGCAGGACGAATCCAACCAGAACCCGGAAGGGAAAGTGGCAGGTTCGGCGAAATGGATCGCCGTGACCAAGACCGCAACGAAGTCCCCACAGCTCAAAAGCCTTTCCGACTACATCCAGGAGCGCTTCGAAGAGTTCTCGCGCTCCCAGAAGGATGTCGCCCGCTACATCGTCGACCACCTCGACGAGGCAGCCTTCCTCACCGCCGAGGAGCTGGCCAGGAGAGCGAGCACCTCGTCCTCGACGGTGGTGCGCTTCTCCCAGGCCCTCGGCTTCGAGGGCTACCCGGAGCTCCAGCAGGCGGCGATCGAGGAGTACCGGACGACGATCGCGGCGAGCGCCACCGCCGGCGGCGCCCTCTTCTCCTTCGACCACTCCGAGCTGGAGGGATCCCTCAGCGCCGATTACGCGAACCTCGAGGAAACCGCGCGCAAACTGACGTCCGACCAGGTGAACGCCTCGGTCGCGGCGCTGGCCGAAGCGCAGCGCATCGTCATCGTCGGCGTCGACCAGATGGCCTTCTTCGCCAGCTACCTGCGTCACACCCTCAGCCTGCTGGACATCCGCGCCGAGATCGTCGCCAGCACCGGCGGCGAATCGCTCCAGCGCCTCGGCCGGATCGACGAGAACACGCTCGTCATCACCCTTTCCGCCGGTCGCGCCCACCCGCTGTTGCTGCGGGCGATGAAGCTGGCGCTGCACCGCGGCGCCCGTACGCTCTCGATCTCCGATGCGACGATGTCGGAGGTGGGGGAGCACGCCGAGCTGACTCTCTACTTCTCCTCCAACAGCCCCAGCTTCAACCGCTCGCACACGGCGCTGATGGCCCTGGTCCAGGGCCTGGCCCATGGGCTCTACGCCCGCGACGAAGCCGCGCACAAAGACCGCATCCGCGCGTACAAACTGAAGTAACGGTCTCTGCCGCAGAGGCGAAGCGCCCGCGCGCGTCCGGCAGGTAATCTGGACGCAATGACCGAGCGCGCGACGTTTCGACTGAAGACCGGCCTCGCCGAGATGCTGAAAGGCGGGGTGATCATGGACGTGGTCACCGCCGAGGAGGCGACGATCGCCGAGGAGGCGGGTGCCGTCGCGGTGATGGCGCTGGAGCGGGTTCCGGCCGACATCCGCCGAGATGGCGGCGTCGCCCGGATGTCCGACCCGGCGATGATCAAGGGGATCCAGGGGGCGGTCTCGATCCCGGTGATGGCGAAGGCCCGGATCGGCCACTTCGCCGAGGCCCAGGTCCTGCAGGCGCTCGAGGTCGACTACATCGACGAGTCCGAGGTGCTGACGCCGGCCGACGAGCGCCACCACATCGACAAGCTCGCCTTCGAGGTTCCCTTCGTCTGCGGCGCCACCAACCTCGGCGAGGCGCTGCGGCGGCTCGGCGAGGGGGCGGCGATGGTCCGCTCCAAGGGCGAGGCCGGGACCGGCAACGTCGTCGAGGCGGTCCGCCACATGCGTGAGATCACCTCCGGGATCAAGCGGCTGGCGCAGCTGCGCCCCGAGGAGCTGGCGGCGGCGGCGAAAGAGCACCAGGCGCCGCTGGAAGTCGTTCAGGAGGTTGCAGCTGCGGGCCGGCTGCCGGTGCCGCTCTTCTGCGCCGGCGGCATCGCCACGCCCGCCGACGCGGCGCTGATGATGCAGCTTGGTGCTGAGGGCAACTTCGTCGGCTCGGGGATCTTCAAGAGCTCCGATCCCGAGCGGCGGGCGCGAGCGATCGTCGAGGCGACCACCCACCACAACGACCCCGAGCGCGTGGCTGCCGCTTCAATCGGGCTAGGCGAGGCGATGCCGGGGTTGGAGATCGCCGGCCTCGCAGCCGAGGACGCGCTGCTGCAGAACCGCGGAGCGTAGGTGTCTGGCCTAAGAGCCGGCGTCCTTGCGCTCCAGGGCGATTTCGAAGCCCACGCGAAGACGCTGCGCGCGCTCGGGGCGGAGCCGTGCGAGGTGCGGACGCCGGCGGAGATGGAAAACCTCGACGCGCTCGTAATCCCCGGGGGCGAGAGCACGACGATCGGCAAGCAGATCGAATCGGCGGGGCTGGAGACGGCTCTGCGGGCCCACCACGAGGCGGGCCGGCCGATCCTCGGCACCTGCGCCGGCTTGATCGTCTGCGACGCCGACCACCTCGGGTTCATCGACGCGGTCGCAAAGCGCAACGCCTTCGGCCGCCAGCTTCAGAGCTTCGAGGCGGACATTGAGGTTGAAGGCGCCGGCGATGAGCCGCTGCGGGCCGTCTTCATCCGCGCCCCCTGGGTTGAGAGCCACGGCGACGGGGTGGAGGTGCTCGCCTCCTACGAGGGGCACCCGGTGGCGATCCGGGAAGGCAACGTGCTCGCCTGCGCCTTCCACCCGGAGCTGACCGACGACCCCCGTTTCCACGCGATCTTCATGGCAATGACCACGGCGGCCCGGGAACGGGTCGGGGAGGAGGCAAAGCGATGAGCGGCGGTGACACGCGAGTCCAGAACCTGGCGAAGATCCTGGTCGGCTACTCGACCAAGGTGAAGGAGGGGGACGTCGTCGCGATCGACGGCGAGAGCGCGGCGGCGCCGCTGCTGCTGGCGGTCTACGAGGAGGTGCTGAAGGCCGGCGGGCAGGCGATGCTGAACGTCGCCCTCGAGGGCCAGGTGGCGGCCTACTTCAAGCACGCCTCCGACAAGCAGCTGGAATGGATCTCTCCCTTTGCCGAGTGGATGGTCGACAACGCCGACGTGCGGATCGCGATCGGCGCCAGCACCAACACCCGTGAGCTCTCCGGGGTGCCGCCGGAGCGCCAGACGTTGCGCCAGTCGGCAACCGGCGACCTGATGACGCGGGCGATGAAGCGCGCCGCCGAGGGCGAGTTCCGCTGGTGCTACACGCTCTTCCCGACCAGCGCCTACGCCTCCGAGGCAGAGATGAGCCTGGCCGACTACGAAGACTTCTACTACGGCGCCTGCCTGGCCGATGACCCCGAGCCGCTGACCGCCTGGAAGCGCGCCTCGGAGGAGACGACCCGGCTGGCGGACTGGATCCAGGGCCACGAGGAGGTGCGGGTGACCGCGCCGGGGACCGACATCCGCCTCGGGATCGCCGGCCGCAAGTTCATCCCCTGCGTCGGCGACAACAACATGCCCGACGGCGAGTTCTTCACCGGTCCGGTCGAGGATTCGGTCGAGGGCGAAGTCAGCTTCCACCTGCCGGCGGTGATCGGCGGCCGCGAGGTCTCCGGCGTCAAGCTCCGCTTCGAGTCCGGCAGGGTCGTCGATGCCTCGGCCGAGCGCGGCGAGGAGTACCTGCTGAAGCTGCTCGACACCGACGAAGGCGCCCGGACGCTCGGCGAGCTCGGGATCGGCACCAACTACGGGATCGCCAACGGCACCCGCGAGGTCCTGCTCGACGAGAAGATCGGCGGCACCGTCCACATGGCGGTCGGCGGCAGCTACCCGGAGTCCGGCGGCGAGAACGAGTCCGCCGTCCACACCGACCTAGTCTGCGACCTCCGCCTCGGAGGGAAGCTCGAAGTCGATGGCGTCGTCATGCAGGAAGACGGCAAGTTCGTCGTCTGATCAGACGAGGGAGAACAGCGCCGCGATCGTGCCCATGAAGCCGAGGAAGACGGTGCCGACGATTCCCCAGACCAACTGGATGACGGAGCGGTGGAAGGCATTCATGTCGCTCCGGAGTTGCACCATCTCTGCGCGGACCTGCCCGATCTCACCTCGGACTGCCTGAATCTCTTCCTTGATCTCACCTCGGACTGCCTGAATCTCTTCTTTGACCTCGCCTCGAACTGCCTTGAATTCCGTGCGCATCTCTTTGAAGCCGACGTCAACCTGCGCGCTCAGCTGATTCAGATCTGGGGCGGTCCACTCTTCCCTTGCCATCACGGCCATGATGGCAAGCTACCAAACCAAATGCAACGTTTGGTCTACGAAACTTTAAAATTGCGGTGACGAAGCTGTTACTGATCCGGCAGCGGTGAGCCGGCGAGGAAGAAGAACCAGAGGGTGAGGGTGAGGGCGGCGAGCATCACCGAGGCCATCAGGACCGCCTCGACGACCGTTACGGAGCTCGCCATCGGGGTCGTGTCCCGCATGCTCTTCAGCCAGCTGGGGCGGATCGGCGCCAGCCGGTTGGTGCCGGTGATGCGGATGTAGAGGTTGTTCAGACGGCCGATCAGCCAGGCGACGACGAGGATCGAGGCGACGATCCCGACCGCGACCACGGCGTAGGGCCCCCCGCTCGGGAACTGCGTCTCGGAGAGCTTCGAGGCGATGTAGACCCAGCTCAGCGGGATCGCCGTCCAGAGCGAGAAGGCAGCCAGCAGCATGGCGACGAAGACGAGGCCGGCGGCCAGCGCGTGTCCTGCTCTGTGGGTTCTCTCTTTCACTGCCATGGGGCGACTCATAGAATGCTAGGCGATGTCCGGGCATTCCAAGTGGCACTCGATCAAACACAAGAAGGGCGCCGCCGACGCTAAACGCGGCAAGCTCTTCAGCAAGCTCGCGCGCGCGATCACGGTAGCCGCCCGCGACGGCGGCGGCGACATCAGCGGCAACCCGACCCTGGCGACGGCGGTCCAGAAGGCCAAAGAAGCCTCGATGCCGAAGGACAAAATCCAGAAGGCGATCGACGTCGGCACCGGGGCCGGAAGCGACGGCGCCGCGATCGAAAGGATTGTCTACGAGGGTTACGGCCCGGCCGGCGTAGCCGTCCTCGTCGAGGCCCTGACCGACAACCGCAACCGCGCCAGCGCCGAGATCCGGCACGCCTTCTCCAAACACGGGGGCAGCCTCGGCGAGCCCGGTTCGGTCGCCTGGATCTTCGAGAAAAAGGGCGCGATCGTGGTCGACGGCAGCCGCTACAGCGAGGACGACCTGATCGGGGCGATCGACGCCGGCGCCGAAGACGTCCGTGAGGACGAGGACAAACTGCGGGTGATCTGCGAGCTGACCACCCTGACCGCCGTCCGGGAAGCGCTCGAAGGCGAAGGCATCGAGGTCGAGTCCGCGGGACTGATCACGGAGCCGAAAAGCAGCGTCGAAGTGAAAGGGCACGATGCTGAGCGGGTGCTCAAGCTGCTCGACTCGCTCGACGACCAGGACGACGTCGACGAGGTCTACGCGAATTTCGACATCCCCGCTGACGTGCTGGAGAAATTGGCCGCTTAGAGGCATCCGACGGGAATCCGAGAATGACTACCTGTGCAGGTAGTCATGGGAATAGATCCGGGTGCCGCCAATCTCGGCTTTGGGATTGTGCGGGTCGAGGGCAACCACATGGTCGCCCTCGACGGCGGGGTGGTGGAGACCACTCCTGATCAGCCGCTGGAGCGGCGCCTGGAGCGGATTCACCGGTCTTTGAAGGAGCTGATCGCCTGGCACGAGCCGAAGGCGATGGCAATCGAGGAGGTCTTCTTCGGCAAGAACGTGCGCTCGGCCATGGCTGTCGGCCAGGCCAGCGGCGTGGCGATGCTGGCTGCGGCCGAGCACGGCGTCAGCTGCTTCGCCTATACGCCCCAGGCGATCAAGATGGCCGTCTGCGGCTCCGGGGGAGCCGGCAAGAAGCAGGTCCAGCGCATGGTCGGGACGTTGCTCGGGCTGCCCGAGCCGCCGACTCCTGACCACGCGGCAGACGCCCTTGCGGTGGCGATCTGCCACGGCGGCGGCGCCGGTCATCGGCAGGCGGTCGCGGTGGCGCAGGAAGCCACGCCCGCAGGTGGGGAGCGGGTCGCCGGATGATCGCTGCGGTGCGTGGCGAGGTGATGGTGAGGCGACCCGACCACGTCGTCGTCGACACGGGCGGCGTCGGCTACCGGCTCGCGGTCTCCTCGGAGACCCTGAAAGCGGTGCCGGCGACGGGCCGCGAGACTTTTCTGCACGCCGAGCTGATCGCCCGGGAGGACTCGCTATCGCTCTACGGGTTTTCCTCCGAGGAGGAGCGCGACCTCTTCCGGCTCCTGATTACGGTCAGCGGGGTCGGCCCGAAAGTCGCGATCGCCACCCTTTCCGGCGGCAGCCACCGAGATCTCCTGCGGGCGATCGCGGCCGGCGACGCAAAACGGTTCCAGGCCGTCCCTGGGATCGGCAAGCGGACGGCGGAACGGATCATCGTCGAGCTGAAGGAGAAAGTGGCGGGAGCCCTGGAGGAAGAGGTGGCCGTCGCCGTCGCCGAGCAGGGAGATGCCCGCTCGCTCGCCCGCGACGGGCTCGTCAACCTCGGCTACGCGCCGCTCGAGGCAGAGCAGCTGCTCGAAGGGGTGGAGGGCTCCGAGCCCCAAGATCTTGTCGCGGCGGCGCTGCGCAAAGCCGGGGCCTCGAGGAACGCCGCATGAGCCAGGGTCCGGAAATCGGCGGCAACCGCATCCGCACCCCTGGGATTGAGGGCGATCCGGTGCCGGTGGACGCCGAGGTCAAGGTCCACGACGCCCGCGCCGAGGCTCCCGAGGAGGACCTCGACCGCTCGCTGCGGCCGCCGACCCTGGCTGACTTCGTCAACCAGCAGCAGGTGACCGACCAGCTGGCGATCTTCATCGAAGCGGCAAAGGGCCGCGGCGAGCCTCTTGACCACGTTCTTCTGGCCGGCCCCCCGGGGCTCGGTAAGACCTCGCTCGCCCACATCGTCGCCGCCGAGCTCGGGGTGCCGATGGTGCAGACGGCCGGGCCGGCGCTCGAGCGCAAGGCGGACGTCGCCTCCTTCCTCACCGCGCTGGAGCCGGGCAGCGTCTTCTTCATCGACGAGATCCACCGGCTCGGGAGGGCGATCGAGGAGACCCTCTACCCGGCGATGGAGGACGGCGAGCTGCCGGTGATCCTGGGGCAGGGGGCGGGAGCCCGGACGGTGACCCTGCCGCTGCCGCCCTTCACCTTGATCGGGGCGACGACCCGGTCGGGCCTGCTGACGACCCCGCTGCGGGACCGCTTCGGCGTCTCCCACCGGCTCGAGTACTACGAGGCCGAGCACCTGGCGTTGATCATCGAGCGCTCGGCGGTGATCCTCGGGGTGGACATCGATCCTGCCGGGGCCGAGACGATCGCCTCCCGGTCGCGGGGAACGCCGCGCGTCGCCAACCGCCTGCTGAAGCGGGTGCGGGACTTCGCGCAGGTGAAGGGCAGCGGCCGAATCGGCGCCGGCGAGGCAGCCGACGCGCTGGAGATGTTGGAGGTCGACGCCGGCGGCCTCGACCGCAGCGACCGCGCCCTCCTGGAGACGATCGCGACCAAGTTCGGCGGCGGCCCGGTCGGCCTCTCGACGCTGGCGGTTGCGATCGGCGAGGAGCAGGACACGATCGAGGACGTGCTCGAGCCCTATCTCCTCCAGCAGGGCTTGCTGAAACGGACCCCGCGAGGCCGGGTCCTCAGCCGGCGCGCCTTCGACCATCTCGGGGTGCCCGCGCCCGAAGGTGCGGCGAGCCTCTTTTGAGACCCTCCCGCTAGCCTGTCGAATATGCCGTTTTTCATCTGTCCGAATTGCGGACACCGGGAGGTGAGCGGGGAGCGGACCGCAGGGTTCAGCACCCGTCCAAAGGGCTGCTCGAAATGCGGCTTCGGTTTTGTCTTCGAACTACTCGACGATTATTATCCGGCTCCGAATGCTGCCTTTTTCGTTTGTGACAAGCAGGAACGCGTGATCGACGCCGGCAAAGGCAGCTTCGAGCTGACCGGTTTGACCGATGAGGACGTAATCGGTCGCCCGGTGCGGGAGGTCCTCGGGCTCGACTGGATCGACGGCGGCGACGGCGGCAAAGAGGCCGACACCGACGGCGACGGCGCCAGCAATCCGATCGAGACCTCCCTGGAGTGGGGCGTGCGCTCGCTCGGCAAGCGCGTCGCAGTAAATGCCGAGGGCGATCTGCCTGCGCGGGCGGTCGCCGACGTCTTCCCCGCCTACGACGACGACGGCGGTCTCCTCCTCGTCCTCACCCCGGAGGGGTAGCGCGGATGAGCTCCCGCCGCCGCAACCTCTTCGTCCTGCTCTTCGTGGTCGGGCTGGTGGCCGTATCCGGGCTGATCATCGCCAGCAAGGAAACGAAGCTCGGCCTCGACCTGCAGGGCGGGTTGGAGCTCGTCTACCAGGGCCAGCCGACCGGCACGAGCAACGAAGTTTCCGGCGAAGACATCGAGGACTCGATCTCGATCATCGAACAGCGGATCAACAAGCTCGGCGTCTCCGAGCCCGAGGTCGCGCGGCTAGGAGTCGACCAGATCACGGTCAGTCTCCCCGGCGTCACCGACGCCCGCCGCGCCGCCGAGCAGGTCGGTACCACCGCCCAGCTCTACTACTTCGACTGGGAGCCCAACCTGATCGGGCCCCAGAAGGTGATCGGCGGCAAACCGGGGATCCAACCGCCGGAAGGGCCGCTGAAAGCCTCCGAAAAACGGTGGGAAGAGGCCGGCCGCAACATCGCCAAAGAAGAGAACCAACGGATGATCTTCTCCGGCGCCTACCCGACCGCATACGAAGCCGCCCAGCTCGCCGCCGAACAGAAACCGGTCGAGAGCTGCGAGGACTGCTCCGTAGCCAAGCCTCGCTACTACCTCTTCGAGAAGGCCGAGCCGCACGACCTGATCGCCGGTCCCGAGCTGGCGGAAAAGGACCTCTACATCAGCGCGACCGGGAAGAAACGGTCGAAGGACGGGATCGTCGTCGAAGTTCCGGCGGGCACGATCCTCGTCTCAGAACTTCCCGTCGACGAATCGGGCGAGACGATCGAAGGCTCGGAGCCCGGCTGGTACGCGCTCAAAGACGAACCGGCGCTGAGCGGCAGCGACATCACCGACCCCGAACAGACCTATGGGCCGAACAACGAACCGGTCGTCTCCTTCGGCTTCACCGACAAGGGACAGAGCGCCTTCCAGGAAGTGACGCGGAGGATCGCCCAGCGCGGCCAGGCACAGGCGATCGGCCCGGTCGGCGGCGAAGAAGCCGAACAACTCTCCGGGCACTTCGCCGTCATCCTCGACAACGAAGTCAAAACCCGGCCGATCATCAACTTCTCCGAAAACCCGGACGGGATCGACGGCCGCACCGGGGCCCAGATCTCGGGTGGGTTCACCAGCGTCGACGAGGCTCAGGACCTGGCGACCACCCTGCAGATCGGCGCCCTGCCGATCAGCCTCAAACTGATCAGCCAGACCCAGGTCTCGGCGACGCTCGGGAGCGAAGCGCTCGACCAGGGCGTCAAAGCCGGGATCATCGGCCTGGCGCTGGTAGTTCTCTTCCTGCTCCTCTACTACCGCTTCCTCGGCGTCATCGCCTCGATTGCCCTCGGCGCCTACGCGGTGATCTTCTTCGCCCTGATCGACCTGATCCCGATCACCCTCACCCTGCCGGGCATCGCCGGCCTGGTGCTGACGATAGGCGTGGCCGCCGACTCCAACATCGTCATCTTCGAGCGAATAAAGGAGGAGGTACGGGCGGGCCGCTCGATGTCGAGCGCGATCGCCGCTGGCTACAAACGCGGGATCAGCACGATCATCGACGCCAATGTCGTCACCCTGCTGACCGCCTTCATCCTCTTCGTGCTGGCAACCGCGGGCGTCAAGGGGTTCGCCTTCACCCTCGGCGTCGGCACGATCGTCTCGCTGCTGACCGCTGTGGTCTTCACCCAGGCGCTCCTGATCAGCATGAGCCGCTCGCGGCTGCTGCGCTCGCCGAGCGCCCTCGGCGCCGGCGGCGAGGGGAAAAAATGGCACTTCGACTTCATGGGCGCGAGCCGCTGGTTCTTCTCGATCTCGGGAGTCATCCTGCTGATCGGCGGCTTCGCCCTCGCGACCAAGCAGCTCAACTTCGGGATCGACTTCGAGTCGGGGACCCGGATCACCGCGGCGCTCGAGCAGCCGACCGACGAGGAAGGCGTGCGCGACGCCCTCGAGGAAGCCGGCATCGGCGGCGAGGAGATCCAGCAGGTCGACGATCCGAACTTCGGCAGCAACGTCTTCCAGATCCAGTCCCACGAACTCGAGCCGGGCGAAGTGCGCGAGGCTGAATCCACGCTGATCGACGAGTTCGGGGTGGTGGAGGAAGGCTTCGAGAGCACCAGCGTCGGCCCCACCTTCGGCCAGCAGGTCGCCGACAGCGCCCTGAAGGCGCTGATCTTCTCGCTGCTGGTGATCTGCGGCTACGTGGCGCTGCGGTTCGACCCGAAGTTCGCTGTCCCGGTCTTGATCGCGATCTTCCACGACATCCTGATCACCGCCGGCGTCTATTCATTGACCGGGAAAGAGGTGAGCAGCGGGACGGTCGCCGCCTTCCTGACGATCTTGGGTTACTCGATCTACGACACGATCATCGTCTTCGACCGGATCCGCGAGAACGTGCCGCGGATGCCGCGTGCCGCCTTCTCCCAGATCGTCAACCGCTCGATGAGCGAGGTTCTGACCAGGTCGCTGGCGACCAGCTTCTCGACCCTCCTGGGCGTCCTCTCGCTGATGGTCTTCGGCGGCGCCACCCTCCAGGACTTCGCCTTCGCGATGCTGGTTGGGATCGCTTCCGGTACCTACTCCTCGATCTTCATCGCCTCGCCGGTGCTGACCGCGTGGAAGGAACGCGAGCCTGGCTTCGTCCGCCGCCGTCTGCGGATCGCCGAGGTCGAGGGCGGTCAGGTGCCCGCCTACGCCGACGACATCGAGATGGCGAAGCTGAGTCGCGACGAGGAAGCGGAAGCGGGAACGCCGACCGAAGCCGAGGCACCGGCAGCAGCGCCGGCCGTCGGACCGGTGGCGACCGCTGAGCGCACCGAGGATTCCGGTAACGGGAGCGGCAGTGGCTCGCGCACCAACGGGGACACCGACGCGGCGGCAGAGGCCTCGGCGGAGCGGCGTCAGCGCAACACCGAGCGCCGGGAACGGCGACAGGCACGACGCAAGCACGGGAGGCGGTAGTAAATGGCACTTGTCGTCTTCTTCATGATGGGAATCGCTCTCTGGCACTTCACCGTCTTCGTGCCGGATCGTTTCTGGCAGGGGATCGTCGGCGCTTTCCTCGGCGCCGTGATCGGCTCGATCGTCTTCGGGATGATCGTCCAGGAGGCGAGCGGGAAAGACCTCGGCGACACGGATCTCTCGACCGCGCTGATCGCGGTCCCGGGGACGCTGATCGGGCTCGCGATCGTCTACGCGATCGGCGTTCGCTCCGAAGAGCAAGTCGACTGAGTCGGGACCTGCTTTTCCCGCATCTTCGGCGCCCCCGAGCGCCGACTTTCCGCCGCGCGGCTTCCTAGCCTGAAAGCGTGCCGGATAACGCCACTCCATTTGCCGCCGAGCCGTACTCCTACGCGGAGGCGCGGACCCTGGTCGAGGAGCTCGGGCTGAGCGACCCGGTCGCGGTGACGCTGGTTCGGCGCGGATACCGCACCCCGGAAGAGGCCCGGACGTTTCTGGCTGCCGACGAGACCCACCCGCCGCAGGCGTTCGACGGGATGGAGGCGGCAGTCGAGCAGGTTCGGGCTGCAATCGCTGACAACCGGCGGATCACGGTCCACGGCGATTTCGACGTCGACGGGGTCTGCGCGACGACCTTGATGGTCTCGACGCTGCGCGAGCTCGGGGCCGACTGCGATTGGTTCATCCCCAACCGGCTGGAGGACGGATACGGGCTGTCTGAGAAGAACGTGCGGAAGCTCGCAGAGCGGGGAGCTCAGCTGCTGTTGACGGTCGATTGCGGGATCACCTCGGTCGAGGAGGTGCGGCTGGCGAAGGAGCTGGGGATGGAGGTGATCGTCACCGACCATCATCAGCAGGCCGAGGCACTCCCCGATTGCCTGATCCTGCACCCGGAAGTGAGCGGTTATCCGTTTGCCTCTCTCTGCGGTACCGCGGTTGCTTGGAAGCTTGGTTGTGCGCTGAGGGGAATGGAAAATTCCCCCGAAGCCGCCGCGATTGATCTCGATCTTGTGGCCCTGGCGACGGTTGCTGACGTGGTGCCGCTCGTGGGTGAGAACCGGTGCTTGGTTCGTAAAGGGCTGGCTGAGTTGCGAAGGGCTCAGAGGGTCGGGGTCAAGGCGCTGCTCGAGGTGGCGAAATGCGATCCCGAGCGCTTGGACGAGGGGGACCTGGGTTTCCGGCTGGCGCCGAGGATCAACGCCGCGGGGCGGCTCTATCGGGCGGACGCCGGCGTCGAGCTGTTCTTGACCGAGGATCCGGAGCGAGCCGAGGCGATCGCGATCGAGCTCAGCAAGGCGAATTCCGAGCGACGGGGGACCGAGCGGGAGGTGGACGCAGCCGCTGAGACGGCGCGCCGCGAGCTGTCCGAGGACTTGAAAGAGGCGCGGGGCCTGGTCCTCGCGGGGGAAGACTGGCACCCGGGCGTGGTCGGGATCGTTGCCTCGCGCCTGGTCGAGCGGCACCGCCGACCGGTTGTCGTCATCTCCCTCGACGAAGAGGGGAACGGGCGTGGCTCCGGGCGCAGCATTCCTGGCTTCGACCTGCTCGCAGCGCTTGAGGTTTGTGCCGAGCACCTCGAGGGTTTCGGTGGACACCGGGCGGCAGCTGGGCTACAGATCAAAGCCGAGAACGTCGAAGCGTTTCAGAGGGCATTCGCCGCCCACGCGAACCAAGTCCTGAGCGAGGACGATCTGCGGCGGACGGAAAAGGTCGATGCGATGGTCGGCGGCGTCGGCCTCGGACTGGAGCTGGCCGAAGAGCTGCGGCAGCTGGCCCCGTTCGGGATGGGCAACCCAGGGGTGCGGCTGCTGGTGCCGGCGGCGCGGGTCAGCGAAGTGCGGACGATGGGGGAGGGCAAGCACGCCCGCTTCAGCCTCCACAGCGGCTCGCACCGGGCGCTGGGAGTCGCCTTCGGCCGCGCCAGCCTCGGCGTCGAGGACGAGGACCTGCTCGACGCCAGCGTCCGCCTCGAGGTCAACCACTGGAACGGCTCGGTCGAGCCGCGGGTGGTGCTTCGCGAGCTCCACGCGCTGGAGGATCCCGAGGCGGAGGAGCCGGTCCTCCCACACTCGTGCTCGTGCGACGAAGCGGGATGGTGGTCGCGCTTCGAAGCAGAGCTCGGCGCGGACCTGAACGCCGAGTCCGCAGTAGATCGTCGTATAGGCGATCTCACGCGGACTCGCCGAAGCGAACGGCGGCGGGTCGAGTCGGGGGGGACCGCCACGGTTGCGATTGCGGAGCTGGTCTCCAGCGGGGCTGCGGTGCTGGCCGTCTGCGCGGATGCCTCGCGGCGGGCGGCGCTGGCGAACGGGGCCACCGGGCTTGCCCGGTTCAACGGCGGCGCGGCGCTGATCGCCTGCCATCGCTGCAGCGATGAGGAGATCGCGCGCCTGAGCGGTCGGGCGGACGCGGGGCTGGCCCTGACCGACTTCGCAGCCCTGGAGCGGGCGCCGGAGCTTGTTGGCGCTTTCGAGCACGTCGTCCTGGTCGATCCCCCACGGTCCGAGGCCGATGAGGTCCTGGCGAACACTCCGTGGGAGGAGGCGCCTGGATTCCTGCACGCTCTATGGACTGAGGCCGAGGCCGAGTTCGCGACGAAAGCCTCAGCCGAGCAAATGGCGACGCGGGAGGGTGTCGCTGCCAGCTACCGGGCGCTGCGGCAGACCGGTGACTCCCATGGCCGGCGCCTGCGCGAAGCGCTGGCCGGAGCGGGCGATCACCCACTCTGCCCTGAGGCCGCGGCGCGCCGGTTTCGCGTCCTCCGCGAGCTCGGGCTCCTACAAGGGTCCCCGGAAGGCGGCGCAGGCGTCGTCCGGGTCGTATCCTCAGTGAGGACGGATTTGCAGCGCTCAGCTGCATTCCGTGCTTACGACGAAAGACTTTCGGAGGCCCAGCGATTTCTCGAGAGACCGAAACCGCAGTAGCGCACAAGGAGCTCCTCGCCGATCTCTTCGCGGTGATCGAGGAGTTCGATTCGGCTGCGACCGAACCCGGCGCCGGCAACGGGGCGGGCGGTAGCATCGCAGTCGCGGTGGCGACGATCGATCGGGCCAAGGTCGAGCGCGCCTTCGATTTCGCCTGCGACCGCCACGCCGACCAGCGCCGCTACTCCGGCGACGAGTTCATCACTCATCCGGTCGGCGTCGCCCAAATCTGCGCCGGCATGCGGCTCGATACCGAGACGCTCTGCGCGGCGCTACTCCACGACACCGTCGAGGACACGACCGCGAGCCTGGAGGAAATCCGGGAGGAGTTCGGCGAGGAAATCGCCCAGTTGGTCGACGGCGTCACCAAGCTGACGGGAATCACCTTCGAGAGCCGCGACGAGAGGCAGGCCGAGAACTACCGGAAGATGATGGTGGCGATGGCCACCGACGTCAGGGTGATTCTGATCAAGCTGGCCGACCGCCTCCACAACATGCGGACGCTCGGCGCCCTGCCGAAGCAGAAACAGACGCTGAAGTCGCACGAGACGCTGGAGATCTACGCTCCGCTCGCCCACCGGCTGGGGATCCACGCGATCAAATGGGAGCTTGAGGATCTCGCCTTCGCGACCTTGCACCCGCGCAAGTACGCGGAAATCAAACAGCTGGTCGCCCAGCAGCGCGACGAGCGCGAGAACTACGTCACCGACGCGGGCGAGTTTCTCTCTCAGGAGTTGGAGCAGGTCGGGATCGAGGCCGAGATCTCAGGCCGCGCCAAGCACTTCTACTCGATCTACACGAAGATGGCGAAGAAGGGCCGCGAGTTCAACGAGATCTTCGACCTGACGGCGATGCGCGTCATCGTCCACTCGGTCAAAGACTGCTACGGCGCGATCGGCGTCATCCACTCGCTCTGGAAGCCGCTTCCCGGCCGCTTCAAGGACTGGGTCGCGATGCCCAAAGCCAACATGTACCAGGCGCTGCACACGACGGTGATCGGGCCGGAGGGCAAGCCGCTGGAGATCCAGATTCGGACCGAGGAGATGCACAAGCTCGCCGAGTACGGGATCGCCGCCCACGTCGCCTACAAAGAGGGCGCCCACGGCGACCCGCAGCGGGAGAAGATGACCTGGCTGCGGCAGCTGGTCGAGGCCGAGGGCGAACAGGACCCGGCCGAGTTCCTCGAATCGCTCAAGGTCGACCTCTTCGAGGACGAGGTCTTCGTCTTCACCCCGAAGGGCGAAGTGAAGAACCTCTCTGCCGGCTCGACCCCGCTCGACTTCGCCTATGCGATCCACACCGACGTCGGCCACAGCTGCGTCGGCGCCAAGGTCAACGGCTCGATCGTGCCGCTGCACTACCAGCTGCGCTCGGGCGACATCGTCGAGGTCCTGACCGCGAAGCAGAAGCGCGGCCCCTCGCTCGACTGGCTGAAACTGGTGCGGACCAACCGCGCCCGCAACAAGATCCGCTCCTGGTTCAAAGAGGAGCGGCGCGAGGACGCCGAGCGCGACGGCCGCGAAAAGCTCGAGGAAGCGCTGCGCACGCGCGGAATCCCGATGCAGAAGGTGGCCGGATCGGCCCTACTTGCGGACGTGATCCGCGAGATGGGCTTCCGCAAAGCAACCGACTTCTACATCGCCCTCGGCCAGGGCAAAGTCTCCGCCAAGACCGCCGCCAACAAGCTGATGCAACGGTTGAAAGCCGGCGAGGGCGTCGAGGAGGAGGCCGCCGGGGCGGCGGTGGGACGGGAGGATCGCGCCCGCCGGACCAAGGATGCTTCCAACTACGGGATCATCGTCAAGGGAGTCGACAACGTCGCCGTGCGGCTGGCCAAGTGCTGCCGGCCGGTGCCCGGCGACGCGATCGCCGGCTACGTCTCCCTCGGCCGCGGGATCACGATCCACCGAACCGACTGCAAAAACGTCAAGGCCCTGAAAAAGGCGCCCGAGCGGTTCGTCGAGGTCCGCTGGGAGGGCGAAAACGAGGCTTCCTATCGAGTCGAGCTGCAGATCGACGCCTACGACCGGACTCGCCTGCTCGAGGACCTCTCGCGGACCTTCTCCGAGGCAGGGATCAACATCATCGGCGCTACCTGCATGACCAACCACCCGATGGTCAAAAACAAGTTCGTGGTCGAGGTGGGGGATACCGAGCAGTTGAAGCACTGCATCGGCAGGCTTCGGAACGTCGAGTCGGTGTTTGACGCTTACCGGGTTACGCCAGCGGCATAGGTAGGGAGGGATGGGCACCCCATCTCCAGACACATCTCGCTTATGGCTCGCTGTTGAGTGTCTGGAGGCGGGGTGCCCATCCCTCCTATGATCGTTCGATGTTGAACGTTGCGGTTACGGGGCCTACCGGGGAGATCGGGAAGCCTTTGATGGCCGAGTTGGAGAGAAGGCCCGAGGTGGAGACCGTCCTTGGGATGGCTCGGAGGCCGTTCGACCCTGCTGAGGAGGGTTGGGAGAAGGTCAGCTACCGGCGGGGGGACATTCTTGATCGGGGGGCGCTGGCGGCTTTGTTCGATGGGGTGGACGTGGCCGTTCACCTTGCCTTCGCGATCTTTGGCAGCCGCGAGGAGACGCGGAAGGTGAACCTGCAGGGGACCCGCAACGTCTTCGAAGCGGCGATCAATGCGGGGGTCACCCGCCTCGTCTACGCCTCTTCGGTCGCCGCTTACGGCTTTCATCCCGACAATCCGCAGCCGCTGACCGAGGACGTCCCCGCCCGCGGCTCGGAGGGCTTCTACTACTCGGCCCAGAAGGCCGAGCTGGAGGGCTTGCTCGACGAGCTGCTGCTGGGTAGCAGCGTTGAGGCCTACGTCTTCCGCCCCTGCATCGTCGCCGGGCCGCGGGCGACGATGCTGGTCGAGCAGACCGTCGACGCGGTCCGGGTCGGCGATCCGGTGCCGCTATTGCGCAAGAGCGTGGAAAAGCTGCCGCTGGTGACGCCGATCCTGCCCGACCCTGGCGTGCCGATGCAGCTCGTCCACCACGACGACGTCGCCCGGGCGATGGCGGCGGCGATCTGCGGCGACGGCGCGCCCGGCGTCTACAACCTCGCCGGCGAGGGAGAGGTGCGGATCGGCGACATCGCCCGCGCCCTGGGCTGGCGCTCGGTCCCGGTGCCCCGCCCGGCGGTCGGCCTCGGCACCGCAGCCGCCCGCCGCCTCAGCTTCGCTTCCACGCGCCTGGAGTGGGCGAGCGCCGCCGACACGCCTGTCTTGATGGATATCGCCAAGGCCGAGCGCGAGCTTGGGTGGCGCCCTCGCCACGATGCCCACGAGACCCTGCGGGAAACGGTGGCGAGCGCCCGCGAGAGCGGCCTCCTGGACTGAGTGTCAACGCGGTGCCAGTTGCGCGGGAGGATGAAGATCGGGTAGAACAAGATCCGGCTAGTTAGCGAGATAGATCGTGAGGGTAGGCGAGTGCTTATGGGGACTACCGTGGGAGGACTTGGGTTGGTACGCAAGGAGGACGCGGAGGGCCGTCGGGTGACCATCGCTCTCAGCGAGCTCGCAATCGGGGCGCTGGCGCCAGATCCCGATGTCGAGGCGTCGGCGAGGATGGAGAGCGCGCTGCGCTTCTACCTCGGCGACAGCGAGGGCGGCAGCCCCGCCTGGCCCTATCCCGGCTTCCTCCGCGGAACCGAGACGCGCGCAGAGGTAGAGGTCGAGCTCGAGCTGCCGACAGGGCTCTGGAGCGCATTTGAGGAGGAGGCGGTTAGACAGAGCGTCACGGTCGAGCAGCTGTCAGAGCACGCCGTCTTCTACTTCGCCGCCGAGCTTGACGCAGGACGCGTCACCCAGCGGATCCTCGACCAACTCGCCAAGGGGGACGACGCCGCGGCCGATTAAGGCCGCGGCGAGACGGCGACCACGGGCGCGGCGCCGAGCTCGTTGAGGTTCGTCCGCAGGGAGCGGCGACCGCGGTGATGGAGCCCGTGCACGGAGCTCTCGCTCTTGTTCAGCGTGTCGGCGATCTCCACCGGTGAGAGGCCGACGATGTGACGCAGGACGAGCACCTCGCGCTGGTCTTCGGGCAGGTCTTCGAGTGCTTGTCGAAGCGCCCTGCCGCGATCCTGCGCGGTTTGCGCGCGGCCGGTATCGGTCTGCCTCACCTCCTCCGTGGGTATGGCCCGCTTCGCCCGCAGATGGTCGAGGGCGGCGTTCCGGGCGACGCGGAGTATCCATGCGTCGAATGGAACGGCACGCTCTTCGTACTTGTTGATCGCGGTCATCAGCTTGGCGAAGACGTTCTGGGTTATGTCTTCCGCCTCGTGATGGTCGCGGATTAGTCCGGTTACGTATCGGAGGACGTCATCCGCGTAACGAACGTAGAGGTAATGCAGCCCCTCGGAATCTCCGGCCTTGGCCCGGGTCACAGCTTCTCGAGTCAGAATGCTGGCCCCGGGGCTCAATGCTGAGCCGTCGGACGCGCTGCTCATCAGTGTTCTCCCTCATGCTCACCGCATGTACTACCACTGGGTTTCCAAAGTCCGCCGCTTCCAGGGGAAGCGAAATCGGCTTCGTTTTTCTGTCAATTCTTCGTTTCATAAAAAACCCCAAAGTGGGGAAATAACTTGGAAGCCCCGTCCGAAAGACCGGGGCTATTCGGCCGAAACCTGTCACTGCTCCGGCGGAATGTCAATCACAATTTTCGACTATTAGGAGCGCTGCCCGCGACTTTCCTGTAAACGGGCCTTTTTTCAACATTTGTCCGGAAGACCGACAAAAGTCTGAAGTTAGGTTGAACCGCAGGAGCGCGGCAAAGGTTGACCGCGTCCGGGGAGTTCTTTACCTGAACGTGGTCAGGGTCGAACTGGGAAAATTTGCGTGCCGTGGATTGGAAGGGCACTTCGGGGGGGATGTCGCCACCGGTGTCCGCAAGGCGCTGCTGCACTACGCCTACAAGCTGAAAGCCGGGCGCAGGCCGGTCGCCGCCCCGCGTTTCCTCCGCTCCGATCCGGCCGCCTACGGGAAATTCGAGCTGACGCTCGATCGCGAGACGGAGACGCTGTTGGCGCAGGAGGCTGACCGGCAACGAACGACGCCAGGCCGGCTGGCCGCTCACGCGGTGCTCGTGTACCTGGCGGAGCTCGATTTTCTCGGTGTCGTCCCGCGTGGGGCGGCGGCGACTACCGACGGCGAATCTGACTTCTAGTTAGTCGCCGTTGCCGATCGGGGCCGGGAGGTTGGCACGCCCTGCCTCCTCCATCGCCTCCGCAACAGAGCGGACGGCAACCGGCTTGCCGCTGCGGAGGGACTCCTCCAGCGCCTCGAGCCCGAGCACGATCTCCAGACCGAGACGGGCATTCGAGACCGGCGGGGTCCCCTCGCGGATCGCCGCGGCGAAGTCGCTCAGCTCCTGGCCCAGCGGCTCGAGGGCCTGGACCCGCGGCGCGACCATGTCGCCGGTTCGGTAGGTGAGGCGATACTCGCCGAAGTTGGCCGGGGGCTGGGCGAAGTCGAGGCCACGGTCGTAGATCCGGACGGAATCGTCGGCGGCGGTGTCTTCGTACTGAACCATGCGCCGGGATCCGACGACGACCATCTGCCGCATCTTCCGCGGCGCCAGCCAGGAAAGCTGGATGTTGGCCTGGGCTCCACCCTCGAAGCGCAGGGTCAGGAAGGCGGTCTCGTGGACGCCCTCCTGGAAGACGCTGCGCCCGGTCGCCGAGACCTCGAGCAGGGGCCGGTCGAGCCAGTGGAGGAGGATCGAGAGGTCATGCGGGGCGAGGTCGAGGACGACACCGTCCTGCTGGTAGAGCCCGAGGTTCATCCGGGAAGAGGTGATGAAGTAGATCTCGCCCAGCTCGTCGCCCTGGATCAGGTCGCGAACGGCGTTGACCGAGGGGCTGTAGACGAAGGTGTGGCCGGGCATCATCACCAGGCCGAGTTCCTCAGACAGCCTGACCAGGGCGGCAGCCTCGGTGGCAGTCCGGGCCAGGGGCTTCTCGACGAGGACGTGCTTGCCGGCTTCGAGCGCGCGGCGGACGAGGCCGTAGTGGGTGTGGGGCGGGGTCGCGATCGCTACCGCTTCGATCCGCGGATCGGCGAGCGCTGCGTCGAGGTCGGGCTCGATCCAGATCCCGGGGTGGCGGCGACGAAAGTCTTCGGCGCGCCCCTCGTCGAGCTCGCAGAGGCCCATCAGGCGGAACTCGGGCCGCTCGACGACGTTACGGACGATGTTGGGCCCCCAGTAGCCATAGCCGACGACCAAGGTTCCGATTGCACCTGCTGGATTCACGCTGCTCCCTTTCGACTTAGAACTACCCATGGGGTCTTCAGAAGGATGAGAAAGTCGAGCCCGAGAGACCGTCGCTCGGCGTACTCGATGTCGAGGCGGACCATTTCCTCGTAGGTCCGCTCGTTGCGGCCGCTGACCTGCCAGTAACCGGTGAGGCCCGGCTTGACGGAGAACCGCTCCCGGTACCAGCTCGGGTACTCGGTTACCTCGTAGGGGATTGCCGGCCGGGGCCCGACCAGGCTCATGTCGCCCTTGACGACGTTGAAGAGTTGGGGCAGCTCGTCCAGGCTCCAGCGCCTGATCCAGCGCCCGACCGGGGTGATCCGGTTGTCGACCGCGAGCTTGTAGAGGCTTTCGCTCCCGTTCTCCTGGCTTGCGTTTTCGCCCTTGATCAGCGCGGTCACGTACTCCTGGTGGCCGCGCGGGTCGGCGTCGACGCGCATGCTGCGGAACTTGTAGAGGGTGAACTCCGCTTCCCCGTGACCGACTCGCCGCTGGCGGAAGAAGGCAGGGCCGCGGCTGTCGAGGCGGACGGCGAGCGCGATTGCGATCAACAGTGGGCTGAGCAGGAGGATGAGGGCCAGCGAAGAGGAGAGGTCGAAGCAGCGGCGCAGGATGTTGATCGCGCGGGGCTGCTCGTCGACCTGGGTGGTCGTCTCCTGGCGGGTGAGTCGGTGGGCCTCCATCCGCAAGAGACAACGGTCGTGGGCGCAGAACACTTGCGCCCCCGCCTGCATCGAGGGTGGAAAAACGACTGAGATGGACCGGGGCAAGTTTTTTCCGCCCGCGGCAAAAGAGAAGGCCCGCTCGTCCGTTGATTGGTCATGGCAGCCCGGATTGTCTCCGTCATCGGATCCCGCCCTGAGATCGTCCAGGCGGCGCCTCTCTCGCTCGCCTACTCGAGCTGCGTCGAGGAGATCCTGGTCCATACCGGTCAGCACTACGACCCCGGGATGTCCGACCTTCAGATCGCTGACCTGCACCTGCCGCTCCCCGAGTTCAACCTCGGGGTCGGCTCGCTGCCGCCGGCGGCAGCGGTCGACGTGGCCGAGGAACGGATCGGTCGCGTCATCGCCGGCCGGGAACCGGATGCGGTTCTCGTCCGCGGCGACACCCACGCGACGATTGCGGGTGCCCGGGCGGCGGTCGCCGCCGGGGTGACCTTGATCCACGTCGAGTCCGGCCTGCGCAGCTACCGCCTCGACATGCCCGAGGAGGCCAACCGGATCGAGACCGATCAGCTCTCCGATCTTCTCTTCGCTCCCTGCAACCACGCCCGCGACGTACTGATCGAGGAGGGCGTGAAGGGCACCGTCCACGTCACCGGCGACGTTCTCGCCGACGTCCTGATCGCGACGCGGTCGCGGCTTCCCGAGCGGGGGGAGGAGGGCGAATACGTCCTCGCGACCGCCCACCGCAACTACAACACCGACTCCGCCGAGCGCCTCAGCAAGGTCCTCGAGTGCCTCGGTGCCGCCGATTGCCGGGTGATCTTCCCCCTGCACCCGCGGACCCGGAAGAGCATCGAGACCTGGAGCCTCGAGGTCCCGGGCAACGTCGAGATGCGGGACCCGGTGACCTACACCGAAATGCTTGTCCTCGAGCGTGACGCGGTGGCGGTCGCGACCGATTCCGGCGGCGTTCAGCGCGAGGCTTATCTGTGGGGGGTGCCGTGCATCACGATGCGCGAGGAGACCGAGTGGATCGAGACCGTCTCGACCGGCTGGAACACGCTGGTCGGCGTCGATGCGGAGAAGTTCCGCGCCGCCCTTGCGAAGTCCCACCCCGCCGATCGCCCGCCGATCTTCGGCGACGGGCACGCCGCTGAGCGGATCGCCGAGCTGACCGTTGCCCACCTTGATCGATCGCGGGAGGAGTCCCTTGTCTGAGCAACTTCGAGTCGGTGTCATCGGCTGCGGCCGGATGGGCGCCTTCCACGTCCGCAACTACGCGCAGCTCGACTGCGCCCAGCTGGTCGCGGTGGCCGACCCCGACCCGGAGGCGCGCGGCCGCGCCCTGGCCGGCGCCCAGGCGCTCGAGTTCTCCAACTGGCGCGACCTGATCGAAGACGCCGACGATCTCGACGCGATCTCCGTCGCCTGTCCCTCCGAGCACCACGCCGAGGTGGCGCTGGAGGCGCTGGCCGCGGGCCTCCACGTTCTCGTCGAGAAGCCGATCGCGACCACGCTCCCCGACGCCCTGCGGATGCGGGGTGCTGCGATCGAGGCCGACCGCAAGCTGATGGTCGGCCACGTCGAGCGCTTCAACCCGGCAGTCGAGAAGCTGCGCGAGCTGGTCGCCGACGGCCGCCTCGGCCGGGTCTACCGGGCCCACACGACCCGGGTCGGGCCGCTGCCGACGCGGATTCAGGACACCGGTGTGGCGATCGACCTCGCCACCCACGACCTCGACGTGATGCAGTACGTCCTCGACAGCTCGATCCACGAGATCTACGCCGACGGCGGTCGCTTCCAGCACAGCTCCCAGGAGGACCTGCTCACCTGCCTCGCCCGCTTCGGCGGCGAGGATGGAGTGGAGACGCTGGGGTTGCTCGACGTCAACTGGCTGACCCCGGAGAAGAAGCGCGAGATCGCCCTGATCGGCGAGAACGGGCTGCTGCGGGCCAGCTACATCACCCAGGACGTCTGGTTCGTCGAGTCGACGACGGCGCCGCTGCAGTGGGACGGGCTCTCCGTGCTGCGCGGCGACGGCGAGGGTGCCGCGGTGCGGTTCTCGCTCGCCAAGGCGGAGCCGTTGCGGGCCGAGCTCGAAGCCTTCTGCCGCTGCGTCCTCGACGACACGCCCGAGCCGGTCAGCGCCCACGACGGCGTCAAGGCCCTCGCCGCGGCGCTCGCCGTGCGTGAGTCAGCCGCGGTGCGGCGCCCGGTCGAGCTGCTCGATATCCCCGTCCCCCGGCCCTTGGAGGTCTTCGCATGATCCGCTTCGTGATCCCGGCTTACAACGAGGCCGAAAACATCCCCCGCCTGCTCTCGGACCTGGCGCCGGTAGCCCGCGAGCTCGGAGCGCGGGTGATCATCGTCGACGACGGCTCGACCGACGGCACCGGCGAGGTGATTCGCGAACACGCTCAGGACATGCACCTGGCGGTTGTCACCCACACCGTCAACCGCGGTCTCGGCACCGCGATCAACACCGGCATCCGCTCCGCCCTGAAGGAGTCCTCCGACGAGGACGCGATCGTCACCCTCGAGGCCGACACCACCTCCGACCTCTCCGACCTGCCGCGGATGCTGGAGCTCTTCGAGCGGGGCAACGACGTCGTCCTCGCCTCGGTCTACGCGCCGGGGGGGAAGATCGTCGGCGTCGCCGGCTGGCGCCTGCTGGCCAGCAAGTCGGTCTCCAACACCTTCCGCTACCTGGGTGGGCTGCGGGAGATGCACACGCTCTCCTCGCTCTACCGGGTTTACCGCGCGGGGACGCTGCGCAAGGCCGCCGACACCTACGGCTACCTGCTCGTCCGCGAGCCCGGCTTTGCCGCCAACGTCGAGCTCCTGCTGAAGCTCTTCAACGCCGGCGCCTCGGTCGCTGAGGTGCCCACCGTGAACGACTGGACGACCCGCAAAGGCGAGTCGAAGATGCAGCTGAAACCGACCGTGGTCGCCTACTTCCGGGTGATGGCCGCGCACATGGTCGGCCGCATCCAGCCACCGCCGGTCTCGCCCTTGGCTGAAGCGACGGCGCCGCAAGGGTTGCCTGAGCCCGCGGCCGCGACCGCGATCGACGGCGCCCCGGCCGCGCGCCGCGCACCTGTAACCCAGCGCTGATGGACCGCGTCCCGCCCCGCGTCGGCATCGTCGGCGGCGGCGTCCTCGGCGTTTCGCTCGCCCTCCGCCTCGCCCAGCAGGGAGCGCGGGTGACGGTGATCGAGCGCGGCCCCACCCTCGGCGGCCTCGCCGGCACCTTCGACTTCGGCGGCCACGAGGTCGACCGCTTCTACCACGTCATCACCCCCTCGGACGAGCGGATGATCGCGATGGCCGAGGAGGTCGGGCTCGGTGAGGAGCTGCGCTTTACCCCGGTCGGCGCCGGCTTCTTCGCCGACGGTGGGATGCACGACTTCAACGGCATCGGCGACCTCTTGCGGTTCTCGCCGCTGAGCCCGCCGGCACGGCTGCGCCTGGGGTGGTTCGTTGCCCAGTGTCAGCTGCGCAGCTCCTACGAGAAGCTGGAGACGATCCCGCTCGAGACCTGGCTGCGGCGGATCTGCGGCAACCAGGTCTGGGAGCGGATCTGGAAACCGCTGCTGGACACGCGCTTCGACGGCGACCCGTCGGGCCTTCCCGCCACCTACCTCTGGGCCCGCACCCGCCGGATGTCCGGCGCCCGCCAGAGCAAAGGCCGCGGCGGCGAGGAAATGGGCCACATCGTCGGCGGCCACCAGCGCCTGATCGACGCGATGACGGCGCGGGCGCGTCAACTTGGAGTCGAGGCGCGGACCGACGCGCCGGTCACCGGCCTCGCCTTGGCCGAGGACGGGTCGGTTAACGGGGTCGAGCTGGAGGGGGAGACGCTCGAGTTCGACCTGACGATCCCGACCCTGCAGCCGCCGGCCCTGCGCTTCCTGCTGCCCGAGCGCCATCAGCACCTGCTCGAGCGCTACCCGCAGCGTTGGCTCGGCGTCGTCTGCCCGATCATCAAGGTGCGCCGCCGGCTGCTGCCCTATTACGCGATCAACATCACCGAGTCGACGCCGCTGACCAGTGCCGTGGAAACCACCCAGGTGCTCGGGACCGAGCACACCGACGGCCTGCAGTTGGTCTATCTGCCGAAGTACTGCGATCCCGCGGCTCCCGAGCAAAGCGAGGACGACGAGGCGGTCTACCGCCGCTTCACGGATTACCTGGCCCGCCTTTCGCCCGGCTTCAGCCGCGAGGAGGTCGTCGATTGGACCGTGCAGCGGGCGAAGCTGGTCGAGCCCGTGCATCAGGTCCGCGCTGAGCCAGGGTCGCGGGTGGCGCCAATCTGGCCAGGGGTGGGCGGCCTTGCCCTCGCCTCCAACGCCCAGATCTACCCGAACCTTCTCAACGGCGACTCGGTGATGGGATTTGCCGAAGAGGTCGCCGCCGAAGTCGCCGGCCGCTTGGACCTGGCCGACAGGACGGCCGCGCCCGGAGCGCTCGCCACGGCCTGAGCCATGTACCAGGTAGAAGCCTCCAAAGCGCTCCTGAAGCCGCGCCTCTGGGCGGGCCGATCGTCCCGTCTACGGGTCCCGCGCAACGTGATCATGCTCGGCGCCGTCAGCCTGCTGACGGACATCTCCTCCGAGATGGTGGCGACGGTGCTGCCGATGTACCTGATCTTTTCGCTTGGCGCCAGCCCGCTGGTGTTCGGGGCGATCGACGGGACCTACCGCGGCGCCGCGGCGCTGGTCCAGGTCCTCAGCGGCTTCACCTCGGATCGCTGGCGCCGCCACAAGGAGGTGGCCGGGCTCGGCTACGGTCTCTCGGCGCTGGGCAAGGTGGCCCTGGTCGCCGCCGGCAACACCGTCGGCGGGATCGGCGCGATCGTCGCCGTCGACCGCGTCGGCAAGGGAATTCGCACCGCTCCTCGCGACGCGCTGATCTCGCTCTCCAGCGCCAAGGACAAGCTCGCGACCTCGTTCGGCGTGCACCGGGCGATGGACAGCGTCGGGGCGATGCTGGGCCCGCTGATCGCCTTCGGGATCCTTTTCCTGGCGCCGGCCCGCTTCGACGCCGTCTTCGTCGTCAGCACCTTGTTTGCCGTGCTCGGCCTCGCGGTGCTGGTGCTAAACGTCGAAGGCAAGCCGCGGCGGGCACCGCGCGAGGGCGCACCGCCACGCCTGCGCGCCGCCCTCGTCCTGCTCAAGGACCGCAGCTTCGCGCCGCTTCTGCTCGCCGCGGCCGGCCTCTCGATCGCCAGCGTCTCCGACGCGCTGATCTACGTCGGCCTGCAGCGGACGATCGATTTCGAGCCGGCCCTCTTCCCGCTGCTCTACGTGATGACCGCGATCTCCTTCATGGGGCTGGCGATCCCGGTCGGGCAGCTCGCCGACCGGGTCGGCAAGGTCCCGGTGCTGCTGGCCGGACAGGCCCTGCTCTTCGTCGTCTACGGGGTGCTGCTGATGGGCTCGGTCGGCTACCTGGCCCTGGCCGTCTGCCTGGTCGCGCTCGGCGGCTACTTCGCGGCCACCGAAGGCGTGATGACCGCGCTGGCGGGGGCGGTCCTGCCGGAGGGGTTGCAGGCAAGCGGGATCGGGATACTGATCACCGTGGTCAGCCTCGGTCGTCTTGTCTCCTCGGTTGCCTTCGGTGCCCTTTGGTTCGCAATCGGATTGCAGAGCGCGATCCTGATCTTCGCCGCCGCCCTGGCTGCGGCGATGGCGGTCTCGGCGCCGCTGCTCCTTCGCGCTCAGCGTTTTGCGGCGGATGGATAGCCGCGGCGGCAAGATCACCGCCGCGCTGATCGCCATCTGCGTTCTGTTCGGCGGCGGCTATGTCGTCTACGCGGCCCTCGGCCCCAGCCAGACGACGACCGACGCCAGCCCGAGCGCGGCGGCGGCTGCTGCCGAGGCTCCGCTGATGGTCAGGGCAGTCGACCCTTCCGGCCCCACCCTCAACGGGGGCGTCTTCGTCGTCGAGAACGGCAAAGTGAAGCGCCGCTCGAAGGACCTTGCTTGCGAGCGGGTCTACTTCGCGGCTGGCCGCGGCATCTGCATGGGTGTCGCCCCCTCTGGCGTGGATTACACCGCCTCGGTCTTCGACTCCAAGTTCCAGCCCATCCACTCGATGCGCCTGACGGGGCTGCCCTCGCGCGCCCGTGTCTCCTCCGACGGCCGCCTTGGGGCGATGACCGTGTTTGTCGCCGGCGACGCCTACCTGCAAGCGAGCACCGCCTTCTCGACCCGCACCTACATCCTCGACATGGAGAGCGGCGAGACGATCGGCCAGCTGGAGCAGTTCGAAGTTACGGACGGCGGAGCGCCGATCGACGCAGTCGACTTCAACTTTTGGGGAATCACCTTCGACCCGGCAAATTCGGACCGCTTCTACGCGACCCTCGCCACCGGCGATCACCATTACCTGGTGCAAGGGAGCGTCTCGGGAGAACGGATGCGGGTCCTCCGCGACGGGGTGGAGTGCCCTTCGCTCTCGCCTGACGGCAGGAGAATCGCCTATAAGAGCCGGATCGAGGGCAGCAACCGTTGGCGCCTTCACGTGCTCGACGTCGCCACCCTGGCCGACCATCCGGTGGCCGAGAAGCGCTCGATCGACGATCAGCCCGAGTGGCTCGATAAAGATGCCCTCGTCTACTCGGACGGAACCGACGTCTACACCGTGCCCGCCGGCGGCGACGGCGCCCCGGTGCTGCTCGTCGAAGACGCCACCTCGCCGGTGGCGCTGAGGAGCTGAGATGAGCTCGGTGAGGAGAGGTCTGGCGATGATCGGGTTCGCGCTCGGAGGGGTGATCCTGCTCGCGATCTGGGTCGGCTCCACGGGTGCCGGCGAGGGAGAAGAAGGAACCGCAGCGGCAAGCGCAGCCGGCCCCGGGGAGTGCGTCGACACGCTTCACTCGCTCGGTGCGCTGCAGGACGCGGTCGAGGGCGCCGGAGACGGCGACGTGCTCTGTCTCGCCGCCGGCTCCTACGGCGCCTTCGAGCTGGACGGTCCGCTGGAGACGCGGGACCGGGTTGTCGTACGAGCCGCCCGACCCGGCGGGGCCACCCTCGCCGGCGCGGATATCGGCCGCTCGCGGGTGACGCTGGCGCGCTTCGTGATCAGCGACGGAATCGACATCGAGCCCGGGACCATTGGCGTCACCATCGCCCACAACCGCATCAGCGGCGGCTACCTCGGCGTCGACGCCGGCCCGACCACGACCACGACGGTCAACGACGTCGCGATCGTCGGCAACAAGTTCGTCGGGCCCTTCGGCGAGGACGCGATCAGGCTGAACCGGTACCACGATGCCAACGGTGACGGCGCCGGCGCCCTGATCGCGAACAACGAGTTCACCAACATCAGGGAGAACGGCAATCACAGCGACTGCCTGCAGACGGTGTGGGTGGGCGATCACCTCGTCTATCGCGGCAACTACCTGCACGACAACCGCTGCCAGGGCTTCTTCGTCAAGGATCAGGCCTTCCCGGTCCGGGGGATCCTGATCGAGGACAACCTGATCATCCGCAACAGCGCCCCCTGCGCTCCGCGGGCAGAGGGTTGTGGAGCGCCCAGCGACCTGCAGGTCTTCGGCCCGTACTCCGGCCTGATCATGCGGCGCAACACGATCTGGGGTCCGGGGGCGATCGCCGCCTTCCAAGAAGCGGATGGAACCAAGGCGAGGATCGAAGCCAACGTCGTCTTCAAGTTCTGGACCTCCACGGACCTCTCCGCCGCCCGTTTCCGGGACAACACGCGCTGCCAGCGCCAGTCCTCGGGTGGTGGCTGGCCGGTTCCTGCTCCGGGGGAGATCGTCTCCTGCTCCCCGCATTTCCGCGCTCCCGCCGAGGACGACTACCGGCTGGGCGGAGCCCGCGGTGTCACCTGGGCACCGCGCGAGCGTCACTTCGGGCCCTGAACGTCCGCGTATCGATGTTTTAGTCTCCCGGCCTCGGGTATCGAATATTCGTCCATCTTGTTTGGGTTCTCGATGGACGCAAACCAGTCAGGCAACGGGAAGGGGACGCGATGCGGTCGGGGGCAGTGCGCGCTATCTCACCAGCGGTCGTTGCCATCCTGGTGCTTCTCTCGATGCTGGCGGTGGGCAGCGCCTCGCTGGCCAAGTCGAAGGGACCCTGGCCACGCGCCAGCGCCATCTGCGTCCGCGCCAAGGCCGCCGGCTCGGCTGTGTCGAGGTGCAGCCACAAGGACATCTTCAGGCGGCCGGCCCTTTTCAGGAGCCTGCGCATCTCTCCACCTGGACAGGAAGCCCCCTTCGAAGTCCCGGCGGATCTCCCGCCGCAGGCCTCGGGGCCGCAGGCGCCGGCCGAAGAACCGCCTGCCGAACCAACGGAACCAGGTGAACCAAGCGAACCGGGTGAACCGGAGCCCGAACCGCCGACCGAGCCCGAACCGGAAACCGAACCGCCCAGCGAACCGGAGCCCGAACCGCCGGTTGAACCGGAACCGCCGGTGGAACCTGAACCGGAACCCGAGCCCGAACCGCCGACTTCGCCTCCCGGCTGCGACACGACCGTGGCGAGCGCTTCCGCGGCGGAGTCGGAGCTGGCTGCGTCCGCCCCAGGCGCCGTCATCTGCCTCGCCGACGGAACCTACGGCGGCCTCTCGCTGAGCTCCTCAAAGGCTGCCCCGGGGGTAACCCTGCGCGCCGCCAACCCCG
>DATFOB010000040.1:0-114603 GCA_035266025.1 Solirubrobacterales bacterium
GACGGCCCTCCTGCCGCCGCTCACCGCCGGCAGCGCCTCGGCGAGCGCCGCCGCACCGGCTGGATTGTGGGCGGCGTCGAGAAAGACCAGCGGCCGTTCGGCGATCTGCTCGAGGCGTCCCGGCACCGTCACCGTCGCCGCCACCTGCCCCACCAGATCCCGATCCAGGGGCCGCTTCAGGAATGCCTCCGCGGCGGCGCGGGCGGTGGCGAAGTTGCGGCGCTGGAAAGCGCCCGGAGCGCGCGTCGGCATCTCTGTGTCTGCTCTGACTTGGACCACCGTCGCGCCTCGGGCGGCGGCCGTCCTGGTCGCCGGCGCGAGGACGTCAGCCGAAACCTCCCCAAGCACCAGCGTCGTCTGGTCGCGCAGGACCGCCAGCTTCTCGGCGGCGATCTCCGCCTCGGTCTCCCCCAGCCACTCGGTGTGGTCGAGGCCGATCGAGGTGAGGACGGTGACGCGGGAGGGGATCGTGTTGGTCGCGTCCAGCCTTCCCCCCAGCCCCGCCTCGACCACCGCCACCTCGACCCGCGCCTTCGCCAGGGCCACGAAGCTCGCCGCCGTCGCCGCCTCGAACTGGGTGATCGCATCGCCCTCGTCGAGGGTTCCGTTGACCCCTTCGGCCGCCCGCGCCACCTGTTGCACCGCCTTCGCCCAAGCCTCGTCGCCCACCTCCTCCCCGCCGATCAACGTCCGCTGCACCCAGCGGTCGCTGTGCGGGGAGACGACTGCGCCCGTCCGCAGCCCGTGGGCTTCCAGCAGCGCCGCCGTCATCCGCGTCACCGAGGACTTGCCGTTGGTGCCGACGACGTGGATCGAGGCGAAGCGGTGCTGAGGCAGGCCCAGCGCCGTCGTCAGCTTGTGCATCCGCTCGAGGCCGAGTCGCCAGCCGACCGGTTCGAGCGATTCGAGGTAGGTGTCGGAGTCGATCAGCTCAGCTCGGCGAGTTCGGTGCGGTAGCGCTCCAGCTTCCCCCGCTCCTCCTCGACCACATCGGCCGGGGCCTTGGCGACGAAGCCCTCGTTGCCGAGTTTGCGCTCGCCGCGCTGGACCTCGGCCTGCAGCTCGGCGCGGCGGTTCTCGAGCCGTTCGGCCACCGCCGAAGCATCGAGCTGGTCGGAGTCGAGCACCCGCACCGGACCGACGGAGGCGACCGGCTCGGCGCCGATGCCGTCGAACTCGACGCGGGAGAGGCGGGAGACGAAGGAGGGCGGCTCGACCCCGTCGATCACCGCCGCCAGTTTCGCCCCGGCGGGGACCCCGGCGAGATCGCGCCAGGCGCGCAGCCGCTGGGTCAGCCGGATGCCGCCCTCGACGTCCGCTTCGGCCGCCTCGTCGAAGAAGGACTCCTCGGCTCGCGGGAAGGCGTGGACGGCGAGGTGGCCCCGGTGCGAGGGATGGAAGCTCCAGATCTCCTCGGTGACGAAGGGCATCGTCGGGTGCAGCAGTGCCAGTACCCGCTCCAGCGTGTAGAGGAGCGTCGCGGAGACCTCCTCCTCGCCGTCGTAGAGCCGCGGCTTGGCGATCTCCAGGTACCAGTCGCAGAGGTCGCGCCAGAAGAACGAGTAGGCCTCCTGCACGGCGTGGGCGAAGTCGTAGGCCTCGAGCTTCTCGGTCACCGAGGCGATCGTCCGCTCCAGCCGCGAGAGGATCCAGCGGTCCTCGACGGCCGACGGGCGCGGCGCCGCCTCGACCTCGGCGGTGTTGAGGAGGATCAGCCGGCTCGCGTTCCAGAGCTTGTTGGCGAGGTCGCGCCCCTGCTGCACCTTGGCGTCGGAGAAGCGGACGTCCTGGGTCGAGGACATCGCCAGCAGGCCGAAGCGCAACGCGTCGGCACCATGGACGTCGATTTCCTCCAGCGGGTCGATCCCGGTCCCCAGGCTCTTCGACATCCGCCGCCCGTCGCGGGCCTGGATCACCGAGTGGACGTAGACGGCGCGGAACGGGATCGCGCCGGGGAACTCGAGCCCGGTCATGATCATCCGCGCCACCCAGAGGAAGAGGATCTCCCGCGCCGTGGTCAGGAAGCTGGTCGGGTAGAAGGCGCGCAGCTCGGGGGTGTCTTCGGGCCAGCCGAGGGTCGCAAAAGGCCAGATCGCCGAGCTGAACCAGGTGTCGAGCACGTCCTCCTCCTGGCGCAGCTCGCCGCCGCAGGCCCCGCAGCGCTTGGGCGTCGACTCGGCGACGATCGTCTCCTCGCAGGCGTCGCAGTACCAAACCGGGATCCGGTGTCCCCACCAAAGCTGGCGGGAGATGCACCAGGGGCGGATCTCGCTCATCCAGTCGAGGTAGACGCGCTTCCACTGCGACGGCGTGATGTGGATCTCGTCGCGTTCGACGGCCTCGATCGCCGGCCGCGCCAGCTCGTCCATCCGGCAGAACCACTGCAGCGAGATCAGCGGCTCGATCCGCTCGCCGGAGCGGTGCGAGAAGGGCACCGAGTGGGCGTAGGGCTCCTCGGCTCGGAGCCGCCCCTCGGTGCGAAGCGCCTCGACGACCGCCTTCTGCGCCTCCGGGGCGGTGAGGCCGGCGTACTTCCCCGCCTCCTCGGTCATCCGCCCGTCGGGGCCGATCACGCCGATCTCCTCGAGCCCGTGCTTGCGGCCGATCTCGAAGTCGTTGGGGTCGTGGCCGGGGGTGATCTTCAGCGCTCCGGTCCCGAACTCGATGTCGACGTGCTCGTCGGCGATGATCGGGATGCGGCGGCCGACCAGCGGCAGGACCACATGCTCGCCGACGAGGTGGCCGTAGCGCTCGTCGTCCGGGTTGACGGCGACGGCGGTGTCGGCCAGCATCGTCTCCGGTCGCACGGTGGCGACGGTCAGCACCTCCTCGGAGCCCTCGACCGGGTAGTCGATCGAGTAGAGGACGTCCTCGACCTCGCGGTTCTCGACCTCGAGGTCGGAGATCGCCGAGTGCGAGCCCGGGTCCCAGTTGACCATGTAGTTGTCGCGGTAGATGTAGCCCTTGTCGAAGAGCTGCTTGAAGACGCGGTAGACGGCCTTGACGTAGCCCTCGTCGAGGGTGAAGCGCTCGCGCTCGTAGTCGCAGGAGGCGCCAAGCCGCTTGTACTGCTCGACGATCCGCGAGCCGTACTCGGCTTTCCACTCCCAGACCCGCTCGACGAAGGCTTCGCGCCCGAGGTCGTGACGGCTTTTCCCTTCTTTGCGCAGGTCTTTCTCGACCACCGCCTGAGTCGCGATCCCAGCGTGGTCGGTCCCCAGGATCCAGAGCGTGTTGCGCCCCCGCATCCGGTTCATCCGCACCAGCGCGTCCTGCATCGAGCCGTTCAGCGCGTGTCCCATATGTAGGACCCCGGTCACGTTCGGAGGCGGGATCGCAACCGAAAAGTTCTCCTCCGGCGACCCATCCGCCTCCGGATGGAAGTACCCCCCCTCCATCCACTCGTCGAAGATGCGCCCCTCTACCTCAGAGGAGTCATACCGAGTCGTCTCCTCCAATCGCTGTCGCTGCGCCTCGTCCACGCGGCGAGTCTAGATAAGCGGGGTGGTCATAGGGAAGGTGAGACAACTCAATCCACCGACGGGACGATCGACTGGGTCGCCGGAAGGGATAGCTGCGCAACGGGACTGAGTCACGGCCCGTAGCCGTTCTCCTTCAACCACCCTTCCACGACCCTTGCTGCCTAGGCGGATTCATCCAAACGTCGACGCGCCGACGTATCTCGATCAACCGCATAGAGAACCCCTTTGAGCGGCTCAAAAGCATCGGCGTAGTACTCCATCTGCGTTTTGAAATCCGAACGGGAGGCGGCGCGGTCCCTGCTACTCCTCGTCGTCCGCGAGGCCGCAAAAAAGCTTCCTCAAGATGCTTTTTTGCGGCCTCGCTGCTCGGCCTTCAATAGAGACGTATCGAAGAGGGTCCGGTCGCCCTCCGCGGGAATGTGCGCGAAGCGGCGATATGCAATCTGGTCTTTGCCCGCCATAGGCGGGCAGCATGTTGGGGAGCAGCCCCGACATAGGGGCGCGACTAATCACGCGGAGGGTGACCGGACCCTCCCTCGACTGCGACTTAAGCGGATTCCTCGCTGAGGCCAGTGTCCGCAGGCCCGATGTCCTGCTGGACGGCCTCGGTGACGAGAGTCGGGCGGCGGCCCTCGGTGATCGTCTCCCTGGTAACGACGCACTTGGTGACGTCGCGGCGCGAGGGCAGCTCGAACTGGACGTCGAGGAGGGTCTCCTCGAGGATCGAGCGCAGGCCGCGGGCGCCGGTCTCTCGCTCCAGCGCCTTGTCAGCGATCGCCTCGAGGCTGTCGTCGGCGAAGACGAGCTCGATGTCGTCGAACTCGAAGAAGCGCTGGAACTGGCGGGTGAGCGCGTGGCGCGGCTCGGTCAGGATCGTGGTCAGGTCATCGCGGCTGAGCTGATGGATTGCCGTGATCACCGGCAGGCGGCCGATGAACTCGGGGATCAGGCCATACTCGATCAGGTCCTCCGGCAGCACCTGCTCGAACCACTCGCCGGTGTCTTTTTTCTCGCGCGTGGAGATTTCAGCGCCGAAGCCGATTCCGCGGTCGCCCACCCGGCGCTCGATCACCTTGTCGAGTTCGGCGAAGGAGCCGCCGCAGACGAAGAGGATGTTGGTGGTGTCGATCGTCAGGAACTCCTGGTGGGGGTGCTTGCGCCCACCCTGCGGCGGCACCGAGGCGGTGGTCCCCTCGAGAATCTTCAGCAGCGCCTGCTGGACGCCTTCGCCAGAGACGTCGCGAGTGATCGACGGGTTGTCGGCTTTGCGCGCGATCTTGTCGATCTCGTCGATGTAGATGATTCCCGTTTCCGCCTTCTTGACGTCGAAGTCGGCGGCCTGGATCAGCTTCAGGAGGATGTTCTCGACGTCCTCGCCGACGTAGCCGGCCTCGGTCAGCGCAGTCGCGTCGGCGATCGCGAAGGGGACGTTGAGGATGCGGGCCAGGGTCTGGGCGAGCAGCGTCTTGCCGCAGCCGGTCGGGCCCAGCATCATGATGTTCGACTTCTGCAGCTCGACCTCGGTCTCGTCGGACTGGGCAATCTGGACCCGCTTGTAGTGGTTGTAAACGGCGACCGAAAGCGAGCGCTTAGCGGCGTCTTGGCCGACTACGTACTCCTGCAGCACGTCGAAGATTTCCTGCGGTTTGGGCAGGTTCTCGAGCTCGAAGACGGGCGGCGCCGTCAGCTCCTCGTCGATGATCTCGTTGCAGAGGTCGATGCACTCGTCGCAGATGTAGACGCCGGGGCCGGCGATCAGCTTTTTCACCTGACGCTGCGACTTGCCGCAGAAGCTGCAGAGGAGCTGCTCATTCGAATCTGAAGGACGTGCCAGCGGGATCCCCTCCTAATGGGACTATCTCTTGCCTCCGGCGGCGCCCCAAAGGTTAGAGGGGGACCTGCACCGGTTCGTGAGGGTCGTTTACGGCATCGACCCGGCGGTCCCTTCACATGAGCGCAGCCTTGCGTGGCGCTACCGTGGAGCCGTGCCCGCTGAGATCGAGATCGCGCCGGTCGCCGTCGAGGAGTTCGAGCAGCTGCTGCCGCTGATCGCCGCCTACCAGCGCTTCTACGAAGTCGAGCAGATCGACGAGGAGCGCAACCGCACCTTTTTCCGCCGCTTCCTGGCGCCGAGTGAGGACGGGTTGCTGCTGGGAGCGGGCCGGGACGAGGAGTTCCTCGGCTACGCCTGCCTCTACTGGCACTTCAGCTCGACCGAGGCCTGCGAGAGCGTGCTGATGAACGACCTCTTCGTCACCCCCGACGCGCGTGGCGAGGGCGTCGGCCGTGGCCTGATCGAAGCCACCGTCGCGGTCGCCCGCGAGCGAGGCGTCCCCTTCGTCGAGTGGTCGACGGCACCGGACAACAAGACCGCGCAGCGCCTCTACGACTGCACCGGCGCCGAGCGCACCGAGTGGTTCAGCTACGAGTTGCGGGTCTGAGCGGCTCGCTCAGACAGACCGCAGGTCGGGCGGCGGGGGCGGCTGCTGCCGGTCGAGCCGGTCGATCACCCTGAAGATCGCCTCGATCAGCGCCCGCCGCTCGTCCCGGTGTTCTTTCAGCTCGGCGATGATCGCTTTGGTCTCAAGGGCGCGTTCCTGCATCACCACGCGTTCCTCCTGCCACCGCGCGTCGGCCTTGGCCCACCGTTCCTTAAGCATGACCGTGAGCTCTTCCTGCTTTGCGGTAGCCGCCTCCTGCTTCTTCCTCGCTTCCTCAATGCCCTTCCGCGCCTCCTCAACCCCTGCCCGCGCGATTTCGGTGCGGGCGGCGCACTCTGCCAGGACTGCGGACAATTCCTTCATGGTCACAGCCGGAATTCTGCCAAGGGTGACCATACGCATCGCGCGCACAATGGAGAAATTCTGCAACCCGTTAGCGTCGGTTCTGTGACTTTCTCCCTCGACCCGATCGACCGCGACGACCCGCGGGTGCGGGAGCTCTATGCCGAGTTCGTCCGCGAGGCTGACGGGCCGTTGGTCTACGACCGCGAGGGCAGCGGAATCGACCTCGACGAGGAGATCGCCGCCGGCCCGCCCACCGACCTGGTGCCGCCGAACGGCATCCTCCTGCTGGCCCGGGTAGACGGCGAGCCCGCGGGTCTCGGCGGCGTCCGCCACCTCGACACCGAGATCGCCGAGGTGAAGAGCATGTACGTCGTCCCCGCCTTCCGCGGCACTGGCCTCGGGCGTCGCATCCTTGCCCGGCTCGACGAGATCGCCCTCGAACACGGCTGCCGTGCCGTCCGCCTCGACACCTCCGACTACCTCACCCCCGCCGTCGGCCTCTACCGCGCCGCCGGCTACCGCGAAATCCCCGCCTACAACGAGAACCCGAAAGCCGACCTCTGGTTCGAACGCGCGCTACAGCAGGAGGACTAGCTGTAGCGGTCCCAGCGCCGCAGCGAGGGCTCGGGATCGATTGGGATCCCGCGGGCGTGGATCTCGAAGTGGAGGTGGCAACCGGTACCGGCTGCGTTGCCGGTTTCGCCGACATGACCGACGGGCTCTCCCTCCAGCACCTCCTCCCCACTCCGCACCGCCGGAGGCCGCGAGAGATGCGCGTAGAAGTAGCTCCGCCGCTCCCCTTCCCCATGGATGAGGAGGAAGTTGCCGTAGAGGACGGGGTCGAACCCACGCTGCAGGACCCGGCCGTTGCGGACTGCGACGAGCCGCGTCCCGCAGGCGGCGGTGACGTCGAACCCTTCGTGGATGCGACCACCGCTGCGGGGCGCGTGGTATTCCCCGATCGCTCCCCGCACCCCATGCGGCCCCTGGACCGGGAAGACGTGACCGTAGTAAGGGGCGCCGCCGTCGCGACCGGCGACCGCGAAAGTCGCCGATGCCGTTGAGACCGTCAGCACCAGGACGGTGAAGAAGAGGACGCGCTTCAGTGGTGCTCGATCACGCGGTCGACGATGTTGTACTCCTTCGCCTCCTCCGCGCTCATGAAGTAATCGCGTTCGGTGTCTTTGGTGACCTTCTCGAACGACTGCCCGGTGTGCTGGGCGATGATCTCGTCGAGGCGGCGGCGGACTTCGATGATCTCTTTGGCGTGGATCTCGATGTCGGTCGCCTGGCCCTGGAAGCCGGCGGAGACCTGGTGGATGAGGATCTTCGAGTTCGGCAGCGCCATCCGCTTGCCCGCGGCGCCGCCGCTCAGCAGCAGCGCCCCCATGCTCATCGCGACGCCGACGCAGATCGTCTGCACGTCGGGCTTGATGAACTGCATCGTGTCGTAGATCGCCAGGCCCGCATAAACCGAACCGCCGGGCGAGTTGACGTAGAGGCTGACGTCCTTGTCCGGATCGTCGGACTCCAGGTGCAGGAGCTGGGCGACGATCAGGTTGGCGATGTCGTCGGTGACCGGCGTCCCGAGGAAGATGATCCGCTCGCCGAGCAGACGCGAGTAGATGTCAAACGCACGCTCCCCGCGCGAGGTCTGCTCGACCACCATTGGGACCAGAGGACTCATGGCTCGCACTCTATAGAGGCGCTCTGACCTACTCGCCGCCCGGGGTCCAGAGGCCGGCGGCTTTGGCTTTGCCCTCTCCCTCGGGCGCCAGCAATTTCTCCCGCGCCTGGGCTTTCTCCTGGCGCGCGTCGGCCTCCTCCTTGGGGATCGGCTTGGCGGCGTCGGCGACCAGCTCGATCGCCTTGCGGGCGCGCAGGTCCTCGCGGACCATCGCGTCGCGGCCGTTCTGGCGCAGGCGCTCGAGCAATTTCTCCGGGGTCGTCCGTTCGTGCTCGGCGCTGTGCTCGAGGGCCTCGACCATTTCCTCCTCGGTCACCTCGATCCCCTCGGCCTCGGCGATCGCGGTCACGACCGCCTCCCGCTTCAGCTCTTTTTCCGCGTCGGGCTTCGTCTCCTCGATCAGCTCCTCGCGGGTTTTGCCCTGCATCTGCAGGAACTGGTTGGGATCCATGCCGCGGCCGGCGAGCTGGCGTTCCATCCGCTCCCAGCGTTCGGTCGCCCGCGCCGTCGCCAGCTCCTCGGGAACCTCGACCGTGGCCTCTTCGACGGCGGCGTCGATCGCGGCGACCTGGAAGTCCTCATCGGCCCGGCTGCTCAGCGCCGTCCCGACTTTCTCGCGGATGTCCGCCCGCAGCTCCTCGAGAGTGTCGAACTCGGACGCCTCGGAGGCGAAGTCGTCGTCGAGCTCGGGCAGGACTTTCTCCCGCACCTCTTTGACCTTGATTTTGAAGACCGCGTCTTCTCCGGCCAGGTGCTCGGCTTGGTAATCCTCGGGGAAGGTGACGTTGATTTCGCGCTCCTCGCCGGCCTTGGCGCCGACGAGCTGCTCCTCGAAGCCGGGGATCAGCTGGCCGGAGCCGATCGTCACGTTCTGCTCCTCGGCCGCGCCACCTTGGAAAGGAGAACCGTCGAGGAACCCCTCGAAATCGATCACCAGCAGGTCGCCCTCGGCGGCCTCGCGCTCGACCGTCTCCAGCCGCGCGAAGCCTTCGCGGACCCGCTCGACCTCGGTGTCGACGATTTCGTCGGGCACCTCTTTCTCCTCTTTGCCGACCTCAAGCCCTTTGTAGTCGCCGAGCTTGGCCTCCGGCCGCACTCCGACCTCGAACTTGAACTTGAGCGGCTCGCCTTCGTCCTCGGGGGCGGAGACCATCTCGATGCTGGGGTCGCCGATCGGCGAGATGCCGGTGTCGAGCAGGGCTTGTTCGTACCACTCCGGCAGAGCGTCGCGAATCGCCTCCTGCAGGACCGAGGCGAAGCCGAGGCGCTGGATCACCAGCGAGGGGGGCGCCTTGCCGGCGCGGAAGCCCGGCATCCGCATCTCCTTCGCCATCGCGCGGGCGGCGCGGGAGGTGGCTTTCTCGATGTCGGCGGCGGGGACCTCCGCTTCGACCTCGACTCGGCTGTTCGGAAGCTCTTTGAGGGTGGTCTGCATAGGACGGATGACCCTAGATGATTGCGACCGTCTACCGACGCTGGGAGAGCATCATCCGAAGGGCGACCGCGAAGTCGATCCCGAAGGCCAGTCCGCGCCCGATCGGGCCCGTCACCAGCCAGGCGCGCAGACGCTCGCCGAAGTCATTCATTCGCGTATTCCAGCAGGGAAGAGTCGACCAGCCACTCGACCGGGGCGTGGTCGTCGGTATAGACCTCGCCGCCGGGCAGCCGCGGCTCCAGCGCCGCCGCGGCCCGCTCGGCCTCGGCCCGCAGCGGCGGCGGCAGTCCGTCGAGGTTCGACCGCAGCCGCGTTGCCGAAAAAGTCCCCTCCCCGGCGACCAGCAGCGTGTTCGTCTCCTCGATCGGGTAGCGCAGCACCCGCGGGAAGGCGGACGCCATCGTCCGCCCCAGCACCCGCTCCAGCTCTCTCGCCCCCTCCGGGTGGCCGACGTTGACAATTACGAGTCCGCCGGGGGCGAGTCGATCGCGGGCCAGCTCGAAGAACTCGGCGGTCGCCAGGTAGAAGGGGATGTAGGGCTGGCGGTAGGCGTCGACCATGATCTCGTCGTAACCGCCCTCTGAGCGCTCGAGCCACGGCCGCGCGTCCTCGGCGAAGACCCGCATCCGCGGGTTGCGGAGGTCGAGGTAGCGTCGGCCCAACTCAGTCAGCTCGGGGTCGATCTCCACCGCGTCGACTGCCGTCGCCGGAAAGAAGTGGCCGAAGGCGCGGGCGACGGTGCCGCCGGCGTTGCCGAGGATCGCGATCCGCGCAGGCGGCCGCGGCCCAGCCGCCGCGTGCAGGACCAGGTGCCCGTCCCAGTAGTCGTCGGTGAGATAGGAGCCGGGCCGATAGAGCGAGTGCACCGCCTGCCCCTCGTTTAACTCCAGCACCCGGGTGCCGTCGTCGCGTTCGATCACCCGCGCGTACTGGTGGGTCGTCTCCGCCTCGTAGAGGACGCGGCCGTCGGCGTCGCCCTTGATCGTCCCCACCGGCAGCGCCAGCACTGCGACCAGCCCGATCGGGACCAGAGCGGCGCGGGTCCCCACCCCGACCATCGCGATCAGGGCGAGCGCCAGGGCGAAGACGAGAAAGGTCCGCTGCGTCCCCAGTAGCGGAATCAGCAACAGCGCCGAGAGCATCGTCCCCAGCAGCGAGCCGGCGGTCGAGATCGCGTAGAGGCGGCCGACCACCTCCCCCGAGCTCCCGATCTCGCCCACCGCCAGTCGCACCGCCCACGGCGCCGCCGCCCCGAGCAGCGTCACCGGCACCGCGACCAGAACGAGGACACCGAAAAGCGAGCCGGCGAAGCCACCGACCGAGACGGTGTCGAAGGCGTCGACCGAGAAGCTGAGGAAAGGGCGGGCGGCGAAGGGGACGATCGCGATCAGGACCGATGCCGCCAGGACCAGCAGGCAGAGCCCACGCAGGTGGGGGTGGCGGTCGGCGTAGCGGCCACCGAACCAGTAGCCGACCGAGAGCGCGACGAGGACGACGCCGATCGTGTTCGCCCAGACCACGGTCGAAGCGCCGAAGTAGGGCGCCAGCAACCGCGCTGCGGCGATCTCGACGCCGAGGCTGGAGGCGCCGACGACGAAGACGAGCGCCCCGAGCAGGAGCCGCTCAGTCTGGGTGCTCGTCGCGCTCACCGGCCCCGATCAGCTGCCGCTCCAGGCGCTCGACCTGCCCCGCCGCGACCGCCCGCTGCGCCCGCGCCTCGTCGAGCTCGACTCCACGTTCGCTCGCCAGGTCGAGCAGGCGCTGCTTCTCGATCCCTTCGCGGGAGACTTCGAAGAAGACCCAGGCGAGCAGCCCGAGCCCGAGGAAGGTCCCCTCGACCATCATCACCACCCCGGCCGTGCTCTGGTCGGCGATCGGGGTGATGTTCCAGTACGCCTCGCCCGCCGCGTACTTCGGGTAGAGCACGTTCCCCGACCACATCAGGACGTTGCCGAGGTTCGCCCCGGCGAAACGGACGGCGACGACGTAGCCGACCTTCCAGCCGGCGTTGAACCAGCTGGGCTTCGGCAGCGGGCCGAAGATCGGCATCCACATCAGGCAGCCGAAGAAGATGAAGCTGGTGTGCTCGAGCGCGTGCACGAAGGCACCGCCGTAAGCGGCGTCGTAGAGCGCCGGGATGTGCCAGACGTAGAAGTTGACCACCCAGAGCGGGAAGGCGACGAGCGGGTGGGCGAGGATCCGCAGCCGGTCGAAGACGCGGATCGCCAGGATCGGCTGCAGCAGCGGCCCGGTCAGCCCGAGGACCAGCAGGAGGGTGGCGATGTCCCCCAGCAGCAGGTGCTCGACCATGTGGGCGATCACCAACTCCTCGGCGATGTGGGCGATCGGAGAGACCAGCGCGATGACGATCGTCAGCAGGCCCGCGGCGAAGCAGAGCTGGCGCCAGAGCGGCAACGGCCGCCCGCGCTCGGCCAGGGTGATCGAGCGCTTCGCGTAGAGCCCGGCGGCGAGGAGCAGCGGCAGCACCTCCAGCGGGGCAAAGGTGGCGCTGACGTGGGCGGGCGAAAGGTTCATGCAAATTCAGCGTAGCCCGCTGGTAGCTTGGCTCGGCCGTGAGCTCCCAGAACCATCGCTTTCCCCCGATCGGGAGCTACGGCTTCCTCTCCGACTGCCACACCGCCGCCCTCGTCTCCTTCAGCGGCAGCGTCGAGTGGCTCTGCTTCCCGCGCTTCGACTCCCCCAGCGCCTTCGCCGCCCTGCTCGACCGCGGCGCCGGCCAGATGACCCTGCGGCCGCAGGGAGTGATCGTCCCGATCAGCCGCCGCTACGTCCCCGGCACCCTGGTGATCGAGACGACCTGGGTAACCGACACCGGCTGGGCGGTGGTCAAGGATGCGCTGACGATCGCCGACTGGGTGCCGTCTGGCGGAGACCGGCCGAACCTCCGCGGCCGCCCCGAGACCGGGCACGAGTCCGACTGCTCGCTGCTGCGGACGATCACCTGCATCGACGGCCACGTCGAGATGGAGATGGAATGCGCCCCCCGCTTCGACTACGCCCGCGATGGGGCGAGCTGGAGCGGCGGCGAGCTCGGCGCAGCGACCGCAACCGCAAAGGACGGCACCGAGCTGCGCCTGACCAGCGACATGGACCTGGAGCTCGACGGCGCGGTCTGCCGGGGGAAGGTGATCCTGCACGAAGACCAGTCCGGCTTCTGCGCGGTGACCTGGAGCGACGGCGAGCTGGGCGGCCCCCGCAGCGCCCCGGAGGCGCTGGAGCGGATCGATTCGACCGAAGAGTTCTGGCGCGAATGGCTGCGCGACGGCAATTTCCCCGACCACCCCTGGCGGATCCACCTGCAGCGCTCGGCCCTCGTCCTCAAGGGCCTCACCTACGCGCCAACGGGGGCGATCGTCGCCGCCCCCACCACCTCGCTGCCGGAGACGCCGGGCGGGGAACGCAACTGGGACTACCGCTTCAGCTGGATCCGCGACTCGACCTTCTCCCTCTGGGCCCTGCACACGCTCGGGTTCGACCGCGAGGCGCGCGAGTTCATGCGCTTCATCGTCGACGTCTGCAAGCACCGCCCGGACCTCCAGATCATGTACGGGATCGGCCACGAGCGCGACCTTTCCGAGGAGACGCTCGACCACCTCGGCGGCTACGGCGGCGCCCGGCCGGTGCGGATCGGCAATGGCGCCTACGACCAGCGCCAGAACGACGTCTGGGGCTCCCTGCTCGACTCGCTCTACATCCACGAAAAGGCGCTGCGGGGCCGCGGCGACCAGGGCACCCGGGAACTGATCCGCTACCAGGTCGAAGCTGCGATCGAGGCCTGGCCGCATCCCGACCAGGGGATCTGGGAGTCCCGCGGGGAGCCGCGGCACTACGTCTCCTCGAAGCTGATGATCTGGGTCGCGGTCGACCGCGGCGCCCGCCTCGCCCGCAGCGGCGGCTTTGAGGAGCTGGCCGAGCAGTGGCAGGCGAAGGCCGACGAGTTCAAGACCGAGATCCTCGAGCGCGGCGTCCGCGACGGCGTCTTCCGCCAGCACTACGAGACCGACGCGCTCGACGCCTCGCTGCTGCTGATCCCGCTCTTCCGCTTCCTCCGCCCCGACGACCCGCGCGTTCGCGACACCGTCAACGCGATCGCCGACGGCCTGACCGAGCACGGGCTGGTCTGCCGCTACAAGGTGGACGAGACCGACGACGGTCTCCAGGGCCGCGAGGGCACCTTCCTGATCTGCTCGTTCTGGCTCGTCTCGGCGCTCTCGGAGATCGGTGAGCGCGCCCGCGCCCGCCGGCTCTGCGAACGGCTGCTGGAGGCGGCGGGCTGGCTCGACCTCTTCGCCGAGGAGCTCGACGCCGAGTCGGGACAGCACCTCGGCAACTTCCCGCAGGCCTTCACCCACCTCGCCCTGATCAACGCCGTCTCCCACGTGATCGCCGACGAACGACGCGAGGACGGCGGCTACACCGCGGTCTTCACGGAGATGGGCGGCGTCGGCGAGAACGTCTGACGCGTTCGGCATGATTCTGCCGTAGACAAAAGATCTACAGACAACATACTTCTTCGAGCCTAAAGTGTCACGGACGGTTGAGAGTTCGGTGACGACGCTTGAACCGCCAGGAGGCCGACCAGAGACGGGGGGACGATGCAAGCGATCGCGGAGAGCAAGACGACCTGGGCAGAAGACGAAAACGTGGAGGCGGCGGTCCTGCAGCAGCTGCTCGACCTCCATCCAACCCGCCTCACCCTGGCGGAGCTGGTGCGTGAGCTGGCCGGCGAGCACGCCGGCTTCGCCGCAAGGGACTCGGTCGAGCGGGCGGTTCGCAGCCTTGCCGCAACCGGGCTCCTGCACGAAGGCGAGGGCTTCGTCGGCCCGAGCCGGGCGGCGCTGCGGTTCAGTGAGCTGCAGGACCGCTGAGGACCCAGCGGAACTTCGCCCGCAGCCGCGATCGCAACTCGCTCGCGGCTGCGGCCGCCGCCGGGTCTTCTTCGCCACCGCCGCTGACCAGGATCACTTCCGCGGCAGGGAAGCTGCCGAGCTGGTCCTCGACCGCCTGGACGACGTCCTCGTCACCCACCCGCGCCTCGGCCTCGACCCCGGCGGCCGCCAGTGAGGCGACGCTGAGCACGAGCCGGCGCTGGGCGTCCCGCCGCGCCGCCTCAACGTCCGAGGCCCAGCGATCGAGGAAGCCGATCCGCGCCGGCGCCAACACCATCACCTCGGAGGCGCCGTTGGTGCGGACGACTGCGGCGACCTCCTCTACAGCGGCCGTGTCCTCGAGCGGCTCGCCGACGACGACGAGCACGCGCCGGATGTCGGCGCCATCCTCGCCCCCGATTGTCCCCCGCGGCTGCTGGTTTGCCGCGATCGCGACGATCACTACCGCCGCCAATGCCCCTGCCGCCATCCCGAGGGCTGGGCCCACGGTAAGAAAGGACACGGCGATCGGAACGGCGATCGCGGCGACGACGAGGGGGATCTTCCAGGGAGTCACCCCTACAAGCCTCGCACGCGACCGCCGCCCTTGAAACTCCTAATACCCCTTGCTGATCCCGGCTACAGGCGCCACGCGCTCATTGGTTACGAACGTCACGAGTCCACCTCCCCTCTCTCCCTTGAAAACCCGGCGCCGCCGGCTGGCGGCCCTCGCTCTAAAGCGATTGAGCATTAATACTGGAAGGAATTCCAGTATTCAAGGTTCGACCAGTAAAACTCGTCAATAATCGGAAAACGCGGGAGCGTTGTGAAAATCTTGATCGACAAGGTGTAAAGTCTTGGTATCGGCCATTACCCCTGGAAACGATCCAAAGAAAAGGCCATGCCGAAAACCAAAAACAAAAAAGAGGGCGTAGAACAGGTTGTAGCCAAAGCCTTCGCCCACCCCCTGCGGGTGCAGATCCTGATCATTTTGAATGAAAAGACCGCGAGCCCGAACATGCTCGCGCAGCATCTCGATCAGAGCCTCAACCTCGTCGCCTACCACGTTCGCGTGCTCGAGAAATACGACTGCATCGAGCTCGTCGACACGAAACAGCGACGCGGCGCCACCGAGCACTTCTACCGTGCCACCCGTCGCCAGTTCCTCACCGACAACGAGTGGACGAGCCTGCCGAAAAGCCTCCGCGGCGGTCTATCCGGCGCGATGCTGAAACCGGCGTTCGACGACGTCGAGGAAGCGCTCGATCAGAACACGTTCGACGAGCTCGACAATCGGCACCTGAGCCGGACGCCGATGGCCGTCGACAAACAGGGCTGGGACGACGCCGCCGAGGTGCTGGCGAACGCGCTCGACCGCCTGATCGAGATCCAAGGTGAAGCCAACAACCGACTCGCCGAAAGCGGTGAGGAGCCCATTCACTCCCGGGCGATGATCCTGCACTTCAAATCGCCGGGACCAGCTTCCTCCTGACGCGCCCCTGACATGGCGACGGCGCCGCTCCCGCCCGGACGGCGCCGTCGGCATGGCCTCTCTATAGCTCCCCTGCGGCCCCGCGGGAACTCTCGCGCTATGGTTGCTCCGACGGCGGAGTCTCTCTCGCCGCGCTGCACGGCTTCGGACTGACGCTCTTAGGGCAGCAACGTTAGATAAGTATCGCCGCCTAAACGAACGACTACTGCTGTGAACAGCGAAGAGCCCCGTAACAACGACCAGTCAAGCCCTGGCCCCGGAGAGGGGTTGGCAAGCGAGCGCGTGCTCTGGGCGCGCTACGTCAAAGATCGCGATCCGGCGATCCGCGAGGAGCTCGTCCGCCGCTACCTCCCCTTCGCGAAGAACCTGGCGCTCCGCTACCGCGGCGCAAGCGAGTCGTTTGACGACCTTCTGCAGGTGGCAAGCCTCGGCCTCGTCAACGCGATCGACCGCTTCGATCCCGACCGCGGCGCCCCCTTCACCGCCTTCGCCTCGCCGACGATCCTCGGCGAGCTGAAGCGGCACTTCCGCGACCGCGTCTGGACCGTTCGCGTCCCCCGTGGCCTGCACGACCGCATGGCCGAGGTCGAGAAGGCGATTTCCGAGCTCACCGTCCAGCTGCAGCGCTCGCCCTCGGTCCCGGAGATCGCCGAGCGGCTCGAAGTCGACCCGACCGACGTGCTCGAGGTCCTCGAGGCAAACCACAACCGCCGCCCGCTCTCCCTCGACCGTCCGGTCGGCGGCGAGGACTCAGAAGAATCTCCCGCCTCGGAGTGGGTCGGGGATGAAGACGCCGGCTTCGAGCTGGTCGAGGACAAACTCGCCCTCGAGGGCGCCCTCCCCCACCTCGACGAGCGCGAGCGCCTCGTCCTGCAACTGCGCTTCGTCGAGGACCTCACCCAGTCGCAGATCGCCGAGCGGATCGGCCACTCCCAGATGCACGTCTCCCGCATCCTCCGGCGGACCTTGGAGCGGATCAGGGCTGAGGTGGCCGAGCAGAGCGAGGCTGCTAGCAGCACCGAGTAGTCGGGTTGGTTGGGGAGGGGGCGGGGGTGTCCCTTCTCGGCGCAGCTCGGCGGAGATCGTTCTGCCGCTGTCGCCCGGTCGTCGCTTGCCCGCCTCCTGCTAAGTGCCGCGAAGGGACACCCCCGCCCCCTCCACGTCACGCAGTGGGCTACGGCTGAGGCACCAGCAACTTTTTGAAAAAGAGGCATCGAACCTCGGACGTCTTTCACGCACTGTCGTAGGAGGGGGCCGGTGGGGGTCCCGTGGCACTGAGCACGGAGCCGCACCAATGCGTATCGCGGCAGCCTTCTTCGATCCGCGCGGCGGAGGTGCGCCCCGGGACCCCCACCGGCCCCCTTCCCTACCAAGCAGCTTCTAGTTCGTAGAAAGCGAGGAGATGCCGACTACGAGGTACTCGCCTTCGGTGCCGTCCTCGATTCGCAGCTCGTCGGTCAGCTTCTCCAGCGAGCCGCCGACCTCTGGGAGCTCGAAGCTGGCGCGGAGTCTTTCGGCGCCGCCGTGGGTCATCGGACCGACCTTGAGCTGGATTCCTTCGGGACGCTCGGCGATGCTGACGGAGACGTGGCCATCGGTGAAGCCCTGCGGTGCCCGCGCCGAGATCGCGTCGCTGAGCAGCATCGTGTCGGAGAGCCGGTCGATGCTGATGTCCTGGCGCGCTGCCAGGGCCGAGAGGGCGCGGCTGAGGACCGGTCCGATGACCTCCGGCGGCCCGACGCGAATGCGGGTCTCTTCGTCGGCGGTGACATTGAAGGTAGAGCCAGCCTTGGTGCCGTCCTCGCGAGCCTGCAGCGGCAGGTGCATGCGGATCTCGGTGCCTTTGTCGGCGCCGCCCTTGATCTCGAAGCTGCTGGAGAGCGCTGCGATCAGGGTCAGCCCGATTCGCAGGCTCGGTCGATCGGAGTCCGGACGCGGCCGGATTCCGGTGCCGTGGTCGCGAATGACGACGGTGACCCCGTTCAGATCGCTCTCGGCCTCAACCTCGAGCGGCCCTGGCTCGTTGCCCGCGTAGGCGTGGACGACGACGTTCATGCAGGCCTCGGTGACAACCGTCTTCAGATCGGCGAGAGACGCCTCGTCCATCCCCAGTCGTTCTGCCAAGCCGGCGAGGGCGTGGCGGACGACAGCCACGTTCTCGGCCTTTGCCGGAAGGGACATTTGGAGCCCAGAGCGATCGTTGGTTGAGGTATTCACAGTTCCAGCCTGCCCCTCAGGAACGCTGAGGCTCGTCGTCGGGAGCGCGAGCATAACTTGCTGCCTCGCTTCAAAGCCTGCATACCCCGCCACGGGCACGCAAAACAGTATGTGGCTCACACGTCCTCCTGCGGTAGCATCGAGCCGTGAACCCCGCCCCGTTCGAGGTAAAGGTCGGCGAGCTCGTGGAGGGTGTGCGGACGATTGCCGTTCAGGGGGAGTTGGATCTCAGTACCGCGCCTGAGCTCGAGGGTCCCCTGGAGCAGGCGCTCGACAGCGGCGAGGGCTCGGTTCTCATCGATCTCTCGCAGTGCGAGTTCATCGACTCGACCGGGATCGCCCTGATCGTCCGCGCCTGGCAGCGCCTCGACAGCGGCGGCAACGGGCGTGGCCTGGTGATCTGCAGCCATAACGAGCAGGTGCGTCGCGTGCTCGAGATCACCGGCCTCGAGCTTTCGATCCCGGTCCACTCGACCCGGGACGAAGCGCTGGCCGCGATCGCTTCTTAAGGTTCGAGCCTCTTGTCTAACTGAGTAGGGAGCGGCGGCCGCGGGTAGCCGGACCTCGATGTCCCCTCCCCTGCGCCGTCGGCCCCGGCTCCCCAGGGAGCTGTTCGAGACCCGCAGCCACGCCTGGCACTCGCTTGGATTGGGCGACGAGCTGGCGCCGCGCTTCTCCAAACGCCAGTTCGGCGGGCTGCTGCTGGCCTTGCTGGTGATCGCCGGCACGCTTTTCGTCTACTACAACCGCCACGAGATCGCCCCCGGCTACGGGCCTTGGATCCGCTACGGGACGGTCGTCGTCCTCGTCATCGTCGGCACCGCAGCCACCCATTGGCTGGTGCGGGGACTTTCGCCTCCGCTCTACCGCCGCCTCGACCCGGCGACGGCGGGAACCGCCGGCTTCGTCGTCCGCCTGCTGGCGACGGCGGCAGTGGTGATCCTGGCTTTGCGGATCGCCGGCGTCAACGCCGGCACCCTCGCCGTCGGCGGCGCCTTCACCGCCGTCCTCCTCGGCCTCGCCGCCCAGCAGGCGATGAGTGGGATCTTCGCCGGCATCGTCCTCCAGAGCACGCGGCCCTTCCGAGTCGGCGAACGGGTGCGCCTCGTCGGCGGGGCGCTGGCCGGCTCGCTCGAGGGCACCGTCACCTCGCTCGGGCTCTTCTACACGACCTTGAGCCAGGGAGCCGACCGGCTGCTGGTGCCGAACAACGTCCTCCTCAGCCTCGTCGTCGTGCCGATGCGGGAGCCCGACAAAGTCGACGTCCGGGTCCGCTTCCCCGCCCAGGCGAACCCGAAAGAGATCGAGGAACGGCTGCTGCGGACGATCACCGTCCCGACCCGTTACAAACCGAGCGTCTCCTTGGAGGAGCTAGACGGCGACGCCGTCGTCTTCAGGGTCAACGCCACGCCGCTGCGTCCCGAAGACGGCTCGCAGCTCGCCGAGGAGGTGCTGGAGGCGCTGCGGCGCTCCGAACCGGCGACGGCGGAAACGCGGCGGGAGTAGCGAAGCGCTCGGGTCATGGATGTGGCCGGGCCGGGCGGCTTTCTTTCTTCTTCTTTATCTATTGATCCTCAGCAAGACCCGAAGGTCAGAGGCGATTGCCTCGGGTTCGTCATCTAGCTGGTTCCAAGTGATGTGGGTGACCGTGTAGCCGTGGACGTTGAGGATGCGGTCACGGGCGCGGTCTTCTCTGAAGGCAGAGCGGGACTTGTGGGCCTGCCAACCGTCGAGCTCGACGATCTGGCGCAGGGCCGGCCAGTGGCAGTCGATATGGAAGATCTTGTCCCCGAGGGTGATCGGGTCGTTGAACCGGCATGGAGGGAGGCGGTGGTTGCGCAGGAAGGGACCAAATCGCTCCTCGAGAGGGCTTTTGCGCTCGCCGGACGGTTCGTCCTTCACACCTTCGAGAGCAGCTCTGACCTTGCGGATGCCGCGGCGCCCGGGGTAGCGCTCGATCAGGTCCCAAAGTGAGAGCTGGTCCCATAGCTCCCGGAATTCCATCTCGCGGATCAATGCCTTCACCGAATAGAGCGGCTCGGTGGCGGCAAGGTCGAAGATCGTCCGCGGCACGGTGGTCACCGGGATTCCTTCTTTGATCGTCACCTCGTCGGCCGGCGTGCGCGAGACATGGCGACAGATGTGGCACCAGGAGCGGCTCCGATGCGGAGTGGTGACGTCGATGGCGGCGCGCGAGTCCTCCCGGAGCTCCCAGAGCGCTGCCGCGGACCGGTGGCTGAGGACGGCATCGGGTCCAGAAGCGAGGACGGCCGCCATCCAGCGTCCCTCCCTCCGGATCAGTCGATGTCCCACTGAATAGACGCCCGCGTGAAGGCCATGGAGGCGTCCGCTCGCGATCCGCTTCTTGATCGCGCCTTCACTCCATCCCGCACCCAGCAACTGCCACCGCCCCACCACCCCGTGCTGCCGCTCCGCCAGCTCCGCCAACCAACGGTCGTCGTCGCGAGTCCGCGAAAACGGCTCTTGAGGGACCGTTTTCGCGGACTCGAGGGGCACCCCGCCAGCGTGGCGGGTGCGGGATCAAATTTGGTGCGCGGTTTGTGCCGGTTTGAGGGCTACAAGCGCAGCGAAGCGTGACTTCGCTTGAAGTGGCGCGTTAGTCGCCGGCGAAGAGGAGGATCGCGAGGTTGATCACTAATGCGAGTGGCGTAATTACGAGCGCCACCGAGCGGAAGAATTTGGCGAAGCCGCCGCGGTAGCGGATGCTCTCGAAGATGCCTAGCCCGACGACGTGGGCGAGGTTGGCGAGGGCGACTCCGATCGCGATCAGGATCGCCACCGCTTCCCAGCCGGACTCGTGGCCGTTGCCCGAGGCGACGGCGGCGGCGAGGATGGCGACGACGACCGTGCCGACGATGCCGGCGATCATCCCGGCGAGGTCGGAGCGGGTCATGCCGGGGATGTAGGCGCCGCCGGCGACTTCCTTGTCGGCGATCGGATTGACGGTGCCGCGGCCAGTCTCTTCGACGTTGACCACGTGGTCGGGCTCATTGTCGGTGTGCTCCAGCGCGACCACCCGCAGCGGCGGCTCGATCGATTCTTCGGCGCGCTCGTTGAGGCCCTTCTCGTACCACTCCGTCTGCCCCTCGGCGTGGGTGAAGATCAACACTTCGTCGGCCGGCGCTTTCAGCAACGCGTCCTGGGCGGCCTGGACCGGATCCGGATCGCCGACCTCACCGCTGACAACCGCGCCACCGTCACGCAGCGCCTTCAGGTTCTGCTCCAGACGCTTCTCGGCTCGCTCCCGCGGGCCCTCGATGTCGCCCATCGTGTGCCGCAACGGGGTCGCCTCGACGGCGGGGACCACAACCCGCACCTCCACCCCGTCGCCGTTGGAATTGGCCTGGATCTGCTGCAAGGGCTCAGAGCCGTGAAGGTCGTCGGTGACGATCGCAATCACTCGGCGGGTCATGACTGGCCTCCTACTCGTTTTTGCGAATCGACTCGTCGGCGTCCTGGGGAATCTCTTCGTCGGCTTCGCCGAAGGCGGTGTCGGTCGGCTCCTCCGGCGGCGAGGCATCGCGGTTCGGGAACCGTTTCTGGTCGCCGTGGGAAGCGTTGTCGATCAGCTCCTCCTCAGCGAGCTCGAAACCCTCGGACTCGCCTCCGCCGCCCTCGGCAACCGGCCGCTGGGCCGGGTCGTCGACGGGGTCATCGGGTGCGGGGCCGCCGATTCGCGCCGCTTCGGCGGCGGCGGCTTCGGCCTCTTCCTCGGCGACGGGGTCGCGCTCGGGTGCGTTCTCGCTCATCAGGCCTTCCTCTCTCCCCAGAGGCCGGTATCGCCCTGGGCCTCGTGCTGTGGCTGACGTCCGGGTTGCTCGGGCGGCGCCAGTTTCTCATCGGCGCGCCGATTGAGACCGGCGTAGGCGAGGAAGGCGACGAAGCCGATGACGAAGAAGACCAGCGCGAAGATCGGCGACCAGGCGACGGCGATCAGCGCCAGCAGGATGATGAGGACGATCGGTATCACGTACATGCCGGACCGCTACCCCTGCCATGCAGGCACGAAACTCGGGTGAGTCGTTTTCCCCCCGGTCGCGACTGGGTAGTCGCAAGGGAAGAGCAATCGACCCGAAGGAGTGACGATGGGGACGCAGGAGACCGGTCAAGTCACCGGCACGAAGGACAAGGATTACAACGTCATCTGGTTCGTCGAGCAGTGCCTCAGCAACGTGCTTCGACTCGAGACCTACGTCGAAGACGCGGAGCGCGAGGGCGACTCCGACCTCGCCGACTTCTTCCGGCGCGCGCAGGAGACCAGCCGCAAGGGCGCCGAGCAGGGCAAGGACATGCTGCGCTCGCGCCTCGCTTCCTGAGGGATGTCGAGAATTATCTGCCGGCCCGGTGGAAGCCGGGCCGGCGCTTTTAGGAGCCGGCGCTGACGGAGGCGGTGTCGGCCGCGGAGCGACCGGCGATCCAGCCGGCGGCGGCGCCGACGGCGCCCCCGAGGCCGAGCAGCGTCGCTGCCCGCATCGGGTCGCGCTTCAGCTTCGAAGCGGTGCCGTGGGCGGTGTGCTTGGCGGCAACCTTGACGACCTTTCGGGCGAGGGTGTTCTTGATTCCTGGCATGTCCGACCAGTACCCGGGGCGCCTGCGCCTACACCAGTTGCGGCGCCGTGAGGCCGCGCCGGAGGGTGATCGCGTTAGGGGGAGCGAATTCCTCCCAGTCGTTGTTGAGGTAGGCGAAGACCCCGCGGCGGGAGCGCCAGGCGGCGATCCGCCGTCGCCAGCGATCGAGCTCGGTGGCCGAGTAGTTGCCGTTGCGACCGCGGGCACCGTGGTGGAGGCGCAGGTAGGCGACTTCTCCGACCGGTCGGGCCTCCGGCAGCGGTCGGCGGGCATCGTGGGGAATCACGAGAGACGCTCCGTGCTCCTCCAGCACCCGCATCACCCCTGGAGCGAACCAGCTCGGGTGACGGAACTCGAAGCAGTGGCGGGCCGGCGGCAACAGCTCCAGCGCCGAGGCGAGGACGACGTCGTCGCGGTGGAAGTTCCCCGGCAGCTGCCAGAGGACCGGGCCCAGCTTGCCGCTCTCGCGAAGCGGCTCCAGCGGCTCCCAGAAGCGTTCGACCCCCTGCTCGATCTCCCGCAAGCGGCGGAGGTGGGTGAGGTAGCGGCTGCCCTTGACCGCGAAGAGGAACCCCGGCGGCGTCCGCTCCACCCAACCTTCGACGGTCGAGCGCTTGATCAGCCGGTAGAAGGTGGCGTTGACCTCGACGGTGTCGAAGACCTCGGCGTAGCGCTCCAGCCATCGCGCCTGCGGCACCCCCTCATAGATGCCCTCTCGCCAGGAGGCGTAGACCCAGCCTGAACAACCGACTCGCACATCTTTCATCGCCCTGTTCGTTTACCCGCCCGGCGGCCATGGGTACCTGAACCCGCGTGCCTCTGATCGCGATCCTCGACGTCGACGGCACCCTCGTCGACACCAACTACCACCACGCGATGGCCTGGCACCGGGCCCTGCACACCCACGGTCATCCGGTCCAGATGTGGAAGGTCCACCGCCACATCGGCATGGGCGGCGACCAGATCCTCGAGGCGCTGATCGGCGCCGACGCGGCGGCCGGGCAGGGAGACGCGATCCGCGAAGCCGAGGCCGAGGCCTACACGAAGCTGATCGACGAAGTCGAGCCGCTGGAGGGGGCGCGGGAGCTGATCGAGAGGCTGCGCGATGACCGGGCGACGGTGATCCTCGCCAGCTCGGCCAAGGAGGAGGAGGTCGACCACTACCTCGACCTGCTCGACGCCCGCGACCTGGTCGACGACTGGACCACCTCCGCCGACGTCGAGAGCACCAAGCCCGATCCCGACCTGATCCAGGCGGCGCTGGAGAAGGCAGGTAACGACGGCCCCGCGGTGATGGTCGGCGATTCCGTCTGGGACGTGAAGGCGGCGAAGGCAGCGGGAGTCTCGACCCTCGCCGTCCTCACCGGTGGCTTCTCGGAGGCAGAGCTGCGGGAGGCCGGAGCCTCCCAAGTGGTCGAATCGATCGCCGAGCTCGACTTCGAGCCGCTCCTCGCTTCAGCGGGCGATGGCGCCTGAATCGGCCGTCTTTTCGACCCGGATCGGGTCCTGCCCTCGCTCCTCCTGACGCTGCCAACCGAGTTCGAAGGTCAGCGGCACCTGGATTCTCTCTTTGGCAAGGCAGCGCGGGCAGGAGGTCCACGAGGAGGCTGCCTGACTGGAATATCCGCTTCCGCAGTTATCGCACCGAAACATGATCTTCTTCTTCCCGTTCGTATAAACCCGTTGGCTGGACTCTTACCCTTCGGCCAATTGCCACAAACCGTGGTTTTCCAAGAAACGAGGGACCGGGCGGCGGCATGGAGTGAGCGTCGAGGGGGTAGCGTTCGAAGGGATGCAAGAGCCGCAGGAACTGGAGCTGCGGCGTTACCTGAGAAGCCAGCGCGAGCTGGCGGCGCGCCTCATCGAGGGCGAGTCCCTCGCCCAGGTCGCGCCCAAATTCCTCGAGATCGTCGCCAACCTTCTGCGTTGGGAGGCCGGGGCGATCTGGGAAGTGAGCGGGGACGACGAGCCCCTGCGCCTGATCACCGGCTGGAGCACGTCGGACCTCGCCGCCGAGCCGCTTTGGCATCGCAGCCGCGAGCTCACCTTCAAGCGTGGGACGGGGCTGCCGGGCGACGCCTGGGACACCGGGCAGATCGCTCTGGCGCCGAACTACAGCAAGTACCCGACCCCCACCCCTCGCTTCGAAACCTCGGCGAAGCTGGGGCTGGAGGCGGCATTGGCGATCCCTGTCCCGATCGGCGCTCCGGAGAAGGTGCTCGCGGTAGCCGAGTTCCACACCACCTCCTTCGAAGCCCAGTCAGAAGAGTTGCTGGACCTGCTGGCCGCCTTCGCCGAGCAGCTCGGCACCTTCGTCGCCCGCCGCCGCGCCGAGGCGAAGAGTGCCGAAGCCGAGCGCTTCCGCCAGCACCTGGCCGAGGTCGTGCGGGGGACCCAGGATGCCGTCCTCAGCAAGGATCTCGACGGGCTCGTGACCAGCTGGAATCCGGCGGCGTCGCGGCTCTACGGCTACGACCCCGAAGAAGCGATCGGCCGCCACATCTCCTTCCTCGTCCCCCCCGACCACAAAGACGAGGAGAAAGTGATCCTCGAGCGGGTCAAGCGTGGGGAACGGCTCGACACCTACGAGACCGAGCGAATTCGCAAAGACGGCAGCCGCATCTCCGTCTCCCTCACCATCTCGCCGATCCGCAGCCCGATGCGGGGGCTGATCGGCGCCTCGGTCGTCGCCCGCGACATCACCGGTGAGGTGCGCCGCCGCCGCGCCCAGGAGTTCCTCGTCGCCGCCAGCCGCCTGATCGACAGCTCGCTCGACCCGGTCGAGACGGCGCGCACGATCGTCTCCACCGCGGTGCCGGAGCTGGCCGAGCTCTGCCTGATCGACTTCCGCCGGCCCGACGGCTGGCTCGGTGACAGCGTCGTCGCCGGCGCCAACCCGGAGATGGCAAACCGGCTGGAACGGATCCGCCACGACAAGCCGCTCGACCCCGACGGCGAGCACCCGGTGGCGCAGGTCGTGCGACTCAAACAGCCGATGATCTGGCGGGACCTGAAGGCTCCGGATGTGGTCGACAAGGTCTCCCAGGGACCCGACCACCTGCAGCTGATGCGGGATGCCGGCTACAACTCGGCCGCGGTGGTGCCCCTGGGGGCCCGCGGCCGCACGATCGGCGCCCTTTCCTTCCTCCACGCCCACGGCGACCTCCGCTATGACCAGGGCGACCTCGATTTCCTCGCCGAGCTTGGCGAACGGGCCGGGCTCGCGCTCGACAACGCCCGCCTCTACCAGGAGCGCGACCGCGTCGCCAAGAACCTGCAGCGAGGCCTGCGCCCGCCCTACCCGGCCGAGGTCGAGGGCCTCGAAATCTCGGTCGTCTTCGAGGCCGCCGGCGAGGGAATCGAAGTCGGCGGCGACCTCTACGACGTAATCCCGACCGAGGACGGCTGCTGGATCCTGGTCGGTGACGTCGCCGGCAAGGGGAGCACGGCAGCGGGCGTCTCGGTCGCCGTCCGCCACTCCGTGCGGGGGCTGACGCGTGAGATCGACGAGCCCGACGAGGTGCTGCGGCGAGTCAACGACCTCCTGCTCAGCGGCGAGAGCCTCAACGACTTCGCGACCGTGATGTTGGCGCGGCTGCGGCGCCAGGGAGACGGGTGGAAAGTCGTCCTCGCCTCCGCCGGCCACCCCGCCGCGGTGCTTGCAACCGAGGCGGGCCCGCAGCTGCTAGGCGGCGGCTCTGTTCTCGGCGCCTGGCGAGAGGCCAACGTCGAGCGGCATGTGCGCTCGCTGGCGCTGGATCAGACCTTCGCACTCTGCACCGATGGTTGGCTGGAGGTGGGGCCGGTCACCTCACACCAGGGGCCGGAGTCCTTCGCGGAGATGACGCAGTCCCTGTCTGGACTTGGCTTGGATGTAGTGACGGAGCGACTGCGCGCCGATGCGGTCGCTCGCGGCTCCGGAAAACTGCGCGACGACCTCGTCGTCCTCGCCCTCCGCCCGCGGGCGACCTCGGGCAGTCCCGAGGCGCCGCGGGCGGTGGCGGTGAGTGCTTAGCGTTTCGCTTTTTTAGCGGCTTTTTTCGGGCGCGGGTTCGGCCGGGCTTTTTTCGCCCCGCCTTTTTTCGACGCTGATTTCGTCGAGCTCGTTTTTTTCGTTGCCGATTTCGACGCCGTCGATTTCGACGCCGGTTTAGCGGCCGGTTTTTTCGCCGTTTTGGTGGCTTTGCGTTTCGGCGCGGCGGCGCGGCGCAGAGCGGCGGGGATGTCCTCGCGAGCGACGGCGCCGGTCAGGGACTTGATCTGGCCCTGGAGGAAGTTCGCCATTTTTTCCTCCTCGCGCCGGATCGCCCGCGCGAGCTTCGCCGTCTCGGAGTCCTGGACTTTTTCCGCCAGCGTCTCGATCGCGAGGTAGGTGGCGATCTCCTCGTGCTCGTTGAAGTACTCGGTCTTGGCGTTCTTGAGCATTTTCTCCTGCTCGCCACCACCGCGGATCGCGTGCAGAGGGCCCTTCGCCGCGGCCGTCAGTTTGCCGACCGCGCTCTGCAGGGTCTGGCCACCGCCGCCGAGTTTTTTGATCCGGCGCTCGACCTGTTTGGCGTGGTTTTTCGTCTCTTTCAGATGCTGCTGAAGCCGTTTTTTGTATGGGCCTTTCGCCGTCATCGCGATGTGGGCCCCCAAGGCGGCCTCCAGTTCGCGCTCCTTGCCATAGGCCTCACTTAGGTACTGGACCAGCTTTGCGTCACGCTCGTTCATATCCGCCATCGCGAATTGCGCCTCCTCAGTCTCGCTCGTTGATGCGCTTACCTACCCAGCGCGATTGGGGTGAAACTGCGGTGCGGGAGGGTATTGACTGGACCGGCCTACCATCTCCCAGGTGAAGCTGTTCCTCCTCGCAGCGGCGGCGTTGGCAAGCGCCGGCCTCGCTCTTCCCTCTCCGCCTCCGCCGCCGGTCAAGGCCTGGCCGATCCCCTACGGGCAGAAGCGCAAGGGCGAGATGGCGCGCTACTCGCAGCGCCACTACGGGGAACGGACCTGGCGGCTGCGGCGCCCGCGCGTGATCGTCGAGCACATGGCGCAGGCCGGCAGCGCTGCCGCCGTCCGCAACGCCTTCGCGCCCGACGTCCCCGACCCCGAGCTGCACGAGCTGCCCAACGTCTGCTCCCATTTCGTCATCGCCGACTCGGGCCGGATCTTCCGCCTCGTCAACCTCCGCACCCGCTGCCGCCACACGGTCGGCCTCAACTGGACGGCGATCGGAATCGAGCACGTCGGCTACGGCGACGGCGACGTCCTCGGCGACCGCCGCCAGCTGCGCGCCTCCCTACGGCTGACGCGCTGGCTGCGCTGCCGCTTCGGGATTCGCGTGCGCGACGTGATCGGCCACGCCGAGAGCCTCAGCTCCCCCTACCACCGCGAGCGCGTCCCCGGCCTGCGGCGGCAGACGCACGGCGACTGGCGCCACGCCTCGATGCAGGTCTACCGGCAGAAGCTGCGGCGGCTCGGGCCCTGCCCGAGATGAGCTCGAAGAATATTCCTGGGCCATGTCGATCTCACCCGCGCTCGTTCGTCGTCAGGTAAAAGGGCGAGACAGCCGCCCCCGACGAAGGAGAACCAGATGCGTTTCATGATGTTCATGTATCCCGAACTCGAGGAGCAGGACTGGAACCCCACCCCAGAGGCGGTGGCGGCGATGGGCCGCTACAACGAGGAGCTGCAGAAGGCCGGGATGCTGCTCTCGCTGGATGGGCTGCGGCCGCCGAGCGACGGCGGCAACGTCGTCTTCGACGCCGCGGGCAAAGCGACGATCACCGACGGGCCCTTCGCCGAGACGAAGGAGGTCGTCGGCGGCTACTGGCTGATCCAGGCGCGCTCGAAGGAGGAGGCGCTGGAGTGGGCGAGCCGCTGCCCCGACAGCAACTGCCGGATCGAAGTGCGGCGGGTCTTCGAGATGGAGGACTTCCCGCAGGAGGTCCAGGACGCCTACGAGGGTCCCTGAGCCGAGGTGACCGAGGCCACGCGCGCGATCGAGGCGGTCTGGCGGATCGAGTCCGCCCGCCTGATCGCGGGCCTGGCGCGGATGGTCGGGGACGTCGGCCTCGCCGAGGACATGGCGCAGGACGCGCTGGTGGCGGCGATCGAGAAGTGGCCCGCCGACGGCGTCCCCGACAACCCCGGCGCCTGGCTGATGGCGACGGCGAAGAACCGCGCGATCGACCGGATCCGGCGCGAGAAGACCTACGAGCGCAAGCGCGAAGAGATCGCCCACGACGCCGGGGCGCTCTTCGCGATGGAGCGCTCCGACTTCGAGGCCGCCGCCGACGACGAGATCGGCGACGACCTGCTGGCGTTGATCTTCACCTGCTGCCACCCACTGCTCTCGCGTGAGGCGCGGGTGGCGCTGACGCTGCGGCTGCTCGGCGGGCTGACGACGAGCGAGATCGCCCGCGCCTTCCTCGGCTCGGAGTCGACGGTGGCGCAACGGCTGGTGCGGGCGAAGCGGACGCTCCGCGACGCCAGGGTCCCGTTCGAGGTGCCGCGCGGGGCCGAGCTGGAGGAGCGCCTCGGCTCGGTGCTGGAAGTGATCTACCTCGTCTTCAACGAGGGCTATGCGGCAAGCTCGGGCGAGGACTGGGTCCGCCGCGACCTCTGCGACGAAGCCCTGCGGCTGGGCCGGATCCTCGCCGAGCTGGCGCCGGATGCGCCGGAGGTGCACGGGCTGGTGGCGCTGATGGAGATCCAGGCCTCGCGGCTGGGCGCCCGCCACGGCACCGACGGTCAACCGGTGCTCCTCCTCGACCAGGACCGCAGCCGCTGGGACCCGCTCCTGATCGTCCGCGGGCGGCGGGCGCTGGAGCGGGCCGAAGCGCTCCCGGGCCCGCTCGGCCCCTACGGCCTGCAGGCCGCGATCGCCGCCTGCCACGCCCGCGCCCTCCGCCCCGAGGAAACCGACTGGGTCCGGATCGCCGCCCTCTACGACGCCCTCGCCCAGATCTCCGGCTCGCCGATCGTCGAGCTCAACCGAGCCGTCGCCCTCGGCATGGCTTTCGGCCCGGAGGCGGGCCTGGAACTAATCGACCAGATCAAAGACGAGCCGGCGCTGCGGACTTACCACCTGCTCCCCAGCGTCCGCGGCGACCTACTCGAAAAAGCCGGCCGCCCCGAGGAGGCCGCAACTGAATTCCAAAAGGCGGCGACCCTCACCCAGAACGAGCAAGAGAGGGAGCTCCTATTACGGCGAGCAGAGGGGGATGGGTGACCCTCATCAGACACTCAACATGAGCCATAGGCGAGATGTGTCCGGGGAGGGTCACCCATCCCCCTCCCCACCACCACCACCACCAGCCAACCGCCCAATCCCATCCCTCTCCAACCGCAACATCCGCCAGTCATCAAGCCGCCGCGCCCCGATCTTGGCGTAGAAATCCAAAGCCGGCTCGTTCCACTCCAAAGCGCACCATTCGAGGCGAGCGTAGTCACGCTCCTCCGCGATCCGGGCGAGGTGCTCCATCACCGCCAGGCCAATGCCGCCGCGCCGGTGCTCGGGGCGCACGTAGACGTCCTCCAGCCAGATCCCCGGCCGGCACTCGAAGGTCGAGAAGTTGGTGAAGAAGATCGCGTAGCCGACCGCTTCGCCGTCGGCGGTCTCGATCAGGAGAGCCTCGGCGACTTTGCGCTCGAACAGCGAGTTTCGGAGCGTCTCGGCGGTGCCGGCGACGGCTTCGCCGAGTTTCTCGTAGGCGGCGAGCTCGAGGATCAGGTCGAAGAGCAACTGCACGTCCTCTTCGGTCGCCGGCCGGATCTCGACGTCGTTGACGGTGGCCATCTCAGCCGGAGCCGCGGAGGCGAGGCAGCACCGAGCTCTTGTAGACGCCGATCGCGCCCAGCGGGTCGGCGCCCGAGTTGTTCATCAGGGCGACGATCGTCGCCCCCAGCTCTTCGGCCTCGCGGATCCGTTCGAGATGGACCTCGGGGTCGGCGGAGACGATCATCGCCTCCTTCAGCTCCTCGTCGGAGGTCTCACGCTCGCCTTTCTCGTACATCGCCGCCGGGTCGTGCCACTCGTCGCGGTAGAACTCTTTCGGCTGCGAGCCCTTCCAGGGGCGGCATCCCTCGAGCGCGGCGTCGTCGTCCTCGGCCCACGAGAAAGCTGCCTGGAGGACGATCTCGCCGGGTTCGCGGCCGGCGTCCTCGGCGGCGCTCTTGTAGGCATCGATCATCTTCGGCGCCAGTTCCGGATCGGCCATCGTCCAGAGGCCGTCGCCCTGCCGCCCCGCCACTGCGGCCGCCTTCGGGCCGAAAGCGGAGACGTAGATCGGCGGCCGCCGGTTCTCGGGTCGCGAGTGGACAAAGGCGCGGTCGGTCGAGAAGTGCTTGCCGGCGCCGCTGAGGCGCTGGCCGTCCCAGAGGGCGCGGATCATCTCCAGCGCCTCCTCCATCCGCTCCACCTTTTCCCCGGGCGAGGGCCAGTCGGCCCCGAGCGGCACCTCGTTCAGCGCCTCGCCCGAGCCGACGCCGAGGTAGGGGCGGCCGGGGAACATCAGCTCCATCGTCGCCCAGGCCTGCGCGATCAGGACCGGGTGGTAGCGCGGCCCGGGCGGCGTCACCGCGGTGCCGAAGCTGACCCGCTCGGTCGCCTGCGCCGCCGCCCCGAGCCAGACCCAGGCGTGCCCCGCCTCCCCCGGTTCCCACCACGGCTGCAGGTGGTCGCTGCAGCCGATGCCGTCGAACCCGGCGTCCTCGGCGGCGACCGCCTGCCCGAGAACCTGCTCGGGCGGGAACTGCTCGTGGGCGCAGAGGTGGAGGTAGCGCATCGGCTTCCGGCGGCGTGGCCCTCGCCTACGCCTTGCCCTCGAACTCGTACTCGCGCAGGAAGCCCTCGAAGAGGCGCCTGTGGCCCTGCTCGTCGCGGAGGATCGTGATCACCATGTCCTGGGTGACCGGGTCGACCCCGTCGGTGACCTCGACCAGCCGCGTGTAGTGCTCGATCGCGCCGGTCTCGGCTTTGATCACGCCGCGGATCACGTGGACGACGTCGACCTGGTGCTCGGGCGGCTGCAGGAAGCTCTGTTCGGCGCTGAAGCCTTCGGAGCCGGGGACGACGCCGTAGAGCTCCTTGATCCGGTTGGCGAACTGCCTCGCGTGGCCGAGCTCCTCTTCGATGTCCTCGGCGAGGGACTCGCGGATCTCCTGGGCGCGGACCCCGTCGAGGTTGGTCGAGGCGGCGAGGTAGCTCATCACCGTCTCGATCTCCATCCAGTAGGCCTTGGTCAGCAAGGCGACGATCTCTTCCCTGGTGCCGGAGGCATCGCCGCTGAAGATCCCCTTGTCGGTGGTGGTCGACTCCATCTCGTTCACTCTCGCTCTCTGGTCGTCTCTTACTGGTCGAGCTTGTCGCGCTTGGGAGCCTCCGAGTTCGGTGCCTCCGGGTCCTTCGAAGGGTGCGGATCGCGTTCCTCCGTGTCCTCGCGCTTGTCGTAGGGGTCGGGCCACTCGGTCGGGTCGGGCTCGCCGACGGGGTTGTTGAGCGCGTGGTGCGGCTCGCGGTCCTGGGAGATGTCGCCGGGGTCCTTGCCGGGGGGCTCGGGAAAGCCGCTCGGCGCCTCGTGGGGATCTTGTCTGTCGTCCATGTCTGGCGGCTACCCCGGGGCCGAGCGAGAGAAACGCTCGCCTGTTCCTTTTGGGGCCCTGGCAAGGAAAAGGAACAGACGGGCGACTAGGCTGCGGCGCCATGGACACGATCGACTCCCTGCTGGAGAACAACCAAGCTTTTGCCGACGAGCTCACCGAGCGGCACCTCGACGTCGAACCCCGGCGCCACCTGGCGATCGTCACCTGCATGGACTCGCGGCTCGACGTCTTCGCCGCCCTGGGGCTCGGCGACGGCGAGGCGCACATCCTCCGCAACGCCGGCGGCGTCATCACCGACGACGTGATTCGCTCGCTGGCGCTTTCGCAAAGGCGGCTGGGGACGCGCGAGGTGATGCTGATCCACCACGACGACTGCGGCCTGCAGAAGATCACCGAGGACGGCTTCCGGATGGAGCTGCAGGAGACGACCGGGGTCTCCCCCTCGTTCGCGATCGAGGCATTCAAGGACGTCGAGGAGGATGTGCGGCAGTCGATCCGGCGCGTCCGCACTTCCCCCTTCCTGCCCCACCGCGACGTCGTGCGCGGCTTCGTCTATGACGTCGACACCCACCGGCTGCGCGAGGTCGAGGTCCCCGAGCAGTGACGACGGCTCCCTACGGGTCCTGGTCCTCGCCGATCGAGGCGGCGACGGTGGCCCGGTCAGGGCGCCGGCTTGGTTTCCCCGCGATCGCCGCGGACGGCGCCGTCTGGTGGGCCGAAGGGCGCCCGGACGAGGGCGGCCGCGTGGCGCTGATGCGGCAGCTCGACGACGGTGAGCCCGAGCGGGTGACGCCGGAGGGGGTCAACGTCCGCACCCGGGTGCACGAGTACGGCGGCGGCGCTTGGTGCCTGGTCGAGGCGGACCTCGTCGTCTTCGTCGACTTCTTCGACCAGCGCTTGTACCGGCAGCGGATCGGCGAGGAGCCGGTTGCGATCTCTCCCGAGCCGCCCGAGCCGGGCGCGGTCCGCTACGCCGACATGCGGCCGACGCCGGACGGCGGCTCGGTCGTCTGCGTGCGCGAACGCGAGGCCGAGCCGGAACCGGTGAACGAGATCGTCTCGCTGCCCCTCGACGGTTCGGCCGAGCCACAGGTGCTGGCCGGCGGCCGCGACTTCTACTCGTTCCCGCGGATCAGCCCCGACGGTGCCTGGCTCGCCTGGACCTGCTGGGACCACCCGAACATGCCCTGGGACGGGACCGAGCTGTGGATCGCGCCGCTCGGCGACCCGGGTGAGGAGCGGCTCGTCGCCGGCGGTCGCGAAGAGTCGGTCTTCCAGCCCGAGTGGGATCCGCAGGGGCGCCTCCATTTCGTCTCCGACCGCGACGGCTGGTGGAACCTCTACCGGGCCGGCGATCCCGAAGCCGAGCTCAGCGGCGAGGACGGCGCGCTCGTGCAGATGACCGACCAGCACGCCGACCACGGTCATCCCCAGTGGCTCTTCGGCGGCGCCACCTACGCTTTCCTCGCGAGCGGCGCGATCGCCGTCGTTCGCACCGAGGCGGCCGAAGAACGGCTCGTCCTGCTGCAGCCGGAGGGCTGGGAACCTGCCGAGCTCGAGCTTCCCTTCACCTCCTTCGGCTACCCGGCGCTCTCGGCGCGGGGCGAGAAAGTCGCTTTCGCCGCGGCGAACCCGGAGAGCGAGACCGCGGTCGTCGTCTTCGACGCGGGGCGGGGCGAGACCGCGGTAGTGCGCACCTCCAGCGACGATCCCGTCGACCCGGCTTACGTCTCGAGGCCGCGGGCGATCGAGTTCCCGACCGGCGACGACGAGGTCGCCTACGGCTTCTACTACCCGCCGACGAACCCGGAGTTCGAGGCGCCCGAGGGGGAGCTGCCACCGCTGATCGTCGAGAGCCACGGTGGGCCCACCTCCCACGCCACCCCGGCCCTGGACCGCGAATTCCTTTACTGGACCAGCCGTGGGATCGGCGTCGTCGACGTCAACTACCGCGGCTCCAGCGGCTACGGGCGCAAGTACCGCAACAAGCTGCGCGGCACCTGGGGCGTGGTCGACAACGAGGACTGCCTGAACGCGGCGCTCCACCTCGCCGACCAGGGCCTCGCCGACCGCGAGCGGCTGGCGATCCGGGGCGGCTCGGCCGGCGGCTACGCGACCCTCTGCGCGCTTACTTTTCACGACGGCTTCGCCGCCGGTGCGAGCTACTTCGGTGTGGCCGACGCCGAGGCGCTTGCCGGCGACACCCACAAGTTCGAGTCCCGCTACCTCGACCTCCTGATCGGCCCGTATCCCGAGCAGGCCGAGCTCTACCGCGAGCGCTCCCCGATCAACCACGTCGAGCAGTTGCGCTCGCCGGTGATCCTCTTCCAGGGGCTCGAGGACGAGGTGGTGCCGCCGAACCAGGCGGAGATGATGGCGGCGGCGCTCGAGCGCAACGGCGTCCCCTACGCCTATCTCCCCTTCGAGGGCGAGCAGCACGGCTTCCGCAAGGCGGAGACGAACATCCGCTGCCTCGAAGCCGAGCTCTACTTCTACGGGCGGATCATGGGCTTCGAGCCGGCGGGCGACCCGGAGCCGATCGAGATCGTCGGCCTGGCGAGCTGACCCGAGCGGCTAGCTGACGACGCAGTTCTTCGAGCCGCCCTCGGTTTCGCCTTTTTCCGGGAAGGCGTGGGCGAGGGCGTTGGCGATCAGCTCGGCGCGGGCGGCGTAGCCGGGCGAGGTGAAGTGGATGCCGTCTTCGATGAACCACTCGTCTTTGACGTCGGAGGCCCAGTCGTAGACGCGCATGTTGGAGTAGGTGGCGCAGGCGGCGACCAGTTCCTCGTCCCACTTCTCCATGTTGCCCTTCGAGTAGGGATCGCCCGCATCGACGATCGAGCGCACGTTGACCCAGAGCACCGGTTCGTCGCCGATGATGGTCATCATTTTTTCGATCCGTTCGCCCTCGGTCACGGTCGAGCCGGCGGCGACGTTGGCGGCCTCGTTGGTGCCAAGGGCGAGCACCCAGCAGCCTTTGAAGCCTTCCGCCTTCCAGGCCGCCGCCACTTCCTGAGCGTTGGGGTTGCCTTCGAAGCGCTCTTCGATCGAGGTCGCCCCCGTCACCTCCATGTGAACTTCTTTGGCCCCGACTTCGGCGTAGCGGGTGGGGATTCGCTGCGATTCGATCGGCAGGTATTCGGCGTTGTCGAGGCCCTCTGAGGTCGAATCGCCGATGTGAACGACGGCTTTGCATGAGGATTTGGTCGAGTCTTCGGCCTGGGCTTTGGTCAGCGGTGGCGGCTTCGTCGTCCCCTCGGCCCGAGCCTGCTCGGCACGGATGTTGTTGCCTTCGGCCGAGGTCGAGTTGAGCCCGGCCATCCCGGCGGCGGCGATCACCAGGACGATGCCCATGCCGACTATCGCCACTCGCATCGGCGGCGCGAAGGTCTCCCATTTCCAGCCGACCGCGCGGCGGCGGGCGAAGAAGCGGCCGATCGCTCCGTGGCGGATCGGCTCCTCGACAAAGCGCCAGGAGAGGGCGGCGATCGCGAGGATCGCCGCCACCTGCAGGAGGCTGCGGGTGAGGCTGTCCTCATGCCCCGCGCCCTGGGGCGTGGTGAGGACGATGATCGGCGTCTGCCAGAGGTAGATCCCGTAGGAGCGGACGCCGACCCAGCGCAGCGGCCGCATTCCCAGCCAGGCGCCGAGGCGGCAGGCTGGATGGGTGAGCGGCATCAGCACCATCACCGTCGCCAGCGAGAGGATCACGAAGCCGCCGCGGTAGAGAAAGGGTGAAAGTTCTCCCGCCCGCCAGACCATCAGGGCGATGATCAGGAGCCCGGCGACTCCCATCGCGTCGAGCGTATTGCGGGCCTGCGGAGCGATGCGGCGGCTCAGTTTGCGGCTCGGCCAGACCATCGCCAGGGCGGCGCCGAAGAGGAGGCCGCCGGCCCGGGTGTCGGTGCCGAAGTAGAGGCGCGAGGGATCGAAGCTCGGTTCGTAGAGGACCGCCATCAGGATCGAGGAGGCGACCGCGCCGGCGATCGTCAGCAGCGCCAACCGCGGGCGCACGCCGGAGGGCAGCGGGTGCTCGTGGACGATCTTGACCCCGGCCAGGAGCAGGAACGGCCAGAGAATGTAGAACTGCTCCTCGACCGAGAGCGACCAGAGGTGGTCGAGCGGGCCTTCGGCTTCGAAGCGGGCGAAATAGGAGACGTCGGCGAAGATCTGCTGCCAGTTGTTGACGTAGAAGATCGCCGCGACGACGCCCTTGCGGAACTGGTCGGGCTGGGCGGGGCCGAAGATCGTCACCCAGGCGACGACGATCGCCAGCATCAGGAAGAGCGCCGGCAGCAGGCGGCGGGCGCGGGCGAGCCAGAAGGCGCCGAGCTTGATCCGGCCGCGGGCGTTCAGCTGGTTCAGCAGGATGTCGGTGATCAGGTAGCCGCTGAGGGTGAAGAAGACGCCGACCCCGAGCATGCCGCCGGGCGCCCAGTCGAAACCGAGGTGGAAGAGGATGACCGAGAGGACGGCTATCGCACGTAGCCCGTCCAGCCCAGGCATGTAGCGCTGGTTGCGCTTGACGGGTTCTGGCATCGGTGGCGCGCATCCTACGGATCGGCGCTGATAGCTTTCGCCGCAGTGAGCCCCGTCCGAGCCCCTCGCCGCCGCCTGTCTCTCGCCTTCGCGACGAGCCTGGTCGGGTTGCTGGCGCTGCTGTTACTCGGGGGCGGTTCCGCCGCCGCCGCGACCTGCCCCAGCTTCCGCGTCCTGCACGACGACCGCATCGGCGCGGCCAACCTGCCGGCGGGTAACTACGAGGTCAGCGTCAAAGCCGGCCTCAGCTGCCAGGAAGGCTCGAAACTCTTCGCCCGCTTCCTCCAGGACTGGGACGGCAACCTGCCGAAGCCCTGGAAGGTCGTCGCCGAAGAGACCGGCAAAGCCTCCTTCACCCGCGGCAGCCTGCCCGGCTTCACCGTCGAGCTCGTCGGCGGTGGGGGCGGAGGCGGCAGCAATACCGAACTCGGCAAGCTCTGCCCCGGGACCTTCACCGTCAACGCCGGCTCGGACGTCGGACCGCTCTACTTCGCCAAGGGCCAGTACCTGCTCTACATCCCGACGCGCTCGGCGATCACCTGCCGCCGCGCCTCAGTCCTCTTCACGAGGTTCCTCGCGGCGCCTGCCGGCATGCTGCCGAGCCCGTGGCGGGTGACGACGCAGACGGCGACCTTCTACAAGCCCGCCTACCCGACCCGGTCGGCGTTCCGGGTCGAGCCCGAGGCCGGGGTTTCCTAACCCAGCAGAGCTCGAAGGTCCAATGGCAATCGACTTCGAAGTGCTTGCCGTTGCCGATGACGATCTGGTCGTTGAAGCGGGGCAGCGGCAGGTGGTGGTTGCGGCAGAAGGGGGCGAAACGCTCCTCTAGGCGCGATTTCTTCTTCCCGGGTGGATCTTCCTTCAGGCGTTCGAGGGCGGTCCTCACCCTGCGGACGCCTCGTCGTCTCGGATAGCGCTCGACCAAGTGTTGGAGCGAGAGCCGGTCACGCAGTTCGAGGAATTCCATCTCCCGCAGGAGGTTCTCGACGACGTCGCCGGGCTCAGTCGCGGCCAGGTCGAGGATGGTCCGAGGCACGCTCGTCACTGGAATCCCTTCCTCCACGGTGATCTCGTCAACGGGAAGCGCTTTGTGGTGGCGCTTGATCCCGGCCCACGAGCGGCTCTTGTGTGGACAGGTGACATCGATGGTCGAGCGCGAGTTCGGGCGGATCATCCAGAGCGCCGCCGCGGACCAGTGGCTCAAGACGGCATCGGGTCCCGATGCGAGCACGGCCGCCATCCAGCGACCTTGTCGGCTGACCACCTGATGGCCTACGGAGTAAACCCCTCCGTACATACGGTGTAGTCGTCCCGCCTGCAGCCGCGCCAGTACCGCCCCCCGACCTACTCCGAGCGCATCGAGCTGTCCCCGCTCAACCACCCCGTACTGCCGATCCGCAAGCGCTCCAACCCGACGATCGTCATCGCGAGACCGCAAAAGGGCATCCTCAAGATGCGTTTTTGCGGTCTCGGCGGAAGGGGCGGGTGGCACCGTGTGTGCCAAGGTTTTTGGGGCCTCGGTTTCGCCCCCTCTCGCGCTCGGGTAGCTGGCCGCCATGGCTAGCGCCGCCGAATTTGTGCCTCCCTCCCGGTCGCTGAAGGCGCTCGAGGAGGCTGCTCAGACTTGTCGGGGTTGCGTGCTCTACAGGGACGCTACGCAGGCTGTTTTTGGCTCGGGACGCAAAGCGGCGGAGCTGATGCTGGTTGGGGAGCAGCCGGGAGACAAAGAGGACCTTGCCGGGGAGCCCTTTGTGGGGCCGGCGGGGCGGTTGCTGGATCGGGCGCTCGAGGAGGCTGGGATCGACCGGGGTGAGGCTTACGTCACCAACGCGGTCAAGCACTTCAAGTGGAGGCCGCGGGGGAAACGGCGGTTGCACCAGACGCCGCGCGCCGGGGAGATAGAGGCCTGCAAGCCGTGGCTGGCGGCCGAGGTCGAGGCGGTCAAACCGCAGGCGGTGCTGGCGATGGGCGCGACGGCGGCGCGGTCGCTGTTCGGCATGAAGGTGAAAGTGACCAAGGACCGTGGGCGGCCGCTGGAGTCGCCGCTGGCGCCCGTCGCGGCGGTGACCATCCACCCTTCGGCGATCCTGCGCCTGCGTGACCACGACGAGCGCGAGGCGGAGTTCGCCGGGTTCGTCGCCGACCTCGAAGGGGTGGCTACGGCGCTGCACGGGGCGAGGCGGTGAGCGCCGCCGCCTCCGCGCTCGGGGGCGTCGCCAAATGAGTCAGGCCGCAACGGCTCCCCGCCGCGGCCGCCTCCGCCGCGCCGACTGCGCCGGCCCCGGGATCAGGCGCGTGCGCCGCGGCCGCGGCTTCTCCTTCGTCGACGGCTCCGGCGAGACGATCGTCGACGAGGAGACGCTGGAGCGCATCCAGGCCCTCGTCGTCCCTCCAGCCTGGAAGGAAGTCTGGATCTGCCCCGACCCCTCCGGCCACATCCAGGCCACCGGCTACGACGAAGCCGGGCGCAAGCAGTACCTCTACCACGAGCGCTGGCAGCAGCGACAGGCGGAACGCAAGTACGAGCTGATCCGCGAATTCGCCGCCAAGCTGCCGAAGCTGCGCCGCGCCGTCACCGCCGACCTGCGCCGCCAGGGGATGCCGCGGGGGCGGGCGCTCGCCTGCGCGATCCGGCTCCTCGACCTCGGCTTCTTCCGCGTCGGCAGCGAGGTCTATGCCGAGGAAAACGAGAGCTTCGGGCTCGCCACCGTCCGCCGCGAGCACGTCACGATCAAGCGCAGCGAGGTTGTCTTCGACTTCCCCGCCAAGAGCGGCCAGCGGCGCGTCCAGTCGATCCGCGACGCCGCCGCCCGCCGCGCGATCGAGGAGATGTACCGGCGCCGCGGTGGGCCCGAGGACCTGCTCGCCTACCGCGCCGGCGGCGAATGGGTCGACGTCCGCTCCGACGAAATCAACGAGTACATCCACGCCAAGATCGGCGCCGAGTTCTCCGCCAAGGACTTCCGCACCTGGCACGGCACTGTGCTGGCGGCTGTCGCCCTCGCCGGCGAGAAGCCGCCGCGCTCCGAAGCGGCGGCGAAACGCTGCATCGCCGGCGCCGTCAAACAGGTCTCCGAAGCGCTCGGCAATACCCCAGCCGTCTGCCGCGCCTCCTACATCGACCCCCGCGTCCTCGACCGCTACCGCAACGGCGACACGATCCGCCCAGCAACCAGCGCCAACGGCCGGATGAGCGCCAAACAGCGGCTGAAAATCGAGCGGGAAGTTCTAGACCTCATCTCATGAGGACTCGGGGATGCCTCGCCGGACACTCCCCCTCGTCCGCCGAGGTATCCCCGACTCCTCCCCCACCATCTTCTTCCCGTTTCGTCTCGCCCAGCCGCGGGGAGTTGAGAGGCCCAGACAGCTAGGGAAGGCAACCAGTATGAGCACGCAGGAAAATCGCCCCTTTGCAGTGGTGACGGGAGCATCGAGCGGGATCGGCTTCGAGCTCGCCAAGGTCTTCGCGGCGGAGGGATTCGACCTCCTGATCACCGCCGAGGACGCGGAGGTCGAGGAGGCGCAGCGGGAGCTGAACCAGCTCACCGCGAGCGTCGAGTGCACCCGCCTCGACCTCTCCCGCGAGGATGAGGTCAACCGCCTCTACGAGCGGATCCAGGCGACCGCGCGCCCGGTCGATGTGCTCGTCCTCAACGCCGGGATCGGCGCCGGCGGCGACTTCGCCCGCGAAACGGAGCTGCGCAAGGAGCTGCGGCTGATCGACCTCAACGTCCGCTCCACGGTCCACCTCTGCAAGCTGGTGGTGCAGGACATGGTCGCCCGCGACGAGGGCCGCATCCTCTTCACCTCCTCGATCGCCTCGACGATGCCGGGCGCCTACCAGGCGGTCTACAACGCCTCCAAGTCCTTCGTTCAGTCCTTCGCGCTGGCAATCCGCAATGAGCTCAAGGACACCGACATCACCGTCACCTCACTGATGCCCGGGCCGACCGAGACCGAGTTCTTCGAGCGGGCCGAGATGGAGGACACCCCGATCGGCGAAGGGCCGAAGGACGACCCGGCCGACGTCGCCCGCCAGGGCTTCGACGCCGTCATGGCGGGCAAGGAACGGGTCGTGTCCGCGGGGATGAAAACGAAAGCGCAGGCCGCCGCGGCGAAGGTCCTCCCCGACTCCGTCAAGGCGGAACTGCACCGCAAACAAGCACAACCCGCCACCGCGAGCGAGAGGGAGGACTAGATGAAGGCCGCCGTCTGGCACGGTCCCCGCGACATCCGCGTCGACGAGGTCGAGGACCCGAAGATCGAGGAAGCGACCGACGCGATCGTCCGCATCACCTCGAGCGCGATCTGCGGCTCCGACCTCCACCTCTACGAGGTCCTCTCGCCGTTCATGGAAGAGGGCGACATCCTCGGCCACGAGCCGATGGGGATCGTCGAGGAGGTCGGCCCCGAGGTCACCCACATCAAGTCCGGCGACAGAGTCGTGATCCCCTTCAACATCTCCTGCGGCCACTGCTGGATGTGCGACCGCCAGCTCTTCGCCCAGTGCGAGACGACCCAGAACCACGAGGAGGAAAAAGGCGCCTCCCTCCTCGGCTACACCAAGCTCTACGGCCAGGTGCCGGGCGGACAGGCCGAGTACCTGCGCGTGCCGCAGGGCCACTTCGGGCCGATCAAGGTGCCCGAGGGACCGCCGGACGACCGCTTCCTCTACCTCTCCGACGTGCTGCCGACCTCCTGGCAGGCGGTCGACTACGCGGCGATCCCCGAGGGCGGCTCGGTCGCCGTCTTCGGCCTCGGCCCGATCGGCCAGATGACCGCCCGCATCGCCGCCCACAAAGGCGCCCGGGTGATCGGCATCGACCTCGTGGCAGAGCGGCTCGAGCTGGCGCAGCGCTACGGCGTCGAGACGCTCGACCTCGAGGACCACGAAGACATCTCCGACACGATCCGCGAGATGACCGAGGGTCGCGGCACCGACGCCGCGATCGACGCGGTCGGGATGGAGGCGCACGGCGCCCCGGTCGGCGAGTTCGCCCAGAAAGCGGCCGGCCTCCTTCCCGACAAGCTGGCCGAAAAGGTGATCGAAAAAGGCGGCATCGACCGAATGTCGGCGCTCTACCAGTGCTTCGACACCGTCCGCCGCGGCGGCACGGTCTCGATCAGCGGCGTCTACGGCGGCATGGTCGACCCGATCCCGATGATGCAGCTGTTCGACAAGGGCGTGCAGCTGCGGATGGGCCAGGCACACGTGAAGAAATGGATCGACGAGATCATGCCGCTCCTGACCGAGGACGGCGACCCGCTCGGGACCGAGGAGCTGGCCACCCACAAGATCGGGATGGATGACGTCCCCGATGCCTACGAGACCTTCCAGAAGAAGGAAGACGGCGCGATCAAGTTCGTGATCCAGCCGTAGAGGAGCGAGCGATGCGAGTAGTCGTCACCGGAGCAAGCGGCAACGTCGGCACCAGCGTCCTCGAGGCGCTGGGCCGGGAGACCAAAGTCGATGAGATCGTCGGCCTCGCCCGCCGCGTGCCCGCGGTCGAGATGCCGAAGGTGCGCTGGGTAGGCGCCGACGTCGTCGAGGACGACCTGGCGCCGATCTTCGGCGGCGCCGACGCCGTGGTCCATCTCGCCTGGGCGATCCAGCCGAGCCGCGACGAAACGATGACCGAGCGGATCAACGTCGAGGGCAGCCGGCGGGTCTTCGACGCCACCGCGGCGGCGAAGGTACCGGCGCTCGTCTACGCATCCTCGGTCGGGGCCTACAGCCCCGGCCCGAAGGAGCGAGCGGTTGACGAGTCATGGCCGGTCGAGGGAATCCCAACCTCCTTTTACTCGCGCCACAAGGCGGCGGTCGAAGACCTCCTCGACGAGACCGAAGGGCGGGCTCCGGAGCTGCGGATCGTCCGCCTCCGCCCCGGCCTGATCTTCAAATCCGAGGCGGCGAGCGAGATCCGCCGCCTCTTCGCCGGGCTCTTCCTCCCCGGCTTCCTGGTCCGCAAGCAGCTGGTGCCGCTGATCCCGCGGGTGCCGCGGCTGCGCTTCCAGGCGGTTCACTCGCGCGACGTCGGCGAGGCCTACCGGCAGGCTGTCGTGCGCGACGTCCACGGCGCCTTCAACATCGCCGCCGACCCGGAGATCGGGGTCGAGGAGTTGCGCGAGTTCTTCGGCGCCCGCAGCTTCCCGCTGCCGGCCGGAGCCCTGCGTGCCGCCGCCGACCTCACCTGGAAGCTGCGGCTGCAGCCCTCCCCCGCTGGCTGGGTCGATCTCGCCCTTGGCGTGCCGATGATGGACACGAGCCGGGCCCGCGAGGAGCTCGGCTGGAAGCCGACGACGACCTCCCTGGAGGCCCTCGACGACCTCCTGCAAGGAATGCGGAATGCCAAGGGCGCGCCGACGCCGCCGCTGGAGCCGACCGCCGGCGGGCCGATGCGGGCGCGCGAGGTCGCGACGGGAGTCGGCCAGAAGCAGGGCACCTGAGCTCGGCTGCGCCCACTCCCCGACGCCGAAGACTTACCTCAGATTTACCCTAATTTCGGGGAAGGTTCACGGTTTTCGTGTCGAATTGCAGGGGTACCGAGAACCCATGGCGCGATCCGGACTAAAAACCCTTCCTAAACCCGGCGAGGTCTGGCTCAGCTGCCCGCCGTACCTGATGATGGCCCGGATCGTCGAAGTAGACCTCGCATCCGAGCCGCCGGTCGTGAGCTACGAGCTCCACGACGACGACGGCTCCCTCCTCCAGGCGGTCGAGCACGCCACACTCGACTACGGCTGGTGGCGCACCTTCCAGCGCCTCGAGCCCCGTTTCGGCTGAGAGTTTCCGCCTCCGCACCGCCAGGGTAGACGCGCCCTATGCAGACCCTCGCCCCGCCGGGTCCGGACTCGAACGTCCTCGCCCAAACCATCGCCTTCCATCGCGACCCGCTCGGGTTCCTCCGCCGCCACCAGGAGGAGTTCGGCGACGTCTTCCAGATCCGGCTGCTGACGGCGCGGCCGACCTTTGTCGTCACCGAACCCGAAGCCGTGAGGGCGCTGCTGGACGCCGATCCCCAGCGCGCCCACGCCGGCGAGGCGCGGCGGGCGGTGCTGCCGTTCGCCTCGACCCACTCGGTCTTCGGCGGCGACGCCGAGGCCCACCGCTCTGCCCGCGCCCGGATCGCGCCCGCCTTCGCCCCCGAGCTGATGGAGGCTCGCCGCGGGGCGATCGCCGCGATCGCCGAGCGCCACGCCGCCAGCTGGCCCCTGGGCCCGCCGTTCCGCCTGCTCTCCCGCCTCCGCACTCTCTGCGACGAGATCTTCGTGCGGCTCGTCCTCGGCGTCCGCGACGAGGGGATCGCATCCGAATTGACGAAGGCAATCGGGCAGACGCTGCGGACCCCCGGCAACCCGCCGGTCACCCTGCCGGGGAAAGGCGACGGCCTGATGGGGGAGCTGGGAACCGGGCTGTTCGAATGGCGCAAGCAGCCGACGGCGCGGGCGCTGGCCCGGGCGGTCGAGGCTCGGCGGGCCGACGCTTACAAAGAGGTCGACGTCCTCGGCTGCATGATCGGCGACGAGGGCGAGCTGACCACCGAGCAGATCGTCGACGAGCTGATGTCGCTGCTGATGGCGGCGCAGGAGCCGCCATCGATTGCGCTCACCTGGCTGCTCGACCGCCTCTCCCGCGAGCCCGAGCCGGCCGAGGAGTTCATCGCCGACCCACGCAGCCTCCGCTCCGACGCCATCGTCCGCGAGACGCTGCGCCTGCGGCCGCCCGCCTCGGGCGCGCTGCGGAAGCTGCTCGAGCCGGTGCAGGTCGAGGGCAGGGAGCTGCCGGCGGGGGCGAGCGTTCTCCTCCCCACCTCCCTCGTCCACCGCGACCCGCGCGGGTTCCGGGACCCGGATCGCTTCGAGCCCGAGCGCTGGCTCGCCGACATCACCCCCTCCTGGCCCTTCTTCCCCTTCGGCGGCGGCGCCCGCCGCTGCGTCGGTGAACCCCTTGCCCACGCTGAGATCGAGACGGTGGTGCCGGCGGTACTGCGGACGCTACGGCTGAGCCCGATCTCCGAGGAGCCGGAGCGGATGGTGCAGCGGGCGACGGTGCTGGTGCCGCAGCGGAGCTTGCTGGTGCGGGCGAGCCGCCGGGACTAGTCGGTCGTGGGCTGGCCGAGCGCGGCCAGTGCCTCGTCGGCGCTGTCGAAGACGAGCCCGTTCGAGGTGAGGCCGGTCATCGAGAGCACGCGCAGAACCTGGTCGGTCGGCGCGTAGACGGCGAGCCGGTTCCCGTCGACCTCCATGCGGTTGTGGGCACGGAGGATCACGGCGATGCCGGAGGAGTCGATGAAGTCGCAGCGCTCAAGCCCGACCAGGACACGGCTGCACTCGCCGATGGCGTTGGTCAGCACCTCGTCCAGTTTCCCCGCAACCGCGAGGTCGAGCTCGCCTTCGATCTGGACGTCCCGGCAGCCGGGCCGCAGGTCCCGCTCGGTGACATTGAAGCGCTGCATCAAGCTCATCGTTTGTCTCGGAAAAACAGCATCGGTGGGCACCTTCTGGGATCGATTTTTCTTCTCGGTCCGTAGTTCGACTTGTTTCCTAGCCGAACCCGTGCCTTTGTATTTCCGCGATCTCCCGGCGCAATGCCCCGAAACATCTACTTGATCCTAACTTAAGCTCGCCGCCGTGTCTCCTCGTCGCACCCTGCCCACCCCCGAGCAGATCGTCGCCGCGATCGTCGAGCTCGCCGACGACGGCTTCTGCCGCCGTGCCGATCTGGCCCAACGGTTCCCCCGGCTCGGCGCGCGCGACCTGCGGCGGGCACTGCGGCGGGCGGTCGCGCAGGGGCTGGTGATCGAGCGCCGCGGCCCCGATGGGGGCTTCCACCTCGCGGTCAGCAGCGAGGGTTGGGATCTGCACCGCAGCGGGTAGCCGGAGGCGATGAGCCCATCGCTAGAGGACGCGCCGGCGGCCGTCGCCGGCTACGCCGAGCCGCAGAAACGGCCGCCCTTCGGCCCATACCTCGCCTTCATGAGCATCTTCGGAACGCTGGTCAGCGCCGCCCTGCTCCTCGCCAAGCGCCAGGGGCGCGAGCTCCCGGATCGGGTTTCCGCCGCCGACCTCGCCCTGGTCGGCACCGCCTCCCACAAATTCAGCCGCCTCCTCTCCAAGGACAAGGTGACGAGCCCGCTGCGGGCGCCCTTCACCGAACTCGAAGGCAAGGGCGGGCCGGCTGAGGTGGAGGAGAGCTCCCGTGGGACGGGCCTGCAGAAGGCGATCGGGGAGCTCCTGATCTGCCCCTACTGCCTCGGGCTCTGGGTGGTGGCGGCATTCTCGGTCGGGCTCCTCTTCGCCCCCCGCGTCACCCGCTTCGTCGCCTCGCTCTTCTCGGCGCTGACGATCTCGGACTTCTTCCAGATCGCCTACAAGGCCGCCGAGGAGAAGGGGCTCGGCTAGGTACCGGCGTGCCGCGGCCGCTGGAGGAGGCGGTGGTGGTGATTACCGGCGCCTCGAGCGGGATCGGCCGGGCGGCGGCGCTGCGGCTGGCGCGGCGGGGAGCTTCGCTGGCGCTGTGCGCCCGTTCGGAGGGGCCGCTGGCCGAGGTCGCGGCGGAGTGCGAAAGCGACGGCGCCGAGGTCCTGCACCGGACGCTCGACGTCTCCGACGAGGATGCGGTCGAGGCCTTCGCCGCCGCCGCCGTGGAGCGATTCGGCCGCCTCGACGTCTGGGTCAACAACGCCGGTGCGATCGCCTACGGGCCCTTCGAGGAGATCCCCTCCGCGGTCTTCCGCCAGATTGTCGAGACGAATCTGATGGGTCAGGTGCACGGGGCGCGGGCGGCGTTGAAGCGCTTCCGGACGCAGGGCTCGGGGGTGCTGATCAACATGTCCTCGGTCTGGGGGCGGGTCAGCACGCCGCAGGTGACGCCCTACATCGTCAGCAAGAACGCGGTCCGGGCCTTCTCCGAATGCCTCGCCGGCGAACTCGTCGACGAGGACGAGATCCACGTCACGACGATGGTGCCGCAGGCGGTCGATACGCCGATCTTCGAGCACGCCGGCAACTACACCGGCAGGCAGGTGCGGCCGATCCCGCCCGTCCTCGACGTCGAAGCGGTGGCGGAAGGGATCGAGCTCTGCGCCGAGGATCCCAAGCGCGAAGTCAACTACGGCCAGGCCGGACGGGCGCTGGAGATCCTCCACGCGACGGCGCCGCCGCTCTACCGGCGGCTCGCCCACGGCGCCTTCGTGCGCGGGTCCTTCGGCAGCATCCCCGCCGCCCCCGGGCCCGGCAACGTGCTCGAGAGCCGCGGGCCCCACGCCGCCGAAGGTGGCTGGCACGCACGGCGGCAGCGGACCCTGCGGCGGGCCTTCCTCGCCGCCGCCGGCGCCTCGGTGCGCGGGCTTTTCAAGAAGAACTCTTGAGGTTTGATTCTTCCGCCCTCAGGGGTAACCTCGCCCAACATGCAGGAGAACCGCCTGGCATGGATCTTCGGCTCGTCGCGCAGCGGCAGCACTTGGCTGCTGAAGATGCTCTCCGACCTCGAGGGCGTCGTTCCGATCGACGACCCACACCTAGGCCATCATCTCGGTGTCTGGCGGCCGATCCCGCTCGCCTGGGCGGCAAGTGAGAACCCGCCGGAGCTCAGCACCCTGCTCGAACTCAAGGCCGAAGAACCGGGCTACTTCTTCGCCGAGCGCTATCGCGCCGCTTGGGAGGGCCCGCTGCGGCAGCTGATCGAAGCCCGCTTCGAGGCGCAGGCCGAAGGCCGGGAGCCGGACGGCGCCTACGTCGTCAAGGAGCCGGGTTCCCACGTCGCGCCCTTCCTCGCCGAGCTCTTCCCGCGGTCGAAGGTGATCTTCCTGCTGCGCGACGGCCGCGACGTCGTCGATTCCTGGCTCGACGCCTACAGCGACGGCTCCTGGGCGATCCCGGGCGGCGCCTTCCCGGTCTCCAAGGAGGGCCGGATCCCCCTGATCCGTTGGCTTTCCGAAGTCTGGGCCTTCCGCAGCCGCGAGGTGCGCAAGGCCTACGAGGCGAGGGCACCCGAGGACCGGATCCAGATCCGCTACGAGGACCTACGGAGCGATACCGAGACCTGGGTCACCCGGATCTGCGAGATGGTCGGCGCCGACCCGGTGCGGGTGCCGGAGATCGTCGAGGCGCACCGTTTCGAGAAGCAGCCGAGCGCCGCCCGCGGACGGCGGCGCTTCATCCGCCGCGCCCGTCCCGGCGGCTGGCGCGAAAGCATGAGCCGCCCCGAGCAGAAGGCGATGCACCAGGTTATGGGCAAGACCCTGGCCGAGTTCGGCTACGAGCAGGACCGGCCGCTCGCCGCCACCGGTTGAGGGGAGGGGTGGGGGTGCCCTCTACCGGACGCGCTCGCTTCGCTCGCTTTGGGGAGTGTCCGTACGAGGGCACCCCCACCCCTCCTTCGTGATCGCGATGATCGCCGACACCCACATGCCGAAGGGGAAGCGCAGGCTGCCCGACGCGTGCGTCGAGAAGATCCGCGGCGCCGAGGTGCTGATCCACGCGGGCGACTTCTCCGCTGCCTCGGTCCTGGAGGAGCTGCGGCAGCTCTGCCCGGTGGTGCTGGCGGTGCACGGCAACGTCGACGACGCCGAGCTGCGCCGCGAGCTGCCGGAGTCCCTCGAGCTCGAGATCGGCGGCCGTACCCTCGCCCTCCTCCACGACACCGGCCCCGCCAAGGGCCGCCTCGCCCGCATGCGCGCCCGCTTCCCCGAGGCCGACGCCCTCGTCTTCGGCCACAGTCACCTGCCCCTCCACGAAGAGGCGGACGGCTTCCAGATCTTCAACCCGGGCAGCCCGACCGAGCGCCGCCGCGCCCCCCGTCCCTCGATGGGGTTGCTCCACCCCACCGCCTCCGGCCTGCGCTTCGAACACGTCTGGCTCGGGTAGGGAAACGGCAACCGGCCAACCCAACCGCAGGAGGAAGACGATGGCTGAGTTGACGACCTTGGAGGAGAAGCTCGCGGAGGTGATCGGCCTCGCCGAAGCCGCGCAGAAAGCGACCGAGAAGGTCGAGGGCCTCGTCGACGACGACAGCGTCGCCTCGAAACTGCGGCAGATGCGCGAGGAGGCCGAGGAGACCGCGCGCCGGGGCACCGAGGTGGCAGAGCAGCGCGACGGCAAGAAGACGGCGATCCTCGAAAAGGCCAAAGAGACCAAAGGCGAGGCCTCGGAGATGATGGACACCTACCTCGGCGGCGACGCCGACGGGCTCGACGGCTTCGAGTTCATGACCATGGCCGAGGCCGGCGAGGTCGGCCACTGGGCGGTGCTGCAGAAACTGAACGAGCAGGCCGGCGAGGAGCAGATCTCCGAACTGATCCAGTGGGCGCTGCCGATCCAGGAACGGCACTTCAGCGAAACCAAGGAGTGTGCGCTGCAGCTGGCCGCCGAGAAAGACCCCTACGAGGAGGCCTAGCCGAGCCGATGGCCGAGAGCGCTGACCACGGTCGCTACCTGGCCATCTACCTGAACGACCACCTGGCGGGGGCCGCGCTCGGAGTCGAGCTGGCCCGCCGCCTGCGGTCGAGCAACTCCGGCGAGGCCGAGTTCGGCCAGCCGCTGGCGCGGATCTGCACTGAGATCGAGGAGGACCGGGAGACGCTGGTCCGCCTCACCGATCGGCTCGGGATCAAGCGCGACCAGATCAAGCCGGCGCTGGCGAAAGTTGCCGAGCGCCTCGGCCGCCTGAAGCCGAACGGCCACCTGCGGACCTACTCGCCGCTCAGCCGCGTGCTCGAGCTCGAGGTGCTCGCCTCCGGGATCGGCGGCAAGATGCAGCTCTGGAACGCGCTGTCGGAGAGCTTCGGCGACTCGCTCGAGGGCTTTGACTTCCACGCCCTCGCCGAGCGCGCCGACCGCCAGGGTCAGGTCGTCGAGGACCTGCACCTGGCAGCGGTGAAGCGGACGCTGCCGCAGCGCCCCTAAAGGCTCAGGCGACGCTCATCGAGACCGGCCACTGGTCGGCGACCAATTTGGCGGCTGCCTTCTCCTCGGCGAGGATCGACTCGGCAAGGGCGACAGTTTCCTCGTCGCTGGCGCGGCGGGCGACCCGGAGCAGCAGCTCGTAGGCAGCGGCCTCGAGGTTCTCGACCGCGTAGGAGAAGCCGGCGAGCTTGGCCGGCGTGTCGGGCTGGGCGGCAAAGAAGACGCCCCAGTTGAGGGCGCCGAGGCGCAGCGCCGCGTCCTTCAGCGCCGAGGGAGTGGCACCGCGGTCGTCGAGGCGGCGCTCGATCTGCTCGAGGTGGCCTTCGGTCTCGGTGAGATGGTGGTCGAAGGCAGCGCGGAGCGCCTCCGGCACGTCCATCTCCTTGCTTTTCTCCAGCAGCTTCTTCGACTGCCCCTCGAGCGCGTGGACATCGGCGAGATAGGTGTTGAGGGTTTTGCCGAGGTCGTCTGGTTCTACCCGGGCGAGCGCTTGCTCCACTGCATCGTCCCAGTGCCCGGCGATCCGGCCCGCCATCTCCCGCTCCTCGTCGGCGATCGCTGCCGCCATCGCCGCGGTCGCCTCATCGCCGGCTTCGCGGGCAGCGATCCCGAGCAGCTCGTAGGCGGCGACCTCCATGTGCTCGTAGGAGAAGGCGTGCATCGCCAGCTTGCCGGGAGTGTCCGGCTGCGAGCGAGCGAAGAGGACCATCCCGAAGCCGCCGGCCTGCCCGGCGACGTCCTTCAGCTTCGAGGGGGAAGCCTCATGCGCCTCCAGCCGCGCGCGCACGCGCTGCTCCTGGGATTCGGTCTCTCCCAAGTGCTTGCGGAAGGCGTCAGCGAAGGATCCCGCGACCAGGTCGGGCGCGCGGCGCATCTGCACGGCAGCCTGTTCCTCGATCGAGTGGACGTCGGTCAGGTACTTGACGAGCTGGGTCTGCGGATCGTTGTCTGGCATGTCCCCCGACTACCCGCGGCGGACGGTGGGCACTCATCTTTTGCATCACGCGCGCTGGCAACTCGAAATCGAAATTCATCGAGTCCGCGAAAACGGTCCCTGAAGAACCGTTTTCGCGGACTCGCGGTTAGCTTTGCTGCAAATCCCTCAGACGAAGCTGGCCTCGCGGGCGAGGAGGTGTAGCCGCACCGTCGTCCCCGCCTCGCTGGAGCGGATCTGGACGAGGTCGCAGAGCTGGTTGGCGAGCCAGAGCCCGCGGCCCCCCTCCCGGTGGACGTCCGGCCGGATCCGCCCGACCATCGGCTCCTCGATCCGGCCCCTGTCCTCGACCTCGGCCAGCAGCCGCTCGCCCTCCTGCCAGAGGCGGAGGACGCCGCTGCCGCCCCCGTGCAGGACGCTGTTGGCGGCGAGCTCGCTGACGGCGGTGACGAGGTCGGCAACTTCGGTCGCGTCCATCCCGGCGCGTTCGGCCTCGGCGGTGACGCGGTGGCGCACCTCGCTGAGGTCGGTGAGGTCGAAGTCGAAGCTCTCGGGGGTGGTCGCCGGTGGGGCCAGCTCGCCGCCGAAGCAATCCTCACCGGAGGTGAGAGAGGAGCTTTTTTCGCTGCACCCGCCGCGGTTGACGAAGGGGTGGGAGTGAGAGACCTGCTCCAGCACCCCCTCGCCGAGGGAGCCGGCGTCGTAGGGGCAGAGCAGGTCCCAGGTGGAACCGCGGTCAAAAGCGGTGTTGAGCAACGACTCGTGCCGCTGACACTCGTCGAGGGCGGCGGCGCTGCGGGCCGCCCAGACCGGTTCTCCGATCCCGCGCACCGGCAGGCCCGCGTTTTCCTCGATGAACTCGGCCCAGAGGGGGATGATCGAGGCCGGGTTGCGGCCGACCTCGCGCATGTCGACGAACCGGATCAGCTCCGCATCGGCCCCGAGATGATCCCGCAGGAGCCCCGTCTGCTCGGGCCCGACCGCGACCAGCATCTGCTGTTCCACCTCGAGGCCCGTTTCGAGGTAGGGAAGGGCACCGGCGAGATAGTCCTCGGTGCCGTCGTAGATCAAGGCCTGATGTTGGAAACCGGAGCGTTCCATCGTCTCTGCTCTTCCGCCCTCGCTTCCCGCTCAACTTCAGATCAAACGGGGTTTCGTCACACAGTGAGGGGGTAATCAGACAACTGGCGCAGCAGTTACAGCTGCTTGTGTCAGCAGGTAAACCGCTCACTTCTCACGGCAGACGGCACGGAGATCGGGAGAGGCACATAGATCGCCACATTTTCCAGAGCCGGAGGAGCAGATGAACGCCGCACCAGAACCCCTTGAGAGCAACGCCAGCAGGAGCCGAAACGAAATCCGCGGTCCCGAGATCGGACCCGCCCTGAAGCGCGACATGCTGCTGAACCGTGTCCGCGCAGCGCGGAAAAGGCTTTCGCCGAATCCAAACCCGATGGCGAGACTGCGCTAGCATCTCCCGCGAGGGTTTTGTCGGCGCCGACCGGGCCGACTGCTCTCCAACCGTAGGTGAGACCGCGGGCGCACAGCAGATGCGCTCCGGGACTTCCAGTCAATTCGAATGGAGGTCCCCAGTGTCCATCAACGATGTCCGAGCCCAAGACGGGCTCTTGACCGTCAGCCGCACCGACGAAGGAGCCTTCGTCCGCCTCGCTCTCGCCGGCGAGCTCGACTTGTCCAACCTGCCGACGCTGGAGGCGACGCTCGACGGCGCGATCAAGTCCGGCAAGAAGGTCCTGTTCGACCTTCACCGGCTCGAGTTCCTCGACTCGACCGGCCTGGCGCTGATCGTGCGCATGCTCGGTCGCAGAGACGCCGAAAGGTTCAGCTTCGTGCCCAGCACCTCGGGCAGCGTCCGTCGCCTGCTCAGCCTCACCGGGCTGGATGAGCGGATGGTGGTCGACAGCGGAGCAGCAGAACCGATTTCGACCGCCCCGCGCGCCTAGCTGGCGCCGGCCGCTCGCGCTTGGCGTACCGCCTCGGCGGTACCGCCGCGCCACGGCTCGCCGTGGCCGGTGAGGATGGTGCCGGCTTCGACGGCGGCCAGGGCGTCGAGCGAGCGCAGCGCCCGGCCGCTGTCGGCGGTAGCGGCGCCGGCGACGATCCGCGGCCCGCGGGCGCCGGTATAGGGGTCGAGCATGACGATCGCGTCGCCGGCGAGGACCGCGTCCCGATCCGGGAAGTAGAGGGCGCAATGGCCGAGCGTGTGTCCCGGCGTGAAGAGGATCTGCGGGTTGCCGGGAACGTCGAGCTGCTCAGACGCGAAGATCCTCGCCTCCTGCAGCGGCCGAAGTGCGCGTGGGTGAGGACGAGGGCGCGGACCTCGCTCGCATCGCGGGCCGATCTCCCCCAGCACCCGCTGCAGCGAATCCCATGAGGAGGGCACGCCGGCGTCGACGATCGTCAGGCCCTGCTCTGCCTCGACCAGGTACCAGTTGACGCTGGCGTCTTCGACTCGGTGGATGTCCGGGGCCGCGCCCCGTTCAAGCTCCATCCGCCCTCACTACCCGCTCGATCGACAACCTCAGCTTGTGCCTGCAGCCGCCGCCGCAGTTGGCGCTCGGAGTGAGCAGCGAGCGGGATCACCGAGTCGCCGTAGCGGACGCCGCCGAAGCGCAACCGCTGCAGCACCGCCAGCCAGGCGCAGACCGCCCGCTCGAGCACCCAGAGCGGCGCCAAGAGCGAGGAGGTCGCGGGAAAGACACGGGCGCCGCCGGCGCGGCGGCGCCCTACCTCCGCCAGCGCGATCGCGACCCCGGCCGCGCCGGCGGGCAAGGCGGTTTTGTCGCCCCCTGGTCGACCAAAACGCCTGGCGAGCGCGAGCGCGGGCAGCAGCGCCAGCCAGAGCGCCATCCGCGCCGGCAGGGCGAAGTCGTCGTAGGCCTGGCGGATGCGCTGCCCCCAGAAGTGGGAGGCGGACGGCGGGACCCGGGCGACGTAGAGGTCGAGCGGGGCGACGGAGCTGCCGCCGTGAGCGCGAACCGTCCGGATCAGCTCCAGGTTCTCGAAGAGGACGTCGCCGTCGTAGAGGCCCATCGCCAGCATCCGCGAGCGCCGTACCGCCAGCGTCCCGGGATAGTCGCGGCCGAGGCTGCGGTTGAGCAGCGTCCGGGCCGTGTCCCAGCGGGCGTGCCAGGGCAGCTCGCTGAAGTAGTTCTGCGGCCGCACCAGGTCGTGCTCGTCAAGCAGGCGCGCAGCCCGCCGCAGCGCCTCGGGCTCGTAGCGGACATCGTCGTCGGCGAGGACCACCCGCTCGCAGGCGGCCAGCCGCACCCCCGTGCGGACCCCGGACACTTTGCCCATCAGGCACTCCTCGCCCTCGTCCGGAGGCAGATGCGTCACCCCCTCGCCGAAGGCGGCGGCGTTGGCCGCGAATACCTCGGGCGCCGAGCCGTCGACGACGATCACCTCGGCGCAATCGGCCGCGATCGTCGCTAGATAGCCGGCGAGTTCCTCGCGCTGCTCGCCGTCGCGCCAGCGGATCGGCACGACGTAGGAGAGGTCGAGGCGCTCGTTCACGCGGGAACGGGGACGACGGGAGCGCGCAGCGAGGTCTCGCCTCCCTCCCAGGCGGCCATCAGTTGGCTCGCCCACCGCGCCTCGACCTGCAGCAGCGCCCGGGCGCCGAAGAGGATGTCGGCGGCGACCTCGGGCTCGTCGGCCGCGAGGCCGCCCGCCAGGTCCCAGGCGGCGATGTTCTCGTGCACGGCGTCGGCCTCGACGTGCTCGTCATAGAAGTGGGTCACCTCCGACCCATAGCCGAGGCGGCGCAGGGCGTTGCCGTAGCGGCGGTTGGGGATCGAGGAGGTCATCTCGAAGGCGGCGAGGTGGCCGACGACGGCGCCGCGGCGGCGGCGGTGCAGGCCGAAGCCGGTGAGCAGGTTGACGCTTGCCAGGGTCACCGCCGGGAGGCGGTCGAGGTAAGCGCCGTACTCGGGGTCCAGGCCCAGCCCGGCCATCGTCTTCGCGAAGAGGACCGAATGCATGCGCTCGGCGCTGCCGCCCCCGTACTCGTCGAACTGGACCTCGAGCATCGCCGCCTTCGGGCGCGGCGAGAGGCGCGGGATCGCCCACGAGTGCGGGTCGGCCTCCTTCAGCTGGTAGGCGGAGCGGTGGACCACGTGCTCGAGCATCTGCTCGCCCGTCCCCTGCGTCTCCATGTAGCGGGAGAGCGGCGGGCCGGGGTCCTCGGCGGCGATCTTCTGCAGGGCGGCGCCGACCGACTCGAGCTCGGCCGCTTCGGCCGGCGGCACCAGCTCCGCCACCGCTTCTTCGAACGGTCGCTCCAAGGCGCCGCGGAAGGAGAGCAGCGAGGGGGACCACTCCCAGCGCTCGTCGACTCCCCGAATCGAGGTGTAGTGGATCTCGTAGGCGACATAGAGGGCGAGCTGGAGGTCTTCGTCGGCGATCGGGTCGGCACTCTCGATCAAACCCGGGGAGGCGAGCCGCGAGTGGGCCGGCCCTTCCAGGGTCTCGAACAGCTGCTCGGTCAACGGGCCGCGCGGCTGCGGAAGCTCGATCAGTCGCCCGGCCATGGCTCCTGGCTGCTGGGCGCTTTGAAGCCGACAAGCTTGTGGGTGCCGTCGCAGAACGGCCGCATCCGCGACTTGCCGCAGCGGCAGAGGGCGATCGTGCGGCGCTCGGTCGGCAGCTCGTTGCCCTCCTGATCGGTAACGACGAAGTCCCCGCGGACGAGGTACGGCCCGTCCGGGTACGGGGTGATCGTTACCGCCGGGCGGCCGGCGGACCGGTTGGTGGCCATCCCGGTACTCCTACCCCCGCACGCCAGATTGAATCGGGTGGCTTGACGGGTAGCCGAAGGTCATGGCAGACCAGGTGAACACTGAAGCGATCGAGCAGAACGAGGCGGTCGAGCGGCACGAGGCCGACTACCACGAATCGGTCCGGGCGGAGATCTCACGCGAGATGGTGCGCCTCTACAAAGAGCTCTTCGGGCGCGGCCCGACCAAAGCGCGGACCGAATTCGCGGGGCCGGACATCGTCATCTGCTCGCTCGAGAACACCTTCACCCCGGCCGAGCGCAGCCTCTCCGAAATGGGCGAGCACCAGCGCCTGCGGGACACCCGGATGTACTTCCAGGCGGCGACCTCGGAGAAGTTCCGGGAGATCATCGAACGCCTGACCGGGCGCAAGGTGCGCGCCTTCATCAGCGGCCTCGACGCCGATAAGGACGTTTGCGCCGAGATCTTCTACCTCGAGCACCGCTCCTGATCCTCCACGTTTTGGGATCGCCGAGGCGCGGGTAGACGACGCGTACGGGTCGAGACGGCGCCCTTCGCCCTCTCGGCTCTCCTCCACCCACGGAACGCTTCGGGCCGAGTCCCGGCCGAGAGCGGATCGCAGGTTCCAGTTCTTCCAACCTCACAAGGAGGACCGAATATGGACCGCGGACCGATTCCGCTCAACCTGCACGCCGCGATCGAGCCGCTCGTCGCGGTGATCGTCATCGCCGCACCCTGGATCTTCGGCTTCAGCGAGACCGACAGCGCCACCGCGATCTGCGTCATCGTCGGCCTGGTCATGCTCGTCTCCGGGGCGATGACCGACTGGCGGATGTCGCTGGCGCGGGTGATCCCGCTGCGGATGCACCTGATGACCGACCTGCTGCTCGGGGCCGTTTTGGTCCTCTCGCCGCTCGTCTTCGGCTTCGCCGACGAGGGCGGCCCGACCCGGTTCATGGTGATCGCCGGCGTGCTCGAGGCGATGACGGCGCTGATGACCCGCTGGGACAGGACCGAAGCAGAGCCGACTTACACGCGCGAGCGCCGCACGCACGCGCACTGACCAAAGCCACCACCTAGGTCTGAGCCGCACGGCTGGAGCCCTAGCCCCTTCCAGGGCTCCAATCGTGCGGCAGGACGAACCAGTCGAAAGGAAAACCATGTTCAGGCACACCAAACAGCTCGCATACAAAGTGCGGGTCGACGAGCCCAACCCGGTCTTCGCCAAATACCTCCAGCAGGCGATCGGGGGCGTCGAGGGGGAGATCCGGGTCTGCCTCCAGTACCTCTTCCAGGGCTGGGGCAACCGCGGCCCTGACCGCTACAAAGACATGCTCCTCAACACCGGCACCGAGGAGATCGGCCACATCGAGATGCTCGCCACCGCGGTGGCTCTCAACCTCGAGGGGGCGCCGGCGAAGCTGCAGGAGGAGATCGCCGGGAAAAACGGCACCGTCGAGGCGATCCTCGGCGGCCAGGACCCGCGCCACGTCCTCTCCGCCGGTCTGGCGGCGATGCCCGCCGATTCGAACGGCAACCCGTTCAACGGCTCCTGGGTAGTTGCGACCGGCAACATCGGCTCCGACATGGTCGCCAACGTCCATGCCGAGGCCAGCGGCCGGCTGCTCGCCACCCGGCTCTACGAGATGACCGATGACCCGGGGATGAAGGACATGCTCTCGTTCCTGATCGCCCGCGACACCATGCACCAGAACCAGTGGATGGCGGTGCTGGAGGAGCAGAAGGACATGGGTCTGCCGGTGCCGCCGGACTTCCCCCAGGAGCAGGAAAAGCAGGAGTTCGCCTACGAGTTCTTCGTCCACTCCGACGGCGAGGTGCCCAAAGACGCGCGCTGGACGAGCGGCAGCTCGGTCGACTCCAAGGGCAAATTCGGAGTCCGCGAGGCGGAGCCGATGGGCGACGTCCCGAAACTGGCCCCGGCCGAGGCGCGGCCGGAGCTGCACAGCACCCCGATTCCCGCCGACGGCGGGTTCCTCCGCAAAGCAAAGGACGCGATGACGCCATGACCGAGACGCCAGAGAAACAAGGACAGGAGCAGGCCGAGAAGCAGGGCCAGGAGTCCGACAAGCAGACGCCGACGGCGCCACCGGACGCCAACCCCTCCGAGCAGGAGGACGGCCGAACCCCGCCCCCCGACGATCTCTCCGAGGACCCCGCCTACGAACCCGAAGACGAGGGCCTGAAAGGCATCAAGGGGGGCTGAGCGGCTGCAACGGCCAGATGACGACGTCTTGGCGGGGTGAGAAGTGCAGCAGTGGCTCCCCCGCCAGGTCGATCCCCAGCGGCATCGCCATCGTGTTCGTCTCGATCTCGGCCCAGGCCTCGTGCAGCGGCCAGGGCGGGTGGTGGATCTCGCCGCGGTGGACCCGCTGCTCGTCGTCGAGCGTGTAGAGGCAGTAGCGCTCTGACAGCCAGCGCTCCAGGGAGCCGTCGCGGATCGGGAGCTCAGGTCCCTCAGGTCCGTAGCGGGCGCGGAAGTAGCCGGGCGGGCCGTCGTCGGAGGTCCGCATCAGGTCGTAGGCGACGGCGCGGCCCTCGACTGAGACCTCGATCTGCGAGTGGAAGTACGGCAGGCGGTAGAGACGGCGGGCCGCCGCGACGGCGGCGCAGCTGTCGGCGTCGAGGCTGAGGAAGTAGATGCCGGGCTTGCCTTCGACGCTGACGTAGGTGCGGACGTTCAGCTCCGGGAAGCTGGAGAGGACGGGCGCCGGCGCGGTATTGCGAAGCCGCAGGCCGCGGACGCAGAAGGGCGTGATCCCGAGCCAGGTGGAGCCGTCGAAGGTGTCGAGCGGCAGCTGCGGCGGGACGACCCGGCGCAGCTCCTCCTCCGGCACCCGCCAGTGAGCGAAGAGGAGGTCGACCCAGGTCTGCCCCATCAGCCAGGGGCCCTCGGGCAGGGGCCAGGGCCGATGCCCGGCCTCGTTTAGCACCGCCCGCTGGTGGAGCGCGTCGGAGACGAGCCCGGCGCCGGGGATCATCCGTCCTCTTCGCCGACCCGGTTGCTGATCGAGTGCACGACCTCGGCGTCGAGCGGCTCGACCGAGACCAGCTCTTCGGGGTGGATCAGGAGCGCGCCGTGGTCGGCGTCGAGATCGCGGTCCTCGCTCAGCTCCCCCACCATCTCGACGACGACTTTGCCCTCGACGTTGGCGTCGTTTTTCCAGGCGAGGTAGCGATAGAGGCCCTCGCGGGCGGGAAAGACGGCAACTCCGCGGCGCCGGGTGCGCTGGATCTCACCGCTGCCCTGGCAGGCGGGGCAGGTCTGGTCGAAGCGGACGCGGCCGGAGCAGGCGGGGCACTTCGGGTCCGACCCCGCCTCCAGGCAGGAGAAGCACTCGTAGACGGTGGTGCCGCTGCCCCCGCACTTGTCGCAGGGGCCGTGGTTGGGTTCGCCCCACGGCTCGGTCACCTGCTTGTCGGGGTCGAGCAGGACGCCGGGATCCTCTTCGGCCGGATGGCAGTGGAAGAAGGTTCTGCGGCGCCCGGTCGACATGGCCCCCGCTTAGCTGCCGTCCCCGTTCTTGCGGGCCTTCTTTTTCTCTTCTGCCGCCTCCTGGAGGAGCTCCGCTTCCCGCTCGACCGCGGCGGCGTCTTCTTTGGCCTCGATGCTCTCTTCTTTGGCCTCGAGCTTCTCGAGCTGCGCCGTTTTCTCGGCTTTGGCGTTGGCCCGTTTCACTTTCGTCGCCGTTTTCGCGGCTTTCTGCTTTTTCTCTTTTTCAGCTTGTTTCGCCTTCGCCTCGCGCTCACGGCGGCGTTTCTCCGCCTGCCGTTTCTCCTGCTCGGCTTTGCGACGAGCCTCGGCGGCGGCTTTCTCGGCCGCTTCGCTGACTTCGGCCTGCCGCTCCTCCGCCTCGCGCTCCTGCACCTCGGCTTTCTCGCGCAGCTCCGTCGCCCGCTCCCGCTCTTTGGTCGCCAGCAGCGTCGTCCGGCCTTGTTCCTTCAGCTCCGCATCGGCGAAGAGGACGCCGGTGGCGCTGCGGGCGCCGGCCTCGGCCCGGTCAAGCAGGTGCTTGGCGGTCGAGTCGGAGCCGCCCATCGCGCCGAGCGCGAGGTCGAACGGCGCCCGCGCCAGCTTCAGGGAGGAGTTGAAAATCGTCTTCGAGATCGTCGGCATCGCCATCTCTACTTCTCCTCCTCGGGATCGATCGTGGCCGCGGCCTCTTCGGCCCGGGCGGCTTCGCGCTTCAGCTTGGCGGCCTCCTGTTTCGCCGCGCCCTTCTCCGCTGCTGCCTGCTCGCGTTTTGCCGCGGCTTTCTTTTCGCCGGCCAGGCGCGAGCGCTCTGCAGCCGCTTTCTCCACCTGCGCCCGTTTCGCCGCCTCGCGCTCTTCGTCGGCGCGCTGGCGCTCGGCCCGCTCCTCGGCCTCGATCTCGGCCGCCTCGAGTTCGACCTCGTGGCGCTCGGCCTGGACCTCCGCCCGCTCGGTCTCGACCTCGGCCTCCTGCTCCTTGCGCTCGGCCTCAGCGGCCTTTGCCGCCGCCTCCGCCTGGGCGTCGGCCTGGACCTCCTGCAGCTGCCCCTCGCGGTGCAGGTCTTCGCGACCCAGCGCCGCCCCGGCCATCTGCTTTGCCTTTCCTACGACCTTCCCCAGTGGGCCTCCGGCGACCCTCTCTTGCACACTCAAGCTGTCTCCTTTTCCGTTTTTGCTTCTTGCTCTCTCGTACCCCAGGGTTGGAACGGCGAACCGGATGGAAGTCACACATGGGGAGACGAGGGAGGGGTCGCCGGACCCTCCCCGCAGTTGTCCGCCGACCCCTCCCTCGTCTCCCCCTCAGTAGCGAAGGATCGCCGCAACCCCGTCCGCCTCGGCAAGCGCCTCCGCCCGCTCGTCGCGGACGACGGTGACCCGGGCGCTGCTGGCGAGCGCCGCCCGGATCAGCGACTCGGCCTCCCCGCCCAGCGAGGTGTCGAAGACGAGGTGGTCGACGCGGCCTTCGGCCAGCGCCTCCTTCGTCTCCTGCAGGCCGGCGGCGCCGCGGCTACCGCCCTTCGCCTCTCCCAGCGCCCGCTCGACGACCGCTCGGTCGCGCTCCTCGTCGAGCCGATCGACGGCGTCGGCGACGACCTCGGTCAGCTGGCCACGTGGGACCGAGATCAGGTCGGCGTCGCCGCCGATGGAAAGCTTCGCCGGCGAGGAGTTGAAGCCCGCCTCGAAGCTGTCGAAGTCGCGGGCAGGGCCGAAGACGACCGCCTCCCCAAGGCCGTCCTCCTCGAGCCTTTGAGCGACGAGGCCGCCGCACTCGGTGAGGAAGCGCTGCCGGTTGTGGTCGAGGCGTTCGCTGAACTGGTCGTGGCCGGAGGAGCTGACGCCCTGGGCGCGGGCGGGGTTGTTGGTGCTCTGGGATTTGCGCTCCCGCCAGTCGAGGCTGGTGATGCTGAGCTCCCAGTCCTCGAGCTCCTCCAGCGCCCCTTCGGTGCAGCGCAACAGCCGCACCCGCTCGGAGGAGAGAATCGCGACGGCGCGGCTGGCACCACGGCCGCAGAGGTCGAGCAGCGGCGCCACCACCGGCTCGGCACCGAACTCGGCGCAGGCGCCCGCGACCGGAGCGACGCCGGTCCCGAACCAGTGCTCGGTCCCCTCCTTCTCGGCGACTTCGACGAAGCCCGCTTCGCCTCGCGGCGGCGGCCGCAGGTCGCCATCTTCGAAGCGTTCGGTCAGCCGCTTCGCCGTCGCCCGCAGAGCGACGCGGCGATCGTGCTCGGCTTCCTTATAGTCCTCGAGGATTGCGTCGAGGGCGTTGCGGAGCTCGGTCCGCCAGGCGCCGGTGCGGTCGGCGGGGTCGAAGCCGAGGTAGACGGAGAGAACGCCCAGCGGCGGGCGCCATTCGCTCAGGGTGCGGGTGTCCTCCAGGGTCGGTTGCGTCATCGACTGGCCTCCTCCTTGTCGGGTTCGCTCCGGTTACCCCGTAGGGAGGGCCGGAAAAACGGGTAGGACGAGGGCATGAAGACTTTTCTCGCCGCACCGAGGCTGGAGACGCCGGCTCCGGGCCCACCGCAGCCGGACCCGGAACCGCCCACCCCCTCGCCCGAGCCGGGCCCACCCGGACCGCCGGGCCCGCCGCTGCCGGAGCCGACGCCGCCGACCCCGCAACCGCAGCCGCCGGCGCCCCAGATCGCCGCCTACTAGTAGGGTCATACCCGATCTCCGGTGGTGCCTCGCCGTGCTCGGTCACGTAGGCCCAGAGCTTCGAACTCTCGTCGAGGCGCTTCATCTTCTTTTCAGAGCCCTGGGTTTTGCGGGCAAATGCTCGGTGGCGGCCTTAGATGCGTCGACACTTCAAAGCCACGCCTTCCAGGGAACCCCCCGGCAATGGATGCCGTTTCCGCGACCTTCTAAGTGCTTTCCGGCAAGGGGGGCATCATCGTGAGGATCTTGTCACGGGCAGGTTGGTAGCCGCCATCCTCATGTTTGATGAGCCCACGTTTAAGCAGCGCGTTCAGGTCGCGCGTCAGCGTCTTCTCCCCGCGCTCGGCATAAGCCACCGCAACGCGTGGGCTGAGTTCTCTGATTTTCGACCTGTGGACCGGCTCTCGGCTCTTGGACAGATCAAGGACAAGCTGACGCTGGCGGATCTCTGGAGCGCGTTCGGTGTCTCCGAAGTGCTGGTAGATGTGCTGCTCCCAGCGATCTGCGTAAAGCTGCTCCCAAACGATTTTCAGTTGCAGCCGTAGCTCCCCGACAAAGCCTTTGACAGCGTAGAGGAGGAACGGCACTGGATTGCCAGCGTGCTCCCGACTGGAGGCGTCAAGCTGACGGTAGTACTCGTCTCTGGTGACGTTGTAGTGATTGCTTAGAAGATGGATCGCAGGCGTCGGGACCATGCCCGTAGCCACGAGAATCTGCACCTCCACACATCGGGCCGTGCGCCCATTGCCATCGCCGAAGTAGTGAATCCATGCGATGTAGAGATGGGCGATGATTGCCTTGAGGATCGCGTAGGGAAGTTGCATCTCCTCATCGGGCGCTTTGAAGTCTTTGTTGAGCCATTCGCAGAGCCGATCCAGCAGGTAGTCACAATCCTCGCGAGGCGGGGCGAGATATCGGCCGACAGCCGTTCTCTGAAGTGCCAGCTCGCCGGGCACCACCCCCTCTTCAACGTCAAGGCCGTCCAGGATGAGGCGGTTGTACTCCCTGATTTTCTCGGGGGAAAGCTCGGCAGAACCTCCATCCCAAAGCTCGTTTTGAATCGAGTTGTAGGCCGCGATGATGTTGTCTACCTCTCGCGTGAGGTACTGCTGCGAGCGGGGCAGTTTTAGTTGCCCCTCCAGATGCTCCACAACTTCGTCCTCCGTGAGGGTGTTGCCCTCGATTGCAGTGGTCGCGTGCACACCCTTAGCGAGATAGACAAGCCGCAGCCGTTCACCCGTCTCGGGCGCGAGCAGGGATTTCGTCAGGTGCTGGATTTTTGAACGGGCCTCGCCGAGCAGCATCCAAAGTTCGGGCGGTGCCTGCTGGAGGTCCAATTGGAAGGACAGCCAAGGATATGACTCTTCCAATGGCCCGACCTTTGTCCCGTTGACTGTCCGCGTATTGACTACCATGATTTGGCAGTCTAGCAGGCGATTTGGCCGCCACGCAGAGTTTCCATGCGCTATTTTGTCCCGAAACTTGTCCCCTGCTTCTGTCCTGGGGATGAATAGGCTCTGGTCAATTCATAAGACGACCCCGCGCTGGTGTAACAGCCGGGGTCTGGACCAGGAGATTGCGCCTCCTTTCGCGAGTTCTCTCACCGTCCTCTCGATGCGGTCGCCCTCGGTGAAGTCCTCCGGGTCGCTCAGTTCGCGGGTGGTCGGAGACCTTGAGGGTTGCCGGGGTGGACCTCGACGATGTGAACGAGGACCGCTCTCCTTCCTAGCCGGAGTAGCGCAGTGAGCCCGGGGTGTCGAGGTCCTCGCCGGTCTCCAACAGCGTCTTCAGGCCGGAGAGGATCATCGGCCAGCCGCCGTAGAGTTCGTTGTTGGCGCCCTCGCCGAGCTGGTCGTGGGTCACCCGCAGGCGGCATGAAGTGCCGACCGGCTCGATCTCCCAAGTCACGCGCGAGGCGCCTTCCCGCTGGACGTCCTCGCTCCAGAGTGCATTGAAGCTTTGGACCAGCCGCCGCGGCGGGTCGACCTCGAGGTTCTCACCGCCGGCGATGTCCACCACCCCGGGGACCGCCGACTTGTATTCCGAGCCGGGCGTCCAGTCAGAGACGGTCCCGACCCCGAAGCTGTAGCGCTTGCGCATCTCCTCGCTGGTGATCGCCTCCCAGAGGCGCTCCGGCGTCGTCTTGATGTAGATCTCGAACACGGTCATGCTGCCGCGCCCGCCCACCACCGTGTAGGCCTGCTCGTCGTTCATCGTTCCTTCTCCTCGTTTTCGTCGTTCTCGATGTCGTGCTTCAGCTCCGTCAGGACCGAGGCCCAGGGCGCCGCGTACTTGCTGACCCAGCGGTCGTGGATCAACCGGATCGGGACGGGGTTGAGGAAGTGCAGCTTTTCGCGCCCGCGCTTCTGCGTCGTCACCAGCCCCGCCTCCTCGAGCACCTTCAGGTGCTTCATGACGCCGAAGCGGGTCATCGGCAGTCCCTCCTCCAAGGCGCTCAGCGTCTGACCGTCCCGCTCGAAGAGCTGATCGAGCAGCTCGCGGCGAGTCGGATCAGCCAATGCCTTGAAGACCTCGTCCATAGGCAGGACAATAGGTGACTGAATGGTCACCTGTCAAGGCCGGGTGACAACTACCGCAAAGGCCGGGGACTCTCGCGTACCTGAGTTGACACACGCATATCTTCACTCTAGGTTCGTTGAACGTTTAAGGGGGCTCTCGCAGGGAGGCGCCCTCCCATCTATCTCTCGAAGGGGGAGAAATTTTGACGCAAGCGATTAAGCGCTTGACCATGCTCGTCTGCGCGCTCGCGCTGTTCGCCGTTCCGGCGACCGCGAACGCGACGATCACGACGAAAACGATCGACTACGGCCCGTACACGATCCCGGCCGGCAACGGCGACCCGCACGACCACGAAAACGCGGGGATGATCAGCAACGAAATCGTCAGCAACATTGCCAAGCCGTGCACCGGCTGCACGATCATCGGCGTCACCCCGGACCTCGTCTACACCGACGGGACGAAGGCGACGGTCAGCCAGGGGCCGATGCTCCACCACGCGATGTTCGCCGCCCAGTCCAGCGGCAAGGCCGACGTCACCTGCGCCGGCAAAGGCCCGGGCCTGCTCGGTGAACGCTTCTTCGCCTCCGGCGACGAGCGCACCCCGGTCGACCTGACCTCCCTGCCCTACGGCTACAAGGTCAACAGCACCGAGACCTGGAACATGGTCTTCGACCTGATGAACTGGGCGACGACCAGCAAATCGGTGAAAATCCGGATGACCTGGAAGTACGCGACCGGCACCGACGCGACCAGCCGCGCCGCCCTGAAACCGGTCTGGCTCGACGCCAACCAGTGCTCGCTGAACTCCTACATCACGGTCCCAGTCGGGCTCAGCGACACGCACTACGACTGGAAAGCCAGCATCGGCGGCAAACTGATCGCCGCAGCCGGCCACATCCATGACCACGGCGTCAACATCGAAGTCACCAACCAGAGCACCGGCGGCACCGTGCTCTGCAACTCGGTGGCGACCTACGGCGGCGCCGGTTACGAAACCCCGGACGGCCGTAAACACGTCTCCGGGATGAACGTCTGCACCGGCAACCCGATCTCGACGATCACCAAAGGTCAGACGATCCGCCTGCACGGCATCTACAACGTGCCGGAAGGCCACCACCTGGTCGATGACGCGATGGCGATCTCGATCATCTACCTCGGCTAGCAGCGAACGCAGAGCCGGATGTAAGGAGCGCCCGCCGAAAGGCGGGCGCTCTTACGATGGCGGGATGGACCACAACAGCCAGAGCCTCAATGCCCTCGCCTTCTCCGCCACCGTCCACTGCCTCACCGGCTGTGCGATCGGCGAGATTGCCGGGCTGGCGATCGGGACGGCGCTCGGCTTCTCCAACCTCGCGACGATCGTGCTCGCCGTCGTCCTTGCCTTCTTCTTCGGCTACGGGCTGACGAGCCTGCCGCTGCTGCGCTCGGGGATGGCGCTGGGTGCGGTAGTCCCGATCGCCTTCGCCTCCGACACCCTCAGCATCGCGACGATGGAGATCGTCGACAACCTGATCATCCTCGCGGTCCCCGGGGCGATGGAGGCGGGCCTCGACAGCCTCCTCTTCTGGGGCAGCCTCGCGGGCGCGCTCCTGATCGCCGGCGCGGTGGCGCTACCGGTCAACCGCTGGCTGATCGCCCGTGGCCGCGGCCACGCCGTCGTCCACCGCACCGGCGTCCACGGCTGATCGCGGGACCGCAAAACGAGGTCGATAATCGGCTTCTATTGCGGTTTCGCGGTGCCGGCGACGACGGTCTCGGTGCGGCCGCCGATCCAGATCTCGCCGTCGCCCTCGCTGACGTGGATCCGGCCTTCGCGGCCGATCGCCGTCCCTTGGTGGGCGAGGTAGGGCGCGGTGAGGCGCCCGTCGGCCAGCAACCACTGGGCGACGGAGGCGTTGAGGCTGCCGGTGACGGGGTCCTCTGATGCCATTCCGTTGACCGGCGCCCAGGCTCGGAGCTCAATCGCCGGCTCGGAACCGGGCGGATAGTGGGCGATGGCGCCAAGGTCGAAATCGAGCGGCCCCGGCCGTAGCTCCAGCAGCCGCTCGGGACTCTCGAGCAGAGCCGTGATCCAGCCCGGCCCGTTGTCCACCCACTCGACTGCGAGCAGCTCATCTGGCTCGACCTTCAGCGCGCCGGCGACTTTGGCCCGGTCCTCGTCCGAGGCCGGCCCCGAGCGCACCAACGGCGGCGCCGCAAAGGCGAACGCACTTGTCCCCGGTATGCGGGGAGAACTGCGTTCGCCTTCTCGGCGGATTCGCACCAGCCCCGCCTCGCACTCCTGGACGATCTCATCGCCCGCCTCTCCCCCGGCCTCGAGCCAGGCATGGCAGGTGCCGAGCGTCGGGTGCCCGGCGAACGGCAGCTCCAGCACCGGGGTGAAGATCCGGACCCGGTAGTCGGCCTCGGACCACGTCGGCGGCAGCACGAAAGTCGTCTCGGCGAGGTTGGTCCAGCGCGCGAACCGCTGCATCTCCTCGTCCCCCATCCCCTCCGCGTCGAGCACGACGGCGACCGGATTGCCCGAGCAGGGCCCGCTGCCGAAGACATCGACCTGGGCGAAGCGGCGGCTCACGGGGCCAGTTTCGCAGGCCGGTCGATGAGCCCCTACGGCCGTTCAGCGGTAGACGGAGCGGAGGATCTCGCGCAGCGGCTGCCAGAGCGAGCCGGGCGCGGCGAGGACGTCGCCGCTCTGGGGCCAGTCGCCTTCCGTGGAGCCCTCGAGATCGCCGGCAACCCCTCCGGCCTCGCTGACTATGAGAGCGCCGGCGGCACCGTCCCAGGCCTGTAGGCCGGGGCCCCAATAGGCGTCGGCGCGCCCGTCGGCCACCTGGGCCAGCGCCGCCGCCGCGCTGCCGCCGCGGCGCACGTCGCGGACCCGCGGCAGGATGGCGCGCAGCAGCTCGGGGGCGTGGCCCCGCTGCGCCGGCCTGCCGAGGTTGACCTCGAGCAGGGCTCGCTCCAGGTCCACCTCGAGGTGGCGACGGAGGCGGTGCCCGTCGCTCCAGGCCCCTTCGCCGAGGGCCGCTTCCGTGGTCCGGCCCAGCGCCGGCTCGGCCACCACCGCCGCCAGCGTCCGCGAGTCGGCGCTGCTCACAGCGGCGACGCTCACGGCCCAGTCGGGGCGGCCGTAGAGGTAGTTGGTGGTGCCGTCGATCGGGTCGATCAGCCAGTGGATCCCGCTGCGGCCCGGGTCAATCCCATCCTCCTCACCGAGCAGACCGTCCTCCGGGCGGGCCTCGCGTAGCACCCTCCTGATCGCCCGCTCGGTGTCGCGGTCGGCCTGGCTGACGAGGTCATCGGAGGCGGCCTTCTCTTCCACCCGCAGCTCCTCGCGCCGGCGGGACCAGGCGCTTGCAACTTCGGCGCCGGCCTCGGCCGCCTGGCGGGCAAGCGCCAGCAGCTGATGCGTCTCGATTTGAACGGCGGCCTCCATGTTCGCCTACCGCCGGGCCAGGGGTAGGGCCAGCGGCCGCCGCGGCCGCGAACCGGGAACGCGATCCCACAGCGAGGCGAGCGCGAAGCGCAGCGGGTGCGCGAGCGTTCGCGGGCTCTGGGCGGCGAAGAAGAGGTGGGCGCCGAGGACGGCGAACCAGGGAAGAACGGCCAGCGCCGGGCGCGGCGAGCCGACGAGCACCGCGAGTGCGAAGAGAGCAAGAGCGCTCCCGAGCAGGCCTGGCCAGCGGTGGTGGAAGGGCGCCACGGTCGCCGCGGCGAAGACCGCACCTCCGGCCGCCATCAGCCCGACCGAGAAGGGGTCGGCCGAGCCGGCGAGGAGGCAACCGGTCACCGCGGCGGCGCTTCCCGCCACCACCGCTGCCAGGTTCCAGGGGGCGGAGAGGGGGGCGCTGCTGAGTGCGCGCCAGTGGCCGAGCGAGCCGTCCTTTCCTCTTCCTTCGCCCTCAGTGACCGGCGGGAGCCAGCGGACCAGCGCCAGGGAGTGCTCCCGCGCCTGGCCGGGCTCGACCTGCCATGCAATCTCCCCGCGCTCGTCCAGGCGGCCGAACGCCAGCGCCTCCAGCGCCCAGCGCCCGGTGACGAAAGCGATCCCGTAGGCCCAAAGGGTCAGCCCCGCTGCCAGCGGCAGCCAAGCGGATCCAAATGAAACCGCCGCCCCCAGCCCCGCCAGGCCGCGGATCGCGTAGCCGGCGCCGACGACGCCCCAGATGGCGAGGATGCCCCCGGTGAGCGGCGGCGGGACCTCCTCGCTGCTGCCGGTGCAGCGGGCGCGCAGCGCTTCATAGAGAGCGGCGACGCCGAACACCGCGAGGGCGAGCGCGAGCAGCGCGCCGGCAAGGTCGAGTGGCGCCACTGCCAGCAGCGCCGCGAGGCCGAGGCGCCCGAGGGCACCCAGGGCGCTCGCCCGGATGTGCTCCCTGCCGCGGGAGATCGGGCCGGGGAGGCGGCCCCGGGCGGCCCGGTCGGGGTGGCGCTGGTCGGCCGCGAAGCCGCGGATGTCGTTCCATTGATAGCGCGCCTGGTAGATCAGCAGCTCCAAGGCGCCCCAGGCCACGGCCGCCCGCAGCACCTCCTCCCCGCTCGCGCCGCCCGCGGCAAGCACGCCGAGGAGAAAGCCGGCGGGGAAGATCCAGGCCTTGACCAAATCGCCCGGCCGCGGCAGCAACAGGTAGCTGCGCAGGCTGCGTTCGCTCATGCGGGCGCCCCTGCCCTTGCCGCTCCCGCGGGCTGCAGCAACGTCTCCAGCTCGTCCCAGGAGGTGATGACGCCGCATGCTCCGGCGCATTCCAGCGCCGCTTTCCGCTCCGCTCGCTCGCCTGCCGCGACGAAGGCGAGGTTGCCGATCGTCCGGCAGCCGGCGCCGGTCGCCGCCAGGACCCCCGGGACGGAGTCCTCGATCGCCAGCGCCTGCCGCGACGGGAGACCGAGCTGTTCGAGGGCGTGGAGGTAGATCGCGGGGTCGGGCTTGCTTGTGGGGACCGGGAGCGAGTTCTCGGCGCTGAAGCGCCGCTCCTCCGCAAAGAGGCGGTCGAGATCGGTCACGTGCAGGCAGGCGTCCACCCGCGCCATCGCGCTGGAGGAGACGACCGCAAGGGTGTGGCCGGCGGCGAGGCGGCCAAGGGGACCGAAGACGCGCGAATCGGGGCGCAGGACGGACCGCAGATGGGCGGTGACGGTCTCTCGCTCCGCCTCCACCCAGCGCTCCAGCGACCCCGGCGACAGCCTCGTCCCTTCCTCGGCGGCAAGCGCCGCGACCGTCGTCCGGAAGTTCTTGCCGGTGGTCGCCAAGCGCAGCTCCTCCGCCGTGAACCGCCGGGCAGCGCCGACCTCCGCCAGGAACTTGTTGGTGACGATGGCGGACGCCTCGAAGGCGGGCTCCTCCGAAGGGAAGAGACAGCCGTCGGCGTCGCAGAGCAGCGCCTCGACAGGCTGGTCGCAGGCCGCTGCGCTCATGCCGCGAGCACCTCTCGCGAACCGAGGCCGACTTCGACGGCGGCGACCGGCCCACGGGCGTCGAGGAACCGGATCGCCTTCGTCAGCCGCTCGACGAAGGGTTGGTCGTCGGCGAGCTCGCCGAAGATGTCGCGGACCTCCAGCAGCGGCCGCGGGTCGGCGGCGGCGGCTCGGGCAAGTGGCCTGAGCTCATCCCAGCGGGCGTCCTGGACGTCGATCTCCTTCCCGGCGAAATCGACTCCGGTCAGGTAGCGGATCCAGGCGGCGAGCGCGAGGGTCAGCGTCTCGTGCGGCAGCCCCTCCTTGACGGCTTCCCCCAGCGACGGCAGCAGGTAGGCGGGCATCTTCGTCGAGCCGCGTCCGCAGAGCCGCTGCAGCCGGTCGCCGATGCGGGGGTTCCCGAACCGCTCGAGCAGCGTCGCCCGGTAGGTGTCGACGTCGAGCCCGAGAACGTCGGGCAGCAGCGGCGCCACCTCGTCCATCAGGGATTCGAGGAAGCCGCGCAGCAGCGGGTCGGCGAGGGCGTCGTCGATGCGGTCATGGCCGCTGAGGTGCCCGAGGTAGCCGATCGCGCTGTGGGAGCCGTTCAGCAGCCGCTTCTTGTGCAATTCGTAAGGCCGGACGTCGGGAACGAACTGGACCCCGACCTCCTCCAGCGGCGGCCTCTCGTTGCAGAAGTCGTCCTCGACGATCCACTGGCTGAAGTCCTCGGAGACGACCGGGCAGCGATCGCGGATCCCGAACTCCCGCTCCAGCACCTCCTGGTGGGCAGCCTCGGTCACCGGGGTTATCCGGTCGACCACGGTGGCGGGAAAGGCAACCTCGGTTTCGACCCAGTCGGCGAACCTTTCTTCGTCGCGCAGGCGGGCGTAGGCGACGACGGTCTGGCGCGCGGTCGCGCCGTTCCCCGGCAGGTTGTCGCAGGAGAGGACGGTGAAGGGCGGCACCCCGGCCTCGCGGCGCAGCCGCAGCGCCTCGGCGAGGAAACGCGGCACCGGCTCCTCTGATCCGTAACCGTCGCCGGTGACGGTGAGGCTGACGATCTTCGTCTCGCTGCTGGTCAGCGCGGCCAGCGCCCGGCCGGGTTCCTGGGGCACGTAGAGGTAGTCGAGGAGCGAGCCGACGACACGGGCGCGATCGCCGTCCGGGGCCCGCTCCAGCACCGAGTAGAGGCAGTTTTGTCGCAGCAGATCGCCCCTCGAGCCGCCGCTGCGGACGCCGACGCCGAGGACACCCCACCCGGTCGAGATGCCAGCTCCGGCCAGCTCGTCCAGGTAGACGGCCTGATGGGAGCGATGAAACCCGCCAACGCCGATATGGACGATGCCCGGCCGCAGGGCGGTCCGGTCGTAATCGGGAACGCTGACATGGGGAAATTGCCGTGATCGAGCACTTGGACGCAAAGCGTCTCCTTTCCAAAGTTCTTCCTTCGGTCCGGAGGCACCCCCGTCGTGGGATGGCGACTACTTACCGTCTTCTGGTGAGGACGCCGGTTGCCGTGGCTCGCAATCGTCGCCGCTGAGTCTTCTTCCCCGAATCGGCATTCGCCGAAACGTGGCGGCCTGCCTGACGGGCGACGTGCAGCTCAAGCGCGTGGATCTGGCTCTGGCCGTAGGAGCCGGTCTGGACGGGGCCGGCGGCGCTGATCAGGTCACCGGGACCCGGCAAAGGCTGCGGGCGCAGCTCGACGCGAACGTCGATCGCCGTCAGCCCCGGCAGCGTGATCCCCTGCGGGTCGCGGATCACGAAGTGCGCATCGCCATCCCCATCCGGATCGACCCGCTCCACATAGACGATCCGGCCCACGGTTTCGCGGCAAGCGGGATGCCCGGGCGGGCAGTGCGAAGGCGCTACTAGCGGCCCGGATCCCAGCAGCAGGGCAAGGAGGCTGGAGATAAAGCCAGCGATCAGGCGGCCAGATGCTCCCGCGCGTCGGCCGGCACGAAGTGTTCGATCGGAACCTCACGCTCGAGCGCGAACGGGACTCCCTCTTCAGCCAGCTTCAGGATCTCGGCATAGGTTTTGGCCACAGCCGTCCAACGTGGGATGTCGGGCGACTCAGCCCACCATCCCTCTCCGTCGTGGTGGTAGATCACGCGCACAGAATCCATTAGATCCTCCAGAGTAGCTTGCGGGCTTGGTTCTCCGAAAGGCCTAGATCACGGATCAGGATCTTGCGGACGATCCAAGATGGAACGGTTTCGCTGTCATGGAAAGCAAAGGTCATAGGCGGAAAGTCGTCAGAACGTAGCTGACGATGTGAACCCGCTCGTCGCGCGACGCAGTAATTGAGCGGCTCCCGTTCGAGGATTGCCAGGAGGCGCCTCGCCTTCATGGATGGAAACCGATCGCCCACCCCCACCCAAGGGACGGAGGCCGGCGGGTTCTCCCCTCCTACATCCGGTAAACAGGCGCGGCTTGCGCTGAAAGCGGTGCGTCGGCGCAGGCGTCCAAGGCCAAGGCGAGGACGCGGCGGGTGTCGCGGGGGTCGATGACGCCGTCGTCCCAGAGGCGGGCGGTGGAATAGAAGGGCTTGCCCTGCTCTTCGTATTGGTCGTGGAGCTGCTCGGCGGTCTCCGGCTGGCCCACCTCTTTCATCACCGCCGCCGCCATCTCGCCGCCCATCACCGAGATGCGGGCGTTTGGCCACATGAAGAGGAAGCGGGGCGAGTAGGCGCGGCCGCACATGCCGTAGTTGCCGGCGCCGAAGGAACCGCCGACGATCACCGTCAGCTTCGGCACCCGAGCGGTGGAGACGGCGGCGACCAGCTTGGCGCCGTCCTTGGCGATCCCGCCTGCCTCGTACTTGGCGCCGACCATGAAGCCGTTGACGTTCTGGACGAAGACGAGGGGGATGCGGCGCTGGTCGCAGAGCTGGACGAAGTGGGACCCCTTGAGGGCTGACTCAGAGAAGAGGATGCCGTTGTTGGCGACGATCCCGACCGGGTGGCCGTCGATGTGGGCGAAGGCGCAGACGAGGGTCTTGCCGTACTTCTCCTTGAACTCGCGCAGCTCGGAGCCATCGACGACGCGGCGCAGGACCTCGCGGACATCCCAGGGGGCGCGGGAGCCGATCGGGACGACGTCGAGGATCTCCTCCGGGTCGGCGGCGGACGGCCGTGACTCGATCCGCTGCCAGGGAGCGGCGGGCGCCGGCGGCAGGGTGGCGACGATCTCGCGCAGGATGGACAAAGCCTCTCTGTCGTCGGCGGCGAGGTGGTCGGCGACGCCGGACTTGCGGGCGTGGACGTCGCCGCCGCCAAGCTCCTCCGCCGTCACCTCCTCCCCGGTCGCCGCCTTCACCAGCGGTGGGCCGCCGAGGAAGATCGTCCCCTGGTGGCGGACGATCACGGTCTCGTCGCTCATCGCCGGGACGTAGGCGCCGCCGGCCGTGCAGGAGCCCATCACCGCGGCCAGCTGCGGGATCTCCTGGGCCGACATCGTCGCCTGGTTGAAGAAGATGCGGCCGAAGTGGTCGCGGTCGGGGAAGACTTCGTCTTGCAGAGGAAGGAAGGCACCACCGCTATCGACCAGGTAGATGCAGGGGAGCCGGTTCTGCAGCGCCACCTCCTGGGCGCGCAGGTGCTTCTTCACCGTCACCGGGTAGTAGGTGCCGCCTTTGACGGTGGCGTCGTTGGCGACGACGACGCAGCGGCGGCCGCTGACGGTGCCGACACCGGTGACGATCCCGGCCCCCGGCGCGGCGTCGTCGTACATCCCGTGCGCCGCCAGCGGCGAGAGCTCGAGGAACGGGATGCCGGGATCGCAGAGCCGCTCGACCCGTTCGCGCGCGGTCAGCTTGCCGCGGCCGCGGTGGCGCTCGACCGCCTTCTCGCCGCCGCCGGCGTGGACGCGCTCGAGCTCGGCGGCGAGCTCGGCGATCAGGGCCAGGTGCTTCTCGCGCGAGCTCTCGACCTCTCCCTTGGTCATGCTCATCGCGGCGGGTTCTCCTTGAACGGGTCGCGCTCGGAGTGCCACTCGACCGGGCCGGCGACGAGGGTGTGGGAGCCGAGCGGGCGTCCGAGGACTTCCTGGGCAGCGCGCGCGGCGTCGAGGAGCTTGGCGAGGTCGACGCCGGTCTCGATCCCCATCTCGTGCAGCATCGAGACCAGGTCCTCGCTGGCGACGTTGCCGGTGGCGCCGGGCGGGACCGGGCAGCCGCCGAGCTCGCCGAAGCTCGACTCGAAGGAGTCGACCCCGACCTCGAGCGCCGCCAGCACGTTGGCGAGCGCCTGGCCGCGGGTGTCGTGGAAGTGGGCGGTCAGCTCGACGCCGACGATCTCCTCGTGGGCGCGGCGGAAGAACTCGCCGACCTGGATCGGGTTCGCCATCCCGGTGGTGTCGCCGAAACCGATCTCGACCGCGCCCGCGGCCGAGAGCCGCTTGGCGATCTCGAAGACGCGCTCGAAGGGGACGTAGCCCTCGTAGGGGCAGCCGAAGCTGGTGCTGACGACGCCCTCGCAGCGGAGGCCCTCCTCGGTCGCCCGCGCCAGCACGTGTTCGATTCCCGTCAGCGACTCCTCGACCGAGCGGTTGACGTTGTGGCGGTTGTGAGTCTCCGAGGCGGAGAGGAAGACGTTGACCTCGTCAATCTTCTCCCGCACCTCCAGCGCCGCTTCGAGGCCGCGCATGTTCGGGACCAGGACCGAGACCGAGATGTCGTCAGGGATTTGAGCCCGTTCCAGCACCTCGCGGCCGTCGGCCAGCTGCGGGACGACGTCGGCGCGGACGAAGCTCGTCACCTCCAGCCGCCGCAGCCCCGTGCCCGCAAGCATCTCGATCAGCCGCACCTTGTCGGAGGTGGCGATCGTCTCCGGCTCGTTCTGGAAGCCGTCGCGCGGGCCGACCTCGCGGATGCGGACGGCCTTCGGGATCACGACATCACCCCGCTACGCCCCGAGGGCGCGGGCGATCACCATCTGCTGGACCTCGTCGGTCCCCTCGCCGATGGTGAGGATCTTGGCGTCGCGGTAGAAGCGGCAGACCGGGTACTCCTCGATGTATCCGTAGCCGCCGTGGATCTGCACCGCCTCCTCGCAGCAGCGGACGGCGAGGCGGCCGCTCTTCAGCTTCGCCTGGGCGGCGGTGAGGCTGAAGTTTTCGCCCCGGTCCTTCATCCGCGCCGATTTGTAGACGAGCAGGCGGGTCGCCTCGATCTCGGTCGCCATGTCTGCGAGCTTGGCCTGGATCGTCTGGAAGCGGGAGATCGGCTGGCCGAAAGCCCGGCGCTCCTTGGCGTAGGCGAGCGCCTCGTCGAGGGCCCCCTGGGCGAGGCCGACGCCCATCGCGGCGACGCCGATGCGGCCGATGTCCAGCACCTGGAGGAACTGGCGAAAGCCCATCCCCCGCGGGCCGAGCAGGTTCTCTTCCGGGACGCGGCATTCGGTGAAGGTGAGCGGCCGCGTGTCGGAGGCGTTCCAGCCCATCTTCCGGTAGGGCTCGCCCTGCTCGTAGCCGGGGGTGCCGTTGGCGACGATCAGGTTGGAGATCTCCTCCTCGCCGGTGCGGGCGGTGATGCAGACGACGCCGGAGATCTCCGTGCCGGCGTTGGTGATGAACTGCTTGGCGCCGTCGACAACCCATTCGCCGCCGTCGAGCCGGGCCTTGGTGCGGACGTTGCCGGCGTCGGAGCCGGCCTCGGGCTCGGTCAGGCCGAAGGCGCCGAGGACCTCGCCGGCGCAAAGCCGCGGCATCCAGTCCTGTTTCTGCTCCTCGGAGCCGAAGAGGTAGATCGGCTGCGTGCCGAGCGAGGTGTGGGCGCAGAGGGTTATCGCGACCGAGGAGTCGACGCGGGTCAGCTCCTCGACCGCGAGCGCGTAGGCGAGCGAGTCGCCGCCCCCGCCGCCGTAGCGCTGCGGGAAGGGGATCCCCATCAGGTTGAGCTCGGCGAGCTTGGCGACGATCTCGTAGGGGAAGCGGTGCTCGCGGTCGAGCTCCTCGGCGACCGGGGCGACCTCCTGGCGGGCGAAGTCGCGGACGGTGCGCTGGATCAGGCGGTGCTCGTCGCTGAGCTCGAAGTCCATTGTCAGACACAATACCGAATCAGCATTCGGTATTCGCTACCCTCGACCCGATGCCAGTTCCCTCACCCCCGACGCGCCCCGCCCTACGCGCCCGCTACGACGCCCGCCGCAGCGAAGTCGTCGCCATCGCCGCCGAGCTCTTCGCCGAGCGCGGCTATGACGGCACCTCGATGAGCGAGCTGACCGCAGCGACCGGGCTTGCCGCCGGCGGGCTCTACCACTACATCGAGGGCAAGGAGGACCTGCTGATCGCGATCTGCGACGAGCTGCTGGAGCCGCTACTCGAGCGCGCGCGGGAAATAGTCGCCGCCGGTGCCCCCGCGGTCGAGCAGCTGCGCGGGCTGGTCGGCGCCTGGGTCGCCCACGTCGTCGAGCATCGCCACCACATGCTCGTCTTCACCCAGGAGCGGCAGGCGATCGAGCGCGAGCGCCGCTGGCGCCGCGTCCGCTCCCAGCGCCGGGCCTTCGAGCGGATCCTCGACGAAGTCCTCGCCCGCGGCGAGGCCGACGGCAGCATGACCTTCGCCGACCGCCGCCTCTCCCTCCTCGCCCTGCTGGGGATGGTCAACTACACGCCGCAGTGGGTGCGGCCGGCGGGGCGGCTCTCGCCGGGCGAGATCGCCGAGGGCTACTGCGCGATGGTGCTGGCGTCGCCGTCGTGAATCCGGATCCAGCGCTCGAGTAGCGGGTCAACCAGGACCGGCTGCCCGCCAATGCGGACGACCTCGCCATCGCGGATCAGCCCGCTCGCCCCCGACTGCGCCTGGCCCTTGTTGAGACTGAAGGCCTGAAGCGTCCGTTGGTTGAACAGCGTCTCGTCACTCAGCGCCAGGGCCTTGAGGACCCGCCTTTTATTGCCGGTGGTGGCAGCGCTCTGCCATGAGGCCTCGAAACGCTCCTTCGTCTCCCGGTCGACCTGCTTCATCGCCCGGTCGAACGTTTGCGCATCGGCCACCCCGTTGAGAGGGGTGCACTCCCACAGGTGATGGGCGAGCAGCATCGCCCGCTGGGGATGCCCCCGCACCAGGTCGAGCAGCAAGTCAAGGGCGTCGCCGGCCTCCTTGCCGCCCCCCGCAAAACGATCGGCGATGTAGTCGCCCAGCGCAGCGTCGGCCAAGGGCTCGAGGTAAATGGGTCGCGCCTGGTCGAACAGCGGTTTGTCGCGGGTGTTGAAGTACTCCTCCAACAGCGATTGTTCGGACCCGGAGAAGATGTAGCTAGCCGCGTCCCGATGAAACTGGATCTTGCTCCGAAGCAACCCGTCGAGGTTCCCCTCGGCACGGAGGAAGTCTTGGAACTCGTCGAAGACGACGACGGTCCGCTCGCCGCTGGCCTCGAACACCTTGCGAGGAAGGTCGAGGAGGTCGGCCAAGCGCTGCATCGTGTCGCCGCCGCCGGCGTACTCCAACTCTCCCCCGACACCTCCGGGCGCCGCCTTTACCCGGCCCCGCCAACTGCGCCGCATCTTGTCGAAAAGGCTTCCGAGCGGTCCTTTCAGCGCCTCCCCGTATGCCTCTTCGATGCGCCGGGAAACCTCCAGCGGAGTAGTCGAGAGGAGGAAGTCGACGTAGATCGTTCGAAATCCCGCAAGCTCAGCCTGTTGTCGAAATTTCATCAGTAGGCTCGTCTTCCCATAGCGACGCGGAGCCTGTAGACGCGTGTTGTGAGCTCCTTCCGCGAGCTCGAGCAGATGGCGCAGCTCCTCCTCTCGGCCCACCAACTCGGCAGGAGGAACGGGATCGTCGTAAATGAATGGGTTGAGCGGCTGCGTCAGTATAGATAGACTATACCAGACAGTATAGTTTAACTATACCAGCAGTCTCTAGGCCTGGAAGCCGGCGCCCGAGGCTACGAGCAGGGCGATCACTACGGCGATCAGCAGGGTCAGCACTGCCGTTTTGAATGGCGCGGGTGGCGCGGAACGGATCATGTTCCGAAGGTAGCTCGCTAGGGCCGCGGTGCCTGTGCGTAAGTGCACAGGTTGACGTTCCTCACATTAAGCAGGGTTTTCACCCCTGGTTCGCGAAGCGTCGCCAGCTCGATCTGGCGCTCGGCGTTGTAGGAGGAGGTCGGGACCGGACCGGCGGCGGGGTGGCAGCCGATCTCGGTCCAGCCCGGCGGCAGCGCCTCGATCAGCTCCTTCAACCGCTCCGGGGTGATGCCCTGCGGGAACGGTTCGCCCTTGCCGCTCTGCCCATAGAAGCCGCCCTCGTAGCGGACGGCGCGGTTGCGCACCGGCACCCCGAGCTCGACCGCGAGCGCCTCGACAACGCCCTTGGCCGGCTCGGACTCGTGCACGTGCTGGTGGGAGTCGAGGTGGTCCGGGTCGCGGCCAAGAAGCGCTCGGAAGCGCTCCACCTGGGCGCGGCACTCGGCCTCGACGGCCTCGCGATCATCCGTATCGCAGTGGAGGTAAGCCTGGATCCACTCGCCGTTCTCGTAGTCCCACTGGCCGAGGTCGATGTGGAGGCCGACGCCCAGCTCTGGATGGGCGGCGGCTTCCTCCGCCGCCGCCGGCGCCGCCGACTGGCGCACCATCAGGCTGGCGCTGGTGACGATGCCGTCGCGGTGGGCGGCGAAGACGCCTGCGTTTACCTCCGCGGAGAGCCCGAGGTCGTCGGCGTTGACGATGAGGAAGCGGTCGTCGGGAGCGGCAGGGGCGGCCATGGGCGCAAGTATGATCCGCCGCATCGGGCCTGAGGAGTACGAGGAGCTTTGCCGCACGGTGGGGACGGCGGTCGCGGAGGCAACTCCGCCGCAGTCGGTCGTCGCCGTCGTCAGCAAAGGCGACCCGAAGCTGACGGATCTCCAGGACCGCTCCGGGCTGCACTTCCCCAGCGACGCCGACGGCCGTTACGCCGGCTTCCACCCGCGCACCTCCGAGGAAGCGATAGCCCAGGTGGACACCGCCCGCGCGGCCGGCGCCGAATACCTCTGCATCCCCCAGACCGCGTTCTGGTGGCTCGAGCACTACCAGGGTTTCGCCAACTGGCTCGGCGCCCACTGCCGCTCGGTCGGCAACCGTCCCGATGCCTGCCTCATCTACGAGCTGCTCAGATCCCCCGCCCCGGCCACCCAGCCCGGAGCCGAGGGGCAGCTGCGCTCGCTGCTCGATGCGCTGCTGCCCGGGCAGGCGCTGCTCTTCACGATCGGGTTCTCGAGCGAGAACCTCTCCGCCCCTGGACGTACTGTTACGCCTCTCTCGCGCAGCAGCGCCTTCGGCCTGCGGCGCCGCCTTTCCGACGTCCCCGAGCAACCGGCCTTCGTCCTGGTCTCAAGGCGCGAGGGCGAGGAGCCGATGGAAGCAGCATTGGAACGGTCTCTCTATGCAATTGCCACCCCGGTCGCCCGCCGCGAGAGCCTTTGCGATCTCTTGCAGGTGAAAAGCCTGGACAGCGGGTCTAGAATCTCCCGATCTCCTCGGGTCGGAGATGAGCCGTCCGAGCCACCTTCACCCCTGGACGGCGAGGCAGCGGACAAACTTTCGAAACGACTGGAACGCCTGGGCCTTCCGGGAGACAACGGCGTTTCTCGGCATCGACCGGCAAGGGAGCGGGAGTGAGCGCCAAACCGAAGATCCTCTACGTATCCCATAACCACCCGACGATCCGGCCGGGCGGCGCCGAGGCCTACGCCTACGAGCTCTACCGCGCGGTCCGCGACGGGGGCGAGTTCGAACCGCTCTTCCTCGCCCGCACCGGCCCCCCGGTCTCGATCTCCAGCCGCTACCACGAGGGCACCCTCCTGACCGGGGTCAACGAGGACCCCAGCCAGTACTTCTTCTACACGGACACGCTCGAATACGACTGGCTCAACGGGACGCCGCGGGGCAAGGCGGCGCTGACCAAGTACCTGCGGGAGTTCCTCCGCGCCACCGAACCGGACATCGTCCACCTCCAGCACACGCTCTTCTTCGGCTACGACATGCTGCGGGAGATCCGCCAGACGCTCGGCGAGGGGGTGCCGATCCTCTACACCTTGCACGAGTTCCTGCCGATCTGCCACCGCAACGGCCAGCTGGTGCGGACGACGACGGAGAAGCCCTGCCGCGAAGAGTCGCCACGGCGCTGTCACGAGTGCTTCCCGGAGGTGAGCCCGCAGGCCTTCTTCATGCGCAAGCGCTTCATCCAGTCGCAGATGTCGGCGGTCGACCGCTTCATCGCCCCCAGCAACTTCCTCCGCGACCGCTTCGTCGACTGGGGCCTGCCGGCCGACAAGGTCGTCCTCGAGGAGTACGGCCGCCTGCCCGTGACTGCCGCGCCGACCCGCGAGCGGCGGAAACGCAACCGCCTCGTCTTCATCGGCCAGCTCAGCTACTTCAAGGGCGTCAACGTCCTCCTCAAAGCGATGAAGCGACTGCAGGAAGACGAGGTCGATGTCCACTGCGCCGTCTACGGCGCCAACCTCGAGCTGCAGCCGGACGAGTTCCGCGCCGAATTCGCGGAGCTGCTGGAGGCGACCAAGGAGACCGTCAGCTTCGAAGGCGAATTCAACCACGACGACCTGCCGATGATCATGGCCGATGCCGACTGGGTCGTCGTCCCTTCGGTCTGGTGGGAGAACTCACCATTGGTGATCCAGGAGGCCGCACAGCACCGCCGGCCGGTCATCGCCAGCGACATCGGCGGGATGGCGGAGAAAGTCCACGACGGCGTCTCCGGCCTCCATTTCAAGGCGGCTGACCCAGCCGACCTGGCGGCGACGATCGCCGGCGCGATCTCCAGCCGCAAGCTTTGGGACGAACTGCAGCGCCGGATCGAACCCCCGTACGCGATGGACGAGCACGTGCGCTCACTCACCCGTCAATACAAGGAGCTGCTGGCGAGCAAGGCAAGCGACGACGAAGAGGAGCTGGTGACGCCGCGGGCGCCGGCGACCGAGATCGAGGGCGTGCGCTATGCCTGAGGCCGAGCTGGAGCGCCGACCCGCGAGCGAGGAGAGCGTCGACGAGTTGCAGCCGCTGGCGGCGCTGCTGGCCGCCGACGTCGTCGCCGTTCACCTCTCCCCGGAGGACGGGGAGCCGGGCCTCGAGCTCTCGATCCTCGACGAAGCGGCGCCAGAGGAGGTGCGCTCGCAGTGCGTCGACCTGCGCAGCCTCCTTCGCGAGCGCCTCGGTGCGCTCGCGCTGGAGGAGCGTGAAGCCGTCCTCGAGTTACTGGACGAAGTCGCCGCCGCCGATCCCGGCAGCAGCGATCCCGTCGGCCTTGCCACCAGCAGGGCGCTGATCCGCGAAGCGCTCCGCGACCCCCTCCCTCCCACCGCCGTCGAACGCGACGAGCCACAGGGCCTGCACTTCGACTCCGTGCTTGCCCTCGACGACAACGCCTTCTACGTGCGCGGCTGGGCGCGCGACGGCCAGGCACCGCTGACGCGCCTGACGATGCTGAGCCCGGAGGGCTCTCGAATCGAGCTGTTGCCGGGGATCTACCGGGAGCCGCGCCCCGACGTCGACTCCTTCTATGAAGAGCCGGCCCACACAGGAGCCGACGGGACCGGTTTCCTGGGCTATTGCGAGACTCGCTCGCCGAGCCTGCTCAGCGGGGGCTGGGTGCTGGAGATGGAGAACGCTCTCGGAGTCGCCCGCGAGGTATCCGGGCCGCAGGTCAGTCGTGACCTGCTGGCGGCGCGGGCGGCGATTCTCTCCGACCTGCACAAGGAGAATCGCTGGGACACGGTGTTGATGGACCACGTGGTGCCGGCGGTGACTCGGATCCAACAGCGGCTGGAGGAGCGGGCCGCGATCAAAGAAGTCTGGGAGTTCGGCGAGGTGCCGCGCGGGGCGAAGAATTCAATCGTCATTCCCCTCTACGGCCGAATCGACTTCCTCGAGCACCAGCTGGCGCAGTTCGTCCACGACCCCGAGCTGCGGGAGAGCGAGCTGATCTACGTCCTCGACTCACCCGAGCTGGCATCTGCCTTGGAGCTGAGCGCCGGGCAGCTCTTCGAGCTCTACGGCGTTCCCTTCCGGGTCGCGGTCCTCGCCCAGAACGGTGGCTACTCGGTCGCGAACAACCGCGGCGCCTCCGTGGCGGGAGGCGAGCTGCTGCTCCTGCTCAACTCCGACGTCATCCCCGACGGTCCCGGTTGGCTCGGCCGGATGGCCTCCTTCTACGAGGAGCAGAAGGGGATCGGCGCGCTCGGGCCGAAGCTGCTGTTCGAGGACGACACCCTGCAGCACGCCGGGATCAAGTTCCAGCGCCCGCCCGGCGGCGGCGCCTGGGAGAACGAGCACTACTTCAAGGGGCTGCACCGCGACCTGCCGGCGGCGAACGTCACCCGCCCTGTTCCCGCTGTCAGCGGCGCCTGCCTGATGATCGCCCGCGAGCTCTTCGAGAAGGTCGGGGGCCTGCGCGGCATGTTCGTCCAGGGCGACTACGAGGACACCGACCTCGGCTTGCGCCTGCGCGAGCGCGGCCTCGAGACCTGGTACCTGCCGGAGGTCGAGCTCTACCACCTCGAGGGTCAGTCCTACGCGCTCGAGACCCGTCACGCGATGTCCCGCTACAACGTCTGGCTGCACACCCGCCTCTGGGACAGCGAGATCGAGGCGGTCACGGCGGAGATCGAGTGAGGCGGCTCCAGGTCGACTCGGTCGAGCCCTTTCCCCTGCCAGGGAACGAGCTGCACGGGTTCCAGCTCGAGGTCCCGAAGCCAGGCGAGGAATGGAATTCGCAGACGCTTCACTTCGACGGCTGGGCCCTGGGCAAGGAACAACCGGTGGTCGCCGTCGAGGTTCTCCAGGACGGACGGTCGATCTCCCGGATACCGGTGCGGAAGCCCCGCACAGACGTCGGCGAGCAGTTTCCCGACGTCGAGAACGCCGGCAGCAGCGGCTTCGCCGGCGCGCTTGGGGCGCTGCGCCTGCGCCGGCGCTTCGAGCTGCTGCTGCGCGGCGAGCTCGAGAACGGGGTGACGATGCCACTCGCAATCGTCTCCGGCACGCGCGAGCCGGTGCAACTGCCGCCGGTCGACGGGCCGCGCCCCCTGATCGTCACCACCCTCGGCCGCACCGGCTCGACCTGGTGCGTCTGGATGCTCCAATCCCACCCCGAGATCGTCGCCCACAGCCCATTCGAGAACGACGCCCGCGTCGGCACCTACTGGATGTCGGTTCTGCAAACCCTGTCCGACCCGGCCAGCTACCTGCGCCAGGTCTTCCCTGGCGACGCGATCGACAAGGACTGGTGGATCGGCCGCGAATCCGACATCCCATCTCGCCTCAACGACGCCGCCCTCTCGGGCTGGCTCTCCGATGCCCGGGTCTACGAAATGGCTCTCTCCTGCCGCGACCGGATCGAGGCCTTGTACGAATACATCGCCGACCAGCAGGGCAAGCAGGCGAGTTTCTTCGTCGAGAAGTACCTGCCGCACCAGGTGCCGGCAGACCTACTGCGCGAGCTCTATCCAGGAGCAGCCGAGGTGGTCCTCGTTCGGGACCTGCGCGACGTCTACTGCTCGATCCTCGCCTTCAATCGCAAGCGCGGCTACGCCGCCTTCGGCCGTGAGGAGGCCGACAGCGACGACGATTACATCGACACCGTCCGCCGCTCCGGCGAACTCCTTCACGCGCACATGACAGAGGAGGGGCGGGAAGCTCACTTGCTGCGCTACGAGGACCTGATTCGGGAGCCCGTGCCCACGTTGGAGCCGCTGCTGGAGTTCATCGGCCTCGACCCCACCGGCGCCGAGGCGATGGTCGAGCGGGCCTCGGTCTCGACTGGTGGCATGGACCACCACATGACGGCCCAGAGCGCCAGCGCCTCGATCGGGCGCTGGGCGAAGGACCTCGAGCCAGAGCTGGCCGAGCGCTGCGACGCCGTCCTCTCCCCGATCGTCGCCGACTTCGGATACGAGACGGGCGAAGGAGAGTCGACGGCGGCTTCCGCCTGATGCCCGAGCTGGTCGCGGTCGCCGGCTCGGTCGCCCAGCGCCCCCGCCGCGGCGGCCACGCCTGGGTCTTCCTCCAGTACCTACTGGGGTTCCGGCAGCTCGGCTACGAGGTCCTCTTCCTCGACCGCCTGACGCCGGCGATGCACCCGGGCGAGGTGTGGCCGCCCCGGGAGCCGGTCGAGTGGCTCGAGGAGGTGCTGGCGCCCCACGGCCTCAGCGAGGACTACTGCCTGTTGCTGGGCGAGGGCGGCGAGGAAACGGTTGGCCTCTCAAGGGCGGAGGCGGTCGAGCGGGTACGGCGATCGACGCTGCTACTCGACGTTATGGGGTTCCTCGGCGACGAAGAGATCCTCGCTGCTGCCCCGCGGACCGCCTATCTCGACATCGACCCCGGCTTCCCGCAGATGTGGCAGGAGCTGGACCTGCACCGCTCCTTCGGCGACCACGACGCCTACGCGACCGTGGGGCTGCGGGTCGGCAAGGAGGGGAGCCTCGTCCCGACCTGCGGGGTCGAATGGTTCGCGACGCCGCAGCCGCTCGTCCTCAAGCAGTGGCCCGCGACCCCGCCGGGCGAGCGCTACACCAGCGTCGGCTCCTGGCGGGGGCCGTTCGAGCCGGTCGAATTCGCGGCCGAGCGCTTCGGGCTGCGGGCCCACCAGCTGCGGCGCTTCACCGAACTCCCCGGTCATGTCGACGTCCCGCTCGAGCTGGCCTTGGACATCGACGAGGCCGACGCCGCCGACGCCGAGCTTCTTCGCGAAGGCGGTTGGCGGCTGGTCGCGCCCGCGCAGGTCGCCGCCGGAACCGACGATTACCGTCGCTACGTGCAGAATTCCCGCGCAGAGATGGGGATCGCAAAGGACATCTACGTCCGCTCCCGTGGCGGCTGGCTCAGCGACAGGAGCCTCTGCTACCTGGGGAGCGGCAAGCCGGTCTTGGCCCAGGCAACCGGTTACGAGCTCGAGGTCGAGACCGGCGCCGGCCTACTCTCCTTCGCCGACCCGGCCGAAGCTATCGCCGGGATCGAGACGATCGAGAGCGACTACGACCGCCACAGCACCGCCGCCCGCGAGCTGGCGCATGAGCGCTTCGATTCCGACCGGGTCCTGACCGAGCTACTGGAGGCGTTGGCTTGAGCCCCGAAGCGGGGGTCCGCAGGCTCAATTGGGGCTGCGGCACCAGCCCCGACCCCGGCTGGGTCAACTCCGACATCAAGGAGGACCCGGCAGTCGAGGTCGCCGCCGACATCCTCGAGGGGCTGCCGCTGGAGGCGGGCAGCTTCGACTACGTCGTCAGCATCCACGCCCTGCCCGAGCTGAAGTACCCCGACCAGGTGCCGGCGCTGATGGAGCTGCGACGGGTGCTCGCGCCCGACGGCGTCCTGCGGCTGGCGCTGCCCGACCTCGACCGCGCGATTCGCGCCTACCGCGAGGACGACCGCGATTACTTCCTCGTCCCCGACTCCGACGCGCGGGCGACGAGCTCGAAGATGATCGTGCAGCTGCTCTGGTACGGCTACTCGAAGACCCTCTTCACCTACGACTTCATCGCCGAGCTGCTCGAGCGGGCAGGGTTCCGCGACGTGCGGCGCTGCGAGTACCGGCAGACCGCCAGCCGCTTCCCGGAGATCGTCAGCCTCGACAACCGCCCCGAGGAGAGCCTCTTTGTCGAGGCCCGCAAATAAGCGACTACAGGTAACCGAGGTCGAGGCGCAGGCGCGCGACCGCCGATTGCGCGGCGGCTACCTGGGCGTCCCGGGGGCGGGAGAGGAGTGCGATCCCGGCGATTTTCTCCTGCGTGGTTGGGTGCTGCCCGAGGAGGGGCCGGCGCTCGCGGTCGAGTTCGTCTGCGGCGAGAGCGTGATCGGGCGAGCCCTCGTCGACCGCCGCCGCGAGGACATCTCCGGGGCGTACGGAGAGATCCCCCACGCCGCCGAGTGCGGGTTCGAACACCGGCTCAACCTTGCTGCAGCCGCGGGAGCGCTGCAGATCTCGGTGCGAGCGGTCCTCGATCCGACGCGGCGAGCCCCCTTCGCAACTCTTTCGCTCCTCGCCCCAGAGCCCGCGGTTGAGGAGCTGGTCAGCGTCGTCATCCCCTGCTTCAAACAGACGCACTTTCTGCCCCAGGCGATCGAGAGCGTCCTCGCCCAGGACCACCCCCACCTCGAGGTGATCGTCGTCGACGACGGCTCCCCCGACAACGTCGAGGCGGTCGCCTCCCGCTATCCCGGCGTCCACTGCCTGCGCCAGCCTAACGGCGGGCTGGCGGCGGCCCGGAACGCGGGCCTGAAGGAGGCGCGCGGCGGATTCCTCCTCTTCCTCGACGCCGACGACCGGCTGCTGCCGGAGGCGATCGGCCTCGGGCTGGGAGCACTGCGGGAGGACCCCGAAGCGATGATGGCCGCGGGGACCTGGAAGCTGATCGGCGAGGAGGGCGAACCGCTTCCGGCCGACCCGCCGCAACTGCCGGACGAGGCCTATCCCGCCCTGCTCGAAAGCTGCTTCATCTCGACCCCGGCCGCCGTTCTCTACCGGCGGACGCTGTTCGAGGAGCTCGCCGGCTTCGACCCCACCGTCAGCGCCAGCGCCGACTACGACGTCTACCTGCGGACCGCCGCCTCCCACCCCGTCCGGCTCCACCCCCACCCCGTCGCGGAGTACCGCCGCCACGGCGCCAACATGACGCGCGACCCCGAGCTGATCATGGGCGCGGAGCTGACGGTCCTGGGGCGGCAGGCGGAGAGGGTCTCCGGCGACGCGGAGCTGCGCGAGGCGCTCGACCGCGGCCTCGCCCGCTCGCGCTCCTACCACGGGGCCCGGCTCGAGCTGCTGCATCGGAGGGAGGCAGCATGAAGACCGAGGCGGCTGATCTGGCAGTGCTCGGCGGTGGCCCTGCCTTCGCCGAGCCGCTCCACGTCGGCAGGCCGAACGTCGGCGACCGCGAGCAGATCCTGCGGATGATCGACGAGGCGCTGGAGGAGCATTGGCTCAGCAACAGCGGCAGCAAGCTGCTGGCTTTCGAGTCGCAGCTCTCCGAATACTTCGGCGGCCTGTACTGCGTCGCCACCTGCAACGCGACCCTCGCACTACAGATCACCCTGCGGGCGCTGGGGGTGAGCGGCAAGGTGATCCTGCCCGCCTTCACCTTCGTCGCCAGTGCCCACGCGGTCGCCTGGGAGGGGCTGACACCGGTCTTCGCCGACGTCGAAGCGGAGACGCTTTGCATGGGCCCACGGCAGGCCGAGGCCCAGATCGGCCCCGATACCGCGGCCCTCCTCGGCGTCCACCTCTGGGGACGCCATGGCGATCTCGAAGGTCTCGAGCGGCTGGCGCGGGATCGAGAGCTGCCGCTCGTCTTCGACGCCGCCCACGCGCTCGGTTGCTCCGTCGGGGGGCGACCGCTGGTCGCCTTCGGCGACGCCGCCGTCGTCAGCTTCCACGCGACCAAGGTCGCCAACTCCTTCGAGGGCGGTGCGGTCGTTACCGCCGACGCCGAGCTGGCCGACCGGGTGCGGGCGATGCGCAACTTCGGCTTCGACGAAGAGAGCGAAGAGGTAGCGGGCCTGGGGACGAACGCGAAGCTGAGCGAGGCCGGGGCGGCGATGGGCCTCGCCTCGTTGGCCGCCCTCGACGAGTTCCTCGCTGCCAATCGTGCGAACTTCGCCGCCTACGCCGAGGCGCTGGGCGAGATCCCCGGGGTCGAGCTGCTCCCGTTCTCGCACCCGGAGGAGACGAACTGCCACCACGTCACCGTCCTCGTCGATCCGCAGGCGGCGGGGCTAGACCGCGACGAGCTGAAAACGGTGCTGGAGGCCGAGAACGTGCTCGCCCGTCGTTACTTCCACCCTGGCTGCCACCGGGTGCCCCCTCACGACGCGCTGCCGACCGCGCCCCTGCCGGTGACCGAGCGGGCGCTGGGGCGCTGCCTCTCGCTCCCCACCGGGACGGCGGTCAGGCCGGAGGACGCCGCCGCGATCGGGCAGCTGGTCCGGCTCGCCGTCTCCGACGCCGCCACCGTGCGGGATCGGCTTGGGAGCTGAGCGATGGGTCGGCTGGTCGAGGTCATCGCGGTGGAGGCAGAGAAGATCGCCGAGGAGGGGCCGCTGCGCGGTGCCAGCGTCGACGTCCCCACCCCAGGCCGCAAGATGGCTGCGGCCGCGATCGAGATCAGCGGCTGGGCCCTGGGGCAGGAGGGGCCCCCGGAGGGGATCGAGGTCGCCCTTGGGGATGAGGTCCTGGCACGTGGAGTCCAACAGGAGCGCGACGACCTCGAGGGGGCGTTCCCGGAGGTCGCGGGAGCGAGCATTGCGGGGTTCGCGATCGACGTCGACGGCAGCCGATTGCCGGCGGGATCGGAGCTGGTCGTCCGGGCTCGCGTCGGAGAGGAGACGATCCCGCTGGCGCGGGTGGGTTTGCGGCGGTACTGGCGCGGAGCGCTCACGAAGGCCACTCCGGTGGTCTCGATCCTGGTCGTCTGCGAGCGCGATGACGAGGGGGGGCTCGAGCGCAGCTTGAAGAGCGTCGCCCGCCAGCGGCACCCGTTCACGGAGGTGCTCGTCCTGCGCGATCCCTCTCTGGACAAGGGCGAGCTGCGTCGCGACGGGGTCCGCCGCAGTGACGGCGACCTTCTGCTCTTCCTCGAGGCCGGAACCGTCCTGGCCTCCGACGCCCTTTCCCTCGGCCTCGAGATGCTGGCGCGGGCCCCGCAGGCAGGGGCGCTGCTCGACGGGGACTACGGGGAAGTCGCCGCCGCCCTCTACCGGCGCTCTGCGCTGGAGGAGGACGACTGCGACCCTCTCTTCGCGCCGGGGTCCCTCCTCAGCGGAGGGAGCTGAGTTGCAGACGATCGCCGTCGCCGGCGCCCTCGCCGCCAAACCCGGGAACGGCGGTGAGGCCTGGGTTCGGCTCAGCTGGGTGCTCGGCCTGCGGCGCCTAGGCTTCGATGCCTGGCTCCTGGAGGAATGCGACACGGAGACCGCGGCGGCGGGCCGGCCGTTCTTCGAGCGGGTGGTCAAGCGGTTCGACCTGGCTGAGCGGGCGGTCCTGATCGCCGGCGGCGAGCCGAGCGGACCGCTGGACCGCGAGGGGCTGGAGGACCTGGCTGCCGAGAGCGTCGCCCTCGTCAACATCAGCGGCAACCTCCGTGACCGCGAGCTGCTGCGGCGGTTCGGGCGGCGGGCCTACGTTGACCTCGACCCGGGGTTTACGCAGATCTGGGCGACGCAAGGGGCCCTCGGCGAGCAACTTGACGAGCACGACCGCCACTTCACCGTCGGCCTCAACCTCGGCGGCGAGGGCTGCGAGATCCCTGACGCCGGGTTCGAGTGGGTGCCGCTGCCACCCCCGGTCCTCTTGGACGAATGGGCGCCGTTCGCGCTGCCCCGGTTCGACCGCTTCACCAGCGTCGCCACCTGGCGCAACCCGCTGGGGACGATCGAGTACGAGGGCCGCGCCTACACGCTGAAGCACCACCAGCTCCGCCGCTTCGCCGAGCTCCCGGCCCGGACGGGCCTGCCGTTCGAGATCGCCCTCGGTATCCATCCCGACGAGGCCGAGGAGGGGGCGCGGCTGCGGGAGCTGGGCTGGACTGTCGCCGATCCCGCCACGGTCGCCGCCGACCCCGACGCCTTCCGCGAGTACGTGCGCGGGTCCGGCGCCGAGTTCTCAGTCGCCCAGGGCGTCTACGCCGAAGCCGCGACCGGGTGGATCAGCGATCGCACCGCCCACTACCTGGCGGCCGGGCGACCGGTGCTGGTCCAGGAGACCGGCCTTCCCTCCCGCTTCCGTCCCGACGCCGGCCTCGTCTCCTTCTCCGAGCCGGAGGACGCGCAGGCGCTCGCCGAAGGGTTGCTCTCCGCCTACGAGCTGCACGCCGCCGCGGCCCGGGCCTACGCCGAGCGGACCTTCGACTCCGACCGGGTCCTCTCGCGGATGCTGGAGGTGCTGGGATGAGGGCGCTGGTCAGCGGCATGGTCGCGGGCGAGCCGAATCAGGGCGGCGCCGCCTGGGCCGTCCTCCAGTACGTGCTCGGGCTGCGGCGGTTGGGACACGAGGTCGTGCTGGTCGAGCCGGTTGAGTCCCTGCAGCCGCGGAGTGTGGAGTACCTGCGGACGGTGAGCGAGCCCTTCGGGCTCGAGCAGGTGGCGCTGGTCGGCGCCGACGGCGACAGCGCGCCGCTTGATCGCAAGCGGCTGCGTGAGCTTGCTGCGGGCGCCGACCTGCTCCTCAACGTCTCCGGGATGCTCACCGACCCGGAGCTGCTGGAGGCGGTGCCGGTCCGCGCCTACCTCGACCTCGACCCCTTCTTCAACCAGGTCTGGCAGCAGCAGGGGGCCGACATGCGCTTCGCCGGCCACACCCACTTCGTCACCGTTGGCCTCGAGATCGGCGCGGTGGGGTGTGAGGTGCCGACGCTCGGCCTGCCCTGGATCACTTCGCTGCCCCCGGTCGTCCTCGAGGAGTGGCCGGTCGCCGCCGAGGATCCTCTTCACCCCTTCACCACCGTCGGCCACTGGCGGAGCTACGGGCCGATCGAGCGCGACGGGCGCCGCTACGGGATGAGAGCGCACTCGCTGCGGGAGCTGATCGATCTGCCCGGTCGCTGCGGCGGCGAGTTCGCCCTCGCCCTCGGCATCCACCCCGGCGACGGCGAGGACATCGCCGCGCTCGAGCGGCACGGCTGGCGCCTCCTCGACCCCGCCGCCGTCGCCGCCACTCCCGATTCGTATCGCGAGTTTGTCCGCGGATCGCAGGCGGAGTTGGGGGTCGCGAAGGAGGGCTACGTGGAGTCGCGATCGGGATGGTTCAGCGATCGCAGCGCCTGCTACCTGGCCGCGGGACGACCGGTCGTTGCTCAGGAGACCGGGTTTTCCCGCCATCTCCCGACCGGCCGCGGCCTCCTCGCCTTCTCCGACATCGACGAGGCGGCGACGGCGGGCGAAGAGGTGCGGGCGCACCCGCAGGCACACGCCGAAGCCGCTCGACAGATCGCCGAGGCCTACCTCGACTCCGACCGCGTCCTTGCCCGCCTGCTCGAGGAACTGGGCGTCGGATGAGCGGAGCGCTGCGGGCGAGCGGAGACGAGCAGGTACGGGAGGCGCTGGAGCTGGCGCTCGGCGAGGTTCGCGGCGAGCCCGTCGCCTTGGCGGAGTTGTCTCGCCGGCACTTCGCCTACGAGACCAGCTTCGCGATCGACTCCCTCGACGTCGAGCTGGCGAGCGGCGAGCGGCTGGCGCTGCTGGTCAAGGACGTAGGCCCTGCCGGACTCTCGGCCGAGGCGGCGGCGGCCAAGCCCGCCGACACGCTCAACCCTGAACGCGAGATCTCCGTCTACCGCGACCTGCTCGAGCCCGCCGGACTCTCGACGCCGCGGTTCTACGGCGCCGCGGTCGAGCCGGAGTTGGAGCGGCGGTGGCTGTTCCTCGAGCGAATCGAGGGCGAGGTTCTGACCGACGTCGGTGAGCTCGATGCTTGGTGCGAGGCCGCGACCTGGGCCGCTCGCCTCGACGCCGGCGTCCCCTCGGCGCGCCAGCCGGAGGCCGCCTCGCCGCTCCTGCGTCGCGACGCCGCCTGGCACGGCCGCCGGCTCGACGCCGCGATCCACAACTCCTCGCCGCCGCTGGGGGAACGTCTCCGCGAGCGCCGCGCCTGCCTGCTGGAGCGGTTCACGGCGCTGCCCATCGCCTTCGTCCACGGCGAGCTCTACCCGGCAAACGTCCTCGTCGAACGAGGCGGCGGCAAGGGGACGAGGATCGCCCCCGTCGACTGGGAGCTGGCCGGCATCGGCCCCTTCGCCCTCGACCTCGCCGCCCTCGTCAGCGGCTGGAGCGGCAAGGACCGGCTGGCGATGATCCGTGCCTTCCAGGGGGCGTTGCCGACCAGCCTGGGCTTTACCCTCTCCGACGTGATCGAGGCGACCGGACTCTGCGAGCTCTCGCTGACTCTGCAATGGATCGGCTGGTCCCCCGGCTGGGTCCCGCCGCAGCCGCAACGCCGTGACTGGGGCACCGACGCTGTGCGACTGCTCGACGAGGTGGGGCTGTGAGCGGTGGCGACTCCGGCACGCCCGAGGTGAGCGTCTACATCCAGACCTACCAGCACCGCGAGTACGTCGAAGCGGCGCTCGACGGGGTGCTGGCGCAGCGGACGCCGTTCGAGGTCGAGATCGTCGTCGCCGACGACTGCTCGAGCGACGGCACCCGAGAGCTGCTGGCCGGCTACCGCGACCGCCACCCCGGCCGGGTCCGCCTGCTGCTGCCGGAGCGAAACCTCGGCCCGGCGGAGATCTTCCGCCGCAGCGTCGGAGAGCTGCAGGGCCGCTACGTCGCCTGGCTCGACGGCGACGACCACTGGACCGACGAAGACAAGCTGGTCAAACAGGTGGAGGCGCTGCGCGACAACCCCGGCTGGGCCGCCTGCTTCCACAACGCGACGATCCTTCAGGAGGGCGAGGAGGAGGGTCGCCCCTACGTGCTCGACCTCGAGGGCGACAGCGTAGGCTTCGCCGACCTCCTGCGCAGCAACCACATCCCCTCGCTCTCGTTCATGGCCCACGGCGAGCACGTGCGGGGGCTGCCGGACTGGGTCTGGGGGACCCTCTGGACGGACTGGATGGCGGTGCTGGCAATCTCCCTGGAGGGGGAGATCGGCTACCTGCCGGAGACGATGGGCGTCTACCGCCGCCACGGCAAGGGGATCTCCTCCGGCCTCTCCCGCGCCGACCAGCTGGAAGCCGACATGCGCTTCTTCGCCGAGTTGGAAGCAGTGGCCGGTGAGGAGCACCGCGCCGAGCTGGCGGCGATCATCCGCGAGCGCCATTGCCAGCTGGTCGTCGAGCGGCTCGAGCTGCCCTTCTCCGGTGCGGTGGCGGTGTTCGGGCCCCGGGCGGAAACCCCCACCGAGCTGAACGGCCGCCAGGTCTGGCCGCTGGCAGTCGAGGAGGACGAACTGGCGGAGATCGACAGCCGCGACCGCGACGGCAGCCTCGGCCGGCAGCTGGAGGGCTTCCGCCTCGCCGCCCCCGGCGCCCTGCCTGGCCTGGCGCATTTCCCCGAAGGCGACCGGGTGCCGGAGGCGAGCGGCGAGCCGGCGCTGCGAATGCTCGTCGTCGGCCCGATGCTGAATTGGCTGCGGGAGCGCAGCCGCCTCGGCCGGCAGCTGGAGGGAAACACCGAGACCCTCTGGGAGGACGAGACCTGCGCCCTCTACGAGGTCGCTTTCGGTGCCGACGCGCCGCTGCCGATGGGCGCGCTGGCGGAGGTGACCGAGGCCGAACAGGACCCGGCGGCCGGGACCCTGTTCGGCGGCCACCTCGACCAGCCGGCAGTCGGCAAAGCTGCGGACGCCCACGCGGTAGAGGTCTCCGGCTGGGTGGTAGGAGAGACCGCGAAGGCGGTGGCGGTAGAGGTCCTTCATGGCGAGGCGCTGCTCGTCCGGACGCCGGTAGTCCTCCCCCGACCTGACCTCGTCCAAGCCTTCCCCGAGCGACCCGGCATCGAACCCGCTGGCTTCTCCACCGTCGTCAGCCTGATCGGCCGAGATCCCGCGGCCGCGGTCGAGGTCGTCGCCGTCCTCGCCGACGCCACCCGCATCCCCCTCGCCCGCCTCACCTGGGAGCTGTCATGGCGAAGCGCCGAGGAGGCGAGAGCCACCCCCCTCGTCTCCGTCGTCCCCCCCGAGAACTCCTCCGAAGAGGAGCGGGAGCGTGTCCTCAACGACATCCGCGCCCAGACCTACGCGAAGCTTGAGGTGGTAACCGACGCCTCGGCGGCCAGCGGCGAGATCGTACTTCCTCTCGAACGCAACGAGCGACTGGCACCCCGGGCGCTAGAGGAGAAGGTTGCAGCCTTCACCGAGACGCGGGCTCGCCCGTGACTCTTCCAACGCCCCAAGCCGACCCGGAACAGCTTGTCATTCCATCGGTATTGTCCAGTACCTCATCGCGCGATCGGGAAAATGACACACCGCCACATGGCTCCCACTTCGAGCACGAGAGAGGGAGATCCACACCCTGATCTGGCCGATCTGTGCGAGCGGCTCGAGGACGTGCGAAGGACGGGTGAACTCGGCAACAGCGGCCTCGACCTACGCGATCTAGGTGGCTGGAGACCGACAACTCTCGCCGTTCTCCTAGCCAGCATCTCGGCTGCATGCGACGGTGGCCGCGGGGTGCCTCCGATCCAGGCAGACGGAGCCGCCTGCTTGGAGCCGTCTGCCCTTGAGCGCCTGATCCAGCAACGCGCGAGCCATTGGCACGAAGAGACGGGAAGCGGCACCATCGTCGGCAGCACCATCTTCAACGACCAGGAAAGCGTCCACACGATGCTCCAAGAGGTCGCGAGCCATGTCCATCCCAGGCTCGGCCTCAGCTCTACCTGGCTTGCCTCCGCTCATGCGCTTGGGTACGAGCTGGCGACCAACGTACTTCGTCATTCCGAGGCGGAGAGAGGCGTTGGGGTGGTCGAGGTGGATCCAGGCCGATCATGCCTCAGGCTCGCGATTGCGGACAACGGCATCGGGATTCGCACCAGCCTGGCGCGCAACCCCAAGTACGCGACGACTGAGGATCTCGCGGCAATCATCGCGTCGATGCGCGCGGCGGCCACCGGAGAGCCTGGGAAGGGAGCCGGGATGGGCCTGTACCTAGCCCAACATGTGCTTCGGGATAACGGCGGCGTCCTGTTGGTCCGGTCAGGAACCGCCCACCGCGAAGTTGCCGCTGGAGCGGATAGCCACGCAACGGATCTCGCATACCTGCAGGGAACCCTGGTCGCTGTCGAGGCTCGGACCGACCGATCGCTCGACTACGGGCGGGTCGATAAGGAATTGAGCGCTCCTCCCGGCATCAGCGACCGGACTGAGGATTAGACGGGTCCCGCCACCTGGGTCAACACGGATCCCCTGGTCATCGCTAGCCGCCGACGGTAGATCTCGAACGCTTCCGACTCGGTCATCCCTGCGATTAGGTCGATGATCACCCGCTCCTGACTTGCCTCACCGCGGGCTTTTTCGATGCGCTCGGCGGAGAGCGGAGGCAGCAGGTGCGGTTCGCCTTTTTCCACTGCTTCCCGGTACATCTCGAAGAGCGATTCTATGACCTGCTCCTGTCCCCGCTGAATCACCGAGAGTGACGGCCGGTTGATGACGTAGTACCAGGTCAACTGCTTCAGAACCCGGACCTGGTCCACGACATCGTTGTCGATCTCGAAGTTCACCTTCCCCCCGCTGCCGGAGTGCGTCAATCGGGGCGCGGCGATATAGATCCCGATCAATCTCGATCCGAGCCGCCGCAGACCAACCCGTTCGTCGGTGCGCCCGCCGAACGGGAGGTCGAAAGAGACAATTCCTCCGAAGAGCCCATCCGCGGCCCTGGCAAGGCGTTTCGCCTCCTCGGCAGAGTTGGCAACGCTTTCTTCGAGATAGCTCTTGAATCGAGCCAGCTCCGACGACTTGGCGGCACCCAAGCGCTCCAAGGGGATGAGGCCAGCCCTGTAGAAGTCATCCATGTCATGAACGGCGTAGGTCACGTCGTCGGCCCAGTCCATGAGACAGGCCTCCAGCGATCTCTCGCCATCCGGGTAGCCAATCCGGGTCCACTCGAACGCTTTGCGATCGCTGTCCGAGTAGGCCCCCCACTTGTTCCACCTGCCATCCGCCTCCTCGTCACGAAGCCATGGGTACTTGAGGATCCCGTTCTGGGTTCGCCGGGTGAGATTCAATCCGATCGGCGCTCCGTCCTTGGTGAGGGAGCTCGTCCTCAGCGCCAATCTGGTGACAATGCGGAAAGACTGCGGGTTCCCCTCGAAGGTTGCATGCTTCGATAGGCGCTGCAGGGCTTTCTCGGCAAGATGACCGAACGGTGGATGTCCGAGATCGTGAGCCAGGGCAGCGGCCTCGGTGGCATCTTCGTCCAGGTAGCCGACTAACCGGGTGGAGGCGGCATCAAGCTTCTTTTCGTCAGCTAGCGACTTCAACCGCTGAGCGAGCCCGCGGGCAACCTGCCCGACTTTGACTGAGTGCGTCAGCCGACTGTGAAAGATGTAGCCGGCCTCTGGTGACGCCACCTGGGTGACGTGTCCCAGTCGCAGGAAGGCTGAGGAATAGAGGATCCGGTCGCGGTCCCGCTGCGACTCCGACCTGACATCGGGTGGCTCCTCCACAAGCCGGCGCTTCGAGAGGCTCGCGGCGACCCCTTCGGAAGGAATCGTCAGTGTCTCGATCACCGAGGGAGGCGGGAGCTCAAGCGCCGGCCGTGACCGTAGAGGCTATGTAGTCGACCACCAACTCACCCCTATCCTCGAGGTTGAAGAAGGCGGTGGTCATCACGGAGGAGGTGCGGCTGCCGGTCATAGCTTCACGCAACTCTCGCAGCGTCCAGGTTGCACCCGGGTTGGCTTGAAGATGCTCACGGATCGCGGCTTCCGCGTTCCGAACCTCCTCGTCGAAGTCCGCAGAGGCACCCTGGGCCCCGTCGCGAGGCGCGCTCTCGGAGGTGGTCATACTTGCGATGCCCGTAGTCATTACGGACAACATATTGCCTTTGAGCTCGGATGGAAACCTAACAAGAGCTATTTAGGAATTTTCGCTGCACTCAGCTTCTCAGGCCTACGTAAAGCCCGCGGTTCCAGACTTCGCTTTCGCAGTAGCTGACCTCAAGACCTACGTCCCCCAGCGCCTGGCGCATCTCGACCGGGGTGAACAGGCCGAGGTCCTGTCGTTCGCGGATGTATTCCGGCTGTCCCTCGGCGCCGACCAGGTAGTGAATGTCGAGGACGGCCATCAGGTCTTCGCGGTACTGGCGGTACATCCAGGCGAGCTTGGTCTCGGTCTCGATCTGGAAGTTGGCGGCGAGGTGGCCGTCCCAGAAGTTTTCCGGCGTGAACCAGGGCTCGACGATGAGGAGGCCGGGCGAGCGGAGGTGGGCTGACATGCGCTCGATTGAGCGGTGCATCGCCGCGGCGGTTTCGACGTGGCCGATGGCGCTGAACAGGCAGGTGACGACGTCGTAGGAGCGATCGAGGTCGAAGGTCCGCATGTCGTTCTCGTGCAGCGGGATCTGCGGACAGCGAGCGTGCGTCAGCTCAAGCATCGTCGGGTTGATGTCGAGGCCCTCGCCGCGGTACCAATTGCCGAGCACCTCGAGGTGGCGGCCGGTCCCGCAGCCGACGTCGAGGAGGTCCTCTGCGCCGGGCAGCAGATCGGCGACGATCGCGTGCACTTCCTCGGCGGTTGTCGTGTAGTCCCGCCGCACGTACATCAGGTCGTACAGGTGGGCGGAATGTTCGTAGGGGATGCCTCTAGACATGGCGATACGCGGGGAAGAAGCCGTCACGGTCATCGGGGTCGGCGCCGTGGCGGCGACAGAGATCCTCGTAGGCGGCCTGATCGTAGACGGCTTTGACCGCATTCATCGGCAGCGGCCTTGCGCCGAAACGCGCCTTGAAGTCGGCCAGCGGGTCGCCGGGGCTCATGCCGCCGCCGAGGTTGAACCAGGGCACCTCCCGCTCGACCAGGAGGTGAACGGCAGTCCAGATCAGCGGCACCGAGTGGTGGGCACAGTCCGGAAGGGCGGCATTGAAGATGAAGTCGCCGGCATGGGGAGTGAAACCGAACAGCGAGACCGACTCGACGTGTCCGTTCGCGCGGGCACCGACGAGGAAGGTGCTTGGCAGCTCGCAGAGCGCGGCCAGCGTCGTCGGGCCGAACCGGTGGCGGGCGGCGGCCTCCTTGCGCTCCATCGCCAGCGGGTACTGCTCGACGAAGAACTCCGCCAGCCCCTCCCCGTCCACCTCGTAGTCCTCCCGGCGCCACTCGCGGAGCTGCCGGCGCCGGTTGGTCGAAAGTCGGCTCCAGGCAGCCTCAACGCCATCGCGGAGGTCGATCACATACGTCTCGTTCGCAACCGTGACCGCCTCCGGGTCTGCGTAGGTCTCGTCGCCGAAGAGCGGGTTCACCGCCAGGTAACCGGCGACGTAACCTCGTTCGCGGGCGAACCGCCACCACTCCGCAGCGAAGTCGGGCCACGGGCCGGTTCCGGTCAGCCCCGAGAATCCGTAGGGGGTGGCGACGTCCAGCCGGCCCTCGATCGGCCGCTCGACCAGCGGGCAGGCCACCCGCTCTCCCTCACCCTCGGCCGCACAGAGCATGGGCTCGCCGCCGCCGTCGAGCCCAAGCGCATGGCAGCTGCCCCAGGTGTGCCCGAAGACGTGGGGAATCTCCGCCAGCGCCAGCTCCCACTTGGCCCGCTCGGCGAGCGGAATGCAGCGAATAGAGCTCAACCGGGAGAAATGAAGCCTTTTTGGCAGGAGACGACATCTTGATGACTCGCCCAGCCGCGCTCAGCGTAGGAGACCACCTTCAAATCGTCGAAGCTTTCAACCCGTTGCAGGACAGCCGCCGGTTTCGTCAGCGAGGTCCCATATCCCTGGTTTCCCCCCGTTCCGACAAACCCGAAGCCCGATGCCTCGTAGCCACGAAGCATCTGAAGCTGCGCCTGCGACGAGCCCCCTGGCAGAAACCGGTTTTCTCTTACCTGGCGGGCAGACCAGCGCCCGTGGGTCGTGAACAGCAGCAGTCCCCCGGGAGCAAGACGCTCGGTCAGGAAGTCGAGGAATTCCAGCCACCTCGAGTCCGGCAAGTGGGTGAACAGCGAACCAACCCAGATCAGATCGAAATCGCCTCCCAGCTCCACCTTGCTCAGATCGTGATCTGAGTAGACACCTTCCGCATCGAAGGTGCGAGAGCAGAAATCGACTCCGTCTCGGTCGATGTCCGAAGCGGTCAGGGCAGCCTCGGGGAAAGCCTCTTTCAACACCCTCAAGACGCGCCCATGACCACAGGGGAAATCGAGGACGTTGTCTAACGTGGACTTGCCCGCAGCGCCCATGGAAAGACGGATGCAATTGAGGGCCGAGGCCCCGACCTCGAAGTACGCCTCGGGATAGGCAGCGTCGAACATCCCGTCGTTGGGCGAGATCTCCTTGTTCAATCCAGGTGCCGTGGGCACGATCGCATGACCTTACCGCTCCTCTTAGCGGCGGCGAAAGAGCTCCCAGCGGCGGGACGGGGCCGCAACATGAACTGCCCCTATCGAGACAGGGGTCCCGTCATCGAGCACGGCCCGCAACTTGAGCTCGCTCTTTCCTTTCCCTCTCGCTTCGATCACGACTTTGAAGCCACAGGTGGCCGCCGATGCACGATCTGGATGCAACTCCGCAAGATCTTCACGAGGGAGCGTCGGAGTCGTCGAGGCGACGACCGAGCCGCCGACCAGGACCTCGATCTTCTTCACCTCCGTGCTCTTGCCGAGCGCCCAGCCGAAGAGCTCCAACCGGTTGCCCTCGACCCCGAGGACTTTGAAAGACCCCCAGAGCTCGGTCGCCGGCAGGGTCTCGGTGACGCTTTCGATCTGCAGCGGCTCAGCCACGGCCGGATCGTATGCCCTTCTCGGGAAAGGAGACGCTGGTCAGCTCGTAGATGATGCAGCCGCCTGCATCCGCGCGGGAGTAGCGGCGATCGAGGTGGGAGGCGAACTCCTCGTAGTGGTCACGCCACCAGAGAGCGGTCGAGGGTAGGACGAGGTACTCGGCACCGACTTCGCGCAGACGCTCGAGATGGGCGATCGCCTCGTCGCTGTCGGCCGGGTGGTGGCCGGCGTAGCCGCCGCCCTTGCCCTGCGGAAAGTGGGCGGCCTCGCGGCCGGGGAGGCGGATGAGCTCGCGGTCGCCGCGGCTCACCACCAGTACCGAGGCGCGGGCCGGCACCCTTGCGAGAACCGACTCACGCACCGCTTCGACGAGGTGACTGTAGCCAAGACTGTCCCCCGGCTCGACGCCGGAGGTGCCCGCCGCCGTCTCCTGCAGCTCGCGGACCTCCGCCTCGACCCGGCGCAGACGGGAGAGGAACGCCTCGCGGTCGAGCCCGGGGGAGTTATCGGTGGAGCGCGAGCGGGACCCGTCCGCGGGATCGGCGCCAACCGTCGCAGCGCTGAGGCGAACCACCTCCTGCAGCAGGTCGGAACTCTGGCGTGCATAGCCCTCGAGCAGCCACTCGATCTCCTCCTCCCGCCCGCTGTCGACGATCGCCAACTGCGGATCGACCCGTAGCCGCACCGGGTGGGTGTCGGCGTACTCGACCGCGAGCAGACCGTCGCTCACGTAGACATCGAGGTCGTCCCGGCGCACCCGCTCGCGCCAGCGCTCGCGGTAGAGGGAGACGCTGCGCTCGAAGCGGTCGCTGCGGCCGCGGGAGGCGGACTCGAGGTGAACGAGAACCGCCTCGGGGCAGTAGTGGACCTCACCTCCGGCGGCGCCGATCCGCAGGCAGAGGTCGACGTCCTCGAGGGAGTTGTGGAAGCCGGGGTCGAAGCCGCCGGCTCCCTCGAATGCCTCACGGCGGACGAGCATGCACGCCGCGGTAACCGCCTGCAGGCGCCGCGGGTGACAGACGGCCGGGTGATCGGCGGGGAAGCCGGCGTACAGGTGGTGCGGGTAACCGTCTTGGCCGAAGACGACGCCGGCGTGCTGGACCACCTCGCCGGGGTAGAGCAGCTTGGCGCCGAAGACCGCGGCCTCGGGAAGGGCGGCGGCGTAGTCGCGCAGCGCCTCCAGCCAGCCCGGTCGGGGCTCGGTGTCGTTGTTGAGGAAAAGCAGCAGGTCCCCGCGCGCTATAGACGCACCGTCGTTGCAGGCTTCGGCAAAGCCGCCGTTCTCCTCCCGGGTCGCGCTGCGGATCGCGTCGCCGTATTCGTTGAGCAGCTCAGGCGTCGAGTCCTGGGACGCATCGTCCACGACAATCACCTCGCAGTCGGGCGGCAGGCCGGCGAGGACGGTGTCGAGGCAGGCGCGAGTCAGCTCCGCCCTGTCGTGGACGGGGATGACGATCGAGAGCTCGACCCTCACCGCGCCTCCTCGAGCCGGTAGATGACGCCGGTGTCCTCGTGCGAGGCGACCAGCTCGTAGTGCTGCTCGAGGTGATCGCGGAGGCCGTCGTAGTGGTCGAGCCACCAACGGTAGGTGGTCGGGACGACCAGGTAGCCCGCTCCCCCCTCCCGCAGCGACTCCAAGTGCGCGATCGCCTCCTCGCTGTCGGCCGGGTGGTGACCTGCCCAGCCGCCGTCCTCGCCCTGCGGAAAGTGGCCGGCCCGATGCCCGTTCAGCTGCAGCAGGGTGTCATCTCCGCGGCTGATCACCAACACCTCCGCCCCACTCGGGACCGCGGCCGTCACAGCCTCGCGTAAGCGCTCGGCCTCGCGCTCGTAGCGAGGGTTTCGGCGCCGGCCGTATGGCTCCCACTCACGCCCCCACTTCTCCGCGTAGCGTTGCTGGTTGGCGCGGAGGATGCGCTGGTACTCGCCGCCCGCGACGAGGTTGCCGAAGGAGGCTTCGCCGAAGTGGTGGACGAGCGTGTCCTCGGCGCAGCGCAGTTGGTAACCAGCCTCGCGGGCGCGGTCGGCGTAGTCGTCGTCCTCGAGCAGGCCGACCTCGTAGCGCTCGTCGAGGGGGCCGAGGTGATGGTGGGTTTGCGCCCGCATCGCCAGGCAGAACATCGCCGGCGTCCGCATCTCCAGCCACTCGCCGCGATGCTCGCGCGCACGCCGCCCCGCCGTCGCCAGGAACTCGCCCCAGGTCCGATAATCGGTCTCGATCTCGGCCTCGTTCCCGATCCGGTTGGTGACCGGCCCGGCCAGCCCGACGCCGGGGTCGGCGAGGTGGGCGAGCAACCCCGGCAGCCAACCCGGCGGCACCATCGTGTCGTTGTTGAGGAGGACGAGGGATTCCCCCTGGGCGAGCCCAAGACCCTGGTTGCAGGCGGGAGCGAAGCCCATGTTGCGCCCGTTGAAGAGCACCCGCAGGCGGGCGTCGGCCTCGGCCAGCTTCGCCAGGTAGGCGCGGGTGCCGTCGTCGGAGCCGTTGTCGACCACGATCAGCTCGAAATCGCTCTCCCCCGTGTGGGCGAGGACGGACTCGAGACAGAGGCGGTTGAAAACAAGACCGTTGTAGGTGACAACCACGATGCTGGCGCTGCCGAGGCCCATCATCGGCGCGTCCTCGTGCAGGGAGACCGGTAGCCCCCGCACCGCCTCGATCGTCGTCCGCGAGAGCGTCGTCGGCCGCCGCGAGACGGGCTCGAGGTCGAGGTCGGGGGGGAACGTCATCGCCGGCCGGGGAGACCGGCTTCGCTGCGGGCTCAGCCCCAGCTCCTCCAGCATCGCCCCCAGCACCACCTCGTGGTTGAAGCTCTCCTGAGCCAGCTTCCGCGCCGCGCTCGCGTGGCGGGAGTAATCGGCCTCGATTGCCTCCAGTGCGGCAGTTGCGGAGTCGACCGTGTCGAACGCGAACAGCCCCTCGCCGGTCGGCAGGACGGAGGCGAAGCCGGTGTCCTGGGTAACGACGGGGCGACCGGAGGCAAGGTAGGTGGCACTGCGGTCGCTGAACCAACCGGTCCGGAGCCTCACGTTCTGGTCCTTGGCGACGGTGAACTCGCCGCGCGAGCCGCCGATGTAAGCGCGATAGGGGTCGATCCCCATCGAGATCTCGAGCCCGTCGCGGACCCGCCAGCCGTGCCGCGCCAGCTGCTCGCGATCCTCCTGCTCGCTGCTTGAGAGCGCCAGCTCGAAGCCGAGGCCCGTCCGCTGCGGCAGGTCGATGCACTTAAGGAACTCGTGGTGCTTGCTCCAGGTGTAGCGCTCTCCCTTGTAGGTAACGTCCTTCCATTCCTGGCGCCAGTTCCCGATCGTCGTGTAGAGGTCCGCGGGTTCGGCCGAGCGGTCGGGCCAGAGGTCGACGACGACCGGTTGGCGGGTCGGGTGGAAGCGGTAGCGCTCGTGCAGCGGCAGACCGCAGTCGTCGCTCCCCCAGTTCTCGGCGTAGGTGAAGAAGGCGCTGTGTGGATCGAGGAAGTCGATCGTCTCCTGTAGGCCGTGCTGGAGCTCGAGCTGGAGCTGGACGGGGTCGGTCTCCAGGTAGACGAGCCGGCCGCCGGCCGCCAGCTCCGGCAGCGGCTGGGTGCCGCCGTGGAGGTTGACGAGCAACTCCGCTTCGCCGTAGAGGCGTTCCAACTGCAGCTCGCTCTTGCCGAAGCAGCGCCCATCGTCGTGGAGTGCCCTGAAGGCCCAGCGATCGGAAAGTCCGAAGCGGCGCATCACCGCGGCGATGAACTCCGCCGCCAGCGCAGCTGAGTCGTCGTCGGGATTCGACATCAGCATTTTCGGCGTCCGCGCGTGGGTCTCGACGTAGTGGGCCTCGAATCCGAGCCGCTCGAACCCGAGCAGGTAATGGAGGTTCTGCCAGACGACGCCGGCCACCGGCATCGGGGTCATCATCCCCAGCAAGACGATTTTGGGACGGCCGGACATCGCTAGTCCCCCTCCGAGACCTGGCGCCAGATCACCGCCTCCTCGGCCGGCGCTCCCCCGTTGCCTCCGTTACCCGCAGGGCGGCGCCGTTTGCGCTCGCGCGTCTGGGCCTCGTGCAGCTGGCGGTAGACGGTGCCGGTTCGCAGCAGCTCGTCGTGGCTGCCCCTCTCCACGATCCGGCCGCCACTGAGGACGAGGATCTGGTCGGCGTGGCGGACGGTGGAGAGGCGGTGAGCGACGATGAATGAGGTCCGGCCTTCCATCAGCTCGTCGAGCGAGTCGAGGATGACGCTCTCAGTCCGTGAATCGATTGAGGAGGTCGGCTCGTCGAGGATCAGGATCGGCGCGTCCTTGAGGAAGGCGCGGGCGACGCTGATCCGCTGGCGCTCGCCGCCGGAGATGTGGGACCCACCCTCCCCGAGGACGGTCTCGTAGCCGTCCGGCAGGCCGCGGATGAAATCGTGGGCATTGGCGGCGCGGGCGGCGCTTTCGATCTCCTCCTGACTCGCCTCCAGCCGCCCGTAGCGAATGTTCTCGCCGATCGTCCCCGAGAACAGCAGCGGCTCCTGGAGGACAACACTGATCTGCTCGCGCAGCGAGCGTAGCCGCAGGTCGCGGAGGTCGACTCCGTCGATCTCGATCCGCCCCGTGCTCGGGTCGTAGAAGCGGATCAAGAGGCTCATCAGCGTGCTCTTGCCGGCACCGGTGTGACCGACGATCGCGACCCGTTCCCCAGGATGGGCGTCGAAAGAGATGTCGGCGAGGGTGTCCTGCCGCCCGGGGTAGGCGAATCCGATTCCCCTTACGGTCACCCGCCCGCGGGCTCGGTCGAGATCGACGGCGTTCTCCCGCTCCTTCACCTCGGGCTCGGTGTCGAGGAGCCTGACGGAGGCATCGAACTGGACGAGCTCCTCGTGGACCATCCCGACCGTGGTGCTGATCTGTTCCAGCGGCTGGTAGACGGAGGAGATGTAGGCGATGAGCACGACCAGCTCACCGATCGAGAGCTGTCCCTGGATCACGTGCCAGGCGCCGAAGCCCATCACCACTGAGATCCCGGCGGCGGTGATCGTCTGCACCCCGAGCGTGTAGAGGCTTTGTCCCACGGTCAGCTTCACCCGCTCGTCGACGGCCGTCTTTCCCTGCTCGCGGAAGCGCTTGTGTTCGTAGTCCTCGCGACCGAAGGAGACGATCACCCGCATCATCGCCATCGCCTCGTTGACGATCGAGAGCGACTCCCACTCGAGCCGCTGCACCTTCTGCAGGCGCGGCACGATCCGCTTCCCGTATAGGCCAAAGGACCAGACGAGGAAAGGCAGGACGACCATCGCGAAGACGGCGAGCTGCCAGTCGATCAGGATCGCGATCGCGAACATCCCGATCAGCGTCAGCCCTGCCTCGACCAGTGGCGGGATCACCATGATCACGTTCCCGACCGAGGCGGCCTGGAGGTTGATCTGGCTCATCAGCGCCCCGGTCTGGCGCTTGTCGTGGAAGGTCAGCGAGAGCCGCTGGACGTGGGCGAAGAGGTCGCTGCGAAGGTCGAGGACCATGTTCTGCTCCATCTTCGAGCCGAGGAAGTGGTTCCAGACCGTGAACCCGTTGCCGAGGACGATGATCCCGAAGCGGACCAGGACCAGGGAAACGAGGACGAACCAGGTCTCCGGGTCCGGGCCGAAGATGGTGCGGACCATCCCGCTCGTCTCCCCCTCCTCGGCGAGGATCTCGTTGAGGATCACCGCCAACGGCCAGGGCTCGGCGAGAGCGAGAATGGCCGCCAGAACCGTCAGCGCCAGCAGCGCGATCAGGGTCTTCCTGTAGGGCCGCAGGTACGGCTTCATCCGCGGCAGCGCCTTCCATAGCTCCCAGGCGCCGTTCTCCTGTTTCGTCATCGCCGCTCCTCGTCGTGGCGGTGGATGACCTGGCGGACCAGGTTCGGCTCGCTGCGGCCTGCCTCGGGGAGGCGGGCCAGGGTCTTCGGCGGCGAGGAGGCGGGTGGGACGTTGACCACCTCCGCTTCGGCGTCCTCCCGCCCCTCGCCGTCGAGCTTGTCGAGCTCGGCCAGCGCCAGCCGCGTCGCCGTCGCCATTCCCTCGAGGCCGAAGGTGACGGTGATCAGCAGGGCGACAGAGATCGCGACCGCGATGTCCGGCCGCTCCTGCCAGACGGCGACCAAGGCGAGCAGGATCAGCACCAGGACGACCAGGCGCCCGGTTGCGGTCGTCCGCGGCCAGACCCGGGCCAGCAGCATCTGCCTGCCGTCGCCGTGCTCCTCGACGGCGGTGCGGATCTTTACTCCGCCGAAGGCCCCGGCCCGCAGGTCGAGATCCCAGCGGTCGAAGGGGCCGCCGCTGCGGACGAACCCTCCGGCTGCGGCGAGCCCGTCCTGCAGCTGCTCGATCCAGGCCTGCGGGTCGCGCCAGCGTTCACTCCAGATCTCGACCGTCCGCGGCCAGGGCAGAGTCGGCTGCGCCTCGGTGCGGCGGCGCCACGGTGAGAGCCCGTTGCGGAGGCGACCGGCGAGACGGGCAAACGGCTGCATGAGGAAGAGCAGCGAGGTGACCGCGCGGCGCTTCAGTGTCTCTCCCAGCGGGTCCCCGGGGGCCCGCCGATGGGCGCGCCAGCCGTTGGCGGTGGCGGCGGCGAGGATCCAGGCGATCGCGGCGAAGAAGGCGGGGGCCGCCACTAGAAGCGGCTGCCAGAGCAGGCCGAGGGCGGAGATCTCGCCGAGGAGGGCAACCAGCATCAGTCCCTCGGGCGCCTGCAGCATGCTGGAGATCGCCCGCGGCGGGTCATAGATCGACTGGAAGAGGCCGCTGCCCCAGGTGCCGTAACGAACCAGCGAGCGCCGCCTGGGCGTCTGCGACGCCGGCGCCTCGTAGATGCGCCCGGACCAGCGCGAGGAGCCGGCGCGGTTGTAGCGGGTCGGCCACTTGCGCTCGAGCAGCGCCTCGGCCTTGCCATAGCCGAGTTGCTGGCGCAGGTAGCGGCGGATCGAGTCGCGGCGACGGTGCATGACCACGGCGCCGGCGCTGAACCCGAGCGTGCGGCCCGCCTTCTGCAGCCGCCAGCAGAGATCGACGTCGTCGCCGGCTACCTCGAAGCCCTCGTCGAAGCAGCCGACCTCTTCGAGCACGTCCCTGCGAAAGGCCATGTTGCAGCCGGGCACGTGCTCGGCCTCGCGGTCGGAAACGAGAACGTGGATCGGCCCGCCAGGGGCGGCCGCCACGCATTCTGCGAGGAAGCCGTCGTCCTCGGGCGGGATGTTGGGCCCGCCGACGCCGGCGTGGCCGTTGGCGCGGAGCAGCGCGGCGATGTAGTAGAGCCAGTCAGAATCGGGATAGGCGTCGTCGTCGAGGAAGGCGACGATCTCCCCCCGCGCCGCCTCGATCCCCTTGTTGCGCGCGTGCCCAAGACCGCGGTGCTCGGTCTCGATCAAGGTGGCGCCGTGGGCGCGGGCGATTGCCGTGCAGGCCTCGCTGGAGCCGTCGTTGACGACGATCACCTCGTAGTCGGGGTAGGTGAGCGTCCGCAGCCGGCCCAGGCACTCGTCCAGCGTTGCCTGCCCGTTGTGGGTGCAGACCACGACCGAGACCGCAGTCCAGGGTCCGTTCGGGGCGAAGGGGACCGCCGCATAGGCGCGCTCCACCGCCGCCAGCGCCGGCTTCGGCGCCCGCTCGCGGTCGACCAGGCCGAAGTCCCAGTCGTCGACATCATGCCCGCCGCGGTGCCACTCGTCGGTCCAGGCGAAGACGAAGGTGCCGGCGGCGCCGGTTGCGAAGGCGCTGCGGACCTGGCGCTCCAGCGAGCGGGCCTGTTCCTCGGCGCCGTTGCGGCGGCTGTCGAGCCCGAGCTCGGTGATCAGCAGCGGCCGGTCGCCGGAGAGGTTCTGCAGCCGCGCCAGGTAGGACTCGAAGGTCCCCTCCTGCTCGAGGAAGACGTTGAAGGCGCAGACGTCGAGGAAGGGCAGCTCGAGGTACTCGGTCGAGGGGTAATTGACGTAGGTGACGAGGCCCCCGGGGTCGGCGGATTTGGCCTCCCAGTGCAGGCGCTCGAGGAAGCGCTCGACCGGCCGCTTGTCGTGCCAGCGGACGATCGGCGCCGGGATCTCGTTGCCGATCGAGTAACAGAGGATCGCCGGGTGCCGCTCGCAGGCGCGGACCTCGTCCGCTAGCCGCCTTGCGATCCGTTGCGCACCGTCGGAATCGTCAAGGAAGGCGACATGCTGCTCCCAGGCAAAGCCGACCATGACCCGGATGCCGTGCTCGAGGGCGGCGTCGAGCAGCCAGTGCGGCGGCGGCACGTAAGTACGGACGGCGTTGATCCCCGCCGCGGCCATCGCCGCGAAGTCCTCCCGCACCCGTTCGGGAGCGGGAAAGGACGACCCGCCTTCCGAACGGAAGGTGCCGTAGGTGACGCCGCGGACGTGGAACTTCTCCGCGCCGACCAGCACCGAGCGTCCGTGTACACGGGGTCGTGCCTCTGCAGATGCAGTTGGGGGAACTATTCAACGCTCCTATCCGGGGTCTCGATAGGAATGTCGGCCCTGCCGGCCGATTACCAGGATTCTGCGAGATCTCTCCCAGGCTCTCGCCTTGCTGCATCTGCAACTTTACCGGGAACTCGCGCGCCTTGGACAACTATTCCAATCCTGTAAAACGAATACTCAGAAGTGACTAAGCCATCGCCCGAGCTATGACTACCCGCTGGATCTCGTTCGTACCCTCGTAGATCTGGGTGATCTTGGCGTCGCGCATCATCCGCTCGACCGGATACTCGTTGACGTAGCCGTAGCCGCCGAGGACCTGGATCGCCTCGACCGTCACCTTCATCGCGTTGTCGGAGGCGAAGAGCTTGGCCATCGAGGTCCACTTGCCGAGGTCGGCGGGGCGCTCGGCCTTGTCGGCCATCGAGCAGGCTTTGTAGAGGAGCTCGCGGGCGGCGGCGGTGCCGGTCTCCATGTCGGCGAGCTTGAACTGGATCGCCTGCAGCCGGTTGATCGGCTTGCCGAAGGCGATCCGCTCGGCGGCGTAGCCGTTGGCGAAGTCGGTCGCCCCCTGGGCGATCCCGACCGCCTGGGCGGCGGCGCCGAGGCGAGTGCGCTCGAGCGTGCCGAGGGCGACGGAGAGGCCCTTGCCCTCCTCGCCGATCAGGTTCTCGTGCGGGACGCGGACGTCGGTGAAGCTCGGCGAGCCGGTCGGCGAGCCTTTGATCCCGAGCTTGTGCTCGAGCGCTCCGGGGTCGAAGCCCGGCGTGTCTTTCTCGACGACGAAGGCGCTGGTGCGGCGGTTCTCGCGGTCGGTGGTGGCGAAGACGACGTAGAAGTCGGCGACGCCTGAGTTGGTGATCCAGGCCTTCTGGCCGTTGATCACCCACTCGTCGCCGTCGCGGACGGCGCTCGTCCGCATCGCGGCGGGGTCAGAGCCCGCCTCGGGCTCAGACAGCGCGAACGCAGGCGACCACTCGCCGCTGGCGCATTTCGGCAGCCACCTCTGTTTTTGCTCCTCGGAGCCGAAGAGCTGGATCGGCAGCGTCCCCAGCTCCTGCACCATCAGGATCAGGGCCGAGGAAGCACAAGCCTTGGCGATCTCCTCGACCGCCATCTGCAGGACCAACGTCCCGGTGCCGGTGCCACCGTAAGCCGAGTCGAAAGGCAGCCCGAGCACGTCGTGGGAGGCGAGCAGCTCCCGCACGTCCCACGGATATTCGCTCTTGCGATCGATCTCGCCCGCCCGCGGCACGATCTTCTCCTGGGCCAGCCGGCGGACCATGTCGCGCAGGTCCAGCGCCTCCTGGGAGATCTCGTAAGCGGGCGTTACGGCTTCGACACTCATTGGTTCCTTTCTCGATCTCGTTTCCGACATTGTCCTCGCCATAGCGAGGAAAAGTCTGGAAACGACGGGGCGGGCGCTAGAAGACGGGTGACTCGGTGTAGGTCCCGAAGACCTCCTGCATGGCGCTGATCATCTCGCCCTCGGTGGCCTGGGTGCGGGCAGCCTCGAGGATCGGCGGCATCAGGTTTCCCTCGCCGGCGGCGACCTGCTTCAACTCGGCCAGGGCCGACTCGACGGCGGCGCTGTCGCGGGCGGCCTTGGTCGCCGCGAGGCGGTCGCGCTGCTTGCCTTCCAGCCCGGGGTCGATCTTCAGGATCGGCGTTGGCTCTTCGTCGTCCTGGGTGAAGTCGTTGACGCCGACGACGATCCGGCGCCGTTCGTTCAGCTCCTGCTGGTAGCGGAAGGAGGCGTCGGCGATCTCGCGCTGGGGGAAGTTGCGGCGGATCGCCTCGACCATCCCCCCCAGCTCGTCGATCCGGGCGAAGTACCCGTAGGCCGCCTCCTCCATCTCGTCGGTCAGCTTCTCGACGAAGTAGGAGCCGCCGAGCGGGTCGGCCGTGCTCGGCACCCCGGTCTCGGTGGCGATGATCTGCTGGGTGCGCAGCGCCACCCGCACCGCCTCCTCGGTCGGCAGCGCCAGCGCCTCGTCGTAGGAGTTGGTGTGCAGGGACTGGGTCCCGCCCATCACCGCGGCCAATGCCTCCAGGGCCGTGCGGACGATGTTGTTGAGCGGCTGCTGCGCGGTCAGGCTGACCCCGGCCGTCTGGGTGTGGAAGCGCAGCCGCATCGACTCCGCGCGGCGGGCGCCGTAGGTCTCCTTCATCTCCCGTGCCCAGATCCGGCGCGCCGCCCGGTACTTGGCAATCTCCTCGAAGAAGTCGATGTGGGAGTTGAAGAAGAAGGAGAGGCGCGGGGCGAAGTCGTCGACGTCAAGGCCCCGCTCGATCGCCCGCTCGACGTAGGTGAAGCCGTCCTTGAGGGTGAAGGCGAGCTCCTGCTGGGCGGTCGATCCGGCCTCGCGGATGTGGTAGCCGGAGATCGAGACCGGGTGCCAGCGCGGCATGTTCTCGGTGCACCACTCGATCATGTCGGTGACCAGCCGCATCGCCGGCTCGACCGGGAAGCACCACTCTTTCTGGGCGATGTACTCCTTGAGGATGTCGGTCTGAATCGTGCCGCCGAGCTGGGCGGCCGGGACGCCCTGCTTCTCCCCCACCAACACGTAGAAGGCGAGCAGGATCGCCGCCGGGGCGTTGATCGTCATCGAGGTGGTGACGCCGCCGAGCGGGATCCCCTCGAAGAGCCGCTCCATGTCGGCGAGGGTGTCGACGGCGACGCCCTCGCGCCCGACCTCGCCGAGGCTGCGCTCGTGGTCGGAGTCGTAGCCCATCAGGGTCGGCATGTCGAAGGCGGTCGAGAGCCCCGTCTGCCCCTGGTCGAGCAGGTAGTGGAAGCGCTCGTTGGTCTCCTCGACGGTGCCGAAGCCGGCGAACTGGCGCATCGTCCAGAGCCGCCCCCGGTACATCGATCCGTAGGGGCCGCGGGTGAAGGGATAGGAGCCGGGCTCGCCGATGCGCTCCTCGGGATCGGGCGCAGCGTCAGCCTCGGTGTAGAGCGGCTTGATCTCCTGACCGGAGATCGTCGAGAACTCCGCGTCGCGTTCGACCCGCTTGTCGCCGGCGGTTTGGCTCATCAGCCAGTCAGTGTGACAGCGGCTTCAGCCCGCCGCCACGGCGCGCAGCTGCGGCGCCCAGACCTCGTCGAGGAACTCGCTGAGCTCGTCGTTGAGACGGTCCGGGTTCGTTCGCCACTCGAGGATCGAGGTCGCTTCGACCAGGCGCGCGTTCGGCAGCTCTTCCAGCAGCATCCCGGAGTCGCTGAAGGGGTGCAGGGGGTCGCGCGGATGGCCGACGATCAGGGTCGGGCTGTCGATCTTCACCCGCTCCTCGCGGTGGGGCGCGGTCTCGCCCAGCAGCAGGCCCTCGAAGACGGCCTGCGAGGGGCCGGGCCGCTGTCGCACCCAGTCGAGCGGGATGTCGGCGAGGTGGTGGGTCCGCGGGATCGCCCGCGTCGCCAGGGAGAGGCCCTCGAAGAAGGGGCGGCCGAACTTCAGGCCCAAGAGCACCGGCGCGAAGAGGGCGGCGACGGCGGAGAGGGCGTTGTCGAGGACCGGCATCTCGATGAACAGCCCCCGTGCCCGGTCGGGGTTGTGGACCGCCAGCTCCAGCGCGATGTTGGCGCCGAGCGAGGTACCGCCGACCACCGCGCTCTCCTCCTCGAGGTGGTCGAGCAGCGCCACCAGCTGCCGCCCGAACAGCGGCATCGAGTAGAGACGCAGGTCCTCGGGCCGGTCCGAGCGCCCGTGGCCGAGCATGTCGACGGTGACGACCCGGTTTCCCCGCTCCGCCAGTTCCGGCGCCAGCCGGTCGAACATATGGCGGTTCATCAGCAGGCCGTGGACGAGGACGAGCAGGCGTTTGCCTTCGCCGTATTCGTCGTAGGAGATGCGGTGCCCCTCGTAGCGGAACTCACCCATAGAGCCCATGGTATTCCCTGGCCAGGAGGTCCTGGCTGGGCGACTAGCCAGAGGGCGGCGTGATCAATGCCACCGGCACCGACAGCCGGGCGCTGCGGCGGAGGGTGGCGATCCGTCGCCGCGGCTGCACCGCCGGCCGGGACTCGCTCACCCGCTCGCCGAGGAAAGCAACCGTCCGCTCCAGGTCGGGGGCCGTGAAGGCGAGGCCCCAGAAGAAGGCGGGCCGGTCTCCCCCGTGCCGCTCGGTCGCTTCCGGCGGCTCCTGGACGACCTCGAGGATCGTCCCACCGAGGCGGAAGAAGGCCTGGCGCGGCGCCCCGGCCGGGGTCGGCTCCTCGCGAACGCGGCGCAGGTCGAGCCCGGCGGCGACCAGGGCGGCGACGGTGCGGTCGAGGTCGCTCGAGATCGCGACGACGTGGTCGAGGCCGGTGACGCCGTTCGGGTGCGCCGGCGCCTCCCCGAGCGGCGGTCGATCCGATTCCGCCGTCGGCAGGCCGTCGAGGTCCAGGGAGGCGACGTCGCGCAGCGACCAGCCCCGCAGACCCCTCTCCCCCTCCGCCGAGGCGAAGCGGATCCGCACCTCCCCGGCGCTACAGGTGTCGCCCTCGACGGCGAACCCGCAATCGCCCCAAGCTTGCGGCGGATCCGCCACCGTCAGCTCGTCGAGGGTCGCCGGCATCCCGACACCGTAGAGGTCGATTGTCGCTTTAGTGGCGTATAGCGAGACAAAGGCGACAATGGATCTCATGCGCCACGACCTCCAGCGGTTCGCCGCCGCCCAGGACAGCGGCGGCACCTACGAGCGCGCCCTCGCCGAGCTCCGCGCCGGCCGCAAGAGCAGCCACTGGATGTGGTTCGTCTTCCCCCAGCGCGCCGGGCTCGGGCAGAGCGAGATGTCCCGCACCTACGCGATCGCCTCGCCCCAGGAAGCCCGCGACTACCTCGCCCATCCGGTCCTCGGGCCGCGCCTGATCGCCTGCTCGCGGGCGCTGCTGGAGCACGAAGGCAAGTCGGCGGTCGAGATCCTCGGCGCGATCGACGCCGCCAAGCTCCGCTCCTCGATGACCCTGTTCGCCGGGGTGGCGCCCGAGCAGCCCGTCTTCGGGCAGGTCCTCGAGCGCTACTTCGAGGGCGAGGCGGACCCGGCGACCACGAGCTGGCTCTGAGCGATCGCCGGTAGGACTTTGTCGACGAAGGTGCCGACGAGGTCCGGGTCGAACTGCTTGCCGGCCTCGCGCCGCAGCTCCTCCACCGCCTCCTGCTTGGAGATCGCCGCCCGATAGGGGCGGCCTTCGGTCATCGCGTTGTAGGCGTCGCAGATGAGGATGACGCGGGCGCCGAGGGGGATCTCGCGACCGGCTTGGCCGTACGGATAGCCCTCTCCGTCCCAGCGCTCGTGGGTCGAGCGGACCAGCTTCGCGACCTTGCCGAGGGCGGGCGCGGCCTCGAGCACGCGCTCGCCGATCAGGGTGTGCTTGCGCATCAGCACCCACTCCTCCTGGGACAGCGGTCCTGGCTTGCTGAGAACGTCGTGGGGGATCGCGATCTTGCCGATGTCGTGCAGCTCGGCCGCCCGGATCAGGATGTCGAGCTCCTCGGCTTCCATCGAGAGGAGGCGGCCGAAGACCGAGACGAGGCGGGCGACTCCCTCGAGGTGGCGCTCCAGCTCCGGCTCGCGCTCCTGCAGCACCTGCAGCAGGACGCCGCGGGTCTGGCTGCGGGCCGAGCCGGCGCGCAGGCCCTTGGTCGCGTACATGCGGCGGTCGGCGAGGCGCAGGGCCTCGGTCGCCGTCACCACCTCGACCGGAATCAGCACCTTGCCCCAGGAGGCGCCGACGGCGAAGCCCTGGCCGCGGTCGGAGAGCGCCTCCTCGCCGGCCTTGCAGATCGCTTCCGCGGACTCGGCGCGGGTCGAGGCGAGGATGCAGAACTCGTCGCCGCCGAGGCGGTAGCCGCGCCCGTGGGGCTCCATCGCCGCCGCCAGCTGGCCGCCGAGCCGGCGCAGGAGGTCGTCCCCCGCCGGGTGGCCGAAGCTGTCGTTGTAGGCCTTGAAGCCGTCGAGGTCGAAGAGCGCCAGGACCATCGCCTCCGGCGGGCTCGCCGTCATCGCCCGGTCGAGGTCCTCCATCAGCCGCCGCCGGTTGGCGAGGCCGGTGAGCGCGTCGGTAACCGCCTCCTCCCGGCTGGCGGCCAGCATCCGCGTGTTCTCGTTGAAGGTGAAGGCGAGCCGGAGCAGGACCGCGACAAGGCAGGCGACGCCCAGGGCCACTGCAATCGCACCAATCGGGGTGAAGCTGCCGATCGCGAGCAGAACGACGCCGGCCGTGCCCATCCCCAGCGGCACGAGGATCCGGCGCCCCTCTCCGCGGCTGGGCGCGGCGGCGCTCTCGCTCGCCGGCAGCCAGGAGACGACAGCCAGCAGCAGGAACGCCAGCGGCCAGCCGACGCTGGCGAAGTTCAAGGCGGCGGTCGACTGGCCGCCGACCGAGAGGTAGACGACGTCGGCGGCGGCGAAGAGCAGGAGCGCTGCCGCGATCAGCAGCCAGCTCGACCGGGTGCGCCACTTGGAGGCCGCGAAGGCGCCGCTGAGGAGCCCGAGCAGGACGAGGTCGGCGCAGGGGTAGGCGAGGCTGACGGCAACCCCGGCCGGGCTTCCCCCCAGTGCTTCCAGCACCGGCGGGAAGATCAGCGCCGCGGCGACCCCGGCGACGGCGAGGGCGCCGATCAGGCCGTCAACCCAGGCCAGCGGCTCCAGCTGCGGAGCCCGCGCGCGCAGCAACAGGACCAGCCCGGCGAACGCGGCCGGATAGAAGCCGAGGAAGCCCGCGTCGGCGGGCGAGGGGAACGGCGCCGGGTCGACGTAGTAGAGGAAGACCGAGTAGTAGGTCTGGCCGAGCGCCCAGAGCAGCAGGCCGCCGCCGAGCGCCAACCAGGCCGTCCGCTCCGCCTTGACCGCGATCGCCCGCCAGAGGACGATCAGCGCCGCGCCGAGGACGACGGCGTCGTAGATCCAGCGGCCGACCGCGTCCTGCATCTCGAGGCTCCCGAGCGTCCAGAGGATGACCGCGGCGTAGAGGGCCAACAGGGCCGCGAGCAGCGTTGCCGCCGAGAAGGCGAGCCACCGCGAACGCGCCCAGTGCTTAGACCAATTGTCCACTTTGGCCACATCGGCGTTTTCTTCTAATTCCTTGAGGCGGGTCAGAGCGTCTTGCCGCTGAGCACCGAGCGCGGCTCTTCCGCCACCACGTCGAAGCCCGGCCGCGCCAGCTCGTCCCTGCGCTTGATCAGCAGCCACTGCGGCTTCTCGCCGCGGCGGGTGCGCTGCAACGCGAAGCCGCCGCTGAGCTTCTCCCCGTGGAGGACGAAGACCGCGTGCCCGCGCGCCAGCGCCTCCGGCCAGGGAACCCGGCCACCCTGCTCGTAGGTCCCGCGGTCCCAGACGATCACGCGCCCGCCCGCGACCGTCCCCTCAAAGTCGTTGTAGCTGAGGGAGTGGTCCTCGACCTCGATCGCCAGGCGCTTCACGGCCGGGTCCATCGAAGGGCCCTTCGGCACCGCCCAGGAGCGCATCGTCCCCTCAACC